>NZ_JBLWSJ010000002.1:0-772422 GCF_048452665.1 Pantoea graminicola | reverse complement strand
CGAGTGCGGGGCTTTTTTACGTCCTTAATCTGCTACTTTGTGCTGAAATTCTCATCAATAAGCCTGCTATCTGCTCACTGTATCCCGCCGGACATCTGCAAAAAACCGCAGCAACCCGCTGATTTCCCGATAATTAGCGATGCAGCTCACAATAACAATCTCAGAATAGGTCGCCTTTACCTTCAGTAGACTTAAATGCTTTACTCACCCTTTATACGCTGTTGATCAGCAAGGAGCAGAGGTAAAGCATGACACCCACAAACAATAATATTCAGCCGGATGATGCAAAGAAACGGATCTGGGCGATCGTCGGTGCCTCATCAGGCAACCTGGTCGAGTGGTTTGACTTCTACGTCTACTCATTCTTCTCACTCTATTTCGCGCACATCTTCTTTCCCCAGGGCGACACGACAACGCAGCTGCTACAGACGGCCGGTGTATTTGCAGCCGGGTTTTTAATGCGTCCGATTGGTGGCTGGCTGTTCGGCTATATCGGCGATAAGCATGGCCGGAAAAATTCGATGCTGGTTTCGGTCTGTATGATGTGTTTTGGTTCACTGGTGATCGCCTGCTTACCCGGTTATGCCACCATCGGAGTCGCGGCTCCCGTCATTCTGCTGCTGGCACGCATGTTTCAGGGCTTGTCAGTCGGTGGGGAATATGGCACCAGCGCAACCTACATGAGCGAAGTGGCACTCGAAGGTCGCAAAGGGTTTTACGCCTCCTTTCAGTATGTCACGCTGATTGGCGGGCAGCTGGCGGCGGTCCTGACGGTCGTGGTGCTGCAGTTCCTGCTTACGGATGCTGAGCTGCGAAGCTGGGGCTGGCGTATTCCGTTCTTCCTTGGCGCGCTGCTCGCCGTTGTCGCACTCTGGTTACGCCGCTCACTGGAGGAGACATCAGACAAGAGCAGCCGCGAGCATCGCGATGCCGGCAGCGTCATCGGCTTACTGCGCAACCATACCCGACCTTTCCTGATGGTGCTGGGTTTCACCGCGGGCGGCTCTCTGAGCTTCTATACCTTTACCACTTATATGCAGAAGTATCTGGTGAACACCTCGGGTATGGATCCCAAAACGGCCAGCGGCCTGATGACCGGTGCGCTGCTGGTCTTTATGCTGATTCAGCCGCTTATCGGTGCGCTGTCAGATAAAATCGGTCGTCGCACCTCAATGATGATTTTTGGTGCGGGCGCGGCCATCTGTACGGTGCCGATTCTGACCCTGCTGCAAAGCGTGCAGAGTCCCGGCGTCGCGTTTCTGCTGATCATGCTGGCCCTGCTGATCACCAGCTTCTACACCGCCATCAGCGGCATTCTGAAAGCCGAAATGTTTCCGCCCCAGGTGCGCGCGCTGGGCGTGGGACTCTCTTATGCGGTAGCGAATGCGATTTTCGGAGGATCGGCGGAGTATGTGGCACTGCTAATGAAGCAGCAGGGGATTGAGACGACCTTCTTCTGGTATGTTTCCGCGATGGGCGCAGTCGCGTTCCTGGTGTCGCTGTTGCTGCACAGGCGCGGCAAGGGCATTAAACTCTGATACGCCTGCTGGCTGAGATTCCAAAGGGCGATGCCGCTGGCTGCACCGGCGGCATCCCAGGCGAAATCTTTCCAGCGCCAGCCAGCGCAGCGGCGGCAAAAAAGTGTTCCGCTTTATCCCGTCCGGTTCAGGCATCCTGTGCCATATGGGCACATCCACTACACACCAGCACAGCAGGCAGTACAGTTCGCATAGCAGATGCTCCGCAGGCGGCGCACATTAGAGAATACGGCTGATCAGGCGATCGATTCGGATCCGACGCAGACGACGGATCAGTTTCCGCACCTTAGCCGGGTAATCGGCAATGCTCTCCAGTTCGCGGAAGTGAGTGACGACCTGGGTATGCTGCCGGATCAGCGTCAGCTCTTTTTCACGCTGAGCCGCTAACTGCTGATGAGGATCGTGGATCAGTACCGCATTTTCCAGATCGAGTCGCCACGCGCGCGGATTGAGGTTATTACCGGTGATCAGCTGCCATTCGTCATCCACCCACATCCCTTTAAGGTGATAGCTGTTCTCGCCATCCTTCCAGAGCCTCACCACCAACTGATTGGTGGTGACGTAATATTGCAGACGGCTCAGGAAGCGGCGCAGGTTGATTTCATAGAGATAGGGCAGGGCGCCGATGATTTTAAACGGCTGATCGGGCGCAATATAAAAATCATTGGCGGTTTTATCACCGACGATGATTTCGACCTGTTTTCCCTGTCGCAGCAGATGAATGATGTTCCGCACCAGCAGGGCAGGCAGGTTGAAGTAGGGGGTACAGATGACCAGCTTCTCTTCCGCACAGGGCATCAGATGGAAGATGGTTTTATTAAGCAGGCTATGCTTGCCCAGGCCGACCAGCGGCGTGACGGCCAGCTCTTCGTTACCGGCATCCCCTTCAAACTGATAGTTAAAGCCGCGCAGATCCTGACGGAACTGCCGCGTTTCATTTTTGATTTCAGGGCTGGAGGGACGCTCCGCGAAGTCCAGACGGTTCACCGCTTCGGCCGGCTTAAGATTGAGGGTGATCCACTCATACATGGTATCAGTCAGCCGGGCATTGCGGATAAGCTGGTAGCGGTCGTAACGATACTTATCGTGCTGATGCAGATAGACATCGTTGATGCTGGCACCGCTGTAGAGCAGCGTATCGTCGATGATAAAGCCTTTAAGATGGAGTACGCCGAGCGCCTCACGGGTATTCACCGGAATGCCATAAACCGGGATGGCGATATCGGGATAGCGGGTCGCCATTTCGCAGTACCAGTCGGCGTTGGTCACGCCCCGCGCGGCACCAATCCGGCCACGCTGCGCGCGATGCCAGTCCACCAGAATCGAAATATCCAGCTCCGGTCGCGCCTGCTTAGCCTGGTAAAGAGCATCCATGACCGCACGTCCGGCATCATCGTTTTCCAGATAGAGCGCAACGATGCAGATGCGTATTTGTGCGACCGCAATCTTTTCCAGCAGCGTGGTGCGAAATTCGGCAGGCGAATAAAGTGTCGACACATCCGCAACGGATTGTGACAGTTTCGGCAACTGTGCGAGGTGTTGTTGATGTTTGTTACGTTTGAATTTAGACAACATCGCAGTGCACTTCTTCTCTGTTCATTGCATGGCCTTTTGCCATCAAATCAGGGTTATAACCATAAATAATAACATCAACTCCGTCGATTCGAACGTTTTTTACCTTTCTCTACAAGGTTAGTTGATCTCATTCTGTAAAGGCAGTTTAAGGCTGACAATACCCTCATCCAGTTGAATATCAACATGAAAGTTAAGTTTTCGTGCCAGCGTAATCATGCCGCGATTATGGGGCATAGTGATACCGTTCAATTGTTGCAAGCCGTGATGCCGGGTGTAACGGATCATTTTTTCCAGCAGACGACGCCCCATGCCTAATCCTTTCAGATCAGAGCGGACCAGCACCGAAAACTCCGCATCAATGTTATCGGCATCCGAGATGGCGCGGGTCACGCCGATGATCTCCTGACCGCCCTGATGCGGACGCACCGCCACAATCGCCATCTCGCGGTCATAATCAATCTGAGTCATGTTGGCGAGGTCATCATGCGTAAACTCATTGATTTCGCTGAAGTAGCGATAGTAGAGATCCTCTTTGGTGACCTGACTGATGAAATCGCGCAGCAGCGGTTCATCTTCAGGCAGGATGGGCCGAAACAGGCAGAATTGCCCATCCTTTAACTCCACCTGCTCTTCCAGATGCTGAGGATAAGGGCGGATGGCCAGACGCGCTTCGTTGTCGCCACTGAACGGTGCCAGCGTCAGGGTGACATCCAGCAGGGTAAAATCATTGCCCGCCGCCAGCAGCGGATGGATATCGAGCCGCTGGATCTCCGGGCAGTCCACCACCAGATCCGAGACCTGAACCAGCAGCTGACTCAGACCAGGGATATCCAGCGGATTCAGCCCGCCGCGGCTGCGGATTTTGCCGCTCTTGATCGCCTGAATGACCAGATAGCGTGCCAGCGTCATATTCAGCGGAGGCAGGGCGACGGCCGCCTGTTTGTCGGCCTGCCACTCCACGCCACCTTCGCCCAGCATAATAATGGGGCCAAACAGCGCATCCTGCTCCACCACTACCCGCAGCTCCTGTGCGCCCGCGCGGCTGGCCATGCTCTGCACCAGTAAGCCCTCAATACGTGCCTGCGGCAGCGTCTCGCGAACCCGGTCAAAAATGGCCTCCGCGGCATGCTCCACTTCGCTGGCGTTGCGCAGATAGAGCATCACGCCCTGAACCTCTGACTTGTGCGCGATATCCGGCGAGCGCAGTTTCAGCGCCACCGGATAGCCAATCTGGTCGGCGATTGCCACGGCGGCCGCGCTGTCGCTGGCGATCCAGGTCGGCAGCGTAGCCAGACCGTACGCCTGCAACACCGGCTGCACCTCGTGGGTATCCAGCGCAGTCACGCCGCGCGCCAGCGCCTGCGACAGCAGCCGGTGAGCATGGGCGCTGTCCTGGTTCAGCGTTGCGGGCAGGGCGGGGGTTTCGCGCAGCTGCTTCTGATTGCGGCGGTATTCAACCTGATGCATAAAGGCGGTCACCGTACCTTCCGGCGTACGCCAGGTTGGAATGCCTGCCTGGGTAAACGCCCGGCGCGCGGCCTGGGAGGAGAACTCACCACACCAGTTGGTCAGCAGCGTTACCAGCTTACCGCGCGGATGACGGGCGAGGGTCTCGATCAGATGCGTGGCCGTTTCAGTGGCGGGCGCGACCGCGCTGGGCGCATGAATAATCATCAGCGCATCCAGCTCATGGCTGTCGAGCAGGACCTCAATACAGGCCGCATAACGCTCTGCCGTAGCGTCATCTTTTAAGTCCAGCGGATTGCCGCGACCCACACCGGCGGGCAGCAGCGCCTCAAGTCGCTGAAGGGTCTGCTCGCCGGGCTGCGCCAGCTTGCCGTTGCGCGCATAGAGTTCATCCAGCGCCAGCGCGGCGGGCGCGGCGCCATTACTGACGATCATCAGACGGTCGCCACGCAGCGGCCGCATATGACTCAGCGACTCCACGGCGGAGAACAGCTCATGGGTGTCCTGCACCCGCAGCAGCCCCGCGCGCTGAATGGCGGCATCCCAGGCGGCGTCCAGTCCGCTGTGCGTGCCCAGCAGCGCCTGTGCTTCGCGGCTGCGCCCACTCTTGATCACCAGGATCGGTTTATTGCGCGATGCGCTGCGGGAGGCGGAGACAAAGCGTCGCGCATCGCTGAGGTGCTCCAGATAGAGCAGGATGGCGCTGGTCTTACCGTCGCGGGCCAGGAAGTCGAGCAGGTCATCGACATCGGTATCCAGACTGTCGCCCAGCGCGATAAACCAGGAAAAGCCGAGGTTACGCTGCTGAGCCCAGTCGAGGATGGTATTGGAGACGGCGGCCGACTGAGAGATAAACGCGATACGCCCTTTAGCGATCGGCACCGGCGAGAAGCTGGCATTTAACCCCTGCCAGGGCGCCAGCAGCCCCAGACTGTTTGGCCCCAGCAGCCGTATCTGCCACTGGCTGGCGCAGGCTTTGAGTTCGGCCAGCTGGCTGGCGGGCGCAGAGAGGATAATGCAGGCTTTGCAGCCTTTCTCGCCGAGCTGCTGCAGCAGGGTGAGATTACGCTTTGAATGGGTGCAGATCACCGCCAGGTCGGGCGCAAAAGGCAGGCTGTCGATCGTGGGCCAGGCCAATACGCCGCTGACCGCCTTATATTTTGGCGTGACAGGCAGGACCGGGCCACTGAATCCGCCCGCCAGCAGGTTGCGCATCATGAAGTAGCCTGCACGCCCGGGCGTCACCGAGGCACCAATTACCGCAATTGATTTAGGTCGTAACAGTGCTTCCAGTCCGCGTTGGCTCATCTCGCCCTCCAGAGATCGGGATTTGCGTGATTGTAAACGCTTTTTGCGGGCGCTGCTTCCGGGCAGATCGCAGGCTGTGCATCGCAATCCCGTTATCGCTACAGGCAGGCATCCGCCCGCCAGAAGAGAACGAGGGGGTTAAGCCTGACCGGCGTGATGCGGTTTACCCGCCAGGTAGGCCGTGCGGAACCGATCGAAATGGTGTGAGAGCGCCTCTGCCGCCTGCGCGTCACCCACCTGCGCCAGCAGCGCCGCGGCCACCTCTGCGGTACAGTGCTGGCCTTCACCGTGCGCTTCACGCAGCGTGTAGCGTGAAGGTGCGCTGACCGCCAGTGACATCACCGGAAAGGCGTCCAGCCACGGGCTTTTGCGAAACATTTTGCGCGCTTCGGTCCATGTGCCGTCGAGCATAATAAACAGGGGCGGCTTGCCCTCAGCCGGGGGCGCTGTCAGCACTTCGCGGCCCGGATCGGCATACGCGGCCGGAAAGACCACCACCGGCTGATAGTCGGGATTGCGGACGGCCGCTAGCAGCAGCGGGTCCGGCTCGGTGCGTGACCAGCCAAACGCCTGGGTGTCCGGCAGAATATCGGCAATCAGACGGCCGGTATTGCTTGGTTTCATCGGCTCGGTATCGAACATCACCAGGCAGAAACGGCTTCGGGCGGAGTGCGGGACGATCTGGCTGCAGAGGCAGTGGGCTTCAGGCAGCAGACAGCCCTGGCAGCGAACTACCCGGTTTCCACGCGCGAGGAATGGGCGGGTGGCACGGGCCAGACGTTGGGTGCGCAGGCGCAGAACAGCATTATCAGACATGGGCATTCAGGGCAGGAAAAACGTCAGTGTAATCGAAGCGCAGAGGAAAAGGAAAAGGCCAGACAGGCTGGCCTTAATGGTCAGAGCGATTCATCCAGCCATTCGTTGAACGGCGCTTTGGGCATCGCTCCGTTCAGCATGTCGACCCGCTGGCCATTTTTAAACAGCATGATGGTCGGAATGCTGCGGATGTTAAAACGGGCACTCAGGGCCGGTTCTGCCTCGGTGTTCACTTTAATAAAGCGGACTTTGCCGCTGCGCTCACTGGCGACATCTTTAAACACTGGCGCAAAATTAACGCACGGCCCGCACCACGGGGCCCAGAAATCGATCACTACGGGCAGATCGTCCTGCAGATATTTGTCAAAGTTGGCGCTGGTGGCATTGACCACTTCGCCATCGAACAGCGCATTTCCACAGCGACCACATTTCGCCACGTCGGCAAGGCGATCGTCAGGAACGCGATTGGTTGCCTGACAGGAAGCGCATACCGTATTCATAGGAACCTCTGATGTTGAAAAGTGTCAGTCTGGCAATAGTCGGTCATTATGAAAGGGGGCGGATTTTCGCTCAATCTGTATTGCTCTATAGGTTCAATAGTTGATAGCTAAGCGCCAGCACATCAGGTAATCTGCGCGCTCTCAATGCAGGAGGAAGATATGAACGACGAATTTAAAGGTAAAAGCGGTAAAGTTAAGGTGATGTACGTGCGTGGCGAGGACGATAAAAGCGCGCGTGCGCCGAATCCTCGTACAGGCAAAGGTGGTCACTCTGCTGCCCGCCCGGATGATAACCGTCGTTCATCTGGCTCCCGTACTGAACGCAGCCAGGAAGGGGGCCGCTCAGCTTCCGCGGGTCGTCGCAGCGACGACGCCGGTCGCAGCAGCTCACCACGCCGTGCTGACGATGGACGTGGCGCACCGCGCCGCAACGATCGGGGCGATGAGCGCCGTGGCGGCTATGGCAACAGCGATTCACCGTGGCGCACCGTCTCCCGCGCGCCTTCCGCGGATCGGTCAGCGGCGGCTGATAATGATAAGCCGGATCACGGCGGCATCAGCGGCAAAAGCTTTGTCGATCCGGAGCAGATCCGTCGTCAGCGTAACGAAGAGACCCGCGTCTACGGTGAGAATGCCTGTCATGCGCTGTTCCAGAGCCGCCCGGAAGCGATCGTTCGCGCCTGGTTCGTGCAGGAAGTGACCCCCCGTTTCCGCGAAACCCTGCGCTGGCTGGCGGCCAACCGCAAAGCCTATCATGTGGTGGAAGATGCCGAGATCACCAAAGCCTCAGGCACTGAGCATCACGGTGGCGTCTGCTTCCTGATCAAAAAGCGCATGGGGATGGCCGTGGCGGAATGGCTGAGCCAGGCGAATACCAAAGATTGCGTGCTGGCGCTGGAAGATGTCAGCAACCCGCATAACCTCGGCGCGATTATGCGCAGCTGCGCGCACTTCGGCGTAAAAGGTCTGCTGGTAAACGACGCCTCACTGCTGGAGTCCGGTGCGGCCGTGCGTACCGCAGAAGGCGGTGCTGAGCATGTGCAGGCCATCAGTGGCGCCACCTTCAGCGAAGGTCTGGAAGCGTTCCGTAAAGCGGGCTATACCATCGTGACCACCTCCAGCCATCAGGGAACACCGCTGGCGCAGGCAACGCTGCCGGAGAAAATGGTGCTGGTGTTAGGGCAGGAGCGCGAAGGCCTCTCCGATACCGCTTTCCAGCAGGGTGACATGAGCCTGTCGATTGGCGGAACCGGCAACGTGGAAAGCCTCAACGTCTCGGTGGCAACCGGTGTTCTGCTCGCCGAATGGTGGCGTCAGAACGCATAAAAAAAACGGGCCGAAAGGCCCGTTTTTTTATGTCAGCGTCAGTGTGCACCACCGCCGCCACCGCCTGCACCAAATGGCGGGCGGGCAAACCAGATCAGCACCAGCAGGATCAGGAAGACGCCTGCCGACGCCCAGAAGATTTCATTCGCTGAAATAATCAGTCCCTGATTGGTAATCTGCTGTGCGATCCAGGCGGACGCCTGCTGCTGCGTCATCCCCATGCTCTCCAGCTGGCTGTACATCTGCTGCGAATTGACGTTGTAGGGGGTTATCGACTCCGCCAGATAGCTGTGATGCATCGACTCGCGATTCGTCCACATGGTGGTAGTGATCGAGGTGCCTATCGAACCGGCCAGCGTTCGCACAAAGTTTGACAGACTGGAGGCGGCGGCCAGTCGCTCCGGCGGCAGTCCCGACAGCGTAATGGTGGTCAGCGGCATAAAGAAGCAGGCCACGGCAAAGCCCTGGATAAACTGCGGCCACGCCGAGGCACCAAAATCCATGCCCGGTTCAAAGGTATAGGCGCGCCAGTAGAAGCAGACGGCATACATAATGAAGCTGAAGGTCACCAGCCGGCGCATGTCGAGTTTATGGGCGAAACGACCAATAATCGGCGACAGGATCACCGGGATAATCCCCACCGGCGCTGAGGCCAGCCCGGCCCAGGTGGCTGTATAGCCATAGACCTCCTGAAGCAGCTGCGGCAGCAGAACGATCGAGCCGAAGTAGAGCATGTAGGCCAGGCTAATCGACAGGCAGCCGATGGTGAAGTTGCGCGATTTAAACAGAGAGAGGTCGACGATCGGATTATCATCCGTCAGCTCCCAGACCAGCAGCACCGCCAGCGCAATGACAGCTATTACCGCCAGCACGATGATCTCCGTTGAGCTGAACCAGTCGAGCTCTTTACCGCGATCCAGCATCACCTGCAGACAGCCGATTCCCACCACCAGCAGCACCAGGCCGACCATATCAATCGGGCGGATCTCGGTTTTGGTTTCGCGACCGCGCAGGGTCTGCAGCGTCAGCAGCACGACAACCGCACCAATCGGCACGTTGATAAAGAAGATCCAGCCCCAGTGATAGTTATCGCTGATCCAGCCGCCCAGAATCGGGCCGCAGATTGGCGCGACGATCACCGTCATTGCCCAGAGCGACAGCGCGATGCTGCGCTTCGCGGGCGGGTAGTTGCTGAGCAGCAGGCTCTGCGACAGTGGAATCAGCGGGCCTGCCACGATCCCCTGCAGCACGCGGAAGAAGATCAGCATCTCCAGGCTCTCTGACATGCCGCACGCCCAGGAGGCGACAGCAAACAGAATGGTGGCCCAGGTGAACAGCTTCACTTCGCCCACGCGCTTTGCCAGCCAGCCGGTGATCGGGATGGAGATCGCGTTAGCGACACCAAACGAGGTGATCACCCAGGTGCCCTGTGAGTTAGAGGCACCCAGATTACCGGCGATGGTCGGAATGGCCACGTTGGCGATGGTCGAGTCCAGAACCTGCATGAACGTCGCCAGCGACAGCGCAATGGTCATCAGGACCAGCGGCATCCCTTCAAGCGGTTTTTTTGCCATTACAGCCTCCGCGTCATCATCCGGCGTTGGCACGGACGATATCGGTGATCAGCTGATTGACCGGTGCAAGGTCAATCGCCAGGGCGTTGCTGCTGTAAGCGGCCTGCTGACGGACGCTGGTGGCCAGTGTACTGCCCTCCTGGTTAGCGGTGTCGATTTTAACCAGCGTGGAGAGACCGATACGCAGGGGATGTCTGGCGATATCTTCCTGATTCAGTTCGATACGTACCGGCAGACGCTGAACCACTTTGATCCAGTTACCGGTGGCATTCTGTGCGGGCAGCAGAGAAAAGGCGCTGCCGGTGCCCATATCCAGACCCACGACTTTGCCGTGATAGACCACATCGTCGCCGTAGATATCGGCAACCACGGTGGCAGGCTGACCGATGCGCACGCCCGCCAGCTGGGTCTCTTTGAAGTTGGCATCGACCCACAGGTTGGTGGCCGGTACGACGGCCAGCAGCGGGGTGTTGGTGGTAATCTGCGAACCGACCTGCACGCTGCGACGGGAGACAAAGCCATCCATCGGGCTGCGAATCTCGGTACGCTGCAGCGCCAGCCAGGCGTCACGCAACTCCGCGGCACTCTGCTGCACGGCAGGCTGATTTTCCAGCGAGGTATTGAGGATCATCGCCTGGTTCGCATTATATTGCTGAATCGCCACGTCGAGCTGCGCTTTGGCGGTCGCGACGGCATCGCGGGCGTGCTGCAACTCTTCCCGACCAATCAGGTTAGCGGCACCCAGCGGTTCACGGCGTTTCAGATCGGCCTGAGCCTGATCCAGCGCGGTCTGCCGCAGCGTAATGCTGGCCTGATACTGTTTGCCGTTAATCATCAGCTGATGCGTCTGACGAACGCTGGAGGCGAGGGCCGTCTGCGCTTTTTCAAACGCCTGCTCCGCATCGGTCTTATCCAGGGAGACCAGCACATCACCTTTTCTGACGAAGTCGGTGTCTTCAAACCAGACTTTATTTACGCTGCCGGAGACCTGTGCCATCACCTGCACCTGATTACCTGCAACGTAGGCGTCATCGGTTTCCTGGAAATGACGCAGGACCAGGAACCAGTAAACGCCCCAGGCAATACCCGCCAGTACAATGATCAGCGCCAGCACAATCAGCACATTTTTGCGCTTCTTCTTTTTGTTAGCTGACGATTGCGGGCGTTGTGCTTCTGCCGTTGCACTCATGACTTTCTCCACATTTTCCATTTAGTCGGGGGGCAGCGATCCCTGTCCGCCAGCGCCCGGGTCGAAAAAAGCCAGCGCCTGAGCGCTGGCCAGATAAAAAAGGAAATTAAAATAACGATTCCGACAGGTGATTGTGTCGCACTTATTGCTATTAGCGGGACAGCGAGGCGATCAGTTGATCTTCATCCATTTTATCGAGACGGTTAAGCAGCTTACGGGTGATCCCTTCCAGCTGAGACTTCTCATCACCGGACAGCGAAGACCAGAGGTATTGCAGGCTCTGATGCTGAGGTGGCAGCAGCTGCCGCAGGAACTCCATGCCTTTATCGGTCAGATGCAGGTGCAGGCAGCGACGGTCGTGATCGCTTTCACGACGTTCGATCCAGCCGCGTTTCTCCAGTTCATCAGCAATGCGCGTTGCATTGGTGCGTGAAGAGCCCAGCGCAGAGCTGAGTTCAGACGGCTGAATGCTGTGATTTTCCTGCGCATCCAGCGTAATCAACGCCATGAACAGAGTCTCATTGATGCCCTGTGCTTTCAGCATCTTGTTACGGTTGTCCAGCAGTTTACCCTGCATATGCATACAGAGACGCGTCAGGATAATTTCCTGCAACGGAAAATCCTTATGGCGATTGGCACGGATGTTTAGCATCTGCTCAATGGGAGTAAACGAACTTTCCATTAAAAAAAACCTCACTAATTGCAACTTGTATAATAACTATGGTGACAGGCTAAGCGTAGTCACTTTTTGTCAGGTGATCGCTGTCAGATTCTCGCTGCACCATCAAAGGCATTCCAGGCCATTCCCTGGCCCTGGGTCAAAAACCCGTCCGCCCGGCGACAATGACGGTGCCGGGACGTTATCAAAAAGGGGGCAAATTTAATAATATCGCGAGGAAAAATAACTGAAGTGAATAGGTTTGCTACTAACCATAACAAACCTAACCATTTGTGACCAGATGCAATACGCGCTCCGGGCAGCGTTCAGTTGATTTTTTCCGGCTCAAAACGCGATCCACCTGCCCAGATCAGCAGATTCATCAGCGTCAGCAGCACGCCCGCGCCACAGACGCCATACCAGCCCGCCAGGTGGTAGGCAGTGGCGGAAAGCAGTGAACCGGCGGCCCCGCCGATAAAATAACTGGTCATGTATCCCGCATTCAGACGGTTGCGCGCGTCCGGCATCTGCGCATAGATCACGCTCTGATTGGTGATGTGCACGGCCTGTACCGCCAGATCCAGCAGCAGGATGCCCAGGATCAGCGGCACAAGCTGCTCTGCTCCCCACGCAATCGCGGCCCAGGAGACGAGCATAATCAGCAGGCCCAGCCGGGTCGTCAGCTTCGCTTTGCCTTTGTCGGCCAGCGAACCGGCCTGACGGGCAGCCAGAGCACCCGCCGCCCCGACCAGCCCCAGTAAACCAATCTCACCTTCGGAGAAGTGGTAGGGCGCGCCGGAGAGCAGGAATGCCATCGAGGTCCACAGCAGGCTGAAGTTGGCAAAGGAGAGACAGCCCGTCCAGGCGCGGGTGCGGATTACCCGGTTACCGGCATAAAGACGAAAGATAGAGGCCAGCAGCTGCGGGTAGCGCAGGGGAACGGACTGTTTAACGCGCGGCAGCGACCGCCACAGCGCCAGGGCCATCACGGTCATCAGCAGGCTGGCGGTCCAGTAGACGGTCCGCCAGCCACCGAGCTGGGCCAGGCCCCCTGCGACCGTACGCGCCAGCAGGATCCCGAGCAGCAGACCGCTCATGACCGTTCCGACGATCTTACCGCGCCGTTCCGGCTCAGCCAGCGTCGCGGCCAGCGGCACCAGGATCTGGGCGGCGACCGAAAACAGACCAGTCATCACCGTGCCCAGCAGCAGTAACGCAAAGGTGTGCGAAAGGGCGATGATCACCATTCCGGCCGCGGCCAGCAGGATCATCGTCACAATCAGACTGCGGCGTTCAAACCGATCGCCCAGCGGCACCAGCAGCAGCAGGCCGCAGGCGTATCCGAGCTGCGCCGTGGTGACGATAAAACCGGCGAGGCTTACCGAGAGGTCGAACTGTCGGGCAATCGTATTCAGCAGTGGCTGAACATAGTAGTTACTGGCGACGCAGAGGCCGGTGGCTACCGACATCAGCATCACCAGGGCAGGCGTCAGCCCCTGGCGCGTCATATTCATAAACCGCATCGGTCGCTAATAATCATTTGAGGTTAATAATAACCTAAAAAACTATTTCAGACGTATGTTTATTAACAGGCCATACCAGTCATGACAAGAGGTTTAAACAGGGGCAGCGGCGGCGTCTCCTGCCTGCCATCAGAAGTTCCAGTCCTCATCTTCCGTTTCAACGGCTTTGCCCATCACATAGGAGGAGCCTGAACCGGAGAAGAAGTCGTGATTCTCATCAGCGTTGGGCGACAGCGCCGACAGAATCGCCGGATTGACCGCCGTCAGCGCCGCCGGGAACAGCGCCTCATAGCCAAGATTCATCAGCGCCTTGTTGGCGTTGTAGTGCAGGAAGGTTTTCACCTCCTCTGCCCAGCCAACTTCCCCATAGAGCGCCTCGGTGTAGGCCACCTCATTCTCATAGAGCGCCAGCAGCAGATCATAAGCAAACTGCTGTAATTCCTCGCGACGGCGATCGTCGGTGTCGGCCAGCGCCCGCTGATATTTGTAGCCGATGTAATAGCCGTGTACCGCCTCGTCGCGGATGATCAGGCGAATCAAATCTGCGGTGTTGGTCAGTCTGCCCCGGCTTGACCAGTACATCGGCAGCCAGAAGCCGGAATAGAACAGGAAAGACTCCAGGAAGACGCTGGCGATCTTCTTCTTCAGCGGATCGTCGGCCCGGTAATGCTGCAGAATGATGCGCGCCTTATTCTGCAGCGGCGCATTCTCTTCGCTCCACTGGTAGGCGGCATCCACCTGCTGAGTGTTACACAGGGTGGAGAAGATCGAACTGTAGGAGCGGGCGTGCACGGCTTCCATGAAGCTGATGTTAGAGAGCACGGCCTCCTCATGCGGGGTGATCGCATCGTCTATCAGCCCCGGCGCGCCGACCACGTTCTGGATAGTGTCGAGCAGCGTCAGCCCGGTAAACACCCGGATGGTCAGCTGCTGCTGCTGTTTATCCAGCGCCTGCCAGCCGGGCAGATCGCCGGAGAGCGGCACTTTCTCCGGCAGCCAGAAGTTGCTGGTCAGACGGTTCCACACCTCAAGATCTTTCTCATCCTGCAGGCGGTTCCAGTTAATGGCCTGAATCTGTTTACGTTTCATCATAATTATCACAGGGAGCAGGAGACGCAGCCCTGAACCTCCGTACCCTGAAGCGCCATCTGACGCAGGCGAATGTAATAGAGCGTTTTGATCCCTTTTTTCCACGCGTAGATCTGCGCTTTGTTGATGTCACGGGTCGTGACGTCATCGCGGAAAAACAGGGTCAGCGATAATCCCTGATCGACGTGCTGCGTGGCTTCCGCGTAGGTATCAATAATCGCTTCCGGCCCAATCTGGTAGGCATCCTGATAGAGATGGCGATTCTCGTTGGTCATAAAGGGCGCGGGATAGTAGACGCGGCCGGTCCTGCCCTCTTTACGGATCTCGATCGGGGAGACAATCGGATGGATGCTGGAGGTGGCATGGTTGATGTAGGAGATCGATCCGGTGGGCGGGATCGCCTGCAGGTTCTGATTAAACAGCCCGTGCTGCATCACCGCCTCGCGCAGCCTCTGCCAGTCCGCCTGAGTGGGCAGCGTTATGCCTGCGTCGGCAAACAGCTTTGCTATGCGTGGGGTGCGTGGCAGCCATTCGCGCTGCAGATATTTATCGAAGTAGACGCCGCTGGCGTAGTCCGACGCCGCAAAGCCGTCGAAGGTCTGCTGATGCTCCTGCGCCAGCTGATTCGACGTCGAGAGCGCATAGTAGGTGATGCAGCAGAAGTAGAGATTGGTGAAATCCAGCGCTTCCGGTGAACCGTAGGCGATCCCTTCACGCGCCAGATAGCCATGCAGGTTCATCTGCCCCAGGCCGATGGCGTGCGACCGGCGATTGCCCTCGGCAACCGAGGGCACTGAGCCGATCTCGCTCATCATCGACACCGCCGTCAGCGCCCGCACCGCCACATCCACGGTGCGGGCCAGATCGCCGGAATCCATTGCGTGCGCGATATTCAGAGAGCCGAGATTGCAGGAGATATCTTTGCCGACCCGGCGATAGCTGAGATCCTCGTGGTACTCGCTGGCGCTGTTTACCTGCAGGATCTCGGAGCAGAGGTTACTCATATTGATACGACCGGCAATCGGGTTACTGCGGTTTACGCTGTCCTCAAACATGATATAGGGATAGCCCGACTCGAACTGAATCTCGGCCAGCGTCTGGAAAAGGTCGCGTGGCTGAATCCACGTTTTGCGGATGCGGTCGTCGGCTAGCATCTCATCATACTTTTCGCTGATGCTGATATCGCCAAAGGCCCTGCCGGTGACCCGCTCCACATCATAGGGCGAGAAGAGCGCCATCGGTTGATTCTCTTTCGCCAGCCGGAAGGTGATGTCGGGGATCACCACGCCCAGCGACAGCGTCTTGATGCGGATCTTCTCGTCAGCGTTTTCGCGTTTGGTGTCCAGGAAGCGGAGGATATCGGGATGATGCGCGTTGAGCCAGACCGCCCCGGCCCCCTGACGGGCGCCCAGCTGATTGGCATAGGAGAACGCATCCTCCAGCATTTTCATCACCGGAATCACCCCCGACGACTGATTTTCGATGCGCTTGATCGGCGCACCGGACTCGCGCAGGTTCGACAGTAAAAAGGCGACGCCGCCGCCCCGTTTCGAGAGTTGAAGTGCCGAGTTCACGGCGCGGCCAATCGACTCCATGTTATCTTCGATGCGCAGCAGGAAGCAGGAGACCAGCTCACCGCGCTGCTGTTTGCCGCAGTTGAGGAAGGTCGGTGTGGCCGGCTGGAAACGGCCGCTGAGGATCTCGATCAGGATGGCACGGGCCAGCGCGGCATCGCCCCGGGCCAGCGTCAGCGCCACCATGCAGGCGCGCTGCTCAAAGGTTTCCAGATAGCGTTTGCCGTCAAAGGTTTTCAGGGTGTAGCTGGTGTAAAACTTCCAGGCCCCGAGAAACGTTTTAAATTCGAATTTCCAGTTCTCCGCGAACGTATGCAGATCGATCAGGAAGTCAGGATCGTACTGATTAAGCACCGCCGCCTCGTAGTAGTTCTCCTGCACCAGATAGCGTAACCGTTCGGCGCAGCTGGCGAACGGCACGGTATTGGGCTGCACATGCTGCAGATAAAACTGACGCACCGCGTCGCGATCCCTGTCGAACTGGATGCGACCCTCCGCGTCGTAGAGATTGAGCATGGCATTAAGGGCGTGATAGTCGGGCGTCACGTCGTTGAAAATCTCTGTTGTTGCCAAAATTGGGTTACTCCCGCTTTTACTTTCGCAATGTCGTCCGGGGTGCCCATCAGCTCAAAGCGATAGAGGCAGGGCACCTGACATTTGGTTGCAATGATGCTGCCGGCCAGGCCGTAACCGGCTCCGAAGTTCCGGTTGCCCGCCGCGATGACGCCACGGATACCGCGGCGGTTTGCTTCATCATTCAGAAACTGAATCACCTGACCGGGCACCGCACCGCGCCGGGTGCCACCGCCATAGCTGGGCACCACCAGGATATAGGGCTGGTCGATATGCAGCTGTTGCCCGGCATCGATCGGGATGCGGCGGGCGGGCAGGCCCAGGCGTGTAATAAACCGGTGGGTGTTTTCCGACTGGCTGGAAAAATAGACCAGCGGGAACATCTGCTTATTCCCCGACAGCACAAAGTGAACGCAGGGTCGCGATTTTGTCCGGGCGGAAGCCGCTCCAGTGGTCGCTGCCGGCCATTACCACCGGCACCTGACGGTAACCCAGGGCTTTCAGGCTGTCGGCCGCCTCCGGCTGGCTGTCGAGGTTAACGAGCTGATAGGTCAGGCCCTGACGATCCAGAGCATTTTTCGTTGCCGTACACTGGACACAGTGATCTTTGGTGTAAATAATAATGCGCATGATTCGTATTTACCTCTATGGGCGGATTCACTGTCGGGTCAGAAAGCTCAGGTACAAATCGCGAGCTTTATTCCGGCAGGAACCAGAGCGTGTAGTGATGAGATAAATACTAGATGTAGCGGTTATGGCGGTCAAGCCTACCATATATGGGGTTTCTCGGTTTTTCTTTCCGCAGGCGACGCAAAGCCAGCAGGCATGCGCTTTATGGCCCGCAAAATTTTTTTCTGCCGCGCAGTCGCTGAAAAAAAGCAAAAAAAAGCCCCGCACGGGGCAGGGCTCGGGGGATTTAGTGAGTGCTTAGCGGCGTGAAGCCAGCAGGATACCAATGACGATACCGACGGTCGCGCCGATACCCACACCGTGCCATGGCTTGTCATGCACGTAGGTGTCAACCTGCGCACCAGCGTCACGCGCGGCCTGTGATACGCGGTTGCTGCCGCCGTTGAGTTTAGCGCGGGTCTGCTTCAGCAGCGCCTCTGCCTGACTGCGCGCGGAATCCACTTCATCTTTTGCGTCACTGCCGTAGGATTTCAGCAGGGCTTCCAGTGAATCAGCCAGCTCGTTAACGTCCTGATTGATATCAATGTCATCGTTTTTTACAGTGCGATTAAACATTTTTTAGCTCCCTTTGAATTAAAAACGTAATACTAGTGTAGACGACCCTGAGATAAACGAGACGCGGGGGGGTTCTTTAGGGAAAAATCCGAATGCCCACTCTGTCATGCTGTTGTAAGGTTGCGAAGCTTTTGAAAGAGGAGAGGATCGAGCATGTATTTACGACCAGATGAGGTAGCGCGCGTACTGGAAAAAGCGGGTTTCGAAGTCGATGAGATTACCCCACGGGCCTATGGCTATCGCCGTGGAGAGAACTACGTTTATGTGAATCGCGAGGCGCGCATGGGGCGCATGGCCTTAGTGATCCACCCGACGCTGAAAGAGAAGAGCCAGCCATTTGCTGAACCTGCTTCAGAAATGAAGACCTGCGATCACTACACCCAATTCCCTCTCTACCTGGCGGGTGATTCACAGGAACACTATGGCATCCCGCACGGATTCAGTTCCCGCATGGCGCTGGAACGCTACATTCAGAGCGTTTTCGGTTAATGCATCAGGCCCCGCCGCGACGGGGCACTGAACCTTCTGTATTACCTCCCTGTTTCCCTGCCGTTGCAATTCCCGGCTGTGACGCGTATAAAATTGTCCACTATAGATGTTTAGACGTCCATACGGATAAAAGTGATGAGCGAACAGCCAACTTCCTCGCAGGAAAAATTTAAACGCACCATGAAAGTGCGCCATCTGGTGATGTTATCGCTGGGTGGTGTCATCGGCACCGGCCTGTTTTTTAACACCGGCTATATTATCTCCACCACCGGCGCAGCGGGCACGCTGCTCGCCTATCTGATCGGCGCGCTGGTGGTCTGGCTGGTGATGGTCTGTCTGGGTGAGCTCTCGGTGGCGATGCCGGAAACCGGCGCTTTCCACGTCTACGCCGCACGCTATCTCAGCCCGGCCACCGGCTACACCGTAGCCTGGCTCTACTGGCTGACGTGGACCGTGGCGCTCGGCTCCAGCCTGACGGCGGCCGGTTTCTGTATGCAGTACTGGTTCCCGCAGATCCCGGTCTGGGCCTGGTGCCTGGTCTTCTGCTGCGCCATCTATCTGCTGAACGTCATCTCAACCCGCTTCTTTGCGGAAGGGGAGTTCTGGTTCTCGCTGATTAAAGTGGTGACGATTGTCGCGTTTATCCTGCTTGGCGGCGCGGCGATGTTCGGCTTTATCCCGATGAAAGATGGCACCCCCGCACCGGGCCTGAGCAATCTTACCGCGCACGGCTGGCTGCCCCACGGCGTCCTGCCGATTCTGATGACGATGGTGGCCGTGAACTTCGCCTTCTCCGGCACCGAACTGATCGGCATTGCGGCTGGAGAAACGCAGCAGCCGGAGAAAGTGCTGCCGCTGGCGATCCGCACCACTGTCGTCCGGCTGATTATCTTTTTCATCGGCACCGTGTTCGTGCTGGCGGCGCTGATCCCGATGGACCAGGCCGGCATCGTCAAAAGCCCGTTTGTGCTGGTGTTTGAAAAGATCGGCATCCCCTATGCGGCCGATATCATTAACTTTGTGATCCTGACCGCTATCCTCTCGGCGGCCAACTCCGGCCTCTACGCCTCCGGGCGGATGCTCTGGTCGCTGGCCAATGAAAATACGCTGCCGCGCGCCTTCGCCCGGGTAAACAGACGCGGCGTGCCGCTGCTGGCGATCACCGTCAGCATGGCGGGCGGCTTACTGGCGCTGATCTCCAGCGTGGTGGCACCGGATACCGTGTTTGTCGCGCTGTCAGCCATCTCTGGCTTTGCGGTGGTGGCGGTCTGGCTCAGCATCTGCGCCTCCCATTTTATGTTCCGTCGCCGTCATCTTCAGCAGGGCAAATCGCTGGCCGAGCTGACCTATCGTGCGCCGTTCTATCCGCTGGTGCCGGTGCTGGGCTTTCTGCTCTGCCTGCTGGCCTGTGTGGGACTGGCGTTCGATCCCACCCAGCGCATTGCGCTGTGGTGCGGCATCCCGTTTGTCCTGTTCTGCTACGCCGCTTACCATCTGACCCACAAAGCATCCACCCGGCCTGAGGAGGCTAACGATGTCGCATAACCCTGTCGCACAGGCTTTAACGGAGTCACCGCTGCTGATTCTCGATGGCGCCCTGGCCACCGAACTGGAAGCCCGCGGCTGTCATCTGGCCGATGCGCTCTGGTCAGCCAAAGTGCTGATGGAAAATCCTGAACTGATCTATCAGGTTCACTACGACTATTTTGTTGCCGGTGCACGCTGCGCCATCACCGCCAGCTATCAGGCGACCCCGCAGGGGTTTGCCGCGCGCGGTCTGGATGAGGCGCAGTCGCTGGCGCTGATTGCGCAGAGCGTGGAGCTGGCCCGTCGCGCCCGTCAGGACTATCTGGCGGTGCGGCCCGACGCGAAAACGCTGCTGGTGGCGGGCTCGGTCGGCCCCTATGGCGCATTCCTGGCGGATGGTTCGGAATATCGCGGCGACTATGCGCTGCCGGAAGCGGAGATGATCGCGTTCCACCGTCCGCGCGTGCAGGCGCTGCTGGCAGCCGGTGCCGATCTGCTGGCTTGCGAAACCCTGCCCTCCTTTGCCGAAGCGCAGGCGCTGGTGAAGCTGCTGGCGGAGTTTCCTGAGGGCCGGGCCTGGTTCTCGTTCACGCTGCGCGATGCCGGACACATCAGCGACGGCACGCCACTGACCGAGGTGGTGAGCTGGCTGAATCAGCAGCCGCAGGTTGTGGCGCTGGGCATCAACTGCGTGGCGCTGGAGAGCGTCACGCCCGCGCTGCAGCAGCTGCAGAAACTCACCGATAAGCCGCTGGTGGTCTATCCCAACTCCGGCGAACAGTATGATGCGGGCAGCAAAACCTGGCACTCCGCGCCGTCGGGCTGCACGCTGCATGACAAGCTGGGTGAGTGGCAACAGGCGGGCGCCAGGCTGATCGGCGGCTGCTGCCGCACCTCACCCAACGACATCGCCTCTATCGCCCGCGCTTGTCAACCGCAATAAGCTGGCTGAATCGGGCGATGATAGCCCGATTGAGTTGAAAAGGGCGGTCTACACTCTGATCATTGATCACTCTGTGGACCCCTTCATGAAACAGCGAATTCTGGCTCTGGCCGCCGCGCTGCTGCTCAGCGGCTGTGCCACCATCGTCGGCAATGAAACCCAGCTGGTGCGCATCGACTCTCTGCCGCAGGGCGCGCGCTTTACGGTGCAGGATGAGCGTGGCTATGCGGTCGCGCAGGGTTTCACGCCGCAGACCGTAGAGCTGGCGAAATCAACCGGCCGCTACTTTGGTAAAAAACATTACCTGCTGATGCTGGAAAGTCCGGGCTATGTGCCGGTGACGGTGCCGATCGAAGCACGCGCCAACCTCTGGTATCTGCTGGGCAATATTCCGCTGGGCGGTTTCCCCGGCTGGCTGCTGGTCGACCCCTTCTACGGCGGCATGTATGACCTTAAGCCGGACCACCCGCGTCCCTATATGAACCCGGTTGGCGCGCGCGGCTGATTACTGCGCGGTAGGCTTCACCATTCCGCCTGGCGTTTTGTGGTGCTCCAGATACTGATGCTGGAAAATGCACATGCGGATGGTGTTGCGATACTCCCCGTTAATAAAGAACTCATGCTTCAGCACGCCTTCAATCCCGAAGCCGAGCTTGGTGTAGATGTGGATCGCTTTCTCGTTCTCCTGATCGACAATCAGGTAGAGCTTATAGAGATTAAGCACCGAGAAGCCGTAATCCATCGCCAGCTTCGCTGCCTGCGTGGCCAGCCCTTTGCCCTGATGCGCCGGGTCGATAATGATCTGAAACTCGGCGCGACGATGCACATGGTTAATCTCGACCAGCTCCACTAATCCCGCCTTCTGCCCGCTGTGCTCCACCACAAAGCGCCGTTCGGTCTGATCGTGAATATGCTTGTTGTAGAGGTCGGACAGCTCCACAAAGGCCTCATAGGGCTCCTCAAACCAGTAACGCATCACGCTGGCGTTGTTATCGAGCTGGTGGACAAAGTGCAGATCTTCCCGCTCCAGCGGACGCAGTTTTACCGTCATGACCTTTTCCTCTTCTGAAAAAATTGCCGCGATTATATCCCATCAGCCCGCCGCTGCGTTTTGATCGACGCGCGCAGGCGGTGCCATTCCGGCATCAGATCGGAAAGGGCAGCGTGAAAAACAGCGAGAGGCAGGTGCAGGCAGGGGGAAAGGCGGAGCAGGGCGAGACAGACCGGACAGCCACGGGGGCCGTCCGGCCTGGCGTCAGGCTGAGATCTGCTCGATGATGCGGCCCTGCGCCATCCGCACGGCGCGATCGCACATGTGGTCGATCACATCGGGATCGTGGCTGACCAGCACCATCGTCAGGCCATCCTGCTGTTTCAGATCGTTGAGCAGGTTTAAGATCTCCGCCTGCACTGACATATCCAGCGCCGACGTCGGCTCATCGAGCAGCAGGATCTTCGGCTGCAGCAGCAGCGCGCGCACGATGGCGACACGCTGACGCTGACCGCCGGAGAGCTGATGCGGATAGCGGTCGGCCAGCGCGGGATCGAGGCCGACGTGGCGGAAGCCCTGGTCGATGCGATCGTTGATGTTGTCGCGTTTCAGCAGCTTCAGCGGCTCTGCCAGGGTGCGGCGCAGCCGGTGACGCGGATGCAGCGAGGCATAGGGGTCCTGAAACACCATCTGTACTTCCTGCCGCAGCGCACCGGTGAAGGCTTTGCCTGGCGTAACCGGATGACCGGCCAGCTGCATCTGGCCCTGCCAGTGCGGATTGAGGCCCGCCAGCACCCAGAGCAGCGAAGACTTGCCGCAGCCCGACGGCCCGACCAGGCCGAAACACTCGCCCGCGTTAACCTCCAGGTTAACCTCATGCACCACGGTGCGCAGATCGTAGCCCTGCTTATGGGCAACGCTGAGATCGGTCAGCTTAATCATATTTTGCCTCCAGCGCCGCGCGATCCAGCACCGGCAGTGGCTGACCGTGGGTCGCTTTGCCCGGCCGGCAGGCCCAGAGTGTGCGGGTGTAGGGATGGGTGGCACGCGGCAGATCGGCGGCGGGCAGCGTATCCAGCAGACGCCCCTTGTACATCACTATCACGCGTTCACAATGTTCCGAAACCTGCTGCAGGTCGTGGCTGATCAGCAGCAGTCCCATGTTGCGCGCTTCCACCAGACCGCGGATCAGCGCCAGTACCTGGTCGCGCATCGCATGATCCAGCGCGGAGGTGGGTTCATCGGCGATCAGAAAGTCCGGATCGGTGATCAGGGCGATCGCCAGCATGACGCGCTGGCCCATTCCGCCTGAGAGCTGATGAGGATACTGCTGCATCAGGCGACGCGGATCGGGCAGGCCGACCGCATCCAGCATGTCGCACACTTTCTCTCTGCGTTCGGCGCGGCTCAGACGGCGATGCAGGATCAGCGGCTCTTCCACCTGCCAGCCAATGGTGCGCGTCGGGTTAAGCGCATACTTCGGGTCCTGCATCACCATCGCCACGCGATTACCGCGCAGCTGGCTCCAGCGGCGCTCGCTCAACGTCAGCGCATTCTCACCGGCGACCTGAAGCTGGCTGGCCTGCAGATGCAGCGCGGGCGACAGCAGCCCCATCAGGCTGCGGGCGGTGAGTGACTTGCCGGAACCGGACTCGCCGACCAGCGCGACGCGCTCGCGACCCACGGAAAAACTGATGTGATCGACCAGCAGCGCATCATCACTGCGG
The DNA here is from genome assembly GCF_048452665.1 of Pantoea graminicola. Lineage (NCBI taxonomy): Bacteria > Pseudomonadati > Pseudomonadota > Gammaproteobacteria > Enterobacterales > Erwiniaceae > Pantoea > Pantoea graminicola. Next base: position 748,790 of record NZ_JBLWSJ010000002.1, on the reverse strand, counting down.
ATGGTCAGCCCCTCAGCATAGAGAAGATTATTTTGCATGACGGGTATCCAGTCGGTCGCGCAGGCCGTCGCCTGTCAGGTTAAAGGCCAGGCTGGCAAACAGGATTGCCGCGCCCGGAGCGGCGGCCACCCACCATTGGTCGAAGATCACTTTACTGCCTTCGGCCACCATCGAGCCCCATTCGGCGGTGGGCGGCTGAACGCCCATCCCCAGGAAACCGAGCCCGGCCGCGGCCAGGATAATCCCGCCCAGGCTGAGCGCCGCCCGCACCACGGCCGTCGGCAGGCAGAGCGGCAGAATATGACCGAACATCAGGCGGAAGCCGGTGATGCCCTGCATCCGGGCGGCAGCCAGATAATCGCTGCGGCGCAGCGCCAGAGTTTCAGCGCGCGCCTGGCGGGCAAAGGGTGGCCAGCTGGTCAGCGCCAGCGCCAGTGCGCCGTTCATCAGGCCGGGGCCAAGGATCGCCACCAGCGCCAGCGCGATCACCAGGTTCGGCAGCGACAGGAAGATATCCGTGATGCGCATCAGCAGGCGTTCGGTCCAGCCGCCGACGTAACCGGCGGTGATGCCGATCAGCAGGCCAGCCGGAATGGTCAGCAGCAGAATCAGCGACACCAGCAGCAGCGTCGGCCGCGTGCCATAAATTACGCGCGACAGCAGATCGCGGCCAAAGCCGTCAGTGCCAAACCAGTGCTGCGCCGAGGGCGCCAGCAGGCGGCTCGACATGGTCTGCACATTCGGATCGAAGGGCGCAATCAGCGGGGCCAGCAGCGCCATCAGGATAAGAATTGCGACCAGCGTCAGCCCTACGGTTAACGAGGTCACGCGTTGACGGCGACGACGTGGTCGCACCGTTTCGAGTTCAGAGAGTTGTTGCGTCATCGGGTTCTCGGATCGGTTAACCAGGTTAAGACATCCGCCAGGGTGTTAATCAGGATAAAGCAGGTGCCGATTAACAGGGTTGAGCCCAGAATCGCCGGCACATCGCCGGAGAACAGCGCGTTGGTCATGTAGCGGCCGACACCCGGCCAGGCGAAGACGGTTTCGGTCAGCACGGAGCCTTCCAGCAGGGTGGCGTAGGAGAGGGCGATCACCGTCACCAGCGTACCCAGTACGTTGGGGAAGATATGGCGCAGCAGGATGCGCACCCGACCCGCGCCTTTGGCACGCGCCAGCACCACATACTCTTTGCTGCTCTCTTCCAGCAGCGCCGCACGCAGCAGACGGGTAATGCCCGCCATCGCCAGCAGGCCCAGGATCACCACCGGCAGCCAGAGATGGGCTATCGCATTGCGGAACATCTCCGGTTCGCCCGACAGCCAGCTGTCGATCAGCACAAAGCCGGTCTTCGGCTCCAGGGTGTAGACCCAGATATCATCCAGCCGTCCCGGCCCGGCGGACCAGTGCAGCACGGCATAAAAGAGCAGCAGGCCCAGCAGACCGAGCCAGAACACCGGCACCGAGTAGCCCAGCAGCGAGATAAAGCGGGCGAGGTTATCGATCCAGCTGCCCGGTTTCCAGGCGGCCAGCAGCGCCAGCGTGACGCCAAAGACTACGGCGAAGATCATCGCGCAGGTCGCCAGCTCGATGGTGGCGGGGAAGGTGGTCATCAGATCGCCGCTCACCGACTGGTTGGTGAGGCGGGAGACGCCCAGATCGCCGTGGGCTAAATGTTCGATGTAGCGCCAGAACTGCATCAGCACCGGCTGATCGAGACCGAGGTCGTGACGCACCTGGGCATAGGTCGCTTCACTGGCGTGATCGCCGGCAATCTGCTGCACCGGATCGATTGGCGAGAGATGCGACAGCATAAAGGTAAAGGCGAGCAGGCCGAGCAGCGTGACCAGCAGCGACAGCACGCTACCGATCAGACGCCCGCCACGCTGCCAAAAAAGCCGGGCGAACCCGGCTGAAGGAACAGACTGTGCCATTACTTAGTGACCTGCGAGTAATACACCATGTCCGGGTTGATGCCCTGAACATAGCCTTTCAGGTTGTCGCGCAGCGCGATCAGGTTCTTCGCCTGCATCCCAATCACATACGGGGAGTTCTTCATCACCTCACGCTGCATCGCTTCATACAGGGCGATACGCTTCTTCGGATCGCTTTCGGCCGTGGCGGCAATAACCTGCTTGTTCAGTTCCGGGATATGCCAGTCTGAACGGTAAGCGATGGTTTTACTGCCATCTTCCGGGTTGTAAGCAAAGGAGGCAGCGTTGGTATTCGGATCGAAGTAGTCGGAGCCCCAGGCGTTCAGCGTCGCTTCATATTTATGCGCTTTCACGTTGGTCGAGACTTCAGAACTCAGGCCCGGCACCACTTCCACCTTCACGCCGCCTTTAGCAAAGCTGCCCTGCAGCGCCTGCGCGATATCCAGATAAGGCGGCTGGTTGCTGGTAGAGAGTTTAAAGCTGACGTTGTTCAGGCCCGCTTTCTTCAGGATCGCTTTGGCTTTCTCCGGGTCGTAGCTGTAAGGCGTGTCGTTGATTGCGCCCAGGAAACCTTTAGGCAAAAAGCTCTGATGCACGTCGAACTGGCCTTTCAGCAGCTCGTTAGCGATGCCCTTGTAATCCCACAGGTAGCGCGCCGCTTCCCAGAAGGCCGGGTTCTTCAGCGTATCGTTGCCGCCGATGTTGAACTGGATGTAGTAGAGCGACGCCATCGGAATGGCTTCGGTCTTCACGCCCGGTTTGCCGTTCAGCGCCGCGATCTGATCGGCACCCAGGTTACGGGCGATATCGGCATCACCCTGCTCCAGCAGCAGACGACGCGCCGCAGGCTCCGGGACGTTCTTGATCAGGATGTTCTTCATCTTTGGTGCGCCCGCCGGTGAAGAGGGGTTGGCGCTGAGCAGCACGGCCTGATGCAGGACGACCTTGCGGATCTGATACGGGCCGCTGCCCGCAGAGTGCGTGGCCAGCCAGGCGTTACCCAGGTCACCGCTCTTCTGGTTGGCCATAACGGTTTTTTCATCGACGATCGAGGAGACCGGGGCGGAGAGCAGGCTCAGCACATAGGTCGGGCTGACGTCGGCAGTCCAGCTGATCTGCACATGATTGTCGTCAACCTTCTTCAGGAAGCCATCGACGTTATCTTTGGTCCAGCCGAGCTGCGTCAGGATGAAAGAGGGGTCGAGGTTCAGCTTCACCACGCGGCCCAGCGAGAAGATCACATCTTCCGGGCGCAGCGGATTGCCGGTAGAGAATTTTGCATCTTTACGCAGTTCAAACGTCAGGCTGCGGTTGTCGCTGCCTGGCTGCCAGGAGGTGGCCAGCGTCGGCTTCAGATCCACCGGATTCTGCGGGTCGGACTGAACCAGACGCTGATAGATGTTCGTGAAAGCCTGTACGCTGGTGAGTTCAAACCCTTTGGCCGGGTCAAAGCTGTCGGCATCGTCCGTTGACTGGGCAATGACCAGCGTATCTTTGGGTGTTGCGGCCTGGGCTGTGAAAGCGGCAGCCAGCGTCAGCGCCAGCAGGGATGGAATTATAGTTTTCATGAAATTTCCTTGCCTCTAAAAAGTTACGCGAGTTTACGAAAGGGGAGATATGAAGAATAGTCGAATATGGGCTAATCATATGACTAAAAGTTATAAGGGTGAGGTTGTTGTTATAAGAAAATCGCCATTTTGTTAGCGAAGCGGCAGGCGGAGCAGAAACAAATCCTCAACAGGGCGTTTATTTGTGCCTGAACAGCTTTACCCGGACTTTCCTCTCTTTATAATAGCGGCAAATCATTTCAGGAGAATTCAGTTGGACAGTCACCCTGGTTTAATCATTATTCTGGCAAGCTGATTCTTCTCTGCTGCTTGCCACCCGGCGAGCAGCGATCCCCGCTTTAATTCACGATCGCGCTCCTTATTTTTAATCCTGTCATTTACAGGAGTGCGCGTTATGCTGCTGTTTATTCTTGCACTTTTTCCTCCGCCTCGATCGGCGTAGCCCTGGCTGCGCCCGAACGCCGATATCAGACCTTTATTACGCTGAGTAAAACCAGCGTCATGTTCACCTGCGCGCGTCACTATTTCTGGCGTGGGCGAAATATTTTCAAAGGTCGTCAGAGTAAATAACCCGGCTCTGCCAGGTTCCTGCCATGCACATTATTTTCGTGCAGGACAACACATGCTTTAAATCAGGGAGATGTCGAAATGAGCGACATGAAACTGGAGCAGGTTGCGATGCGTTCATCCGGCAACCGTAACGATAAAAAAAGTAAAAAAATGTACGCTGTGGCACAGCATGCCGGTCAGCACGTTGAGATGACACTGGCCGATCTCCGCAGCCATCGCCAGGGACTGACCCGGGACGAGGCCGCGAAGCGCCTGGCCATCTATGGCCGTAATGAAGTGGCACATGAGAAAGCGCCCCCCGCGCTGGTTCAACTGCTGATGGCGTTTAACAACCCCTTCATCTATGTCTTACTGGTCCTGGCGCTGGTGAGTCTGTTTACCGACTATATCCTGCCGCTGCGCGCAGGCGAGGAGACGGATCTCTCCGGGGTGATCATCATCTGCACGATGGTGATCCTGAGCGGGCTGCTGCGCTTCTGGCAGGAGTTCCGCACCAACCGGGCGGCGCAGGCTCTGCAGTCACTGGTTCGCAGCCAGGTGACTGTGCTGCGGCGTGAACCGGGCAGCGAAACTGCCCGGCGGCAGGATGTGGATATGAGTGAGCTGGTGCCGGGCGATGTGATTCTGCTGAGCACCGGCGATCAGGTGCCTGCCGATGTCCGCCTGCTGAGTGCACGCAATCTGTTTATCAGTGAAGCCGTGCTGACCGGTGAGTCACTGCCGGTGGAAAAGCAGAGCAGTGAAGCAGGCATCAAAGAGGAAGGACAGACCGTTCAGGAGCGGCTCTTATCAGCCAATATCGGCCTGATGGGCACCAGCGTTGCCAGCGGCACCGCCAGCGCAGTCGTGGTCGCCACCGGCGGCGACACCTGGTTTGGCTCGCTCGCCTCATCGCTGGTGGGAAGCCGTCCGCAGACCGCCTTCGATCGCGGGGTCAACAGCGTCAGCAAGCTGCTGATCCGCTTTATGCTGGTCATGGTTCCGGTGGTGCTGCTGATCAACGGCTTCACCAAAGGTGACTGGATGGATGCCACGCTGTTTGCGCTGGCCGTCGCGGTCGGCCTGACGCCGGAGATGCTGCCGATGATCGTCAGCGCCAACCTCGCCAAAGGGGCGATTGCGATGTCGCGCCGCAAAGTGATCGTGAAAAAGCTCAACGCCATCCAGAACCTGGGCGCGATGGATGTCCTCTGCACCGATAAAACCGGCACGCTGACCCAGGACACCATCCTGCTGGCGCATCATCTGGATGTGCACGGCCGGGAAGATCAGCAGGTGCTGCTGCTGGCCTGGCTCAACAGCGGCAGTCAGAGCGGCGTAAAAAATCTCATGGACCGCGCGGTGCTCTGCGCGGGTGACAGCGTGATTTCACCGGCTCAGCGCAGCCAGTTCCAGCTGGTCGATGAGCTGCCGTTCGATTTTACCCGCCGCCGGGTATCGGTGCTGGTGGAGGATCTGACGCAGCACCGTTCGCAGCTGATCTGCAAAGGGGCCGTGGAAGAGATGCTGGCGGTCAGCGTCGCCGTGCGGCAGGGCGATGCGGTGGTGGCACTGGATGCGGACCAGCGTGCCGCGCTGATGGCGCAGACCGAACGCTATCATCAGCAGGGCTATCGTGTACTGCTGGTCGCTACCCGGGAGGGGGCGCTGCATACGCCGCTCAGCGACAGTGATGAGCGCGACCTGGTTATCCAGGGGATGCTGACCTTCCGCGATCCGCCCAAAGCCAGCGCAGGCAGGGCGATCACAGCGCTGCGCGACAGCGGCGTGGCGGTGAAGGTGCTGACCGGTGACAATCCGCTGGTCACTCAGCGGGTCTGTGCCGATGTGGGGCTGACCGATCCGGCGATGCTGACCGGCGATCAGATCGAGGCGATGAGCGATGAGGAGCTGGCGCAGGAGGCCGAACGCTGCACGCTGTTTGCAAAACTGACGCCGCAGCAGAAATCCCGGCTGGTGCGCCTGCTGCAACAGAACGGTCACACCGTGGGTTTCCTGGGCGATGGCATCAACGACGCGCCTGCGCTGCGGGCCGCCGACACCGGCATTTCCGTAGACAGCGCGGCGGATGTGGCGAAAGCCTCTTCAGATATCATCCTGCTGGAGAAGGATTTACAGGTGCTGAATGAGGGGGTACTCAAAGGACGCGAGACCTTTGGCAACATCATCAAGTATCTCAACATGACCGCCAGCTCAAACTTCGGCAACGTCTTCTCGCTGCTGGTGGCCAGCGCCTTTATTCCGTTTCTGCCGATGCTGTCGATTCATCTGCTGATTCAGAACCTGATGTATGACGTCTCCCAACTGGCGCTGCCGTGGGACAAGGTGGATCGGGAGTTCCTGAACAAGCCGCGCAAATGGGATGCCGGTAACATCAAACGCTTTATGCTGTGGATGGGCCCGACATCGTCAATCTTTGACGTCACCACCTTTGCGCTGATGTGGTTCATCTTCGGCGCGAACCATGCGGGCGTGCAGTCGCTGTTTCAGTCCGGCTGGTTTATTGAGGGGCTGCTGTCGCAGACGCTGGTGGTGCACATGCTGCGCACCCGGAAGATTCCGTTTATTCAGAGCCGCGCCACCTTACCGGTCATGCTGACCACGCTGGCGGTGATGGCGCTGGGCATCCTGATCCCGTTCTCACCGCTGGGCACGATGGTCGGACTGGTGCCGCTGCCATGGCAATATTTCCCCTGGCTGGTGCTGACGCTGTTCAGTTACTGCCTGGTGGCGCAGGGCATGAAACGGTTCTATATCCGTCGCTTTGGTCAGTGGTTCTAGGATCACAGGGAGGCAAAGATGAAAAGAAACCGGCTCGACAGCGTTTTTGTCGGCGTGATGGTCATCGGCTTAACCCTGATCGCGCTGACGGTAGTGGTACGCTAATCCCCGCTTAAACTAACAGGCAGCGAAGTGATTCGCTGCCTTTTCTGTTTAATCGCTGTCGCGCTCGCGCCTGGCGCGCTGGCGCTCGTAATGGTCATCCTCTGCGGTAATGATCTCATCCAGCAGCGAATCCATATCGACCGCGCGCTCCACTTCCACAAACTGTCCGGTCAGCGGCGTCTCAGGCGTCAGTTTGCCATCTTCATAGAGCTGCCAGATCTCTCTGGCGTAGCGCGTCTTCAGCAGCTGCGGGGCGAACTGGCCGTAGTACGCGGTAATGTTATTCACGTCACGTCTGAACATCGACCCGGCATGGTTGTTGGCCGCCGCATCGACCGCCTGCGGCAGATCGATAATCACCGGGCCCTGATCATCCAGCAGAACGTTGAATTCAGAAAGGTCACCGTGCACGATGCCCGCACAGAGCATGCGGACGATATTACGGATCATGGTGTTGAAGTCGGTAATCGCCTGCGCTTCGGAGAGGGTGACATCGCTGAGGCGCGGCGCGACCGCGCCATTGTCGTCGGTGACCAGCTCCATCAGCAGCACGCCGTCAATGCAGAGGTAGGGCTGAGGCACGCGAACCCCCGCGTTTGCCAGGCGGAACAGCGCATCGACTTCGGCAGTCTGCCAGGACTCTTCCTGCTGCTTACGACCAAACTTCGAGCCTTTCTGCATCGCGCGGGCATTGCGGCTGTTGCGGGTTTTGCGGCCTTCCTGATACTGGACGGCCTGTTTGAAGCTACGCTGAGACGCTTCTTTATAGACTTTGGCGCACTGCACCTTGTCGCCGCATAGCACGGTGTAAACGTCTGCTTCCTTGCCGCTTTTGAGCCGCTGCAGCACATCGTCAATCAGGCCGTCATCGACCAGAGGCTGGATTCTGTTTGGGATCTTCATGCAGCGTTAACCCTTATTTCACCCGCTTTTCGTATCAATCTGCGATGATGGAAGCCGTGATAATCACGGAAAGAAGTCTCTGATTCTACCCTGGAAAATGGCTTAATGGGGATGATCCTTGATGAGATAGGCTTCTGAGCGCGCTTTTCGCCTGACCCGCCAGGCAGTGCGGCGAAGCGGACGACGCTCAGCCAGCGGATTGCGCCAGCGTAATCGGCGTGTGGGTTTTAAAAAGGCGTCGGCTGACTGTCAGGCAGGCTGGCCGGGCATGGGCGGGCAGGCCCCCGGCCAGCCTGAAGATTACTTCAGGCTTTTGAGCAGCTTAACGGTGCTCTCAACGTCGATCTCATCTTCAGAGAAGATCAGGGTCGTGCCCTGGAAAGTGGTGACCGCCAGTTTCTTCAGGGAGCGCATCTCACCCGCTCTGATGTCAGATTTTGGCCGGATATTATTCAGCAGCAGACCCACTGACAGCACCGCATTCTCTTTATCAATACCGGTATCTGCCGGGACCTCTTCGCTGTAGACCAGGTAAGATTTAATCGAAGTGATCTTGATACGTTCACCGGCGATAAAGATATATTTGCTTTCCGGGGCCACCTTCACCGCATAGGCCGACAGGCCTTTGTTGTTGGTGGTCGGCTCAAACGTCACCGCCGCATCTTTCTTAATCAGATCAGGATTGGCGACCTTGATCACATGAAAATAGCGGTTGTCGCCGTTTTCATCTTTGATAAAGCCGAATCCTTTATCTTTAAACCAGGTTGTGATTGTTCCGTTCATCGCCATTTTTTGCCTGCTTAATCTACTCAGTTTTTTACAGCGCGCAGTGTAAAGCACAATGCCTGCGCAGACTATATCAGTCTGGATGATAATTCAGGGCGGTGCCAGAGGGCAGGTGCCGCGTGGAAGGCGTGGCTGCCCGACCCGGAGAAGGAGGAGGCGCAGGCTCAGATGCACGCCTCAGGCTGACCGGATGCGCCGCTTCAGCTGCACCAGGCCGCTTCTGCGTTACTCATTGCCCCAGCGGTTCAGGAACTCAGCGATATCATCGATACGCTCCTCGTCGATGCCGGCTTCACGCGCCATCTCCTGCTGCGATTCTTCGCTAATCTCTTCGTTGTTCATTAAACGGGTGATCAGCAGCTGAAAGTAGTAAGCCAGCGGCGTGCGCTCGGCTTCGCTCACCGGCTTAGCGGACTCCGTCGCATACTCATCTGCAACATCGTAGTATTTGAGAGAAATTTCGTTATTCATAATGGGGTCCGCAGCGTTGAGGTTAGGTTCAGGCCGCGCCAGCATCTGTGGCCCGGCTTACCGGGGGATTATTTCGTGTTTAGACCGGGGCTGTAAAGGGGAAGCGGCGGCCTTCCTGAATACGTCAGGTAAAACGCGCATGCTGCCCTATTTATAGTCAAAGGTCAGCGTATAATCGGCGCTGAAACTGCCTGTCGGTGCCGGAGAGGATGCCAGCTGCGGAGAGAATTTCAGCTGGTAAGTGTTAATCCCCTGTTGAAAAACCTGCGTGCTGGTCTGATTTAAAACGACCGGAGAACCATTCCGGGACACCTGCATGTTCAGACCGGCGAGTGACGTTTTTGACAGGCCCTGTGTCGCGTTCACAATTGGCTTACCGGCGTTCAGCTGCACATCGACATTGGTCCGTGCCGGACAGTTTACCGCGATCGCCAGCTCGCGGTAGGGATTGTCAGACAGACGGTTATCCAGATCGCCAAAGTTAACCGCGAAATTTGTATCGGCGACGGTACAGGGCCTGGCTGCAACGGTATAGGTGTAATAAAAACTGGTGATCTGTTCTGAATATCCGACCAGAACTCTGGGAGTTTGATATAAATCTATTTTTCCTACAAAAGTTCCGATTCCAGCAAGATTGATTAATATACGGTATCGCATGGAAAAAGAGAGCCTTGAATTAGCGCCCAGAGGAAAGTTGCAGGCGAAATTAGTAGGCCCGATACATATATTTGTCGGTTTATTAATCTGGTAGGTCGGAACCTGGGTGTTATTATAAACCATAGGGATCAGGAAGCCAGCTTTCAAACCATTGACGGGTTCGCTTTTATATGAAAGTGAGGCGCCATATAAAAAACTCCTGTTTACATTGCAGGTAAATTGATTAAGAGGTCCATCGATATAAGCATTATAATCAGTGGTGACCCCTTGCTGAACAACCCCTAAATCCACCATCATAAGAGACGGTGTACATACCATATCTGCGGCTTTACAGGTAAAGGCAGAAATCAGGAGAATCAAGATAAACCCTGTCTTTAAAATAATGGACATAACGCTCCCCTGGAAAAATAGTAAAAATATAAAATTGCTGATCTTACACAGCAAATATCAGCGGTACTCAATGCTCAGCAGGGCTGATGCAGAATAACTCCCGGCGGCTGCGCGGCTCTCATCGATAATGACCGGCCTGGCCTTTATGATAAACAGCGCCTCATTCAGCAGTGCGTGATTAATTGTCTCGCCAGGTTTAACGAGTCCGGTCAGGACGCCTGCCTGACTCAGGCCGTAGCCCATCTCCAGGCCGATGCCACTCAGATCCGTTTTCACCACGCCTGTCGGATCCGTCTGATCGGTTCGCAACGTAAAACTGACCGCAGTCAGCTTGTAGCAGCGTATTTTTATCGTTGCAGAGGTGGGTTTACTCTCCCCTTTGTAGAGCTGAGCAAGGCTCACCTCGGGAAGCGTAACGAGGCTGTCCGCGGGGAGTTCGGCCGCACAGGCCGGAGCCAGCAGATTCCCGCTGACATTCACATCCAGCCCCAGGGCGCCGCGACAGAGCGCAATATACATCACTCCCGCCATCATCCATCGTTTCATCAATACCGCCAGCCCGTCAGTCGTAATCAAGTTCAACGGTGAAACTGGCGCTGAAACTACTGACGCCCAGATCGGCCAGTTTAACCAGCCTGGCCGTCATTGAGAGGTCGGCCTGACCAGAGAGCCCGCTGAGTATTCTGTTGCCGGTCAGGCTGACCCGTTGTTGTTGTCCACCGGTCAGCGCCTGAGTCCCGCTCCACCAGAGCTCTATACCCAGGTTCCTGTAGCTGGTGACCGCCGTTGTCGTTGAACCACTGGCCAGTGAGGTTCCGCTGCCTGGCCGGACTGTTACCGTGACGGCTGAACCCGGCGGGCATTGTAATATCAGCGGAATATTTCCCGAGACAGTGTCATATTTGTCATAAGTGACCTCTCCCATATTGACACTGATTGATTTACTGGCAGCGTAAGTACAGGGTGGTTTTTTCAGCGAGCCGGTCACGCTGATATTCACCGTGTCTTTGGCATAAAGCGCATGAAAAGCGGTGAGAATATAAATAACGACTATCCGGGACAGAATTAATGACATACGGTATTCACCTTTATAACGCCTGATTTAGCGGATTGATGATTGCGGGTGGCGATTTCTCCGGCGCACCAACGCTCACTGTTAACTTTAATTTCAAAGCGCGCGTTGTCCGGCACGCCGGTTAAATAGGCGCTGCCATTATCGGACACCAGCGCGTCTGGCGTTATCTGCGCCTTTTCGGCGTCGATAAATACTTCAGCAGCGAAAGGTGCCGTCTCCCCCTGGCCATTTACGGCGTGTAATATAATTTTGTTGCCTTTCCTGCCGGAGAAATCAATGACGCTGAATGCCCCGCGTGTTGGCGTCACTTCGCCGACAAGTTTCTCAATTTCAACATTGTCATCCAGCGTATTGGTCCTGACCGACACCCGGTTCCGGGTATAGGGCGACGCATTGGTTAACATCGCATAGCCACTTTTATTGGTCCGGCTTTTTGACTGAAAATCAAAACCGACATTTTCGATGTTATTTGTCCGGGCAATAATGTTCGTCTCACCCAGCGTGGGCGATGCGATCAGCGAACCCCTATACAGCGTTAACCCGCCTTCGCCGCCGATATCCAGCTGATTGCGCAGATCGCTGTGTGACAGGTTGGTTCGCAGATTGCCTTTCGCACCGCTGTACTGCGCGGAAACGCCATAAGCCTGGGTCTTTCCCACGTCACCACGCATTGAGGATGCGTTGGCGCTGTAACTTAATCCCGGCAGGCTGTCCGAGGTATCCGATATCGTCACGCTATTGTTCAGGTTATTCGCGCTGTAACCTGACGTGGTGAAGAGACGCGGAGAGTGGCTGGTTGCACTCAACGGCATGCTGAAGGAGAGGGCAAACGCCGAGGTCTGCTTCTCCTGCAGATGACTGAATGTCCCGGAAAGCGTAATGCTTGCCCGACCGACGTTAAAACTGTACCCGGTCTGTAGCGTCTGGCGTGCCCGCTGTGACTGCCAGAAATCATCTTTGTTGTAGTTCAGATAGACGCTGCTGTTGTCGGTTAACCGCTGTGAAACCGTGGCAGAGACGCTGTTTTTCAGGCCGGATGTCGACAGGATGGCGTCACTGCTTTGCGAAACGGCGCGAGAATCGTCAAAGGCTTCACTGAATCGTCTGAACCCGCGGGTGTTATACCGATAGCCCGCCAGCGTCAGGTTAGTACCGGTGCCGCTGAAATCTTTTGCATAGCGCAGGCGAAGCGCATTGCCGCGCTGCGGCGCATCCGCTGCGCCTGCAGGCTTAAACACCGACAGCGTCGAGTCTGCGGACAGTGCACCATATCCCGCAAGATTGCGTGAAAAGCCCAGGTTATAGGCCTGATAGTTGCTGTTCAGTAAGGTACCGCCAAACAGGGTGGTGCTGCCGTTTAAGCCGTAGCGCGCCGTGCCCGCCACAAAGTAAGGTTCGGGCGTGTGATTCCCCGGATAGAGCGTGCGATATTCACCGGCGTTAACTTCATAAAAGAACTGGCCGCCGCGCACCATCACCGGCAGAGCGGACGCGGACTGGCGGTAAAACTGCTTCTCTCCGGCTTCATTTTCAATCGTGACCAGCAGGTCATCCCCGCCGCTGACCGAGGGGATATTGCCGATATTAAACGGGCCGGATGGCACCCAGCGCTCGAAGATCTTAAATCCGTTCTGCGAAACCGACACTTTCGAGCGGCCATTCGCCGTTCCCCGCAGGGTGGGCGCAAATCCCTGCGATTCGACGGGCAGCATGCTGATATCAGACGCCAGCTGCACGCCGCGATAGTTAATGCCCTCCAGGATCTCGCCATTTGAATAGACATCTCCCAGACTCAGGTTGGCATCAAGCTGCGGCAGCGGACGCTGCACATAATTCTGCGGTGAGGTGATCTCTCGCCTGTTCTCGCCATCATCCTGAATGTAGGTGACGTTCCTGAATCGCCAGGCACCATAGTTGAAGCCATTATTGAGTGAGGTAAAAGATGTCTTCTTACTCTTAACGGCGCTGTTTGCCGACCAGATTTGGGAATGGCTGAGGCTGTAGCCTGAAAAAAGAACGGTTTCGCCGTTATCCCAGCCCGCCTTGATCCGCGTTCTGTCTGCATCGTTCAGAAACGCCTGCGGAAGAGTGATCAGGAGTTTCTGCCGGGCGAAGTCATAGACGAAGTCAGCCCCCTCTAACGCCTCTGTGAAGGCGACACAGTTCCCCGAATGCTGCAGGCGAGACCACGCATCCTCCTTTAGTCCGGCATTTTTAAAAAACTCGCTGTCAAGGCAGGGCGTAATTTTATCGCGCTTTTTATCGTAGCTGAAATTAACCGACTGCTTCGCATACAGACTCTCGTTGATATAGATCTCAACCCAGTATTCACCGGCAGGCTGCGTGCGGGAGATATTGTCAACCTGCTTTTTAAGAGCATCCATATCTGCCGGGCTGCCGTTCAGCTCCAGGAATGAGGTGTTAAAACTGACGTCAGCAAACGAGAGTGTTGTATTAAACAGCAATAAAAAGGCCAGACAGGATATTTTATTCATGGCGGTAATATTTCTATTCTTTCTTTATTTTTGTCTTAACGACACCACCGTAGTCATTGATATATTCAATCCCGATGTCGCTGATGTTTTTCTTCTGAATGTTCAGGGTCATCTTGCCTTTTGCCGGTAAACTGCTCTGTGACACTGCAGTCTGAACACCATTAACGTCCACTTTCGTTATCGCGATATTGAACGGCGTAGGGTTAATCAGGGTGAGGTTGTCAGCCGACTGCCGCCATGTGACTTTTCCCGCCTCATCTTCCAGTTTTATATTTTTCATCAATGCCGGGCGGTAAAACAGTTTGATGCTGGTTTTAATCGCAATCTGCAGCGTGTTCGCGGATTTATCTTTATCGGGGGCTGGCGGAATCGCTTTGACGTTAATTTTAAACAGGCTCTCTCTGTCATTCGGTAACGCAGAAGAGGTGTCCACAACCCGCAGCAGATTCTCTTCGCCCGGCCCCATCTTAAATAGCGGTGGCGTTAATAAAAACTGGTCGGTCGTTTTATCACTTTTCGCCGGGTCGCTTATCCAGGACTGCACCAGAAACGGTGTTTCGCTGGCGCTGTTGCGGACGAACAGGGTCACATCTTTACTGCCTTCATTAAAAATGACGCGCGTCACGCCCAGGCTGATGCTGGCCTGACAGCCCCAGGTGAGGGTGGCAAAAAATAAGCCAATTAAAAAACGCATTACACATCTCCGAATCCAGGGGCTGGGCAGCCCCTGTGGGTTTAGTTATATTCGACGTTAACAGCCGCTTCGGCATAGACATCGCCCGGCACGATGCCTGGAATAGCGTCACCGTCATTAACAGCGGTGTCGGCAATAGTTCTGACCAGTCCCGCCTGGAAATTAAAAGAGTTTTCACCATTACGGAGCGTATCCGTAAATGTATTACTGGTAAGCTGGACTTTATTTGAATCAGCAAGCACGACAGCAACGCCTCTCGCGCGTGAGGCACCCGTTAAACCAATATAATTTCCATCTGGCTGAGCAGCCTGGAAAGAAATTTTAACGTTGTTTTTAGTCGTTTTACGACAGTCCGTAAGTGAAATGGTAAAGGGTTTCCAGCTTTTAGCGTTAACGTCGCCGACATTCGCGCCGAAATCTGCCGAACGCACTTCCGGCATATCCACTTCAAGGCGGCCATTGGTACCGACATTTACCAGACAGGCGGCATCATTAACCTTGCCTTTAAAGACGATGGTATTATCGTCGGCACAGGCGGTATGGACGACCGTTGAAAGAAGTAATGCTGACAGACTCATGCTGAACTTTTTATTCATTTTTTATTCCTTTCAATTTTATTAATTACGCCTGTGAACTGGCGTGTAAGCAGGTTGATTTGCATGCCATAGCGTGACAACGCATCGATTACCGGCCTGTATCTGTCAGGCAGATTAGTGATGCGGTTCAGGGATGTTCATGCAGACTCAGCAGCCAGCATAATAAGAATCGCCAGGGGCGGGTTCAGGCTGCTAAGTTGCGATGAACTTTAAAAAAAAAGCGGATGGGTGTCATATTAATTAAAATTTAGTTGTTTTTAATTTTAATTAAATGCAGCGTTTCTTTTAAACCGCCAGGCGAGCAGGAAAATTCTTAAGTGGACTAAGTGCCTGCTTTGTAAGTGATTATGGTTTAGTTAAGAGAAGTAAAAAGTGCATCGGGATGACATCTTATCGCGCAGTGGGATGAATGAACGACGCATTTCATCCCACTTACGCTGGATTAATGGCGGCAGCGTCAGTGCCGCTGAGTACAGACATAATAGGGAACGAACTCACCGGAGAGCATTACTGAATTAATATTCAACCGGGAAATAAACAGTTCGACCTTACTTTTTGGCTCACGATAAAATGTTGGAAACCACGCGCTGGCCATTTCGGGTGTGAGTTTATCGTCAATCGAAGCGAGGATCTCATCCGAGACCCAGGTATACCGCGAGCCAACATGATGACTGGTAAAGACCACCGTCCGGTTTACATTTTCCCGGGTGCCATCTTCGCGAGTTACAAACCCGTTCATTGAGAGTGTTCCGCTATTTTCATCAATATTCAGTTTCGTCGAAAGACGCAGAATACCCGACTCTCTGTGAAAGTTTACGTTGCCGGAGCAGGAGAAGCCGGACGTAATGCCATATCTATACCAGATCGTAAAAGCCGTCAGTGCGACAGCCAGCCCCACGGTTGAGAGAAAAAAAATCCTTTTAATCATGATAATAACCCGTGTCTTTGTAAATAAAATAGTTTGAATAGCAGATGTCGTCCGAGAACAGGGCGATCTTTTCGCGGCAGTTTATCGCGGAGACCTTATTGCTGTAGGGATAATTGGTCAGATAAAGCACCCTGGGCTCTTTACAGAAACGACTGAGGTAATCCACCATTTTAAGATTTTTGAAATCGTAAGCACGGTTATTCTGATAAACCTCACAGGCCCCCAGTTTTCCCGTATTAACATAATTCCCGGGGGAAACCGCAGGGTAGAGGATGAGTGAGCAGGCGATAATCAGCAGGATGCTGAACAGCAAAATATAACGCGGCCACGCAATGGTGACAGCACGCTTTTTTACCGCTGGCCCGCACGAAGTGTCTGATGTTCTGACAGAGGCCGAATAATTAATCGTTACCCCCTCGGGCTGAATCAGGCCCGGACTGCTGAATGTCTCACTGCTGCTTTTAATCTCTGACTTAGCCTTTACTGATTCTGTCTCACCGGCCTGCCGCGGAGCAGGGCGGGTTTCCGGCGGATTCGCCTGTACGGCCATTGCGCGTGGCGCGTCGCTGTTTTGCTCCTCAGCCCTTTCACTCTCTGCCGGGAAGAGAAAGCCCTCCGCGTCATCGCTGTCCTGATCCTGCTCCTCCGCCTGCATCGTTTCTTCTTCTTCAGGCGTGTCCATATTGATATAGGTTAGCGCAACAGAAACCTGCAGATTGAAGATAAAGCCCCGCCGGTGAATGGTTTCGATAATCCCATTGTCGAAATCCCCCGCCTGATTCAGCATTTTTCGTAAATAGAAAATGGTGTTATGCAGCACATTCAGCGAAGCTGTCATGCCAAAGCGTTCCCAGCCGAATTTATACAGGTCATCGTGGGTGACCAGTTTGCCATGATTTTCAAGCAATAATAGCAGGCAAAAGGCCGCTGATGCCCTTAATTTGACTTTAGTATCATTGTCCAGCCTGACCAGACATTTTTCAGAAAGGATAAATTTGACGTTATCGCCAATAATGTAAATGCGTTTCATTTTTATTAAAGCCCTGGCAGGTGATTGAAACAACGCTCTGTGAAAGGCGTTTTAATTATTTTTATCGCTGTTACCGTGCGCCTAAGAAAATTCCTAATCATTATTTATAATCCATCCGGCGGAAAAAAGTAAATATTTTGAGTAATGTACCCGCCTTTATCCGTTGGTTTTCCTGAGGATACCAGGCGATCGCTTTTAAACTAAAAATTTAAATTACTGAATGCAAAGGGATTTTCATGGGTTATTAAAGTAAATAAAATTTAAGATGCTCTGCAGTCAGATTTTCTTAAGATGGGTTTACTTTTTTATAAGAATGACTAAAACCCATGCAACACAAAAGGTTTTTACCTGAAAGAGTAGAGCAGAATACAATGCGCGTTATTAACACCGCCGGAACCGAAATTCGCCTGAAGAGTCAGGAGGTTTGTATCATCTGGTTTCTTATGACCGGCATGAAACCCAGGGATATCTCGCTGTTCCTGCAGATAACCGAGCAGAATGTGAGTTATTACAAAAGAAAAACCATGAAAAAGTTGCAGGTGAAAAACAACTTTGAACTTTTTTCATGGTTCCGGTGTAACAGAAGTGTGTTTAACAGCGAGAAGGCTGAGTCTTATATATTAAAGCGCAGTGAATTCTGACAGTATTGATAATTACCGTTATAAATTAACTGGCTTCGAAGGGGCGTAAGATGAGCGAATCTTTTAGTGATGCAGAGAAAAAAATTATCAGTGAGACAATCACGTTCTATGTTGAGAAACTGATCAACGACACTGTTGAGCTTATTCATCAGACCGAGCGTGAGGCGGATAAGCGACTCAGTGAAGCCGGCATTCAGTTCGACCTCTATTCGCCGGCAAACCGCGATTACCTTACCGCAGTACTGCACGAGAATCTGTTTGACCGTCTGCACAAAGGTGACCCTGAAACAGCCAGGCTCATTCTGACCATGAACGGTAAGCGGGTGGGCGTCTATAAAGATGATGAGGCGTGACATCCCTGAGAGGAGAAAGACGTGGGACATTCTGTGCCACGGCGCGTTCACTCACGCACTCCAGGTGTGATGCGCCGCGCGGAGACACAGCATCGCGCGGCCGCCCTGATGCCCTGCACTCGTTGACGTGCTGACGGCAAACGCGCTCAGCAGGCGGCCCTGCTGAGCGTGACCTCAAAGCCGCCTGTGTTCAGATGACATCGCCGCAGATGCGGCCTCTCTGCTCAGGCGGTAAGCGTCTCAATAGGTTCAACAATGCACTCCGGATGCGCCTGCAGGCGGGTCAGCGCTTCGGCATAGGAGGGCATGGAGTCGGCCGCGCCAGCACGCTCGACACAGAGTGAGGCAAAGGCCGCAGCAAAGCGCGCCGCCTGCGGCAGATCGTCGCCGGACGCGAGCCGGGCGGCAAGCGCGCCGTTGAAGGCATCACCCGCGCCGGTGGTATCGCGCGGCTGCGCCGGAAAGAGCGGAATGCGCTGCTGCTCGTCGGGCGTTGAGAGCAGGGCGCCCGCAATGCCCAGCGTGATGATCACCTGACGTGCCCCTTTCCGATGCAGCACCGCCGCGGCACGGCGGGCGCTGTCGAAATCGGTGACGGTTATGCCGGTGAGCTGGCTCGCTTCGGTGCTGTTAGGCGTCAGCAGATCGACCTTTGCCAGCAGTGCATCGCTGACTTTCTGCCACGGTGCCGGATTGAGGATCACGAAGGTGCCGCTGGCACGGGCATTATCGATCATGCGCTGAATGGCGCTGAGGTTATTCTCCAGCTGCACCAGCAGGATATCTGCGGCGGCTACCGTCGGCTGGCAGCGCGTCACCTCTGCGGCAGTCACGGTGGTATTGGCTCCCGGATAGACCGAAATCATATTTTCCGCATCATCGCCTGCGACATAGATTAGCGCGTTACCGGTGGGCTTCTCCTTGCAGGTAAACAGCGTAATGGCGTCAAAGCCGGTTTTTTCCAGATGACGACGCGCAAAGAGGCCGAAATCGTCATTACCCACTTTGCCGATGTAGTGCACCCGCGCGCCCGCGCGCAGCGCCGCCGTGGCCTGATTCGCGCCTTTACCGCCTGCGCCCATCATGCTGTGGTGCGCCGTCAGCGACTCACCCGGTAGCGGAAAGCGACGCATCACGGCCACGACGTCGAGGTTAAAAGAGCCGAAAACACACACTTTTCCTTTCATCCTGCGCTCCTGAACAGGCGTTCGGCGGCGAGACAGGCACCGCGACAGCCCGTGTAGTCGGTTGAGTGGCTGAAAATAATCTTCAGGTTTTCGCGTGTGACCGGTGGCCGCAGATGCTGCTGGATCTGGCTGCGCAGCAGGGCCAGCGGAAAATCTGCCATCGCCAGCACGCCGCCGCCAAGGATCAGATATTCCGGGTCGAGTATATTCATCTCGGTGGCGATCAGCTGCGCCAGCCGTCGCACAAACGCCTGAAGCTCCGGCTGTTCCCCGTGGCGGGTAAACAGCGCGGCGATCGGGGTGTCGGCGGCGTTCTGCGCGGCCCAGTGACTCAGCCAGTGGCCTGAGGTCAGGGTCTCCGCGCAGCCGCGATTGCCGCACGGGCAGGGGAGATCGTTCCCCGCGACCGGCACATGGCCCAGTTCGCCTGCGCCGCCATGCTCGCCGTGATAAAAGTGACCGTTCAGCCACAGGCTGTTGCCCATCCCGGTGCCGGGGTAGAGACCCACGGCGTTATCCGGCAACTGCTCCAGCTGCAGCAGGTCCCACAGCATCAGATGGTTCACATCCTTGTCCATCGCGACCGGCACGCCGAGCTGCGCCGCCAGACGCGCCGCCACCGGCTGATGATCCAGTGCCTGAATAAAGGGCAGGGAGATCACCTGTTTTCTGTCGCGGCTGAGGATGCCGGGCAGCCCCAGCATGATGCCGCTGACCGGCTGCTGCTCCAGGGTTTCGTCAATCAGCTGTGCCAGCGCCTGCAGCGCGTCGGGCTGCTGCGCCCAGCTGGCGGTAGCCACCTTGCGAAAGCTGCTCCAGACGCCTCCCTCTTCCATCAGCTGCAGCCGGGTACCGGTGCCGCCGATATCGATACCGAGCCAGCGTGATCTCATGCGGACACCTTCGTCAGCCCCTGGGCCTCATCAATGCTGTCGCGCATCATCTCCCACGCGGTGGCCAAATCCTCATGAATATTGAACAGGCCGGAGGTGCCGACAATCAGCACTTCCGCACCCGCGCCGAGCAGCTGGTGATAGGTGCGGGTATTGCAGGAACCGTCGATCTCGATCAGATAGTGATAGCCGTGCTGCTCTTTCAGGGCTTTCAGCTCCCGCACCTTCTCCACCATCTCCGGGATAAAGGGCTGGCCGGCATAGCCGGGATCGACCGTCATCACGGTGATCTTATCCAGCAGATGGATATAGTGCTGGATGTAGGACACCGGCGTCGCCGGATTCAGCACCACGCCCACCTTTTTACCGAAGCTGCGGATCAGGTTGATGACGCGGAACGCATCGCGGTTGATGGTCTCCGCGTGTGGACAGATATAGTCCGCGCCCGCCCTGGCAACCGCCTCAATAAAATCGGTGGGCTCTTCCACCATCAGATGCACGTCGATCGCCACGCGGGTAAAGGGACGGATCTGCTCAATAAAGAAGGGGGAGAGCGTAATGTTCTTAACGTAGTGACCATCCATGATATCCACATGAAGAAAGTCAGCGCGCGAGTCGAGAACCTGCAGCTGGTGCTTGATCTCCATCAGGTTCATACACATCAGTGACGGGGAGATTTGAGTACGCATCATACTTCCTTCTTTTCAGTCAGAGGATTAAGCACCGCGGCCAGCCTGCTGAGCTTTACGGCACGGTGTTCGTTGAATCGGGTTTTGAATTGTTTAAAGGCGAGAACCACAATCAGCACCGCGCCCCACATGGCCAGGCTGACGTGCTGGCTGATGTTCATCAGATTGAAACCGGTGGAGAGCACCTGCAGCGCGATCAGCGCCAGCACCACGCCGGTCACACGGCCGAAACCGCCATTGGGGTCGGTGCCGCCGAGAATAATCGCCAGCACCGTCAGCAGCAGATAGGCGTCGCCGTAGCCCATGCGGGCGGAGTTGAAGCGCGCCATCATGATCAGCCCGGCCAGTACGCAGAGCAGGCTGGAGATCACATAGACCAGCATCACCATGCGATGGGTATTGATCCCGCTGAACCAGGTGGCGTTGATGTTGCTGCCGCCCATATAGATACATTTACCGGCGCGGGTTTTACCCAGGAACAGCGCCAGCAGCGCGGCGGCGACCAGGAACACCCAGAGCGGCAGCGGCATACCCAGCAGCGTGTCGGCGCCCAGTGCCTGCACCACCGGCGGCATACCGCTGACGGCCGCGCCGTGGGTCAGCCAGATCCCGATGCCGTTCAGCGTCATCATCGTCGCCAGCGTCACCAGAATCGGGTGTGCGCCAATCCGCGTTACCATCAGCCCCGTTACCACGCCGATGGCGGCCGCGATCAGCATGGCACCCAGGATGGCGATGAACAGCCACAGCAGCTGCAGCGCCATTCCGGCACCCGCGGGCAGGGCGCTCATCAGCGTCCAGGCGATAAACAGCGCCGTGAGGTTCGCGGTCGCGATGATCGCCAGGTTCAGGCCGCCGCTGAGGATGGCGATAAACATCGCCAGCGTCAGTAATCCGAGTTCCGGCAGCTGAAACGCCATGCTCATAAAGGTGGAGCCGGTCAGGAAGCGACCCGGCAGCATCACCGTGAAGGTGGCCAGTGCCAGCGCGATCAGCAGCATCAGGCCGATGTTGGTTCCGTCGGGTCGCAGTGCAGTCAGTGATTTCATCATCAGTGCCCTCGGTCACACGAAACTGACATCAGTTTCTTTGCGTTTTTTGTAGTGGGTCACGGCGATCGCAATCATGATGACGCCGCCGACCACAATGTTCATGAAGTAGTTCGAGACGCCGACCAGGTTGAGGCCGTTCTTCAGGATGGCGATCAGGAAGACCCCCATCAGCGTGCCGCTTACCGTGCCTTTGCCACCCATCAGGCTGGCACCGCCCAGCACCGTGGCGGCCAGCACGTCCAGTTCGCCGCCAACCAGCGCATTGGGCACCACCTCGCCCATGCGATAAACCTGCACCAGCCCGCCGATGGCCGCCATCGCGCCCAGCCAGCCGTAGGCGAACACATGAATCAGACCGACGCGGATACCGATACGACGGGCCGACTCCGCATCGCCTCCGACGGCGTAGAGCTGGCGTCCGAGATTGGTTTTGTTCAGCAGCAGGGCGGTGATCGCGGCGATCAGCAGCATGGTGACCAGCGGCAGTCCGACCTGGAAGCTCTCACCCTGCCAGCTGAACGGCAGCACGTTGCGCAGCGTGATCCACCACTCCGGCAGCGAGTAGAGGCTGCGGCCGCCGGTGACCCACATCAGCAGCCCGAACAGCAGCGACTGCATGCTGATGGTGATGATGATCGAGACCACCCGCAGCGTGGTGATCAGCAGCGCGTTGATCACGCCGAACAGCGTGCCGCACATCACGGCCAGCAGAATGCTGAGCAGCGCACTGTCGAACTGGAACTGCACAAACAGCGACGCCAGCAGGTACTGCACCACCGAGGCGACGGCCGCAAACGAGATATCGATCCCGCCGGTGACCAGCACCACAAACAGGCCCAGCGCGAAGATGCCGGTGACGGCGTAGCTCTCCGCCAGATCCAGCAGATTCTGCATGGTGAGAAACTGATCGCTGGCGATCGAGAAAAACAGAATGAACGCCAGCAGCACCCAGGCGAGCCAGCCCTGACTGGAGTGCGGACGGAAACGGGAAAAGTCAGGCATTGATTACCTCCGCCAGTTGCTGCTGTTCGACGCTATCGGGTTGGTATTCGGCATGGATCGTGCCATCGCGGAAGTGCAGGATCCGGTCGCAGTTGTACCAGACCTCCGGCACCTCATCGGAGATCAGGATGATCGACAGCCCCTCTTTTGCCAGCTCGTGGATCAGCTGGTAGATGCTGGCCTTGGCACCCACGTCGACGCCGACGGTGGGGGAATCCAGGATCAGAATGCGCGGCTGGGTCAGCACCCATTTCGCCAGCACAATTTTCTGCTGGTTGCCGCCGGAGAGAGTGGAGATGGCAAGATTGGGATCGGCGACCCGCACGCCAAGCTGCTGGATCCACTGCAGGATCAGCTTGTTTTTGCGATACTCATCGATCAGGTGAAAACGGTTCTGCAGCTTGTCGAGGATCGGCAGCACCATGTTGTCCGCCACCGACTGCTGCTGCACCAGGCCCAGCGTCAGCCGATCTTCGGAGACGTAGCCGATGCCCGCCTTGATCGCATCCTCATGGCCGCGAAAGCGCACCGGCTTGCTGTCGAGCCAGATCTTACCGCTGTCGGGACGGGTCATGCCGAACAGCGACAGCGCCAGCTCCGTGCGACCGGAGCCGAGCAGGCCGCACAGTCCCAGTACTTCTCCTTCATAGAGTTTAAAATTAACGTCGTGATACTGCCCGGCGCGGGTTAACGACTCGATCTCCAGAATGGCGCGATCGCCGTTGCGCGTCGGGGCTTTGAGCTGGTAGTCGAGCTTCAGGCCGGTCATCAGCTCCGTCAGATGGTGCGGCGTCATCTCCCGCGCAGGCCAGCAGCCCATTTTGCGCCCGTCGCGGATCACCGTGACGCGGTCGGAGATCTCCAGCACCTCATCCAGCCGGTGGCTGACAAATACCACGCAGATATTTTTGTCCTTCAGGTAGCGCACGGTACGCAGCAGCTGATTGACCTCGGTGCGGGTCAGCGAGGCGGTCGGCTCATCCATGATCCGGCGACCAGCGCCCGGCAGATCGCCACCTGCTGACGCTGCGCGATAGAGAGCGCAGCGACCTTTTCATCCAGATCGAGATCGAACTTCAGTTCGGTAATGATATTGCGCGCGCTCTCCCGCAAACGGGCGCGGTGGTGCCAGCGCAGCAGGCCGTTGAGGTTATGCTCAAAGGCGATGTTCTCTGCCACGCTGAGATTAGGGAACAGCGACAGATCCTGATAGATCACCTGGATACCGAAGTCGCGCGCCTGCCGGGTGGTGAGGCGCGGCAGCGTCGGGCCGTCGCCCAGCGTGATGCGGCTGCCGCTGTCCGGGGCGTGTACCCCGGAGATAACTTTGATCAGAGTGCTCTTGCCACAGCCGTTGGTACCAGCGAGACAGTGCACTTCACCTGCCAGCAGGGTCAGGGAGATATCGCTCAGCGCGCGGTTACCACCAAATGTTTTCGACAGATTCTCGAGCGCAATCAGCGTCTGTGGAATGACCTCTTGCATATCAGAGCCCCATTTTGACCAGTTTTGGCAGGTTGTCTTTGTCCAGACTTTCGGTGCTGTTGCCCAGAATGGTGTGGGTGGCTTCATCCACTTTGACTTTGCCCAGCCCCTCAATCGTCATGCCGTCGGTGATTGGCTCTTTCTTCTGCATCATGTCGGCGATGCGGACAAAGACTTCGCCAGCGGTCTGCGGATTCCAGATGTAGCCGCCCTTAATGGCGTTACGCTGCACCAGCGAGGCACCCTGGCCCGGACTGAAGGAGCCAATGACGCAGACCTGGTCGATTTTTTTCCGGTTCATAACCGCACGACCCGCGCCGATAGGTCCCTGTGAGCCAAACGCCAGGATCCCTTTCAGATCCGGGTATTTGGACATCAGCTCATTAGTGGTACGGATGGAGTCATCCAGCGATTCGCCGACGCCAAATTTGTCGGTGACCAGCTGCATTTTGGGATAGTGCGCTTTCTGATAAGTGAGCGCGGCGTCGGTCCACTGCTGATGCAGCGGCACCGTCAGGCTGCCGACATACATGGCATATTTGCCTTCGTCGTGCATGCAGTTCGCCAGGGCTTTCATGTGGTTGATGCCGTGGGTGGTCGCATCGACCAGTTCGAAGTCCCAGTTGGCGCCCTGCTGGCCGGGGGACTCATGCGTAATCACTTCGATACCGGCGTCACGCGCCCGTTTCAGCACCGGCTCCAGCACTTTCGGATCGTTGGGCACGACGCCGATGATATCGACCTTCTGCGCGATCAGATCTTCAATGGCGCGCACCTGAAGCGCCGGGTCAGCGGCGGTCGGCCCGACCATCCACGCATCAATACCGCGTTTGGCGGCTTCGCTTTTGATGCCCGTTTCCATGGCATTAAACCAGGGAATACCGCCTATTTTGACCACGATCCCCATACGTAATTTATCAGCGGCCTGCGCACCGGTGGCGGCAAACAGGGCAAGCAGAGAGCAGGCAATAAGATGTTTTTTCATACAGACTCCTGGTTAATTTTTAATTAGCTGCATGGATTGATAACGCTGAGAACAGACAATGACGTTGACACCATTCCATGCCAGTTCCTGTTCAAGCTCTTTATCTTTTAATTGGTCGGTAATAAGAAAATCGACATCACGGTAGTGACAGATACGGGCAAAAGAGGGGCGCAGAAATTTACTGCCATCCATTAAAAGATGTTTTCTTTCTGCGGCCAGCAGCATCTGTTGTTTCAGGTGCGCATTATTCTCATTGCCTTCGCGTAAATATCCGTCGTTGCCCAGACTGCTACAGGAAAAAAAGATTTTATTAATCTGAAATTCGCGCAGCGGCTGTTCGGCCACCACGCCGTGAAAATCTTCATCGCGATCGGAATATTCCCCACCCAGGCAGATGGTACGGATACTGCCGCGCGCCGCCAGCGTCTGCACGATGCGCAGCGAATTGGTTAATACCGTTAACTCAATGTCCGGCAGCTGTCGCGCCAGATACCAGCAGGTGGTACTGCTGTCCAGCAGGATACAGTCACCGGGGCTGATAAAGTCGAGCGCACGCTTGGCGATGATCATTTTTCATCAGCGTGCTCATTAATGCGCTGACGGAATGATAATTCATTCTCTTTAGCGATCCTGTTATTTCCCGCCGTGCCGGTGCTCTGTTTTTTTATCAATACCGCACCGCCGTGGCTGCGCTGTAATAAACCGCGCTTTTCGAGCTGGCTTAAATCCCGGCGAATGGTTTCCTGTGAAACCTGACACAGCGTGACCAGTTCTGAGACAATTACCCGGCCATTAATATTAATCTCATTAATAATTCTCTGCTGTCTTTCAATCGGCAACATACATTTCCTCCGATGGAGATAAATTACTGGAAGCGAACACGGGAAAATGTGGACTGGGCAGGAGTCCACGCGGGCAAATAGCGACGCCCTGTATTAAGTGATGAAGTCAAAATAAATTATGCAAAGCCATGCGATTAATTGCATGTAAAGGTGATTTGACTCACGTATTTTCGCTCTGCGGGCCGGTGAAAATAAAATACCGGACAGACAGACTACACCGCTATTGCGGTGACAGCATGACTGTTTATGGCCGTTTGTGTGGGTTTGACCGTTTTAGCTCACGCTTTCACGTCTTCAGTCAGCAGACGACGATAGAGGGAAGCCGGGCAGGGGAGATCGCGTGGCGATTCAAATGTAAATCGAATTGATAATAGTTATCGTTTCTTTTATTGTTTGAACCTCTTCAGGGAAACGTAAAGGAATCGGAAGAAGATGACTCTTTATCAGAAAACAGACAGAGCGTTTTTGGGCAGACAGCTGGCTGCCGGATTAGCCGGACTGACGCTGGGCCTGCTCAGCTTCACGGCTCAGGCGGTTACCGTTACCGATGTGGCGGGGCGCACCGTCACCGTGCCGGATGACGTTCAGCGCGTGGTGCTCGGCGAAGGGCGGCTCTTCTTCGCGCTTTCGCTGCTGGAAGGGCAGAAACCTTTTGACCGCATCGTCGGCTGGCAGGGCGATTTCCGCAAGCTGGACCCGCAGACCTACGCCACGTACCGGGCGAAGTTCCCACAGATCGACAACATCCCGCTGATCGGCACCACCAGCGCCGACAGCATCAGCCCGGAAAATGTGCTGAAGCTGAATCCGCAACTGGCGATTTTCGGGTTGTCGGGTCACGGGCCGGGCCGCGAAAGTGAGCTGGTTAAGCAACTGCAGAAGGCGGGCGTGCCGGTGGTATTTGTCGACTTCCGCACCTCGCCGCTGAAAAATACGCTGCCGAGTATGGCACTGCTGGGCAAGGTTCTGAACCGCGAGAAGCAGGCGCAGGACTATATCCGCTTCTATCAGGAGAACATCAGGCGCGTTACTGACGTCACGCAGACCATCCCACAACAGGATAAACCCACCGTCTTTATCGAGCTGCGCGCCTCCACGGCGGATGAGTGCTGCCGCTCGGCCGGCAAGGGCAACATGGGCGATTTTATCGATCTGGCGGGCGGAGTGAATATCGCCAGGCCGCTGCTGCCGGGCCCGCTTGGTCAGGTGAACCTGGAAAAGGTCATCGACGCGCAGCCGGATGTCTATCTGGTCAGCGGCGGAGCCAGACCGCCGAAAGCGGGCGATCCGCAGCCTGCCGGTTTAGTGCTGGGTGCGCAGACCACGCCAGCGCAGGCAAGCGCCAGCCTGAAGCCACTGCTGGCGCGCAAAGGCATCAGCACGCTGAAGGCGGTGGAAGCGGGCCGCAGTTTCGGCATCTGGCATAACTACTACAACTCCCCCTATAACGTGCTGGCCGTTCAGGTTTTCGCCAAAGCGTTTTATCCGCAGAAGTTTGCCGATCTCGATCCGCAGCAGACACAAAAACAACTTTATAAACAGTTCCTCGCCGTCGAACCGACCGGCACTTACTGGACAGAGTAAAAAGGGACGCGGCTCCGGGCTGCCGGGGCTTTTTACCTCACGGAGAGAAAAAGCGTGAAGATTTCAATGACACCGGCAGTGAAAGCCGGGCTGCTCGCACAACTGATTGCCGCCGCGATGCCGGTGATGGCGGAGGATGTCCGCGAAGCTGACGACAGTGAAGATCAGATGGTGGTGACGGCCTCTGCGATCCAACAGAACCTGAAGGATGCGCCAGCCAGTATCAGCGTGATTACCCGCGACGATCTGCAGAAAAAACCGGTACAGAACCTTAAAGAGGTGCTGAAGGATGTGCCTGGCGTGCAGATCACCAACGAAAGTGACAACCGCCAGGGGGTCAGCCTTCGCGGACTGGGCAGCAGCTATACGCTGATCCTGATCGATGGCAAACGCGTCAACTCCCGCAACGCCGTCTTCCGTCACAATGACTTTGATCTGAGCTGGATCCCGGCCGACGCGATCGAACGCATCGAAGTGGTGCGCGGGCCGATGTCCTCCTTATATGGTTCCGATGCGCTGGGCGGTGTGGTCAACATCATCACCCGTAAAGTGGGCACGGAATGGCACGGCACGCTGAGCGCCGACACCACCGTTCAGGCGCACCGCGATCGCGGCGACAGCGGCAACGGAAGCTTCTTTACCGGTGGGCCGCTGGTGGAGGATTTACTGGGCGTGAAAGTCTATGGCGCGCTGGGTAAACGCAACAAAGACCAGGCCCGCTCCGCCAGCGGCAGCACGGGTCAGCCGCGCATCGAAGGCTCTACCTCACGTAACGCCAACGTCGAATTCTCACTGACACCGGACAAGGATCAGGACATCACGTTCGGTTACGGAAAGGATCGTCAGGATCGGAATTCCGACACCCTGGATAAAAACCGTCTCGAACGCGAAAACTACTCGCTCGGCCATACGGGCCGCTGGGGAGGGGCGAATACCGAACTGCGTTTCTACGGTGAGAACATCAAAAATAAAAACGCGGAAACCATCACGTCAAAAAACAACTCACTCGACGGCAAAGTGGTGATTCCGCTGGGCGAATATACCCAGTTCCTGACGTTCGGCGGCGAATACCGCAACGATAAGCTGGACGATGCCGTAAACATGAAAAATGGCGGCAGCACCCAGGCGAACCAGTATGCGCTGTTTCTGGAAGATGAGTGGCACATCCTGGAAAATCTGGCGCTGACCGGCGGCGTGCGTATGGATGACCACGAAAACTATGGCGTCAACTGGAGTCCGCGTGCCTATCTGGTCTATGACGCGACGGAGAGCATCACGATGAAAGGGGGCTGGGCATCTGCATTTAAAGCGCCGTCGCTGCTTCAGCTCAGCCCGGACTGGCAGAGCACCTCCTGTCGCGGCAGCTGTAACGTCGTCGGCAGTAAAGATCTGAAAGCGGAAACCAGCGAAAGTCTGGAGTTCGGCCTCTATTACACCGGTCAGAAAGGGCTGCTAGAAGGCGTAACCGCCAGCGCAACGGTGTTCCAGAACGACATCGACGACATGATCACGGTGATCCGCACCGCTAACCGTGGTCTGGCGCCGACCTATCAGAACTTTGCTGGCTTCGACGCCAGCGGCAATCCGATCTTCCGCTATTACAACGTAAACAAAGCGCGTATCCGCGGGCTGGAAACCGAGATTGGCCTGCCGTTGAGCGACACGCTGAACCTGAAGCTCAATTACACCTACAACGATGCCCGCGACCTGAGTAATGGCGGCAATAAACCGCTGTCTGAACTGCCGTTCCACACCAGCAACGCCACGCTCGACTGGACGCCGCTGGTGGACTGGAGTTTCTACCTTTCCGCGAACTACAAAGGTCAAAGTCGCACCGTCACCAACGGCAACGCCACGCCAGGCGGCTACACGATCTGGAATGCGGGCGGGTCATATCAGGTGAGTAAAGCGGTGAAGATTCGGGCCGGGGTGCTGAACCTGACCGATAAAGATCTCAATCGCGACGACTACAGCTACAACGAAGATGGCCGCAGATATTTTGCGGCGGTGGATTACAGTTTTTAAGGGGAAGTGCTGGCCGGGGCTTCGGGTCCCGGCTAAGCCCATCATGTTTGAGTCGCCAGCGTCCATTTCGGCCAGCCTTCGCGGGGCAGGGCAGCACTCAATACGGCTGATGCTATCCGCTTCGCCGGACAATCATCTGACATCCTTAGCAACCGGTGAACCAGTCGCCTGGGCTGACAGCGCCATCGGAGATTCCACAGCAGGCAGGCGACCGGGGTTCGCGGCTTTTAAAATTACTGCTGCGCACGCATAAACCGTGCCCGCCACGGCTTAAGAACCCATAACGCCAGCCCGGCGGTAATAAAGTCGAAGGTGATCGCGCAGCCAAAAACCAGATGCCAGTTATGGGTGTGCTGATACATCAGCGCCGCCAGCGGGCCGCCGAAGATCGAGCCGATTCCCTGAGAGATATAGAGCCAGCCATAGTTGGCTGAGGCATTTTCACTACCGAAAGTGTCGGTGAGCGTGGAGGGGAACAGCGAGAAGATTTCACCCCAGCCGAAGAAGACGACACCTGAGAGCAGGACGAACAGCAAGGGGTCTTCGCGGCATGCCAGCCACAGCGTCATCGCCACGCCTTCCAGCGCGAAAGCAATAAACATGGTGTTTTCGCGGCCATAACGGTCGGAGATAAAACCAAACAGCGGTCGCGTCAAGCCGTTGGTAAAACGATCGATGGTGAGCGCGAGGGGCAGTGCGGCCATACCGAAAACCACCGCCTTGCTGATGCCGAAGTCTTCGGCAAAAATCGCCATCTGCGACGTCACCATCAGTCCCGAGGTCGACATCATCGTCATCATCATGAACATCAGCCAGAACAGCGGCTGGCGCAGCATTTCCCCGGATTTAAACTGGCGCTGCCCCACTACGGGTGCGGATTTTCTGCTGACCGGTGTCATCATGCTGGTTTCAGGCAGCTTTAAGTACTGGCTGGCGAGAAGACCCACGGCGGCGAAGATCAGGCCAAAGACCGTCATGGTCTGTTCGAGGCCGTAACTGTTAAGCGAGATGGAAATGGGGAAGGTGGTAAAAATCGCGCCCATGCCGTAGCCCGCTGCCACGGTTCCAGCAGCAAAACCGCGCTGCTGTGGAAACCACTTCATCACCAGACCGACCACGCCAATATAAACGATCCCCGTACCCAGCCCGCCCAGGCAGCCATAGACCAGATAGAGGGAGGCCAGGCTATTGACGTGGGCGGCGATCACCCAGCTGAAGCCAGCCATCAGCGTACCGATAGAGATCAGCAGTCGCGGGCCAAAACGCTCGACCAGCCGACCCTGAAAGGGTGAGAAAAAGGTCTGCAGAATAATCAGCAGCGAGAAGGTCACCTGCAGTTCCGCGAGCCCCACGCCAAGTTTAGCTATCATCGGTTTAGTCAGCAGCGTCCAGACATACTGCGGGCTGGAAATCGCCGCCATGCAAAGTAAGCCAAGCAGAAGCTGCACCCATTTACTGTGTTTCGCTATTACCACCGGTTCGCTAATTGAGGTCATTGCACTCTCTCCCAGAATTACGCTCTGTTATGCAGCCAGATTCAGCCTGCTCTGTTCAGAATTTGCTGATGTCGTCTACATCCAGACGGTTAATGGCTGATGCAGGTCTGAGATCCTCAGCCCTGCAGAGCTACGTAATTAAAAAGTTTGCAGGAACTGTGCCAATGTAAAAAACTTTTATTATCAATGGGTAAGTAAATTATCGAAGTGATAAGTGTGATGCAGTGCAAAATATCAGTGCGCTGGGTTGGTGCGGTGAAAAGGGATGCGCGTGGGAAGAGGAGCGAGGGTAACTGAGCTTAAGATGGGCAGGTTAGAGTGGTTTTTGGGAAATTAAAGAGACGAAAATGCCCGCGGGGCTGCAGGCTTTTTAGGGGGAGGTGGGGGGGATTGTTAGTCAGGGCTGGTGGAGTGCAAACAGATAGGTCGATCTGTCCTCTTTCGGGTTATTCGATTCTTTTTTTGCGCCTCACCGGGCACTTATTTTTCCTCATCAAACTCACCTCCCAGACGTTTATTTCTCAGACGAAAGCTTTCGCACTGTCATCAGAAATTCGCGTGCAGTGGTTTCCCAGAGTTCAGGCGAGAAGTCAAACTCGTATCGTTGCCTGAACGCCTCTTCAACACCAGAGCCATAAGCGGCGATAAATTCGTCAACCTCTTCGATAAGATCGTTAAGCATCCAGTCTGGCGCAGATTTTTTGTATAACCGGATGATTCCCTCGATCGTATCCTCACCATCATTGATGATGTCAGCGTCCTGGTTGAAGTAACCAAAAACCAGTTGATCAAGAAAATAGAAGTTTTGCATTTTGTACCTATAAACCCGGGAACGCGGTGAGAATGTAATAAGGTTTATCGTTATAACGTTGAAACTCAATGATGATGACCAGCTCCCCGTTGAATAACACACCGCGATGTTAGTTATGTCTTCATAAGTCACATAAGGACTCTCCCATGAAAAAGCGTTTTTCCGCCGAACAGATCATTAGTATTCTCCGCGAGGCTGAAGCCGGGGTTTCTGCCCGTGAACTCTGCCGTAAGCACGCTATTTCCAACGCCCTTTTACACCTGGCGCAAGAAGTATGGCGGCATGGAGGCGCCCGGGGTTAAGCGCCTGAAGTCGCCCCAGGAAGAGAACGCCAGACTCAGGAAGCTGCCTGCCGAAGTGATGCTGGATAAGGAGGCACTTCAGGTGGCTCCGGGGCGAAAGCATTAACGACAGGCCAGAAGCGGGAAGCCGTGGTGTTAATGTGTGATGTGACCGGTCTGTCGCAACGTCGTGCCTGCAGGCTAACAGGTTTGTCCTGAATGAGCACGGGTCTAGCGACATCGTTCACGCCAGGAGAAACATCAATAACTGGCGGCAGGATTATAACGAGTGCCGTCCGCATTCAGCACTCAATTATCAGACGCCATCAGAGTTTGCAGCACGGTGGCGGAATGTAAAATGTGAGGGTAAACAAACCGACATTACTAACTGATGGTTGTATCTAATACTGGGGGCAGGTCACGATACCTCGAAGAGTCATTAGCTGAAACTATCGGCTTGTTAAGAGCCAGAGGGATGAGTAGGGAATATATCATTGAAGGCTTCAAATTCCCTCTTGGAAATACATACGAAATCACCTATACATTGTTGCGGCATGAAACCGCAGGTATTCTTTTGGGGCCAGTAATGGTTGGAGGGTTGATGTATAATGTTTGGTATGGAGTTCAGCAATGATAACGGAAAGTAAAGCTGTTGAAATTGCCAAAGAATATGCGAGAGAAACCGGTCATGGTTGGGATGAGCGTTTTCATGAGGCTGTGAGAACCTCTTTTGATGGTAAGTCTGTTTGGGTTATTTCAACTTCAGATTTAAAATTCTCTGAGGATCTTCCATGGATGATGGAAAGTATGCCTAATCCAATTAAATATTATATAGATGTCTATAGTGGCGAATGTATTGCTGTAGGGGGGAGAGGTAGTGCGATTTTTCGATTGAACAAATGAAGGTGTTCATCAATGACTTTATAAAGCATGAGAGTGTTTTCTCGAAAATTTAAATGCTTTGCCTGCAGGTTTCAAAGGAATAAAGTTATACGGAATCGTTAAGCCTGCTAACAACGTTATCGAATAAGATACAAGGTTTTCTTGTATGCCACTGCGAATGGTATAAATGAGTGCTGCAAGAAGGATGGCGATTAATATCATTGCAACTATGGATCATCCGTAAGCATATGGGCATTTCAAGCTATCCAAACCTTCTTAATAATCCCCTCTATCAGACAGGCAGCGATAGCTTAGTTCTCTGACTCTTAGCGTAATCACTCCACTATTGCATCAAGTACTGTCGCTCTATCAGATATTCTGCACGATTGTATGCTGCGATAATTTCATCTTTTTTTTGGGTGAGCAAGTGCTGCCTCGAGAACTTCAGATCTGTAATTACCGGACTCTTCTGCCACTGTTCCTGCAATAGAACGTATGCCGTGAACTACAAGCTCACCTCCAAACCCCATTCAGATGATAGCTGCATTGCGTTTGGTTCATACATATGATTAAGCGGCGCTTTAATACTGGGGAAAACCTATTCTCTATGGCAACTTATTGATTTCATCAATTCAAGGACGCCCAACGCTTCTTTACTCAAAAGAACTTTGTGAGGCTTTTTCATGAAATCAGCAGGAAGGTTCCAAATGCTGTTGGTTGTATCGATATCAGACCATCTTGCACGAACGGCTTCACCCGGACGCACCCATGTTTATCATTGCCATTCAATCAGCAGTCATGTCTCCAGTCGAAAGGATGCATTGCTTAATGTAGTCAGAAAGCGCGGTAATTCAGAAGGTGGTAGTGCTGGCATATTCTGATTTGTGGGCTTTTAAAGCGCTGTGCAAGGCTATCAGCAGAGTTGAACTCAATCAGTTCCTCAGTAGCTGCCCAACGGAAAATTTCGTATAGCCGTGAGATAATGCGCCTCAGGGTTTCAAAAATCCCATTTTGTTCAACTGGGTCTAGCTGTTGCTTCAAGAGTTTGGGGCGAATCTGTTTTATCGGAACATTACCTAAGCCAGGGAAGACGTTACCTCGGTGGACTGCTACAGACACAAAAAAGCCCGCAGGACTTGTGCCGTGCGGGCTTTCAGGACTTCAGCGGACAATTCTGGTATCGCCGCGAAAGAATTTTGGGCTGGCGGAGTCTGAATTGGCCTGCTAACCGCCTGAATTAAAATGTTAATTATTCAATTCAATTATTCTTTGGTGCCTAAGAAGGTGCCTAAAACTAATTTTCATTTTATCGGTCCGCTTGGCCTTATCTTACAAGGCTGCTCAGATGATGGCGAGAGCTGGTTTCGACAATCATCTCGCCGGGTTCCTCCGCGATACGCAGCGACAGTCCCTGCGTATTAACGGCATTCATCATCTCTGCCATGTCGATACCGTCAACCTCCACTGTGATTTTGCCCATGTTCAGCGCCAGCACGCTGATGCTGTCAGCGCTGAGGCTAAGACCGATTTTCACTGTGTTTTATCCTCCCGATACCGGCCCGTTGTGATGCGGGTGATGGTGCTGTAGCCGCTGCTTACTATCAGCCCGGTTGCACGGCGGGCACGCAGGATGTCGATGGCACCAATCAGCGATGAGCGCTCGGTGAGGCTGGAACGGCTGTGGCCAGTGCGCACCAGTTCATATCTTTCCACAATGAAATTGACAGCATCACACAGCGATATACCGGCGTTGATGTGTGCCTGAATCACGCTGTCTTCGCCAAATGGCGTGTCGTTGAGCGTGAGGCCATAGTGTTTATCCAGCAGATGTGTGAGCAACAGCTGCCAGACCTGTACGGGAGACGGGCAAGGCTCAGCCGCCCGTGGCTTAGGTAACGGTAAAATTTGCATTGGGTGTGTCCTGTTTTTTTGAGGTGGCCGGTCAGCCGGTTACAGTCGAAGAGGGATAAATCGCGATGTAAACATAACCGTGTGAGCCGAGCGTGTCGGCTTCGCAGCTCAGCCCGATGTGATGCAAGGTAACGCGTTGCTGCTGGCGGAGACTCAGCTCTCCAGCTAAAAGCATCTGTTCCAGCTGTTTCATTATCAGCGGAAAAGCCTGGTCAAGGCGCAATGCTTCATCATCGCTGAAGTCGCCGGTAAATCCTGCCCGGTCAGCCAGAAAGTGCAGCCGGTTGCCTTCCTGCACCAGCCTGGCTCCGAAGCACGGCGTTTTACTACACGTAAGCCCCCATTGTTGAGAATGCATATGTCCTCCCTCAGGACCAGCCGCGTTCGGCGAACGAGACAATCTCTTGGCTGCCGACAATCAGGTGGTCCAGTACGCGTACCTCAACCAGCGCCAGCGCTTTTTTCAGCCGTTCGGTGATACGCCGGTCGGCATCGCTGGGCTCGGCATATCCGGACGGATGATTGTGGGCAAAGATTGCCGCAGCGGCGTTGTGCCGTAATGCGGCTTTAACCACTTCGCGGGGATGAACTTCCGTGCTGGTGATGGAGCCGTGAAATAATGTTTCGTGCGCCAGCATCCGGTTCTGATTATCCAGACACACCACCATAAACACTTCCCGCTCCAGTCCTGCAAGGTTCAGCCTCAGCCAGTCTCGGGTGAGTGCTGCTGAGGTAAATGCCACGCCAGGTTCGCGCAGGTGATTTTCGATAAGCGTCAGGGCGCGTTTTATGGTGCGATGTGAAGTGAGCGGATGGGGCAATACTGTATTTTCCATAATACTCTCCGCCGTCAGTCGATGATGTGCATGATAGCGCTGCTTTCAGGATGGCTCAGAGCAAATTCACGAAGCTGATAGTAATGTTCGCTCATGGCGGGGCTTTCGGTTCTGCAGGCATGGTGGCTCCAGTTCAGTAGGCAAGCAGTGATACCAGCAGCCTCGCTGCTCATCTCCGCGCTGTTGCCATTCAGCTTGTTGAACATGGCCCAGTTATCTTCATTGTCGGGTGCGATGAAGGCACCACCATTGCTGAGGGTGTAGTAATTCCAGTATCCGCCATTGTAGGCTTCGCACAGGCGATCCATCCAGGCGAAAGCGCGAGGCTCCAGCAGCGTCCATTGCGGGATCTTGCTGAAGTGTTTGGGCCAGAAATTAAGGCGCTGCCTGTTCGGTACGAGTGACGCGTTGATGAGTGATGTGATTTGATCTATGTTGATTCCGTATTAGATGTTTAAAAACAAAAAGGCCATGCTTCCCGGAGGAGGCATGGCCTGGTATGTTTTAAGTGAGTGCTGATAAGCTGGGGTGTTGCAGATGCCTTTCTCAGCCAGTGGTGACGTTTACTTCACGGCAACTGATACTGACAATGGCTGGTAATATTGCGGATCGAATATGGTCAGTGGCAGATCGGTCTGATGACCTGCATGTAATTCAGTTACCTTCAAAATTTCAACGGCACTGACACCTTCAGCACATTCATGCTCCAGAAAAGCGTCCTGTGAGCGTGTTGCGTCACTTTCTCCGAAGGGAGCTACTTCCATGACGCCTTGCGCGAGCGTTTTGCCAGCTTTGTCTTTCAAACGCAGTGACACATTCAGTTGGCCGAAACCTGCACCACTTCCACCGTTATCAAGGCGAAACTGATAAACGCAAGTATTGCCAGGAGTCCATATTGTATCGGTGTTACGGATACTGATGTAGCGTTGTTCGTCGGCCTGTGCGGGTTGCAAATGGCACCACGTAAAACCTGCGATAAAAGGTAAGGCTTTAACAAATCGGTTCAAAAATGATGCTCCTGATTTTGATAAAGGGTCGCTTTGCTGTTGCTGGAAGGACTTCAGCAGTTGCCCGTACGACGACATAATTCCGCCAGACTTTGCTGTGCTACCCACTGCTGTAACTTCCGATCCTCTTCCGAACGTTTGGCTGCCAGAGCAGCCTGTTGCTGCTTATTCACACAATTATCCGGCATGACCATAACGACTTTCGGGGTCATCTGCTGTCTGATCTTTTTTGCTTTAGCATCGACATCATCAACGGGCGGGTAACTAAGAAGGTCATCAATTGCTTTTTGCCGTGCTGAAGATTGATTGTCGATAATAGCGAAATAGCATCCTTCACCTTTGTCTTCTCCCTGATAGACCGTTTCAATGTCATTGTAGGTTTCACCTACAGGCTCCACTTTCAATTGGCGAATCGTGTGCGTCTTTTTATCGGCAAGAAAAAGCGCACCGCCACCACGGACACGTAACAGAAACTGTTTTGTCCACGGATAATTATCAATCACACTGGCCTGATAGAGCATGTTGTGCAGTGTGTTGTCATCCATGCCATCGGCTGATTTCCAGCCTTCAGCCTGCATGTATTGCTAGGCTTTGACTGTACCGACAATATTCCCAGCTTCAGCGGTAAAAACAGCCCCAAGGCAAATGCTGGCGACCAGCGCTGTAGTAGTAAGCAGTTTCATAGTGATTATTCCTTTTGAGGTATCTCATCCCACCGCTGGTGCGACAAGCAGTGAATAGAAAAAGCGAAAATGAGGTAATGCCCGGAGAAATTCCGGGGATGAAAGTACGCTGGAAAGCTCTCTTTTCGGTGTAAACATCTCTGAATGGCATGTGACGGAATGGATGATGTGCAGCGGGAAAACGGTTATTTTCCCGAGGTGCTCCCCTACCAGGAACCAGTCACCGGCACTGAAAATTAG
The DNA here is from genome assembly GCF_048452665.1 of Pantoea graminicola. NCBI lineage: Bacteria > Pseudomonadati > Pseudomonadota > Gammaproteobacteria > Enterobacterales > Erwiniaceae > Pantoea > Pantoea graminicola. Next base: position 710,922 of record NZ_JBLWSJ010000002.1, on the reverse strand, counting down.
CCGGTAAGGTGCAAGACCGTCACAACGACATCCGTCTGCCAGTAAGGTAATAAGGCGTTGTTCAGTCGCTGCACTGACGAGGCGAGTAAAAATGCCCGGACGCGTTGGTGAAGCTGGCGATTCCTGATGCCAGACAAGACACGGCGGCGAGCCCTGGCGATTAAGAAGTGAGCTGACCAGATGGCTGTCCATATCCGGAAACAGAGCGCCAATACCTGACTGGCGGGCAAATTGCATCGCGGCCTCTTCCCTGAGTTCATGTCGCCCTCCCGTCAACAGGCGGCAGCAGCCGTTCTGATATTCGAGATCGAGGTAAATCAACCGTTCGCGAAAATCACGCTGCAGCGTGCGTTCCGAAACACCAAACTCTACCGCAAGCATGCGTACATTCAGCGTTTCACCGGCGATCAAGCGGCTGATAATCAGCGACAGCCGAACAGACAAGCGATCATAACGACGCTCAGCCTGAGACATTTATGATCTCCATGACAGGTAAGTGATTAATAAAGATGGTGTTACTGTAATGTGCGCTGTGGACAGGTTATGTCGGTGGCGCGTGGCTACGTGGTTAATGCGGATTGGTACTCTGGGTGCGAGATAGGGAGGGGGTACAAGTTTACAGCTGGTATTATCTTCTTGTGGTGCCGACAGGTTGTGTCGGTGATGCTGGAATTGTCTGTAAACCTATGGATAAACGAAGTAATTCACCATCGACATGATGATGTTTCATTTCGTCAGCAGAAAATCCAGTCCCAGACGGCACGCGCCATCGACACTACGGCATCCCGGATACTATTAATCACGGCTTTGAATGACTGAGGCAGAGTCGTTGTCACAGAATCAAACACTGCGCCTGTCGCACGACCGAAATCTTCACGCGCCTGCTTTTTTACGGATTCACTGCACAATCTCTCGTGCAGTTGCGTTGCCAGAGGACTGGTCGCTCGATCCGGAAGACAACGCATCATGGTTTCGACCAGCATCGGAAGGTTCCATTCCGTTCTGGCAGAGATGCTGCATACTGGGTTAAAGGGGGAGAACAGGTGACGAATGGATTCCTTTTTTGCATCAATATTAGCCGACTGATTCGATGATGGTGTATTGCTGGTGGCGTCCCATTCATTGCTGGGCTCGATTTTATCGGCCTGATTAACGACAAACAGCACCCTGTGTTGATAGCCAGCCATCACCTGCTGATAAAACCGCTCATCAATCGAGAAAGCGCGATCATCAGCTTTGATAACCCACAGGATCAGATCTAGCTCAGGAAGAATATTGCGGTACAGGGCTTCGTACTCCTCATCGCGCATTTCACTCTCGCCAACGCCCGGCAAATCTACTAGTACTAGGCTGTGGTCGCCGCTGTAAAGACGAAAATGCAATGCCTCCCGGGTGCATGCGCTGACATCGCTTACTGAAGTAACGTTGCCAGCAAATAGCGCGTTACAGACACTGCTATTGCCTGCACCTGTTTTCCCCATGAAGCCAATCACGGGTTCATATTTGGTAAGTGTGTGAAAGTGGTCGAGAATAAGATTTCGAACAGTGGCAGGAAGGGAAGCCAGTGGCTTCTCGATGGCTTGTAGGCCGTCAGATTTGGTCATACAGAGATCTCAGCGTTGAAATAAAAACCCCCGCAATCCATAAAGGATGCGGGGGACTCACTGAGATGATATCTATCTAAAATTATTTGAAATGTGTGATAAATAAATTCGATAGGGTGTTCAATTCTGATTGAGAGTATATCATTCACCTTTACCGGCAACATCAACTATGAATTGTTTATTAAGTCTTTCCTTTTTCGTTGCCTAGTGCCATATCGATAGCTGTTCGGTAGACGTTTTCATCTGGTAAAGTAACGTTATTGAATGCTTCCTGAACTTTGTAAACCGTAGTTGAATGAGGAGGTAATCCATTTAGCGGAACGGTTGAACCGTCGATCATATTTGTATCGTGCTCGTAAGCAAGAAACGTGATCGACGCGGGTTGCAGCGCATAACGAATCAAGCCTCTGGCCCCACCAAGACGTCCCATTATTCTTGTGTAAACCGGATACGGGCATACAAAAAATAAGCCTTTTCGGCATAATGCTTCGCGTTGTAACACCTGGCCCTTGTAGATAAGTTGCGGCAAGATTCGCTTATTAACATTTTCCCAGTTCATGCCAACTGTTGTCGTTGGATTTGTGCGTTCAGGTGAAAGCAAACCTTCCCGCCCATTGCGGTAATTACCCGTTGTATCGATAGTCTGTACTTCAACGGCGACAAATTCTTTTAATTTACCATTAGCATCAAGCAGTGCCAGAACCCAATCTACAAAGTAACTTCCCGCGCCATCTTTTTGCGGTAGCCGTAATTCACCACCCCAGCGTTTGCCAAAGACAGCAACGACGGGTTCTTGTTTCGCTTTCGCTCTTTCCGAAGCTTTCCCACCGGCGACCAGCTCATAATCTTCCTCAAAGGCAATTTTAGCTACGTCATATAAGATACGATATTTGTCTGCGTATAAACGAATAGGGCAACACATAACCGGCCCAGATGTCATCGGTTTGATCGTACAAACTCCAGCAACTATGCCATCACTAAGGCGCTTCTCGCATGTCTCGGCCAAAAAGGGGCATTGTCTTTCGTTGACGGCAGCGATTGCCGCAGCTGAATGGTCATCAGCACGATAACCAAAAAATTCCCAAATTTTGCCTGCCACTTTACGCTTCCCTAACTTTATTTTTAGTTATCTTACCATTACCAAGAACACGGGCAATTGTCCGACCTAAAGCAGCACCAAGCAACGGCGGCACAGCATTGCCGACTTGTTCATATTGCTCAGCCCTTGAACCGCAAAATATGTAAGTGTCAGGGAAAGATTGCAACCGAGCCGCCTCACGAACTGTAAAGGCTCTGTCCTGCTCATAGTGAAAATACGCTCCCCAGTGAGGATCGCATTTGGTCAGGATTGTGGATGCAAGACCATCCGGATGAACTCGACCGTAGCGTTTTGTATGGTCGCTTCGCCGGGCCATGCGCATTCCCCTTGGTAAAAGATCGTCAGGAATGTCAGTCCAGTTTCCCCCTTGGGGTATATGTGCCATACGCTCAAGATTGATTTTGCTTAAACGACCTGCTTCGTGGCACGTCACACCATCAGAACCAATTCGCATTAATTGTTGATACTGATTATCAGCCGGATGCCGATAAGATTTCACTGGTTCACCCATTTCTCCATTGCGCAGTATGGGTAAATCATCAATCGCATCTCTGACCGTAACATGTGACGGTAATTCCAGCGACAATGGTAAGTTAACTAAATTCTTTCCACCAAATTGTGAGGTGAAATTTATTCTCACGGGAGCTTGCCTGAGTGGCTCTGGGAAAAGTTCAGTTGGGTTAATACCATCTCTGCAGCCGAGAATAATCGTTCTCCAGCGGGTTTGGGGAATCCCAAAATGAGGTGCATACAGGATTCTAACGTCAGAATCATAGCCAAGGGATTTTAGAGATTCGAGAATTGCATCCAGCGTTGCTCCTCCCTCAAATGACACCATTCCTGGGACGTTTTCGATAATTACTGCTCGAGGCTGAAATTCTGAAACGAAACGCAAATATTCACGGAACAGGTGATTTCGAGAATCCTCGTTAGATCGTTTAGGCGCATTAATAGAAAAGCCTTGGCAAGGCGGGCCTCCGGCGATTAAATCTAACTCACCTCTTTTCAGTCCCAAGAGACTGCGGATTTTTTGAGCATCTACTTCACGGATGTCTCGACTCTCCACCTTGGTTCCAGGGTGATTGATTGCATAGGTTTGCGCGTAGCGTGGGGAAATCTCGTTGGCATAAAGCGACGTGAAGCCTGCTTCCTTCAAACCCTCAGACAGCCCCCCCGCCCCGGCAAACAAATCGATCGAAGTCAGACGCCCTGAAACGGCGCACATTTCTAAAGAATCGAATTGGTTCATATCACTTTTCTCTTGTTTACTGACCTAACTATAAGGCGGTAGCGTGTCGCGAACATAGCCGATTTTTATCGTAGATTATACCCCAAATGACCTTATCCTTGCTTAGAGATATGCCCTGGCCAGTGCTTAAAACGTGATGCACATTACTGGCTTAACCAAGGCGGAGATCGCGCTGTGGGTATTGCATGTCACTTCGGCAATAACTGAACTCCATAACTATACAGATATACAGTACTTATTAGAATGGCAGGCTGTAAAGATTTAGAAGAAAACGTTTGTTTCCTACTTAAGAACGAGGGGTAAACTCACTATAAAAACACTTGAAATTCAGTTAGCATGATTAAGTTTTCTTTCAGGGTAGAAATGCAATAAGGAAAATCTGAATGCTCAGAAGGTTCCGGTTAGAGCGGAAGTCTGATTATGAAAAGCTGGTGATTGCTCAGCGTCTGGCAGACATGCTTGATAAATTCTTGAGCGGAAGGCTGGCGCCTCTGTCGATTGGTGCTGAACAAGGTGGCATTGACGAGTGGGACGATGTGGTAATCATGCACACCACAGACCACTATGAGCATTTACAGATTAAGCGCCAGTCGACTGATTTTTGTACCAAAGATCCTGACAAAGCTGTACAACTCGCTAAAAAACCCAGAAAAGGTTCCTCTCCCACCTCCCCGACTAATTCCGTTTTAGACTCGGCGTTTTCCAGTCTTGCTAGAATCGCGAAAGCGGGAAAACTTGTTGAATCTCCCAAACGTGAGTTCAGACTCACCCTAGTGGGTCTGCACCTGCAGATAAAAGATAATTTTACAGTCAATCATTTAGAAGAATTCTGTGATCTTTGTCGCCAAACAGGACTCAGTGTAGAGGAATTAGCTAAGCGTCAGGATGGCCCAACTACGAGGGCTTATCAATGGCTAACAACCTGGTGCGGATTCGAAGACTGGGACCAAATACGAAATGTTCTTCGCTGGGTTCAAATCAGTTGTATCGGTAACGATTCGGCATTAAAAGATCGGACAATTCACTCGCTTGGCCGTTACTTCAGCGATCCGAATCGTACACTGGACCGTTTAATTACCTATATCGCGGCAGAAACATCTGACGTCGCAGCCTTGGGATGCCATGACGTCGTCCAGGAACTGCGAAGTGAACTGCGCCCTGATGTTGAAACCTGGGTGCAGTATCAGTTAAGCGATGGTTCTACTATGACTAGTAAAACTTGGTCATTAGCCGGAACGCTTGATCTTGCCGGTCCAACAGAAAGGTCCGCAAAAGGAGTAGTTGAGCACATGTGGAGTCGTGAGCCCGGTAACCGCAAGCTCAGAGTGTATGCCAATTACTCCCCCCCAGCAGGCGATAATCTGACTCTTCTTTCTGCCATTGTGCGTATGGCTTTGCATTTACCACAAGGTAGTCAGGGGCTGATGTTAGGTGAACCAGCGTGGCGCAGTAGCGTTGGTCATGAAATTGGACACACGCTTGGCTGTGCAGAATATGACTTCAGCGACCTGCCTTGGCTTGAAAATGCCGAACGCCTATCGTGTGCACAGGATTATGAATTTAAGACATTAAATGCTGCTCGAGGTGAAGCGGAAGCGCTTGGTAAAGCCATGGACGATGTGGTGTGGCAACGCCTTCTCCAAGGGGTCTCAGAAAAACTTGGCTCAATCTCAGATTCGGCGCTAGCAGATGCGATGGAGAGGGTTTGGCAGTCATGGCTGAGCGGGTTCTCAGCTGTACCTGAAAACCGCCGAAAGTTCATGGATCAGCTTTTGTATCCGAAAACTGAGAGAAAAAATGAAAAACATGCGCTTCGCCTTGGCCTTCGTACTTTAAATCTTCTTGTTACCGCTGTTGAAACCTTGTTGCTGGTTGCAGTGGGTTTGCCTGAGGGCAGTAATAACTGGGAAGCTTTTCAGGAAGATGGCCCAGTATTGAGCATTGCTCTTAAGTACTGGTCTGGCCCTGTGGGTGGTTTTTCGGGAGTACGTGAGCTTTCTGACGATCCGTTAATAGCCGTTATTGGCCCTAATCCGAATCCCATCGTTATCTTATCGGGTGTGAGTTCATCCCCATCAGAATTATTGAATAGAGGAATGGCTGACGACGCAGAGACCGCGACCAGTATGGCCGCAGAGCGTCAACCTCACCTGCTCGTCACGCGGTCTGGTATGTTTCGTCATTTGCATAACGGAACACTTGACTCTGTACGCCAACATTTCACTAAGCAGTGGCAAGATCGAAAGCTAGCTCGTGAATCGGCCCTTGAGAAGAATATGAAAGGATCCTGAAATGCCGACAATCCAAGAACTCGTTACTGCTATAACCAAGCGTGCTGAGGGCCGCTATGAAGTTCATTTTCCAGATGTGGAAGAAATGGTTTCTCCCTCAATTGATATCGGCATCACTGCAATACAACTCAGACGCATTAACCGGGAAAATGCCGGATGGCGGACAGTGCTGATCACGGCATTTCTTAATAGCTTGGATAATATTCAGAGTGCTTTCCGATGGGCCGCTGATATCCGGGACATACTTGCAGAGCCGCAGACGGCAGACCTTTACATGTTTATGCTCATCGATGGAGTTGAGTCAGAAGATGCTGCCCGTTTTGAAACGGACGATCGATTCTGCAGGAAGGTGGTACTCAGAAAGCAGGAAGATATTGACTCCTTCCTTGATCGGAGTTTTCTGGCGTCTTTAACACCCGCGAGAAGTGGGAATGATATCAGCGATCCTCTGCTAGCGTCTCTGAACTCTATGTGTCAAGCACACTCTTGGGTAGAACCTCACCTCGAAGTATGGCGTGAATTGTTGCTCTCTGAGAAATCTGGCGATGAAATTGTTAATTCGCTGAGGGATATGGCGTTTGGAGAGAAGGACGTCCAATGAAAAAACTTAAATCTATCACGCTCTCAAACGTCCGCCGATACGGTACCGACACCAAAATTGAGCTCAGTGGCGGTGCAACCATTTTACTGGCCCCTAACGGTACGGGAAAAACGGCCTTCTTCGAAGCGATCGAATTTAGTCTCACGGGTAATATTTCTCGTCTAGGTGAAAATCTCTCACCCATTATCAGGGACAGCCAGACAGTCGCTAAGGTGGTCTTGGATTTTGGGGATGTACAAGCCTCTGCGCAGGTGAGCAACGAAGGTAACGTCGAAAGGACTGGTGATTTAAGCTCTCTCTTTCCGGATACGAATTCTGAGGACATCCCCTTTTTACTGAGACTTACCCACTTGCTGGATCAGCGCGAGGGACAATGGCTGGTAAAAGCGGATGCAAAAGTTGCTGGCGCACAACTGGCTCGCTTGCCAATTGGTAAAGATGGAACCCTAGTTAGTAATGCTCTTGGCGGCATTCGCCGCGTTCTCACTGAAAAGCTGAAGCAAGCAAAGGGAGCCCTTGAGGCGCTCGAAGCTGAGTTTGGGGAGTGGCAAAGTTTGATTCTTGATAGGGACCAGGCGGCCTCACAATCTCAGGGTGCCCTGCGCACTAAAGAAAACATCGCAGAATCAATCTCAGACATCGCTCGCAATACTCAGAGTGCAGAACAATTGCCATTAGGTTTACTGATTCCGCCAGTGGGTATCAGCAATCTGGAAACAATGCACGAGGCATTGGAGCAAACAGTACAAGCAAACTTGGGCCGACTTCGCGAACAGATTGCAGCGCTTATGGAAGTAGATGGATTAATTGGCCGGTTCGTTTCTGAACAAGCGCGTTCTGAGCAGCTTGGCAATATACTTATAACTGCTAAAGAGGAACTTTCAAAAAAACAACAGGAACGCTCTCAGCTAGTTGATAAAAAAGATAAACTCCAGAAGGAACTTGTCACAGCTGAAGCAGAACGTGATCTAATTATACAGCAGCTTAACCGGCTCAATAGTGAGGCGCGAACCAAAGAGGCCTTCGAACAATCTAAGCTTGACTTGGCTTCAGCTGAAAAAGCGTTGGCCGACGCTCAGTCTCTGGCATCAACCTTGAGGCACGTACATGAGGGAAGGGAACAGCTCCGTATTGAACATGAACTTATAAATAAACAGCGTAAGTCTTTGCAGCTTGTAGATAGTGAATTAATTAGTGCTCATCAACTTATTAAGCGCTGGGAAGGCATTCTTCAACATATTGCGACCATTACAGACTTAGTTAGCAATGAGGAAATTCAGGAGCGTGTACTTCAGGAGCGTCTTCATACCGCGAACTCGTTAAAGGTATCAGCTGAAACAGATGAGCTTTTAGTGAAGCAATTCCATGAGATGCTCACGTCTACTGCTGACTCTATAAGGCAATCCGTAGCCACAATTGCTGCACATTTACCAGAGGATCGCGGGGACTGCCCTTTATGTGGAGTGGAACACGGCGCTGCCGTTCTTCATGAACGTATTACCAGATCATTAGAGGCTATAGACCCCAAAGTTATCGAGGCAGAACAGCGCGTTAAAACAGCATCCGATCACTTGCGTAAATGCACAGAAACAGTGACGAATACTGAAACAGAATTGAAAACGTGCCAGAGTAAAATTGCTGAACTGCGAGGCGATATCGTTCGCTCAGTGGCGGAGATCAATCAACTCAAAACAAACATCCTTCTTGACGGAGATACGCTACAACTAGCGAAATCGTCTATCCTTCGTCGCGAAGAATCAAATGCTTCAGCGAAACAGCAGCTTGACGAAAAGCAGCTTAACCTTGCCCCCTTACCGACACCCGATATATTGGAAGCGTCTAAAAACGCGTACCAAACGTCGACTCGCGAGCTGGATACTGCGCGGCAGAATCGGGCTGGAGCCTTGGCTAGTCTTGAACAAACAACCGCTGCACTAGCCGCAATAACAGCAGGTGCACCCCCTTCAAAAACGCTGACTGATTTATCCACTGAACAAAACAAAAATACCATTCAACTATCTGAATTAAAATCGAAAATTGAGGCTGAGCAATCTGCATTAGAAAGACAGAATATCCCTTTAACTGAAGTTATTAATAAGATAAGTGGCCTCGAAAAGCAGATTACTGACGTTCAGGCTCAGCTAGCCTCAATCCGGTATTCATGGAGACAACTGTCCTTTCCCGGCGATCCCTCACTCGAAGTGGCGAGCAGTAAAGAGATTCAACTGCAGTCATCAGTTGCTGACCTGTCCCGACATTCAGAACAATTGCAAACACTCAAAATTGAGATTGGTACCTGGAGCAAGCTTGAACAGACTCGTTTGGCACAAGGGCTTATAGATCGTCGCCGAGGAACATCATCGGAGGGGGAATTTGCTACGAGTCTTAACCAGCGAATTGATAACGAAAGAAAAAATCAGATGCAGTTGCTGCAATTATCTGAAGCGATCGAGACGCTCAATCGTTGCCTATCTGCTGAGATATCGAATGTACAAAAACATGTGCTCTCTGTCGTTCCAAGGTGGCAGGCTTTGCTCAAACGCGTAGTTAGAGAGCAGCGCTTTACTGGAACCAGTTTGGGTTTTCGCAGTATCTACAGAAAGGAACATGCTGAGGTATCTGTTCCGCTACATGGGGAGTCAGTACCGGTTCCGGCGATAGCGAGCGAAGCTCAGCTTACTGATCTACAGCTTACCTTCTTGCTCTCCATGGCATTGGAGCACCAGTGGTCCTCATGGCGCTGCCTGCTTCTGGATGACCCGACACAGCATCATGACCTGGTCCACGCAGCATCCGTATTCGATTTATTGCGTGATTACATAGTTGATCATGGTTTCCAGGTTGTAATTGCAACGCATGATGCTCTTCAGGCCAGATATTTCATGCGCAAACTGCAAAATGACGGAATTGATGCACGGCTGTGGTCGCTCATTCCAACTCCTGAGGGGGTTAAGGCATCGGAGATGCAGATAGCCTAATAACATTGTGCCAGCTGATAAAGCACGGCTGCGGGACTAACCCTGAGGCTTGGCGACCGGGATCTGCTTGCAGGCCATAACGTCATGCTAGGGCTTCGAAATGATAATGAAGATCAAATGTCGCACACAGTGCGGATGAAGGTGGGGTAATTGCGGGGAACATATTTTGACGAAGAGTGATGCGGTAAATCATTAGGAAGGCTTATGGAAACAGCTATTTTGGTTAAGAACGGAGTCAGGAGAATTATCACACTCGATGAATACGCCAATTTGATATCGGGTAAAGAGAAGAAATCCTGGCCGGAGCTATGCTGTGTTGTTTGTGACCAATCGGTTCACCAAAAGGGACTTCTTGTTGCAAGTGAGGATTTTACACCACGTTTTAGCCACGCTAAAAAGGAACCTAGTGAGGAGTTTTGCCCTTTAGGCTCAGAGTCGAAAAGATTTAACGCATTGGTTCGTAATGAAAAATCTCTATCGTTGGAAGAAGCACATTTAAGGCGTGAGCGATTCATGGAGCCAGCAACCTTTCTGCGCTCTTATCTAATTTGCCGGCACCTTCGTGGTGGGCAAGGCCAACTTACGCTTAAAGAATTTACCCGTATGATCGAAGTTGCTGACAGCATAGGGATGTGGCGGCATACATGGCTACCAGATTGGAGCATAGCCCTTATGCTAATGCTGATGGCAAATCACGAAACCCGAAACGGGCAGCACCAGTTTTACTATCGAATCAAAAGAATTCACCGGACTAAAGACGCTGGTTGGGATCCTACGAATGTGCACCTGATTGCCTGTTGGCTGAAGGGCGGAACTCAGATAATCGGTGGTAAGAAAAAGAGCAGCTTTCCGCTCATCATACCGTTATCAGAAAATTATGTGAATGGAATCATAAAGTTGAATGAACGTGATGCCACGACGTGGACTCAAGAGGAACGCTTTGCCCGTTCAATTGAGCGGTACAGAGCTGGTCTTCTCAACAATCAGCAATTGCAGGATGAATAATTAACCTGATACCTCAACGAGTTGAAAGGATAACAATGCCCAATAGTAGTATCTATTTCACGGATTTTAATACTGTAAGGTAAGCGTCCGGTGGCTACAGCCACGCGGTCGAGATACAGTATGAAAGATCGCTGTATAAAGCCATTACATATACGCTGAAACTGTGGCCTACCTAGACGACGGTCTGTTACCATCGGACGGCTACCAGTGTGAGCAGATAATCCGGCTAGTGGCGGTGAACGGCTGACGGACCTGTTGAGACTGGTAAATACGGCGCGGTTGAAAGTCCTAGAGCCGCAGCCATGGCTAGGAAATCCGCTGGAAAAACTGACGTCGTGGGCACAGTAAAAACCGCGTGAACTTCTGCCGCAGTGGACGCAAAGTTGCGGAAATTCCCGCAACCTGTAGCAGAAAAAACACCTCAAACTAGCATCAAAACTCACGTTGCTGCGCAACATCAGTTCACCGGCAGCTTACCTCAGAAGCGCAGTAGCCTCTGTTCTTTCTAGTATTTCAGAGTGTGATGCCTTTGAATGTGCTGACTGAGACAACATATGGGACATGGGGTATCATCGTTTGATCTAACTCCGGCTATCGTTGTTAAAAGGAAGAGTATGCAAATTAAACAGATTGAGATGAGCAATTTCAGAAAATACGAATCAGCCCGTATACAGTTTCATCCACAATTTACCCTTCTTATTGGTAATAATGCTTCCGGTAAAACAACCATTCTTGATGCGCTCGCCATGTTGCTCTCAACCTATTTTCAGGGCGCACAAGTTGTTACTGGCGGAACAACGCTCAGAAAATCCGATGCTAGGTATATTGTTATTGAAAAGGAAGGACAGGTCTTTCTCGAACCCGCGCATGGCGTATGGTTAAAAGCATCGGCTGTATTTCCCGATGAAGATCACGCTGTGGAGTGGATACGTGAACTGGGCGATCGGGGAGGGAAAGCCAAAGACTTCATTGCTAAGGGGGCTGAGGTAAGAGAACGGGTAGCGAAAGGGCTAAGTCCTGAACTGCCACTGCTCTGTTATTACGGCGCGGGTCGCCTGTGGGAACTTCATCGGGATGTGAAGACTGAACGTCCCGGTTCGCAACTGGATGCTTATCGCTATTGCTTGGATCCTAAGTCTGACCAGTATGTATTACTCAAGTGGTTCAAACGCCTTACACTTTCCGAATTGCAGCGCAAAACAGAGATACCCGCATTGCAGGTTGTAAGGGATGCCATTCTTACGTGTATTCCCGGCGCAAAAAACTTCATCTTTGACATTAATGAAGGCGCACTTGTGATTGAGCTCGAAAGAGAGGGTATTGTGCGTTTTGGTGATCTAAGCGATGGTTTTCGCAATATGGTGGCCATGGTTGCAGACATTGCCCATCGCTGCGCCAAACTGAATCCCCAGTTCGGTGGCGCGGCGGCAAAACGCACTAAGGGCACGATTCTTATTGATGAGATCGACCTGCATTTGCACCCTAAATGGCAGCGCAGGGTCATACCTGATTTGAAGTCTGCTTTCCCGAACATTCAGTTTATCGCGACGACACATTCCCCCTTTATTATTCAGTCAGCGCATGCAGTAGAAGTCATCGATCTTGATAACTTTATGACTTCATTACCTGGCGAAGAAAACATCGCCAAACAGGAAAGCACCGCTGAGCACGTGAGCTCAGCACAACAAAATAACATGGCTGCAGTTGTGCCAGAAACAATGTATGCAGATAAATCAATTGAAGACATTGTTGAGGCCGTTATGGATGTACCCGTGCCCCAACGAAGCCACCGTTACCAGGAAATGTTTGATGCCGCGAAAGAATATTTTCTTTTACTGGAGGAAGGTAAGCAGGCATCCAATGAAGAAAAGAATACGATTAAACGTAGGCTTGACGCGCTTTCGGCCCCCTTCAGTGAGAATGTCGCTTATCATGCATTTCTAGAAATGGAAAGAGTATATGCAGGGCTGAAACGCAGCCCGGAAGGTGATGACGAATGAGGCCGATAAATAGAGGAGCATGCCCTACGAAGGACGATGGAACAATTGTTGTGTATACAGAATATAAAAATGCGCGCAAAGCCCTGATTGATCGCATGGGGCAATATTGCTCGTACTGCGAAGCGCGTCTGCCCTCAGGGCTTGCCGTTGAACATGTTAAACCAAAAAAGCCCCCCGGCGCGACGCAGGTCAATCAGATCCGCGCTTTATCATGGGATAATTTTCTGCTCGCCTGTGTTAACTGTAATTCAACTAAAGGCGATACGGATGTGATTATCGCTGATTACCTGTGGCCTGACAGCGATAATACTTTTTCAGCGTTTGTATATGCTGAAGGGGGGATCGTTCGCCCGGCCCAGTCGGCGCTAAGTCCCAAGGCACTCAACATGATTAAGCTGGTCGGGCTGGATAAACAGCTTGATGAAGATGACGCTTCAGACAGGCGTTGGTTGAACAGAAAAGAAGTCTGGGATATAGCGGAACGTGCAAGGCAAAGGCTGGTGGCGGGCGATACTCCCGATATGCGTGAGCAAATCGTTGAAACGGCTACAGGTCATGGATTCTGGAGCGTATGGATGACGGTTTTTGCGCAGGACAGGGACATGCTCTACCGTTTTATTGCTTGCCTGCCTGGTACCAGTACCGAATGTTTTGATGTCAATTGTATGTCCGTCATCCGACCTGGTGGACAATGCTGATCTGGCCATTACGTGAGTAGAGGACAATGGAAAAGGCCAGAAAGATAAAGCTTAGGTCTTCTCTATCGGCGAATAAAATTCGGAAGATCCGGAGATCTTCTACGTTAGCGATTATCGACTCATCTGCGCGATTGTAGGGCACATCACTTATCCCTGATGTGAAAAAGGCCTTCCCTAAACAGGAAGGCCACATTGAAATTAAAGGTCGATTTGGTAAGAACCGAAATTACGATATCCTTCACCAAAGATCTTGGTCTCTATTTTGGCGAGATAATCAAGGCGGTTCAGCAGCTCCTGATAGTGGCATTGGAAGTCTGGATGGTTAGAGTTTAGTACATAACGGCAGTTCTCTGGAAAATGCACCAAGCCTCGATAATCGTCCAGATGTAGGCCCAACGCGCTATACCAAGATCCGGTGATCATTGCTCTTAGCGTATTTTCTTTCTCATAATCCCCGAGATGGTAATAGGCATCTTTGTTAAACAGCAGGCAAAGGTGGTAATGGCATTTACCCGATAATGAAAATTCTCTCGCCCATATAATAATTACTGTTCCTCGGTATACACGTTTCCCTTCTCGCTCTTTTCTCTGAATATCGGCTATGAGCTTAGCCTCCATTGATTTGCACATACGGCTAATTTCACCAGGTTCCAGGCTATGAAAGCAGCAAATGTTATCACCGTTGTCAACTATCCCCGGAAAATGAGTATCAACTCTGAACGCAACAACTCTTTAGTGCCTGTTCGTAATCAAATTCAATGATTGATTGATTATTGATCGGTAAAGTTCAACATAATTCATATCAGTATTCCTATGTGGCTGGCCCTACGGTCTTTAAATACCGTATTGATGATTGCCACACAGACAAGACTGTATATTGTCTTTGATTCAGGTATATTCAGGCATCAGAGCATTGTATCTCCATATTGTTGTGATCTGATAATTACCTGATTAATAATACTGCTCTTAGATGACTATTAGTCGGGACTAAGAGTAGATTGCCATTATAATACCTTTCCAACATCTAAATTTTAGACAAAGACAGTCCTGGCCTGTGATGGCTGTATTAAAGTTACTCTCTAATTAGCTTGTTTTTGCTAAGTAATAAATGTGTTTTTCCAGTGGCGTTTGACTGTTGAAATACTGATTCCTAGAATTTTAGCTGTTTGTATCTGTGTATGTCCTTTTAGCTTAAGTTTTAATATTTCCATCTTATGTTTACTTCCCTTTTTTCTTCCTGACGCTTTTTTCATTGTCCGATGCCGACTCCTTGTTGACTTAAGATTATGAATGTCGACTTTTTTTGGACTGTTATCAGAAATGACATGCAGCATTCAATTGCTGGCTCAATTCTAGTGCGAGGATGGTAACAGTAGACATTTATCTCCTTTTGAAAAAATAAAAATAAAGCCTCCTCTATGTCCTCAACATTTCTTCCCAGACAGCTTAAATCAGTAATCACAATGGTGTCACCACGGTTCATTTTTGTATTAATGAGCTCCTTTAAAAGCCGTTGTTCTGAAAATGGTCGTTTAATGTCAATAATTTCAATAACAATATTCTCTGAGTCTACATGGAAAAAAAACGCATATTTCTCGAAAAACAGTATGCTCTCTAACTCCTTTTGCTCCAGCAGAGTCAACACAAGCGAAGTAAGCAAAAAATTTCATTGATTAGAATCCGGTATCATTAATTATTTTTTGACACGTCAGACGTCTCTGACTTTGAGGGCGCAAAAAAGCATTTGATGACAATTGGCATCCTCACAGTGTTATCTGTCTAAGACAAAAAAATGTTTGATCTTGATGTTTCTGCCAATTGTCCTTTTCTTGTTGATTTGATACTTGTAAAAAGTGTCAATAATGTATTTTTGAACCTCTATTCAATTGGTTTGCAAGTTGATTTTATTAAGGTTTAATCGCCTCAATCGAATGATGCCTCCGCAATCTCGTATCGAAATTTCAATGCCTTATTCTGTTTTTATGGCTGAGTTAATGGCCTTTACTTGCAATTCATTAAGACTCAATAACCCACTTGACTACGTAGTAAAAGCCACTCGTCTAACTCAGCTTCCAGCCAGCCGATAGATTGCTTACCCAGTCGACGCTGTTTGGGAAAAGATGCATCGTAGCGCGAAGATTTTGGATTGAGCCAATCATAGATGGTGGAGCGGCTTATGCCCATTTTGCTGACGACGTCGGTTAAACGAAGGATTCTGACGTTGGATGTGTTCATGTTAAGTTACCTTGCATTAGTTCAGTTTGGTTGTGTAAGAGTATGATCAAAGGATTTTGCAAAAAATCCGGGTAGCAAAAAGACATTTTTACAAAAGTTAACTTGTTGATATATGGTGGATTAATGTTTTCTGTATCTGAAATTTGTGAAGAAATTAGCCAGAAAAGAAAGGAAGTCTCTGAGGAGATGTCACACTGCAAGTGGGAGAGATATGCTGAAATACTTGATGAAAGTTACTCGGTAATGCAAGAAGAACTAGCCAGAATGAGAGAACAGTACTGGAAATCTGCAAAAGTGGGTACGCGTGTAAGGTTGTACTCAGAACCTCATCTTCGGGATTATCAAAGTCACACTGTTAATGGGATGTTACAGCTCAAAGAGGAGTACACAGAATTATATGATCCTGTACAGGAGTGCTGGCGAGACTTACAGAGTCGTATTTATCGGGAGACTTTTTTCCATTAATTATCGAGCCCATCAGAATTGATGACATATTTTTTGCGCATCTTTTTAATGCTTCAATGTTGTATCAATGGGGGCAGTCGGTAGCATCGGAAAATGAATGCATCGCGCTAAGGGCATTAAATACCTCTTTTAGTCTATTTGATAAGTGTATCGGAATGGTTTGGTTCAAGGTTTACATTGATAAACAATCAGAACTATCAGGCGTTAGAGTTAAGGCTGGAAAGAAGGGGGGCGAGAAGAAAACAGAGGTATACATTGTTATTCAGAGGAAATTAGTAGACCTTATAAATGAACTTGCACCACAAGGTGGTTGGAAAAGTAAAGCTGCGGCAGTGAATGACCTTATTAACCCCTTATGGGAATATGTTGAAGAATCAGATTTTGTGATTAACAATCAAAGTAAAAAATACCGATTAGCAAACGCAAGCCAAGATGCATTAGCGGATACTATTCTAAAAAATTGGTCACGAAACGTTGAGAGTGTCAGACTAGCATTTGATTCTAATGTACACAGAAAAAAAATAATCACCTCGTAGCTGAAGCTCTGCTTTGTAATTTAGATAAAGTGTATTAGCTCAAACTTGATTGACTGGCACTGTTGCTGCACAGGGCTTAACCTAAACTGACAGTCTGCTCAGTGCCAATAGCGGAACACGCTAATGCTGGTGTACAGGTGCTGACTCATTTCCTCCTCCACTTTCATCCCGTTATACTGTGAAAAAAAGGAGGTAGGTGTGAAACTGAAAATGCAGGATTTGAGGCTGTTTAATCTCGTGTTTGAGAGCGATCCTGGCTGGATACTTGATTTCTCTAACCGCACCTTGTCTGCTTTTTTTGATGACGAACTAAACATTGATATTGATGATAAACGTTATCAGGAAGAGGGGACATCAAAAGCCAAACGAGTTAGATGCTTGCTGAAACAGACTGATCGTGAGACCGCTCTGCGGGTTCTTGGCGCTCTCTGGCAGTATAAAACAGAATCCATGCCTAAACAGGCTGAACAAAGCCGTAATGACTATCTTGCACTGATTTCCCGCTTAGAAAACGCTGACACCAATGAAGCCAAAGGCGTAAAGCCTGTCCAGGCATGGCATGGTGTTGACTGGCCTTCACTTATCGCTGAAATGAACGAGATGAAATCTCTGCCGCCACAACTACGTGGTTTTCGGTTTGAAACTTGGCTTGCTGAACTGTTCAGTATCTTTAAGCTTGCTCCCCGTTCGTCTTTCCGAAATACAGGCGAACAGATTGACGGAAGTTTCCGACTGAATGATGAATTTTACCTGATGGAGGCAAAATGGCATCAGAAAAGAACGTCGGCTGCCGATCTCCATGTATTTGAAGGAAAGCTCAGTACCAAGGCAACCTGGACACGCGGCGTTTTTATCAGTTGGATGGGATTTACGCCTGAAGGTCTGACGGCTTTTGGTAAAGGGAAGCGGGTTATCTGTGTCAGTGGTTATGATCTTTACCACTCACTGAGTCATGGGATCCCTTTGCCCGACCTTCTGGACGCTAAAACCCGGCACGCCGCTGAAACGGGGGAGCCCTATGCTGAGTTCGACCGACTATATGCACTGAAGAACAAACAGTTCGGCACGCTGAAATAACGGGTTGGAAAGCGGTGACTTGCTCCCCGTTTCACACAGAATGCTGTTAATAATGTCCGCATATCGCTCAATGAAAACCTGGCAGCGCTATAGGCGGTCCGCTCCGTATTTTGTTTCGCGAGTTATATTTTTCGCGGTTGCGTATTGAAAAAAGATGAACAGTACTTATTTCAGTATTTCCCGTGCTAATGGTTTTTCCTTTTCAGGAGTACCCTTACGTGAATGCGAAAAAAAAGGCGGATGATTCGAGTGGGCGTTTTAACACTAGCCCTGAAGTGAAAATTCTGGTCTGGATCCGTGCAGCGGGTCATTGTGAACTCTGCGGAACCGATCTGACCCATGATTTTCGTATCGGTACGCCGATGAAATGGGGAGAAGTGGCCCATATTCTTCCTGCCAGCCCGAAAGGCCCCAGGGGAAACGCCACACACAGCGAAGAAGAGGCCCTGGCACTGACGAATGACAGCGAGAATCTTATGCTACTGTGTCCGGGATGCCATGACCGGGTTGATCGTGACGGCGATAATTATCCTGAAGACGATCTTAGCGGACTTCACTCTGCCTGCCTGACCAGAATTCGCTTAGCGGCTTCCACGCCCGGGGAGGAACGCGCCATACCGGTTATCGTTCAAAGCCAGCATCATCAGACTCTGGTTGCAATTCCGGCGCAGGCCCTTCTTACCGCCATGTCTGCAGAAGGGCTTACGGCACAGTGCCATCCGGTTACGGTTGTGTTCCCTGAGCCCAGTTCACGGGGAAGGGATGCGGGTTACTGGCAGGCGATTAAGGATTTAATCACTGAAAAACTCGAGGCCGGGCTTGCCCGCCGCGGGGGGCAATTTGGCGATAAGCCGGCTCTGGCCATGGTTGGGCTTGCGGATATTCCGGCGTTGTTTTTCCTCGGCCAGACCATTGGCGACCGCTATAAACGCTTTCAGTATTCATTTAACAGGGAACATATATTGCGCTGGCCGGATACAGATGCCCTGCCGCCGGCATTTATCTCTTCTGAACTTCCGCAAGGTGAGGTGCCAGTTGCTCTGGTGCTGTCTCTTTCCGCAGCGGTACCGCGAGGCGATGTTACCGCCGCACTGCCGGGTGCCCGAATTGTAGAATTCACTGTACCTGAACCCAGCTATGCCATGGTGACAAACCGCAGGGTCATCCATACGTTCAGAGATGAGCTGCAGAAGCTGCTCAGTCAGTTAGAAGCCACCACGACCCAGGCCATTCATGTTTTTGCCGCGGTGCCTGCTGCGCTGGCCATTGAATTTGGGGCTTTGCTGACGACTCAGCATCAGCATCCCTACATCATCTTTGACCGTGACAAAAATAACGCAAACCAGTTTCGCCCCATGCTTAGCATCGGATGTACAGAGGAGCAACGTCCATGAGTAACGAACAGACTAAACACCGCAGCTGGGAGTATTTTCTTCTCCGTGCAGCCCGAAAAATTTCATTATCAGCAGCTCAGTACAGTGTTATTGATGCTCGTTACTCTCAGCTGGAAAAAATTCTTTCTGCTGCCGATGATCCCCTGCTGGCGGATGCCCATATTTTTCCCCAGGGTTCTATGCGTCTTCAGACAACGATTAACCCGGAGCCTGGGGCGCCAGCAGATCTCGGGACAATTGATGCCGATGCGATTGTCTGGTTGCCCCATGCCAGAGGGATCGATGCCCGGACTGTATTAGAGGTCATTGAACGTCGTTTCCAGGAGGGCAGTAGGGTTCAAGAGGATATTCAACAACTTCGTCGCGGTGTCAGGATTGTTTACGCCGATGAAAATCCGGGTTTCCACATTGATGTCACACCTGCACGTCCCTGCCATCATAATGAGCAAAGCGACGGACTGGGCATGCTCGAAGTACCCGACAGGGAGCACGGCTGGAAGGCAAGCAGTCCTATTCCTTATGCAGACTGGCTGCATGATGCGTCAAAGCAGGACATTATGCTTGAACATGTTGTTGAGTTTAATAAAAGTCATGCAGTAATGGACTCTGCGACCCAAGCCCCGCTGCCTGAATATAAAGAATATCAAAAAGATGATCCGTTACGTGCGAGCATTAAACTGATGAAAAGGCACAGGGATGAATGGGCGATCAGGACGAAAAATGAAAGATACCGGCCTATTTCGGCAGTTATCACCACACTTGCGACTCACGCTTATCTGGATGTTGTCGCGCAGTCAGAATATACCGTCTTCACCCCGCTTCAGGCTATCCTGGCAATCGTGA
Source organism: Pantoea graminicola (assembly GCF_048452665.1). Lineage (NCBI taxonomy): Bacteria > Pseudomonadati > Pseudomonadota > Gammaproteobacteria > Enterobacterales > Erwiniaceae > Pantoea > Pantoea graminicola. The sequence goes on along the minus strand of NZ_JBLWSJ010000002.1, from coordinate 690,847 downwards.
ACAGGATGCCTGACCATATTCATCGTTACAGTAATGAGTATTACGTCTGCAATCCTGAAGATAACGGCGAGAATTTTGCGGAAAAATGGAATCGTCCGGATGAAGGTTATAAATACGTTGATGCCTTTAATAAATGGCATGCGAGTGCCCGTTCGGCGCTGACGCTGGGGCTCGACAGCCACGCGTCGACAGAAACCTTTGCGAAGGCGGTCCAGGAGCAGTTCGGTATTGGTCCGACATTCGTTCGCGAAGTTAACGAGAGCATTCCGGCAAACTGGACGATGCCCGGGCGGCAAGATGGTGTGACACGAAACTCTGTCGCAATGGGGTCTCTGTTCGGGAGTTCAGTCAGCAGTAACCAGTCTCAGGCAAATGTTGCACCTGTCGGGCGACTCGGCTGATATGAAGGATGAGATGATACAACGCGGCATTTCCGCCCTTAAAGACTGTCTGGGCGCGGACAATGCTTCGGCTCTTCTCAGGCCCGCTGAACTGCGGGTCGGTGAGGCGGCCGCCTTTTATTTTCCTTTACCCGTTGATTACACCGGCCTTGAGCGAAGACTACGGATTGGTTTTCCCAACGATTTCCCGTCTGAATCCCCTAGCCTTCAGGTTGAACCTTCACCGTGGTTAGTCTGGCCCCATGCCATGGCGTCCGGGTTGTGTCTCCATGGATTCAGGGAAAAGCCCGTTACGGGCTCGCCTGAGAAAATTGTTCAGGACAGCTTATCCCGTTTTGCGAGCATTGTGTCTTTTTCTCTGGAAAACGCAGATCCTGCACGGCGGGAAACGGAGTTTCAGAATGAAATTTCCACTTACTGGCTCTGGCAGCTTAAACGATCGGCACGTAACCTGATTCTTTTGGGGGAGCCTGAATCGGATTCAGTTTTGTATGTTGTAAGCGATCCGAGGTATACCGGTCATACTGGCCTCAACCCGGTATGGGTTTCGTCTGACAAGAACGCTATCCGCCAGCATTTCAGACGTGCCACTGGCCGTTCGGTTGTGATAAGAAGCCCCCATGAAGCAGGTTTCTTTGTCAAACTGACGTCTTTCCCTGGCATTAAGGTGCCTGAACCTCACGCGTTTCTCGAATGGCTTGCTCCCCATATTTCTGAAGAATCCCTGGCCGCGATGTCTAAATGGTCAGAAAAGAGTAGTGCTTTGCTTTCCCGATGGGTTGTCATGGCATTACCGGGTGGGGACGGGGCGGCAAGATTTACTGTTAACCTGTGCACCAGAAAGAAGGAAACAGACCGTACACATTTTTACGGCCTGAGATCCTCACGCCGTCAGTCCGGGTTAAAGAAAGAAGGACCTCCGGCCAGTATTCTGTCATCGCGTGTGAACATTATCGATCGTGGAGCATTTTTTTCACGGGATCGAAGTAACACAGCAAAAACACTTGAGAACTCGCATGTTGTCTTTGTCGGTGTAGGGTCGCTGGGATCTGCTGTGAGTATTAAACTCGCTAAGGCCGGTCTGGGCAGGCTGACCCTTATCGATCCTGACAGACTGGAGTCACCCAATCTGGGGCGGCATATGCTGGGTGCTGAGGATTTAGGCAAATTTAAGTCTCAGGCCATGCGCCATCGACTGCTTCAGGATCTGCCTGTGCTTGATGTCACCGCGCTGGATACATACATCGAATGGGTTATGGGTCAAAAACCCGATATTTTCGAGGATGTTGATCTGGTTATTATCACGACAGCGGACTGGGAATCAGAGTCTGCCCTCTGGGAAAAGAAAGCCTCCGGAGCGAAATGGGGGCTGATACAGGCCTGGAGTGAGCCGCATACACTTGTCGGGCATGCACTGATCGCACCTGAAGGCCGCTTTGATGCAAGATATCTTTTTAGCGATAGAGGTGACTTCAGGCACCGGTTTACCGACTGGCCGGATGGGGGCGTTGTGCCTCTTCCTGCCTGTGGTGAAAGTTTTATACCGGGAGGCTCGGCGGGAATGAATGGTGTTGCAACAATGGTCACTCAGGCCGCAATACGTTACCTGACGACTGTAGGGAATGTCACTCTATGGCATTCCAGTGTGTATCGCCCTGATGAGGCCGGAGTGTTGGGGGGACGCTATACGGGACCTGTACTTCCTGAAGGAGTTGTCCAGAGTGTTTTTGAACGTAACTGGCCGAAACCCGGGCAAAACGCGTGAATGAAATAGCATGGCGCTGGGCCTGGCCAGATATGAATGCGGAGCTGCAGGTTGGGCAGCAGGTCTCTGAGATGTTCGGTCACTACCGGCAGTCACAGGGAGAAAATGAGCGAGGCGGGCAGCTGTTTGTCGATCCCGCCGATCCCGGCGGCATTGTACTGTGTCATGCTTCAGCGCCACATCCTGCGGACCGCGCTGGCAGAACGTGGCTCGAACTGAACAACGATCGCTGCCGCACTGAAATCGAGAACGCAAACAGGAAGGGATTACGCTTGGTTGGATACTGGCATACGCATCCGCAGGCAGTTCCTCACATCTCAGGGACTGACATTGCCAGTTTTGCGCGATTCGCGAGGCAAAATGCACGTGATCTTCCACATCCCGTGGCGGTGATTGTCGGCACGTCACCATCGAGCAGAGGCATTAAAGCCTGGATATTTCGGGAGGGCAGGTATCAGGAGGCAGTGTATACAGCATCCTTGTCGCGGCCTTAACGGACCCAATTCATCAAGACCCTTTATTTTGCATCATCGCAAAAAGCTCTGCCTGAAATAATGCATCATCCAGAGCATTATGGCTGGGTCTTCCTTTGGCAGATAAACGCTGTGTCATCATTGATGATTTGGTCTCAGACCACGTACAGCCTGTTGCCCCCATAAAGTAAGCTTTAATATCTAATGCACTGAAGCCAAATGGGTTGTTCCCCGTATATTTATGGAAGTAGTAATTGATGAATGACCAGTCAAAGGGGGCATTCAGTCCCGTAAAGACCGGCTTCTGGCTCGGTTGAAGGTGGGTTGTGAGCCATGTGGATAACTGAAGCATGGCGTCCGCGGGGGCTATGCCGGTGGTAGCCAGTGCCTGAAGGTTAAATCCCGTCACTGCCAGCGCCTCAGGATCAAAGCCAGTGCAGTCAGGCTTCAACTCGGCATAAAAACGCACGTCGGGCGCATGCACCAGACAAGCCCCAATGGAAAGCAGACTAAATAATCCCGGGACCGGGCCGGATGTTTCAATATCGACTGAAACGAAAATCTCGCTAGCATTCATAATCACTCCTGCGATTGAGGGCACTGCTATTTGGCTTGTAAAAGAAAACGATACGCTATTACGGGTGGTAAGTATCTACCACACCACCCTTTAACTAATGCCTTTATCAGACTAAAACCATATGCGAACTTCCGCTGTTCGCTCAAAGCAGACTGTCAGATTTGATAGTCTGCTGCCAAATAAAACTGTCAGGTCAAGTCTGAGCTAATACAGATAAAGCGCCTATGGCTGGCGCTTGTAACTATGTCATCCGACGAGCCTTATACCTCGAATACCATCTCCAATCATATTTCCACGATCCGCAGCCATTACAAAATCAGCCCACCACTGCATCATCGGGCGGCGCTGCTCAAGGTAATCGCTTCGGTTATAGGCTCGACGTACTTCATTCTTGTCAACATGGGCAAGCGCAGCCTCAATCACATCGGGTGGAAAGCCTTGCTCATTAAGAGCTGTGCTTGCAATAGATCGCAGACCATGTGACACGAGGATACCGCCGAATCCTGCTCTCTTAAGCGAAGCATTTACCGTTTGGCTATTCATTGACTGAGTAGGCTTCAAACGACTTGGGAAAATGAATTCCCGATTGCCACTTAACGGTTTCATCATTTCCAGAACAGCAATGGCTTCATCTGACAATGGAACAGTATGGTCGCGGTTCATTTTCATGCGTGCTGCAGGAATCTTCCACTCTCGCGCTTCCATGTCTACCTCTTCCCAGCGAGCTTCAGCCGCTTCAGCAGGGCGGGTAATAGTAAGAAGTTGCCACATGAACAGGCAGCGTGTGGAAAGGCTAATGCTGGCTGTTCGCATTGTTTGCATCAGTTGAGGTAGCTGGTCCGGTCGAATGCTGGGCATGTTCTTTTTCTGAGGCTTCTCGAAGGCTTTACCGATATTAACGCTGGGAACAGCATCAATCAGCCCTGTGTTTTGGGCATAGATCATGACCTCATTAATGCGTTGGCACAGTCGACGAACGGTTTCCAGTGCTCCTCTGGCCTGAACAGGTTGAACGGCCTGAACCAGTGTGTGAGCTTTAATATCTGTAACGCTAACGTCCCCAATTGCAGGAAAGACATCTCTCTCAAGAGAGCGCCAGATATCTTCTGCATAGTCCGCTGTCACGCTTGCTTTCTTCACATTCCACCAACGTTCAGCTACGAGCTGGAAAGTATTGGTTTTGGCTTCAATTGAACTGCGCAGTTGTTCCTGCTGATGTTCCTGGGGATCAATTTGTTTCGCCAGAAGAGAGCGGGACTCTGCCCGATAGTTTCGGGCATCGGCAAGGGTAACTGACGGGTAGGGACCTATGCTCTTCTTCGCACGTTTCTTAGTGACAGGGCGAATGTAGCGAAACTGCCAGATTTTACTTCCGCTGGATTTGATGAGTAGCTCAAGGCCATCACCATCCTAGAGAACGTAGTCTGCTTCTTTGGGTTTGGCGGATTCGATTTCTTTAACGGATAGAGGTTTGGTTTGTCTTGCCATTACCGGGTTTCCATAGTTTTAGGCACCTCAAAAACAATAAAGCTTTATGAGGTGCCTAACAAGGTGCCTAAAAGGTTCGGATTTAATTAGTTGGCTTCAGACTTCGCGAAACAAATTGAGGACACAAAAAAGCCCGCAGGGCTTGTGCCGTGCGGGCTTTCAGGACTTCTGCGGATGGCACTGGAACCATCTTTGAAGAATTTTGGTGGAGCTGGCGGGAGTTGAACCCGCGTCCGAAATTACTACACCGTCGGCACTACATGCTTAGTCAGTTTTTACATTCGCCGGTTAGCTGCGAACAGACACGCCACTAACAGACTATCCTGATTGGATTTAACGCTTCAACCCCAGGCAAGGCATCCACGCGATCTCTTTTGGGTTTGACCTCTCTTGATCCCCGTCTTAAGAGCGGAAGCTAGGGAGAGAGGGCTCAGAGCAGGTTATTAAGCTGCTAAAGCGTAGTTTTCGTCGTTTGCGACTATTTTTTTGCGGCTTTTTACGAGGCAAACCGCCCCTCGGCATGCTCCTAAGGCTTCACAATCCCGTCGAGTCCAGAATCAGCCCCAGAACTTCAAATACTAGCAACTAAACAGCTTAAAATCCAGTGGTTAGCGCGCTGAATTCTTCATAATACGTGCTTTATCCAGCTTCCATTCGCGGTCTTTGATGTCGTCACGCTTGTCGTGCTCTTTCTTACCGCGTGCAACACCAATCTTCAGTTTGCACCAGGCGTTCTTCCAGTACAGCGACAGCGCCACGATGGTGTAACCTTCGCGATTGACGCGGCCATAAAGGGAGTCAAGTTCACGTTGCTTCAGCAGCAGCTTACGGCTGCGCGTCGGGTCACAGACCACATGGCTGGAGGCAACGGCTAAGGGTTGAAAGGTTGAACCGAACAGAAAGGCTTCCCCATCGCGCAGCAGAATATAGCTGTCGCTGATGTTGGCTTTACCGGCACGAAGCGATTTGACTTCCCATCCTTGTAACGATAATCCCGCCTCATACTCCTCTTCGATGAAGTATTCGTGACGGGCGCGTTTGTTCATGGCAATAGTGGCAGAACCGGGTTTGTGTGCTTTTTTCTTTGTCATAGTGCGGCGTATTTTACATCACTTAGTCGGTTATCGCATCCCCAGTCCAGCAGGGCGGCAGGAAACGGGATATTCTAGCACACCCTTACTCAGGGACATTTTTGTTTAATCGCTGAAAATGCTATTATTCAGCGGTTTCGTGATGAACAGGAACCATTATGGCTCAGATTAGTCGTTCGGCGCTGGTCCCGTTTAGTGCCGGGCAGATGTACCAACTTGTAAATGATGTGGATGCCTATCCGCAATTCCTGCCGGGCTGCACCGGTAGCCGCGTACTGGATGCGTCTGAAAATGAGATGACCGCGTCGGTGGACGTGTCGAAAGCGGGCATCAGCAAAACATTTACCACCCGCAACACCCTGACCGACAACCAGAGCATTCATATGCAGCTGGTTGACGGGCCGTTCCGCAAGCTGACCGGCGGCTGGAAGTTCGTCTCGCTGGGCGATGACGCCTGCAAGGTTGAGCTCAGCCTGGAGTTCGAATTCACCAATATGCTGGTTGAGATGGCCTTTGGACGCATTTTCAAAGAGCTGGCCAACAGCATGGTGCAGGCGTTCACGCAGCGCGCCAAAGAGGTCTACCGTGCCTGATGATATCACCGTCGAGGTGGTCTATGCGCTGCCCGATAAGCAGTATCAACTCTATGTGAAGGTGGAGCAGGGCAGCACGGTCGAACAGGCCATCAACGCCTCCGGATTACTTGAGCTGCGTCGGGAGATCGATCTCAGCAGCAACAAAGTGGGCGTTTACAGCCGTCCGGTGAAGCTGGATGACGTGATTAATGAGGGCGATCGTATCGAGATTTATCGTCCGCTGATTGCCGATCCTAAAGAGCTGCGGCGTCAGCGCGCAGAGCGCGCGGCGGAAAGCAAAAAGTAGGGCCATGTCGCGCCAGTGCTGGCGGATAACGGCCATAAAAAAAGGCGCTCAGTGCGCCTTTTTGCTGTCTGTCGTGCAGACTCTCCGGGATGCAGACGGTCTGCTGTTCGATCAGTTGCCGCTCTGGGAGAGATTCTGCTTGTTATCGATGTTGGTCAGTACACCGTTGCCATCGAAGGTCAGCGTCAGCGTCTGCTGTTTCACATCTTCATGACCCGGCTCCTGACGGAAAATGTAATACCAGACGTTGCTGCCGAACGGATCTTTCATCATCGGTGTGCCCAGCGTATAGGCCACCTGCTGCTGTGTCATACCGTTATGGATCTTGGCCACATCGTTGGCAACCAGGTAGTTGCCCTGGTTGATATCAGGACGATAGACCACGCGCTCTAAGGTGGAACATCCGGCGGTCATCATTAACATTACCACTGCCGCGGCAGTCAGCGTTTTACAGCGCATCTAAACATTCCTTTTCCGGGGCCAAACGCCTTTAACAGGCGGTTTCTTGCCATCAAAATCTGAACTCTGCCTGCGGCAGGCTTTATTACTCTGGCGACATAAGTGCCGATGATAATAAACCTTTTCGCTGTTGGAAACCTCTACAGAGCAAGCATATGACCACGGTGGGTTAAAAAAGTGCGCTGCTATGCGGCTAAAAGTTCTTTTGCGTTCGCCAGGGTATTGCGGGTGACCTCGCTGCCGCCCAGCAGTCGCGCCAGTTCCTGCAGACGCGCCCGCTTGTCCAGCGGCTGCATGTGGGTTTCGGTCATCGCGCCATCGGTCTCTTTACTCACGTAGAAGTGCTGATGACCACAACCCGCGACCTGCGGCAGGTGCGTCACACACATGACCTGCGTGGACTCGCCCAGCTGACGCAGCAGTTTACCGACCACCGCAGCGGTCGGGCCGCTGATCCCGACATCGACTTCATCGAAAATCATCGCCGGGGTTTCCATTTTCTTCGCGGTGATCACCTGAATCGCCAGCGCGATACGGGACAGCTCACCACCGGAGGCGACTTTGCCCAGCGGCTGCAGAGGCTGGCCCGGGTTGGTTGTCACCTGGAAATCGACGCGGGTGGCACCGTCTGCGGTAAGCTGGTCCGGATTAAAGGCCAGCGCGATGCGGAACTGGCCATGCGGCATAGAGAGCAGATGCATACTCTGGGTAATCAGCTGCTGCAGTTCATCGGCGTAGTGACCGCGCTGCTGATGCAGCTGCTCCGCGCTTTTCAGGGCGGCCTGATAGTGCTCGCCAACCAGCGACTGCAGGCTCTCCTGGTCGCTCTCATGCTGTGACAGCAGCTCGGCTTCTGCCAGCAGCTGCTGATGCAGTTCAGGCAGACCTTCCGGCGTGACGTGATGCTTACGCGCCAGGGCAATCTGACGCGAGATACGCTGTTCCAGTTCATACAGGCGGTTCGGATCCAGATCCAGGCTGTCGCAGTAGTGGCGCAGCTCGTCGCTGGCTTCGCTCAGCTGAATCGCCGCCTCTTCCAGCAGGTTGTGCACGCCGTTCAGCTTCTCATCCAGCGAGGTGAGTTCAGCGATCATCTCACGCGCGCTGTAGAGCAGACTGTGAAGGTTGTTGTCATCGCTGTCAGCTAACAGTTGCAGCGCCTGCTGACTGGTGGAGAGCAGCTGGCCGCTGTTGGCCAGACGCTTGTACTCTTCGTCGATCTGCTCATATTCGCCCTGCTGCGGCGCAAAGTCATTCAGCTCTTTCAGCTGATACTGCAGCAGCTCGCGACGTGCTTCGCGCTCCTGCGCCTGCTGCTGATGCAGCGCCAGGGTGCGACAGCTCTGGTGCCAGGTCTGATAGCTGGCGCGCATCTGCTGCAGCAGATCGTCGTGACCGGCATAGGCATCCAGCAGATGTTTCTGGTGATCGGGCTTAAGCAGAAGCTGATGGGCATGCTGACCGTGGATCTGAATCAGTAACTGGCCGAGATCGCGCAGCTGAGAAAGCGGCACGGCCGTGCCGTTGATAAAGCCGCGGGAGCGACCGTCTGCACTGATGACGCGGCGCAGCAGACACTCGTTGCCGTCATCCAGATGGTTTTCTGTCAGCCAGCGCTGGGCAGAAGGGGAGGATTTAAGCTGGAAGCGGGCGCAGAGATCGGCCCGGCTGGCACCCTGACGCACCATGTCGGCATCGGCACGACCACCCAGACATAACCCCAGCGCATCGATCGCAATGGACTTACCGGCACCGGTCTCACCCGTGATTGCTGTCATACCGCGTTGGAAATCAATGTCGAGCTCACGAACGATAGCAAAGTTACTGATGGTCAGTTGGGCCAGCATAGGTTCACCTGTACGAATAAACATATATGGTTTTTCATACAGTATAAACTGGTTTTTTATCCAGTAAAGAGGGGAGGCCGGATTTCAGAACAATTTTTTTGACCAGCCCAGTTTAGAGCTCAGCGTATTGAAATAACTGTAATTTTTTGGGTGAATCAGGTTGAGATGATGGGCGCTGCGCCGGATAAGCACATCCTCACCTTCCTGGATCGGCAGTGCGATCTGGCTGTCGCAGCTGATTTCCAGGTCGCTGCGGCGCGAAGAAAAGCGCAGGCGAATGGTGCTGCTGCTATTGATCACCAGCGGTCTTGCCGAGAGCGTATGCGGGAACATCGGCACCAGCACGATAGCTTCCAGAGAAGGTGTCAGGATAGGCCCGCCCGCAGAGAGAGAGTAGGCTGTCGAGCCGGTCGGCGTGGAGATAATCAGTCCGTCGGAGCGCTGAGAGAAGGCGAACACTTCATCGATATAGACTTCGAATTCGATCATGTGCGCGACTTTACCGGGATGCAGCACCACCTCATTGATGGCGGAGCCGATGCGCGGCGAGCAGTCCGACTTACAGACCTGCGCTTCCAGCAGAAAGCGGCTCTCGACGAAATAGTTGCCCTGCAGCACCTCATCCAGCTGCTGCTGCGCATTGTCCGGGTCCAGGTCAGTCAGAAAGCCCAGGTTCCCGCGGTTAATGCCGATCACTTTGATGTCATAACGCGCCAGCACGCGCGCCGCGCCCAGCATGTTGCCGTCACCGCCGACCACGACCGCTAAATCCGCCTGCTGACCAATCTCCGCCAGCGTGCCCGTTTCTACGTCGTGAAGCGACAGCTCCTGCGCAATCTGCTTCTCAACGATCACTTGATAACCTTTGGCCGTCAGCCAGCGCCAGAGCATCTCATGCGTGGTTAACGCGGTGGGATGGCGCGGATGACCCACAATACCAATGCAGTTAAAGTGTTTGTTCATCTGGTCGGTGTTCCTTATAAGCCAAAACGGCAAGGCAATGTGATAGGTTCCCTTGAATCCGTCATACCAATCCCCATAATAAGCCAACCAGCGAAATGAATGTGCAAAACGCGGAGAAATTCATGAGTAGTAAAGAACAGAACACCCCAAACGAGCAAGTCTCAGACGAAATTCAGCAGGATCAGCAGCAACCTCAGGACGCGGAGACAGCAACAGAGGTGGATCCGCGTGATGAGCGTATTGCTCAGCTCGAAGCTGAATTAGCGCAGTCGCAGACCGGTGTACGCGATGCTCAGCTGCGTGCGCAGGCTGAAATCGAGAACATTCGTCGTCGTACTGAGATGGACGTTGAGAAGGCGCACAAGTTCGCGCTGGAAAAGTTTGCCAACGAACTGCTGCCGGTTATCGACAGCCTGGAACGTGCGCTGGAAGTCGCGAACAAAGAAGACCCACAGCTGGCGTCGATGATTGAAGGGATCGAACTGACCCTGAAAGGCCTGCTGGGTGCCGTGCGTAAGTTCGGTGTCGAAGTGGTCGGAGAGACAGGCGTGCCGTTCAACCCGGAAGTGCATCAGGCGATGTCGATGATGGAGTCTGAAGAGTTTGAGCCGAACCATGTCATGCTGGTGATGCAGCGTGGCTATACGCTGAATGGTCGCCTGCTGCGTCCGGCGATGGTGGCGGTGGCCAAAGCCAAAGGCTGATTCATCCCGGAATCCCTGACACGGCCGCGCACTGACGCGGCCGTGTGCGTTCTGGCGTTAAGCCGGTAACACCGGCGTCCAGTCCACCGGCTTTTTACCGGCCGTAGTCAGCAGTTCATTGGTGGTGGAAAAGTGTCTGCTGCCGAAAAAGCCGCGATGCGCGGAGAGCGGCGACGGATGCGGCGCGTGCAACACATGATGGCGCTGGCGATCGATGATGCTGCCTTTCTTCTGCGCGTGGGATCCCCACAGCAGGAAAATCACCCCTTCGCAGTGCTGATTGATCGCCGCGATCACGTTGTCCGTAAACGTCTCCCAGCCGAATTTCGCATGAGAATGCGCTTTCCCCGCCTCAACCGTTAACACCGTGTTCAGCAGCAGCACACCCTGTTTAGCCCAGCTTTCGAGAAAACCGTGATCAGGCTTCTCAAAGCCGGGGATATCCTGCACCAGCTCTTTATAGATATTCTGCAGCGATGGCGGCACCTGAACGCCAGGCAGCACCGAGAAGGCCAGGCCGTGCGCCTGATGCGGGCCGTGATACGGATCCTGCCCCAGGATCACCACGTTAACGTCTCCCAGTTCCGTCAGGCGAAAGGCGTTGAACACATCTTTCTGGGGCGGATAGACGGTCACGCCCGCCGCACGTCGATCGGCGACCTGTTTCAGCGTCTCGACAAAATAGGGTTTCTCTTTCTCTTCGGCCAGCACGTCGTGCCAGGTCAGCTTCTCAGCCATATTTCACTCCCTTCGCGTTAATGTCAGTAATCTTAGCGGTTCCGGACACAGAGCAGAAGGTAAAATAATTTGAAAAAATACAAATTAAGTTGAAGGTGAGGGCGTTGTGAGATCAAGGGGTTAGCGTGAAAGGCGCTTTTATGGCTGATTAATATTGATACAGGTCAAAGCTGCCATAAATTTAGGGTGGTATACCGGGGCCTCAAAATTGATTTATTCACGTATTACCCGGGAGACGCAATTATGATCACTGGAATCCAGATCACTCAATGCAGCAATGCAGAATTACTGAACTCATTCTGGCTGCTGGACGAAGAGAAAGGCGAAGCACGCTGCCTCTGTGCCAAAGCGGGCTATGAAGAAGATCAGGTCGTCGCCATCCGTGAACTGGGCGAATTTACTTACCGTGAAGTGCCGGTTGAAATCAAGCCTCAGGTGCGTGTGGAAGGCGGACAGCATCTGAATGTCAACGTTCTGCGCCGCGAAACGCTGGAAGATGCCGTTAAGCATCCGGAAAACTATCCGCAGTTGACCATCCGTGTGTCAGGCTACGCGGTGCGTTTTAACTCCCTGACGCCAGAGCAGCAGCGCGACGTTATTACCCGTACTTTTACTGAAAGCCTTTAAGCGCCTGAGTTTACGGGTGCTGAAAAAGAGCGCAAAGCGCACACAGCAACTATTAGCAGACAAATTAAGGGGATAGGGCATCTGACTCTGGATGCCCGGCCAACACTCTTTTAAAGCGCGTATGCTGACCGTAAAAACGGGATGAAAGGGCTGTTACTCTCTGTTAAATAAAAAAAATCGCCTCCTGTGAGGCGATTTTTTTATTGCGGCGACGATTTATTCCGCATTCTCGTTCGCTGGTGCACTGCCGCTTGCCTTGCGGCGTTTGCCGACATTTTTCGCGTCGCGATGACGTTTCTTCACGCGCGGTTTTTCCGTTTCGCTTGCTTTCTTCTCGGCACGCTTCGCCAGCACCTTTTTCGACGGTTTTCCGGTAGTTTTAGGACTCGGTGCGCGCGTGACCGGGCGCAGCTCATCAATCACACGCGCTTTGATCGGCTCGTTCACGTAACGGGTGATCTTGCCCAGCAGAACGAAGTCATGCGCCTCAACCAGCGAAATGGCAATGCCTTTACGGCCCGCGCGACCGGTACGGCCAATGCGGTGCAGATAGGTATCGGCGGTGCGTGGCATGTCATAGTTGAAGACGTGGCTGACCTCCTCAACATCGATACCGCGTGCGGCAACATCGGTCGCCACCAGCACGTTTACGCGACCTTCGCTCAGGCGTTTAATCGCTTCGTTACGTTTGGCCTGCACCATTTCGCCTTCGAGATAGCTGGTGCGAATCCCCGCTTCGTGCAGCCAGCTCACCAGCTCATGCAGACGTTCACGCTTGCGCACGAAGACGATGCTGCGCGTGACATCCGGCTGTTTCAGCAGGTGGATCAGTAATTTAGTCTTGTGATCCAGATCGTCCGCGCGATAGTACCACTGCTGGATCTTTTTACGTTCGCGGCGGCTTGGATCGGCCTCCAGCTCCACCGGATCGTTCAGCAGACGCTCCGCGAAGTCGCGGATGTTGTCGCCTTCCAGCGTGGCGGAAAAGAGCAGCGTCTGTTTGCGCCAGCGGGTTTCTGCCGCGATGGTTTCGATATCCTGGGCAAAGCCCATATCAAGCATACGGTCCGCTTCATCCAGCACCAGCGTCTCGACGGCGCGGCAGTCGAAGTTCTCTTCTTTGATGTACTGCAGCAGGCGGCCGGTGGTGGCGACCACGATGTCCTGGTTTTCGCTGAACACTTCAGCGTGGTTCATATAGGCCACACCGCCCGTGATGGTGGCGATATCCAGATGGGTATGTTTCGCCAGCTCACGCGCATGGTCGGCGACCTGCATCGCCAGTTCGCGGGTCGGGGTCACGATCAGGATACGTGGCGGGCCGGATTTCTTGCGCGGAAAATCAAGCAGGTGCTGCAGCGCCGGTAACAGATACGCGGCCGTTTTCCCGGTCCCGGTAGGTGCCGAACCCAGAACGTCGCGGCCCTCCAGTGCGGGCGGAATTGCAGCAGCCTGGATCACTGTTGGGCGCGTAAAGCCTTTTTCCTGCAACGCTTGTAGCAGGCTTTCGTCAAGTTCGAGTTCGGAAAATGTGGTTACTGTCATGGTCTACCTCAGTTTGGGGCGCTGATTATAGACAGATCAGACTGAATCTTCATCTGTTAATCCGTTCCGGCTGTGTCCGGCGTTGTCTGTTACGTGAAATCACGCTGTTGTCACGTTACACTCATGCGCTGCCGGACGGCAGGAAAAATCGATGGTAGTGACGAATGATGCAGGATAAGCCGCGTAAACGGCCACAGTTAAACAATAACGGATTTACCTTTAAACAATTTTTTGTCGCACACGACCGCTGTGCGATGAAGGTGGGCACCGATGCCATTCTGCTGGGGGCCTGGGCGCCGGTTGCCGGGGTCAGGCGCATTCTTGATATCGGCAGCGGCAGCGGACTGATCGCGCTGATGCTGGCGCAGCGCACACCCTCAAATGTCGCCATCGATGCGGTGGAGCTGGATGCCGACGCCGCGCAGCAGGCGCAGGAGAATGTCCAGCAGTCACCCTGGCCGGCGCGTATCGCAGTTCATCAGCAGGATATCGCCAGCTGGGCGGAAGCGTGCGATAAACGGTATTCGCTGATTGTCAGCAATCCTCCCTATTTTGCGCCGGGCGTAGCCTGCGCCAGCGCGGCCCGCGACAGCGCCCGCGCCACGGCCTCGCTGGACCATCAGACGCTGTTGCGCAGTGCGGCGTTACTCATCGAAGAGGAGGGGATGTTCTGCGTGGTGCTGCCCGTGGACATTGGTCAGACATTTATCACGCTGGCGCAGGCCGATGGCTGGCATCTGCGCTTCCGGCTGGACGTGGCGGAGTATGCTCATCGTCCGCCACACCGCGTCGTGCTGGGGCTCTCGCCGCAGGCCGGAGAAACGCTGCTGGAGCGCCTCGCTATCCGCGCGCCCGACACCCGCTATTCGGATGAGTGGTGCGGCCTGACGCAGGCGTTCTACCTTTTTATGTAGCCAGAAGGGGCCAGCACGGTCGGCAGCGCCTCCGGCAGCAGTGCCGGATAGTCGCGGATAAAGTGCAGGCCGCGACTCTCTTTCCGCGCCAGCGCACAGCGCACCATCAGTTCCGCCACCTGCACCAGGTTCCGCAGCTCCAGCAGATTATTGGAGAGGCGGAAATGACGATAATATTCATCTATCTCATGCTGAAGCAGATTAATGCGGCGTAACGCCCGCTCAAGCCGCCGGGTCGTGCGGACAATACCGACGTAATCCCACATGAACAGCCGCAGCTCGTGCCAGTTGTGCTGGATCACCACGCGCTCATCCGCATCATCCACCTGGCTCTCATCCCAGGCGGGCAGCTCTGTGACGGCCTCAATGGCGGGCAGGGTACGCATCAGCTCTTCGGCGGCAGACCAGCCGTAGACCAGACACTCCAGCAGCGAATTGGACGCCATGCGGTTTGCGCCGTGCAGGCCGGTGTAGCTCACTTCACCGATGGCAAACAGGCCGCTGACGTCGGTCTGTCCATGCTGGTCGACGACCACGCCGCCACAGGTGTAGTGCGCGGCGGGCACAATCGGGATCGGCTCTTTGGTGAGATCAAAGCCAAAGGTCAGCAGCTTCTCGTAGATCATCGGGAAGTGGGCGCGCACAAAGGCTTCGGGCTGGTGGCTGATATCCAGATACATACAGTCGACGCCGAGCCGCTTCATCTCATGGTCGATGGCCCGGGCGACGATATCGCGCGGGGCCAGCTCTGCGCGTTCATCGAAGTCGGGCATAAAACGGCTGCCGTCGGGACGCAGCAGCCAGGCCCCTTCGCCGCGCAGGGCTTCGGTTAACAGGAAATTCTGCGCCTGCGGATGAAACAGGCAGGTTGGATGAAACTGATTAAACTCCAGATTGGCGACCCGGCAGCCCGCACGCCACGCCATCGCGATGCCGTCACCGGAGGCGATATCGGGGTTGGTGGTGTATTGATAGACTTTGGCCGCGCCGCCGGTGGCGACCACCACGGCTCGCGCCTGACAGGTTTCAACCTGCTCGCGATTCCGGTTCCAGATCCAGGCCCCTATCACCCGGCGGGGGCCAGGCAGTCCGCTTTTATCTGAAAGGATCAGATCGACCGCGTTGGTGCGCTCCAGAATCCGGATGTTGGGATGGCTTAGCGCCTGGCTTACCAGAGTGGTTTCCACCGCGTGGCCGGTGGCGTCCGCGCTGTGCAGAATACGGCGATGACTATGGCCGCCTTCACGCGTCAGGTGATAGCGCATATCGCCAGCGGCCTGGGGATCGAGGTCAAAGGCTACGCCATTGTCGATCAGCCACTGCACGCAGTGACGCGCATTGCTGGCCACAAAGGAGACCGCCTCGCGGTCGCACAAGCCTGCGCCAGCAATAAGCGTATCTTCGATGTGTGACTCGATGCTGTCTGTCTCATCAAATACCGCAGCAATGCCGCCCTGTGCATAGAGCGTCGAGCCTTCATTAACCTGCGCTTTACTGAGAACGGTCACCTGATACTGCTTTGCCAGCCGTAACGCCAGCGACAATCCGGCAGCACCGCTGCCGACAATTAAAACATCACACTGATAATCCGGGGTTGTTTTCATCATAATGTTTAATTTACTAAACAGGACCTGACCTGAGCATAAGCCCGAACGGGTCTGCTGTGAAGTATTTTAAACAGCGCAGGGTGTGTTTTGGCGAACGGCTTTCTGAATCCGAATCTGATCAATGAGTTAAAATGGTGCGCTTCTTCGTCATGTTTTTTATAGCAAACGCATAAAACCTGACGGATTTAATGATGAAAAAGCTGTTGTCATAGGTTACTCTGCCAGCGATTTGTGCTCCTTACACTGAACGAAAACGAACAACCCGTGTAACGGCCATCGGAGCAGTAAATATCAGGGCGAAAAGTGAACTTCGCACCACATCACAACTCTAAGCGCATGCTTGCTCAGAATGATGAGATGTGCTGGCAGTTACTTTATGCATTTAGAATTTGGGGAGACATTACCTCGGATGAGCGAGCAGTTAACGGATCAGGTCCTTGTCGAGCGGGTACAGAAGGGAGATCAAAAAGCGTTTAACTTACTGGTGATTCGTTACCAGCACAAAGTGGCGAGTTTGGTTTCACGCTATGTTCCTTCGGGCGACGTGCCAGACGTAGTACAGGAATCCTTTATTAAAGCGTATCGCGCACTGGACTCTTTCCGGGGCGATAGCGCGTTTTATACCTGGCTGTACCGCATTGCGGTTAACACAGCGAAAAATTACCTGGTTGCTCAGGGGCGTCGTCCGCCATCCAGCGATGTGGATGCGATTGACGCGGAAAATTTCGAAAGTGCGAGTGCATTAAAAGAAATTTCGAACCCTGAGAACTTAATGTTGTCTGACGAATTGAAACAAATTGTCTTTCGTACCATCGAGGCGCTACCCGAGGACTTGCGTATGGCAATCACCCTCAGGGAACTGGACGGTCTGAGTTATGAAGAGATCGCCGTCATTATGGATTGCCCGGTAGGCACTGTTCGATCACGTATCTTTCGTGCGCGAGAGGCCATTGATAACAAAGTTCAACCGCTTATCCAACGTTAGTGATAACGGCTAC
Organism: Pantoea graminicola; assembly: GCF_048452665.1. Classification (NCBI taxonomy): domain Bacteria; kingdom Pseudomonadati; phylum Pseudomonadota; class Gammaproteobacteria; order Enterobacterales; family Erwiniaceae; genus Pantoea; species Pantoea graminicola. The sequence continues at coordinate 673,768 of NZ_JBLWSJ010000002.1, read as the reverse complement.
TGGAAGGGTACATAGGCATGCAGAAAGAAAAACTTTCCGCTTTAATGGATGGTGAAACCTTAGACAACGAGCTGTTTTCCGCCCTGTCGAAGGACGCAGAATTACAGAAAAGCTGGGCGAGCTATCATCTGATTCGCGACACAATGCGCGGTGATGTTGGCGAGCATCTGCATTTTGATATCTCTGCGCGCGTTGCGGCGGCCATTGAAAAAGAGCCGCTGCGTACGGTGACTACGCTGATCCCTGAAGCTCAGCCAGAACCTTCCCGCTGGGAAAAAATGCCGTTCTGGAAAAAAGCGCGTCCGTGGGCTGCGCAACTGACCCAGGTGGGCGTCGCGGCCTGTGTTTCTCTGGCGGTCATTGTGGGTGTTCAGCACTACAACCAGCCGCAGGGCAGTGCCACGCAGACATCCGACTCGCCGGTCTTCAACACGCTGCCAATGATGGGCAAAGCCTCTCCGGTCAGCCTGGGCGTACCTTCTGATGCGTTTGATACCAACAGCGCCAATCAGCAGGTGCAGGACCAGCGTCGTCGTGTAAACGCTATGCTGCAGGACTATGAACTTCAGCGTCGCCTGCACGCGGATCAGCTGCAGTTTGAAACCAGTGCGCCAAAACAGGCACAGGTTGATGTTCCCGGAAACCAATCATTAGGACAGCAGCAGCAGTAATGAAGCCGCTTTGGTATGCTGTTAGCCTGCTGGCAGGCAGTCTGTTCTGGTCATCTGCGGCCCCGGCGCAAACCTCTGCGTCCGGGGCGCTATTGCAGCAGATGGAGCAGGCAAGCCAGAACCTCAACTACGAATTCGCCTATATCAACGTCTCCCGCATCGGCATTGAATCGCTGCGTTATCGTCACGCGGTGATCGATAACCGGATTTTTGCGCAGCTGCTGCAGATGGATGGACCGCGCCGGGAAGTGATCCAGCGTGGCAACGATATCAGCTATTTCGAACCCGGACTCGATCCCTTTTCCCTTCCCGGCACGCACATCATCGATGCACTGCCTTCGGTGATTTTTGCGGATTTCGCCAGGCTCTCCTCCGCCTACGATTTCATCACGGTTGGCCGCTCGCGCATCGCCGATCAGATGTGCGATGTGCTGCGCATCGTGTCGCGTGACGGCACCCGCTACAGTTATGTGGTCTGGCTGGACGTGGACACCAGGCTGCCGCTGCGCATCGACCTGCTCGACCGCGATGGTGAAACGCTGGAGCAGTTCCGTGTTATCAGCTTTGCGGTGGATGAGGGCGTGCGCAACCTGATGCAGGGGCTGGAAAAGGCGAATCTGCCGCCATCGCTCTCCGTGCCGAAAGGGGACGCGGTGACGCTCAGCTGGCAGCCTGGCTGGTTACCCGCCGGGATGTCGCTGGTGTCGCAGAACCGTCGTACGCTGCCGGGCCTGAATAAAAATATGGAGTCGAAGCTCTACAGCGATGGGCTGTTTAGCTTTGCCATTAACGTGACGCCGGCCGATAAAACCAGTAACACGCAGACATTGCGCACTGGACGTCGTACGGTCCAGACCGTTGTGCGCAATAATAGCGAGATTGCGGTGATCGGCGAACTGCCGCCCTCTACCGCGAAACGTATTGCGGACAGTATTGACCTGGGGTCACAAAAATGATGAGAGAATGGGCCACCGTGGTGGCATGGCAGGATGGTATCGCCACGCTGCACACGGAAGCAAAAACCTCCTGCAACAGCTGCCAGGCCCGTAAAGGCTGCGGCAGCCATATGCTCAACAAGCTCGGCCCGAAGAATGCGCATGTGATGCAGATCGCCAGCAGCAAGCCGCTGCAGCCGGGCCAGCGCATTGAGCTGGGCATCAAAGAGAGCAGCCTGCTCGGATCGGCACTGCTGGTCTACATGACGCCGCTCTTTGGCCTGTTTCTGGTGGCGGGGCTGTTTCAGTCGCTCTTCGGCAGCGACCTGGCGGCCGCCTGTGGCGCGCTGCTGGGCGGCATCGGTGGATTCATCGTCGCCAAAGGCGTGTCGATGAAATTTGGCGATCGCGAAGCCTTTCAGCCCGTCATTCTCAGCGTTGCCTTACCGCCCGATGCGCTGCGTGTTGAAAGCGAAGCGTAACCTGTGTCCAGGCCGCGTACTCCGCGGCCTTTGTCTGTTCTGCCCTGCGCAGATATCTGTTTCGCTTCCACCACGTTCCATTCTTTTATGCGCGGCGTTAACAGTGTAATATGCGTCGTCATTAATGAGGCTGACAGGATTGTGGGTAAAGAGCGATCTTCCTGAATGTGTCTGTGCTCAGATTTTCAACTGAATTTTAAGCGAAGATATCCCAATAAATGAAGCACATAAGAAATTTCTCCATCATCGCTCACATCGACCATGGTAAATCTACGCTCTCTGACCGCCTTATTCAGATCTGTGGTGGCCTCACTGACCGTGAGATGGCTGCGCAGGTTCTCGATTCCATGGATCTGGAGCGCGAGCGTGGCATTACCATCAAAGCCCAGAGCGTGACACTCGATTACCACGCGAAAGACGGCGAAACTTACCAGCTCAATTTCATCGATACCCCGGGCCACGTTGACTTCTCCTACGAAGTCTCCCGCTCACTGGCAGCCTGTGAAGGCGCACTGCTGGTGGTGGACGCCGGTCAGGGTGTTGAAGCGCAGACACTGGCGAACTGCTACACCGCGATGGAGATGGATCTGGAAGTGGTGCCGGTTCTGAACAAGATTGACCTGCCCGCCGCCGATCCCGAGCGCGCCGCGCAGGAAATTGAAGATATCGTCGGTATCGACGCTGCCGATGCGGTGCGCTGTTCCGCCAAGACCGGCGTTGGCGTACCGGACGTGCTGGAACGTCTGGTGCGCGATATCCCGCCGCCGGAAGGCGACCCGGATGGCCCGCTGCAGGCGCTGATCATCGACTCCTGGTTCGATAACTACCTGGGTGTTGTCTCGCTGGTGCGTGTGAAAAACGGCACCATGCGCAAAGGCGACAAGATCAAAGTCCTGAGTACCGGTCAGACCTACAATGCTGACCGTCTGGGGATCTTCACGCCGAAACAGGTCGACCGCACCGAACTGAACTGCGGCGAAGTGGGCTGGCTGGTCTGCGCCATCAAAGACATTCTCGGCGCACCTGTGGGCGATACGCTGACCACCGCGCGTAATCCGGCGGACAAAGCGCTGCCAGGCTTTAAAAAAGTGAAGCCGCAGGTTTATGCCGGTCTGTTCCCGATCAGCTCTGATGACTATGAAGCCTTCCGCGACGCGCTCGGCAAACTGAGCCTGAACGACGCCTCCCTGTTCTATGAGCCGGAAAGCTCAACGGCGCTGGGCTTTGGTTTCCGCTGCGGCTTCCTGGGTCTGCTGCACATGGAGATCATTCAGGAGCGTCTGGAGCGCGAATATGACCTCGATCTGATCACTACCGCCCCGACGGTAGTCTATGAAGTGGTGACCACCAGTGGTGAAGTGGTGTATGTCGACAGCCCGTCCAAGCTGCCGCCGCTGAACAACATCGAAGAGCTGCGTGAGCCGATTGCCGAATGTCACATGCTGCTGCCGCAGGAGTACCTGGGCAACGTCATTACGCTCTGTATTGAGAAGCGTGGCGTGCAGACCAACATGGTTTATCACGGCAAGCAGGTTGCGCTGACCTATGAAATTCCGATGGCAGAAGTGGTGCTCGACTTCTTCGACCGTCTGAAGTCAACCTCGCGCGGTTACGCCTCGCTGGATTACAACTTCAAACGCTTCCAGCCTTCGGACATGGTGCGCGTTGACGTTCTGATTAACAGTGAACGTGTGGATGCGCTGGCGCTGATTACGCACCGCGACAACGCCCCTTATCGCGGACGCGACCTGGTGGAGAAGATGAAAGATCTGATCCCGCGTCAGCAGTTCGACATCGCGATTCAGGCTGCCATCGGCAACCACATCATCGCCCGTTCGACGGTAAAACAGCTGCGTAAAAACGTGCTGGCCAAATGTTATGGCGGCGACGTCAGCCGTAAGAAGAAACTGTTGCAGAAACAGAAAGATGGTAAGAAACGCATGAAGCAGGTAGGTAACGTTGAGCTGCCACAGGAAGCGTTCCTCGCCATTCTGCATGTCGGTAAGGACAGCAAATAAGGATTTCTGATGGCTAATATGTTCGCCCTGATTCTGGCGATAGCGACGCTGATTACTGGCATCGTCTGGGTTATTGATCGGTTCAAATGGGCGCCTGAGCGTCGTGCGAAACAGGCGGCGGCCCAGGCCCAGACCGGTAATGCGCTCGACAGCAAAACGCTGGCGAAGGTCTCTTCTCAGCCAGGCTGGGTGGAAACCACCGCCTCCGTGTTCCCGGTGCTGGCCGTGGTCTTCATCGTGCGTTCGTTTATTTACGAGCCGTTCCAGATCCCGTCGGGCTCGATGATGCCGACTCTGCTGATTGGCGATTTTATTCTGGTGGAGAAGTTTGCCTACGGCATCAAGGATCCGATTACCCAGACCACGCTGATCCCGACCGGTGAGCCAAAACGGGGTGATATCGCGGTATTCAAATACCCGAAAGATCCGAGCCTGGACTACATCAAGCGCGTGATTGGCCTGCCGGGCGACAAAGTCATCTATGATCCTTACAGCAAAACGCTGACGGTGAAACCGGCCTGCACCGATGAAAAAGCCTGCGTGTCGGCGTTAGCGGTGACCTACACTGACGTGGAACCGAGCAATTTTATTCAGACCTTCAGCGGCTTTGATGGCAACGAAACCGGCAACGGCTTCTATCAGGTGCCGCAGGGCGATACGCTGCGCGGCGGACTGCGCCTGGGAACCCGCAAAGAGACCATCGGCAACGTTACGCATGACATCCTGCTGGTTAACGAAGCGCAGAGTCAGGCGGGCATGTATTTTCAGCAGCCGGGTCAGCCGCAGGCGACCTGGGTAGTGCCGAAAGGGCAATACTTCATGATGGGCGACAACCGTGATAACAGCGCCGACAGCCGCTACTGGGGCTTTGTCCCTGAGCGTAATCTGGTGGGTAAAGCGGTCGCTATCTGGATGAGCTTTGAGAAACAAGAAGGGCAGTGGCCAACCGGCGTGCGATTCAGTCGCATCGGCGGTATTCACTAAATTATTGTCTGATTAACAGGCAAATCGGGTGGCCTCCTCAGGGAGGCCACTGCACACCAAACGGAACGTGTTGGATTGCCAGCCCCGTTTGGTATGCAGAGTCACAGACGCAACAAAGAACTGGAATCGCATGAACCCCATCCTGATTAACAAGCTTCAGCGCAAACTGGGCTACACTTTTACTCATTCGGAACTGTTACAGCAGGCCCTGACTCACCGCAGCGCCAGCAGTAAGCACAATGAACGCCTGGAATTTCTTGGCGACTCTATTCTTAGCTATGTGATTGCAAATGCCCTCTATCACCGCTTCCCGCGGGTTGACGAAGGTGACATGAGCCGCATGCGCGCCACGCTGGTACGCGGTAATACGCTGGCGGAGATGGCGCGCGAATTTGACCTCGGCGAGTGCCTGCGTTTAGGGCCGGGTGAGCTGAAAAGCGGCGGTTTCCGTCGCGAATCAATCCTCGCTGATACGGTGGAAGCGCTGATTGGCGGTATCTTCCTCGACAGCAGCATTGAACGGGTTGAGCAGCTGATCCTGGACTGGTATCAGACCCGCCTCGACGAAATCAGTCCGGGCGACAAGCAAAAAGATCCGAAAACGCGACTGCAGGAGTATCTGCAGGGGCGTCATCTGCCGCTGCCCAGTTATCTGGTGGTGCAGGTCCGTGGCGAAGCCCACGATCAGGAATTTACCATTCACTGTCAGGTGAGTGGCATGGCCGACCCGGTTGTCGGTGTCGGCTCCAGCCGCCGTAAAGCTGAGCAGGCAGCAGCGGAACAGGCGCTGATAAAATTAGGTCTCGAATAGTTCTGCCGGCGTCACGGCGTCCGCTGTGGCGCGATAACACCAGACGCAGAGCTGTCCCGGCGTCAGCAGACGCTGAATGACACACGATTCAAATAGCACTCTTTCGGCGCCCTTTCAGGCGCTGAACAATTCAGGACTCGAATGAGCGAAAACGTTACTTATTGCGGCTTTGTCGCGATTGTTGGCCGACCCAACGTCGGTAAATCCACCTTACTGAACCAGTTGCTGGGGCAGAAGGTGTCGATCACCTCGCGCAAGCCGCAAACCACGCGCCACCGCATCATGGGCATTCACACCGAGGGCGACTATCAGGCGATCTACGTCGATACCCCCGGCCTGCACATGGAAGAGAAGCGTGCCATTAACCGTCTGATGAACCGCGCAGCCAGCAGTTCCATCGGCGACGTTGAGCTGGTGATCTTTGTGGTCGAAGGCACGCGCTGGACACCCGATGACGAGATGGTGCTGAACAAACTGCGCGACAACAAAGTGCCGGTGGTGCTGGCGGTCAATAAGGTCGACAACATCCAGGACAAAACCGTTCTGCTGCCGCATCTGCAGTTCCTGAGCCAGCAGATGAACTTCCTCGATATCGTGCCGATCTCGGCGGAAAGCGGCAAGAACGTCGATACCATTGCGGCGATTACCCGCAAGCATCTGCCGCAGGCCGATCATCACTTCCCGGAAGATTACATCACCGACCGCTCTCAGCGTTTCATGGCGTCGGAGATGATCCGTGAAAAACTGATGCGCTTCCTGGGCGCGGAACTGCCTTACTCGGTGACGGTGGAGATCGAGCGTTTCGTGACGAACGAACGCGGCGGTTACGACATCCACGGCCTGATTCTGGTTGAGCGCGAAGGCCAGAAGAAGATGGTGATTGGCAACAAAGGGGCCAAAATTAAAGTCATCGGCACCGAAGCGCGCAGGGATATGGAAGAGATGTTTGAAGCCAAAGTGCATCTCGAACTGTGGGTGAAAGTGAAATCCGGTTGGGCAGACGACGAACGTGCGCTGCGCAGCCTGGGTTATACAGACGATCTCTGATTCAATGGAAGGCTGGCAACGCGCCTTTGTGCTGCATAGTCGTCCCTACAGCGAAACCAGTCTGCTGCTCGACCTGTTCAGCGAAAACGAAGGGCGGGTGCGGGTACTGGCTAAGGGCGCCCGGTCGCGGCGCTCGCAGCTGAAAGGTGCGTTACAGCCTTTTACTCCGCTGCTGGTGCGCTGGAGCGGACGCGGTGAAGTTAAAACCCTGCGCAATGCCGAAGCGGTGTCGCTGGCCTTACCGCTCAGCGGCATCACGCTCTACTGCGGTCTTTACGTCAATGAGCTGGTCTCCCGCGTGCTGCAGCAGGAGTTTCCCTTCTCCGAACTCTTCTTCGATTATCTCAACTGCCTTCAGGCGTTAGCCTCCACCCACGGTCAGCCGGAACCGGCGCTGCGCCGCTTTGAGCTGGCGCTGCTCGGTCATCTGGGTTATGGCGTCGACTTCCTGCACTGCGCCGGCAGTGGCGAGGCGGTCAGCGATGAGATGACCTACAGCTACCGCGAAGAGCGCGGCTTTATCGCCAGCCTGGTGGTCGGTCAGCGCAGCTTTACCGGCCGCGAACTGCGGGCCCTGTCTGAGCGGAATTTTCCTGACGCCGCCACGCTGCGCGCCGCCAAACGCTTTACCCGCATCGCCCTCAAACCCTATCTGGGCGGCAAGCCGCTGAAAAGTCAGGAGCTGTTTCGCCAGTTTGTCCCGAAGAAAAAGCCTGAACAGGCAGATGAATAGCGCGGGTCGTACCGCCTGGCGTGGTTTGCGCGGTACACTCAACATCACGATGGAAAAGAAGTGAGGATGGTCATGGCTGAATTGCTGTTAGGCGTCAATATCGATCACATTGCCACGGTGCGTAATGCCCGCGGCACAAACTATCCCGATCCGGTGCAGGCGGCGTTTATCGCCGAGCAGGCGGGCGCGGATGGCATTACCGTTCACCTGCGCGAAGATCGGCGTCATATCACCGACCGTGATGTGCGTATCCTGCGTGACACCATCCAGACGCGCATGAATCTGGAGATGGCCGTTACCGATGAGATGATCGGCATCGCCTGTGATATCCGCCCCCATTTCTGCTGCCTGGTGCCGGAAAAACGTCAGGAAGTGACAACCGAAGGCGGTCTGGATGTGGCCGGGCAGCAGGAGAAGATGAACGCGGCCGTGCGTCTGCTGAGTGATGCGGGCATCCTGGTGTCGCTGTTTATCGATGCCGACCATCGCCAGATCGAGGCGGCGGTGGCCAGCGGCGCACCCTACATCGAGATCCACACCGGTGCCTACGCCGAAGCACCAGAGGGGCTGGCGCGCGACGCCGAGCTGGCGCGGATCCGTCACGCCGCGACCTTTGCCGCCAGCCTGGGGCTGAAGGTGAATGCCGGTCACGGTCTGACCTACCACAACGTGCTGCCGATTGCGGCGCTGCCGGAAATGCACGAGCTGAACATCGGCCATGCCATTATCGGCCGGGCCGTGATGAGTGGCCTGCCGGATGCCGTGAAAGAGATGAAACAGCTGCTGCGTGAAGCGCGTCGCTGATGGCTATTCTGGGACTGGGCACCGACATCGTTGAGATTGAACGCATCGCCGGGGTGATTGAACGCGCCGGTGACAGGCTGGCGCGTCGGGTCCTGAGCGAAGCGGAATGGCAGCAGTATCAGGCCCATCATCAGCCGGTGCGCTTTCTCGCCAAGCGGTTTGCGGTCAAAGAGGCGGCGGCCAAAGCCTTTGGCACCGGCATTCGCGGTGGGCTGGCGTTTAATCAGTTTGAAGTTTACAACGATGAGCTGGGCAAGCCGGGGCTCCGTTTCTTCCAGCATGCGGCGGAAGTGGCGCAGAACCTGGGGGTAAACCGGGTTCATGTCACCCTGGCCGATGAGCGTCACTACGCCTGTGCCACGGTGATTATCGAAAGCTAGCCGTGCAGCAGCACAAACTTCTCCCACAGCGCATCGCGTGATTCGATGTGCTGTGGGTTGGTAATAATGGTGTTGTCGATAGGGCAGACCTGCTGACAGGTCGGCACCTCATAGTGGCCGACGCATTCGGTACAGCGACTGACATCGATTTCATAGATCGCATCGCCCAGTGAAATGGCCTGGTTCGGGCACTCCGGTTCACACATATCGCAGTTAATGCATCGGGACGTAATCAACAGCGCCATCTTTCCCACCTGATAACAACAGAAAAAGCGCGGGTATTATACGCGCTGCTGCTGATCAGACCAGCTTTTTCACCAGCGCCTCGCTGTGGCGGATATGGCTGGAAGCGCGTTCAGGATCGTTCTGCACCAGCGCCATAAACAGCAGATCGGTCAGCGCCAGCTGCGCCGTGGTGGAGGAGATCGCCGCACTGCGGGTGCTCTGCTCTTCGGCCACTGTGTAGAGACAGTAGCTGGCACTTTGCTGCAGCGTATTAGGGGTAAAGCCGGTAAAGGCCACCACGTCGGCGCCCACCTGCGCGGCTTCCTGCGCCGCCAGATTGATCTCTCGCCGCTCTCCGGTATAGGAGATAGCGAGCAGCACGTCGCCAGGCCCCATCGCCTGAACGCTGGCCAGCAGCGCGTGCATGTCCTGCTCCGCGACCGCATTGATGCCGATCTTCATCAGCTTCCAGGAGAAATCTTTTGCCACCAGGCCCGATGCGCCGATGCCCACCAGCAGAATACGCCGGGCATTCTTCAGCAGCTGCAGCACGTCGTTAAGCTTCTCTTCGCTGTTAATATCCAGCGTGGCACGGATCGCCGAAAGTTTTTCGGTCAGCAGCTTTTCGCCCACCATCTTGAGCGGGTCGTCGCTGAGGATATGGTTATGCACGGTAATGGCATCCTTGTCCGCCAGTGACTCACTCAGGGCCAGCTTCAGCGCCGGGAAACCTTTGTATCCCAGTTTCTGGGCAAACTTGACGACGCTTGACTGGCTGACGCCGGACTCTTCCGCCAGCTTCTGGGAACTCAGGTGGCGCGCCCGATCGGGCTGCGACAGTAAAAAATCCGCCAGCCGACGCTCGTTCAATGCCAGACGGGGATAAAGCTGGCGAATGCGCAGCAATGAACTCATGCCCAATCCTCAATATTCAGGGATAATCGGAGAAGAATAAACTATTCATCAGGCATTGTAGTCATCGGAATTAAAAATGACACGCATCGCCGAGCCGCCTGATGATGGCTACACTACTCTTAACATCCCGGAATCTGTCTGAAGGAGAGCTGTTTGACCAGGGGAACACATCGTCGCATCGTATTTTTCGACCTGGATGGCACATTGCACCAGCAGGATATGTTTGGCACCTTTATGCGCTATCTGCTGCGTCGCCGCCCGCTCAATCTGCTGCTGGTGGTACCACTGCTGCCGGTGGTGGGGATCGGCCTGCTGCTGAAAGGGCGGGCCGCCCGCTGGCCCATGAGCCTGCTGCTCTGGTCGATTACCTTTGGCCGCTCAGAACAGACCCTGCTGCGGCTGGAAGCGGAATTTGCGCAGTGGTTCCGTCTGCGCGTCAGAGCCTTTCCGGTGGTGCAGCAGCGCCTGACCGAATACCTGGGCAGTGATGATGCCGATGTCTGGCTGATTACCGGATCGCCGCAGTCGCTGGTGGAGCAGGTCTATTACGACTCGGCGTTTCTGCCACGGGTCAAACTGATCGCCAGCCAGATGCAGCGCGGCTGGGGCGGCCGGGTACTGTCGATGCGCTGCCTGGGGCATGAAAAGGTGGCGCAACTCGAAGAGAAAATCGGCACACCGCTGCAGCTCTACAGCGGCTACAGCGACAGCAAGCAGGACAACCCGCTGCTCTTTTTCTGTCAGCATCGCTGGCGCGTGACACCTGCCGGTGAGCTGCAACAGCTGGAATAAGTTTCGACACGCAGGAGGAGATCGCTATAATGCGCCGCTTTTCAGTCGCCCGGAGTGGTCTGCATGATAGAACAAGATGAATACTGGATGCGCCATGCGCTTGACCTGGCACGCCGTGCCTGGGCGCAGGGGGAGGTGCCGGTCGGGGCCGTGCTGGTGCAGAACGAACGGGTGATTGGCGAGGGGTGGAACCGGCCCATCGGCCAGCACGATCCCACGGCGCATGCGGAGATCATGGCGCTGCGGCAGGGCGGCAAGGTGCTGGAGAATTATCGTCTGCTGGATACCACGCTCTACGTCACGCTGGAGCCGTGCGTGATGTGCGCCGGTGCGATGGTGCACAGCCGCATCACCCGGCTGGTCTATGGCGCGCACGATATCAAAAGCGGGGCGGCGGGGTCACTGCTGGATGTGCTCGGCCATCCCGGCATGAACCATCAGGTTGAATTACACAGCGGCGTGCTGGCAGAGGAGTGTGCTGCCATGCTGAGCGACTTCTTCCGTATGCGGCGCGAGCAGAAAAAAGCGCTGCGCCAGGCGCAACGCCAGGGTTAGTTCATGGCGATCGTCGGTTCGACCGCCGGATAGCCTCTGGCCAGCTCCGCCTGCGCTTCGGCCTGCCGCGCCAGGCGCTTCTCCTGCTCCTGCAGGTAACCCACCAGGCTTATCTGATATTTGCGGATATTTTCGACATAGTTATAGGCTTCGTGCCCGCGCGCGTAGCCATAGGTCGTCTGCGCGTAGTAGCGCTTCTGGCTCAGCATCGGCAGGCGCAGCTTCACATCCGCCCAGCTATCGGGGTTTCCGCCCTGACGCGCCGTCAGCTTGCGCACATCCAGCATATGGGCATAGCCCATGTTATAGGCCGCCAGTGCAAACCAGATGCGCTCATCTTCAGGGATGGTCTGCGGCACCTTCGACATCATATCCTGCAGGTACTGACTGCCGCCGCGAATGCTCTGTTCCGGATCGGTCCGGTCGCCCACGTCCAGACTGTCGGCAGTGTTACGGGTCAGCATCATCATGCCGCGCACGCCGGTGGGCGAGGTGGCCTGCGGATTCCAGTGCGACTCCTGATAAGAGATGGCCGCCAGCAGCCGCCAGTCGATGCTGGTGGCATACTTCTCAAACAGCGGTTTGATGTCGGGCAGCGTATTGTCGATGGCGCGCAGGAAGGTGCGGGTATCGACATAATCGAAGGTGCCGACATGGCCGAGGTATTTCTCCTCCAGCCGCGCCATCGCCCCTTCTTCGCCCATGCCATTAAAGAAGTCGAGCATCGCGGCATTCAGGCTGTCATCGTCGCTGTGACGCACATACCAGGTGACCGGCTCTTCATCAGTTACGTCGAATGCCACCGCCAGTTGCGGATAGATGCGCTGCAGCAGGGCGATCGTCACGGAGTCGCCAATCGTGTAATCCAGCTTGCCGTCGGCCACCGCTTCCAGCAGGGCTTTAGGACTCTGATCGGTGGCGATCGCCCAGTCCAGATCGGGGAACTGGCTGGAACGCGCGCTCTTCAGCGTGGAGAGGTAGGCCGAACCGGAGGCGACCGTGAGCCGCCCCTTTAAATCACCGAGGTTTTTAGGGCGCGGCTTATCCACGCGATAGACCAGCTGCTGCGAAACATTGTAGTAACCCGGCCCGGTCTGATAGCGGGTCAGGCGCTCGCGGTTGTAGTTCAGGCCCGCAGCCAGCACATCGGCTTTGCCATCGTCCAGATCGTCAAACAGGTCGCTCAGGTTAGGTCGAACCGTCACTTTGAGTTTAACGCCCAGATAATCGGCGAAGCGTTTTGCCAGCTCATAATCCATACCGGCCGGAGATCGGTTCACTGTGTAGTAAGTTAACGGGGAATTGATGGTACTGACACGCAGCACTCCCCGTGATTTGATCTGTGAAATCGCGTCCTGACCGCCCCCATACCAGGGAACGGAGGGCCACAGCGCCAACGCAAGCAGCACGGCAACCAGACCGATAAACAGATAATTAAATTTTAGGCGTTTCAAATAGTTATCTCTCGCTGGCTCTAAGGCCTCTGTCTTTTAAAGGCAGTATTTATCTTCTTTGAACTCCCAGAGCGAGGGGCATTCTGCGCAACAAAATGACGCTGAGCAACTTTTATAGCAGCTTTTGCGCAAAATTCAGGCAAATCCGGGTCGCCAAAAATTCTGCGCAAACGGTTTCGTCGCGAGGTCGCTTTCTCTATAATACGCCCCGTTTTCCCTGTTGCGCCCAATTTGCGTCGCCCGGCGCCCTGACGAGAGACTTATTAATGGAAATTCTGCGTGGTTCGCCCGCCCTGTCGGCATTTCGTGTAAACAAACTGCTGACCCGCTTTCAGGACGCTCATCTGCCGGTGAGTGATATTTACGCTGAGTACATCCATTTCGCTGATGTCAGCACGCCCTTAAGCGCCGACGAACAGAGCCGTCTGCAGCGCCTGCTGAAATATGGTCCCTCTCTGGCTGAACATGCCCCGCAGGGGCGTCTGCTGCTGGTGACGCCCCGTCCCGGTACCATCTCCCCCTGGTCCTCCAAAGCCACCGACATTGCCCACAACTGCGGACTGCCGCAGGTGCGCCGTCTGGAGCGCGGTCTGGCCTTTTATGTGCAGGCTCCGCAGCTGACGGAAGCACAGTGGCAGACGCTGGGTACGCTGCTGCACGATCGCATGATGGAAACGGTCTTCAGCGATCTGGCGCAGGCTGAGCAACTCTTCGCGCACCATACGCCGCAGCCGGTGAAAAGTGTGGATCTGCTGGGCGAGGGCCGTGAGGCGCTGGTTCAGGCAAACACCGCCTTGGGTCTGGCGCTGGCCGACGATGAAATCGACTATCTGGTGGCAGCGTTTACTGCCCTGGGCCGCAATCCAAACGACATCGAACTCTATATGTTCGCCCAGGCGAACTCAGAGCACTGTCGTCACAAGATCTTCAACGCCGACTGGGTGATCGACGGCGAGAAGCAGCCGAAATCGCTGTTTAAGATGATCAAGAATACGATGGAGCAGACGCCGGACTACGTGCTCTCTGCTTATAAAGATAACGCCGCCGTCATGGAAGGCTCCGAAGTGGGACGCTTCTTTGCGGACGCCGGAGAGAATGAATATCACTGGCATCAGGAAGCGGCACACATCCTGATGAAGGTCGAAACGCATAACCACCCAACGGCGATCTCGCCGTGGCCAGGTGCGGCGACCGGTTCCGGGGGGGAAATCCGTGATGAGGGTGCCACCGGACGCGGCTCCAAGCCAAAAGCGGGCCTGGTGGGCTTCTCGGTCTCTGACCTGCGTATCCCGGGCTTCGAACAGCCGTGGGAAGAGGACTTCGGCAAACCGGTCCGCATCGTCAGTGCGCTGGAGATCATGACCGAAGGCCCTCTCGGCGGCGCGGCGTTTAACAATGAATTTGGTCGTCCTGCGCTGAACGGTTACTTCCGTACCTATGAAGAGCAGGTGACCAGCCACAACGGCACCGAACTGCGCGGCTATCACAAGCCGATCATGCTGGCGGGCGGCATCGGTAATATCCGTGCCGACCATGTGCAGAAAGGGGAGATCTCCGTAGGCGCGAAGCTGGTGGTGCTGGGCGGTCCGGCCATGAATATCGGCCTGGGCGGCGGTGCGGCGTCATCAATGGCCTCAGGTCAGTCGGATGCCGATCTCGACTTCGCCTCGGTCCAGCGTGACAACCCGGAGATGGAACGCCGCTGTCAGGAAGTGATCGACCGCTGCTGGCAGCTGGGCGACAAAAACCCGATTCTGTTTATCCACGACGTGGGTGCCGGCGGTCTCTCCAACGCCATGCCGGAGCTGGTCAGCGACGGCGGTCGTGGCGGCCGCTTTAACCTGCGCGACATCCTGAGCGACGAGCCAGGCATGAGCCCGCTGGAAGTGTGGTGCAACGAATCGCAGGAACGTTATGTGATGGCCGTGGCCCCTGACCAGCTGGCGCAGTTTGAGGCGATCTGCCAGCGCGAGCGCGCGCCGTTCGCCGTCATCGGCGAAGCGACCGAAGAGCTGCATCTGAGCCTGGAAGACAGTCACTTCGGCAATAAGCCGATCGACATGCCGCTTGATGTCCTGCTGGGTAAAACACCGAAGATGACGCGGGATGTCGTCACCCTGCAGGCTCAGGGCGAGGCTCTGCAGCGTGACGGGATCACGCTGGTCGATGCGGTGAACCGTGTCCTGCATCTGCCCGCCGTGGCAGAAAAAACCTTCCTGATCACCATCGGTGACCGCAGCGTGACCGGCATGGTGGCGCGCGACCAGATGGTCGGTCCGTGGCAGATCCCGGTTGCCAACTGCGCGGTCACCACCGCCAGCCTCGACAGCTATCACGGCGAAGCCTTTGCGCTGGGCGAACGTTCGCCGGTGGCGCTGCTGGACTTCGCGGCCTCGGGACGCCTGGCGGTCGGTGAAGCCCTGACAAACCTGGCGGCCACTCAGATTGGTTCACTGAAGCGCGTGAAGCTCTCGGCCAACTGGATGTCCGCAGCCGGTCATCCGGGTGAAGATGCCGGGTTATATGCGGCGGTGAAAGCGGTCGGCGAAGAGCTTTGCCCGGCGCTGGGGATCACCATCCCGGTCGGCAAAGATTCGATGTCGATGAAAACCCGCTGGCAGGAAGGCACCGAACAGCGTGAGATGACCTCGCCGCTGTCGCTGGTCATCACCGCCTTTGCGCGCGTCGAAGATGTCCGCCGCACGGTTACGCCACAGCTGCAGGCCGATCAGGATAACCTGCTGCTGCTGATCGACCTTGGTAATGGCGCGAACACGCTGGGCGCAACCGCGCTGTCGCAGGTCTATCGCCAGCTTGGCGACAAACCGGCGGACGTGCGTGATGCCACACAGCTGGCCGGTTTCTTCAATGCGATTCAGGCGCTGGTGGCGGAGCAGAAACTGCTGGCCTATCACGACCGTTCCGATGGCGGTCTGCTGGTGACACTGGCGGAGATGGCCTTTGCGGGTCACTGCGGCGTCGACGTGGATATCGCCTCGCTGGGCAGCGATGCCCTGGCCGCGCTCTTCACCGAAGAGCTGGGCGCGGTGATCCAGATCAACGCCGCCGATCGCGCAGCGGTTGAGCAGATCCTGGCGGATCACGGCCTGGCGGCCTGCACTCATCTGCTGGGCAGCGCACAGCCGGGCGATCGCTTTGTGATCCGCGCCGGAGAGAGCGCGGTCTACAACGAAAGCCGGACCACGCTGCGCACCTGGTGGGCTGAAACCACCTGGCAGATGCAGCGCCTGCGTGACAACCCGGCGTGTGCCGATCAGGAGCATGATGCGAAGAAAAACGACAGCGATCCTGGCCTGAACGTCCATCTGACCTTTAATCCGCAGGAAGATGTGGCGGCGCCGATGATCGCGACGGGCGCACGGCCAAAAGTGGCGGTGCTGCGTGAGCAGGGCGTTAACTCACATGTAGAGATGGCGGCCGCCTTTGACCGGGCCGGTTTTACCGCGATTGACGTGCACATGAGCGATCTGCTGGCCGGACGCCGCGATCTGGATGGCTTCCAGGCGCTGGTTGCCTGCGGCGGCTTCTCCTACGGCGACGTGCTGGGTGCCGGTGAAGGCTGGGCGAAATCGATTCTGTTTAACCCACGCGTGCGTGACACGTTCGAAACCTTCTTCCACCGCCCGCAGACCCTGGCGCTGGGCGTCTGTAACGGCTGCCAGATGATGTCGAATCTGCGCGAGCTGATCCCGGGCAGCGACCTCTGGCCGCGCTTCGTCCGCAACCAGTCTGAGCGTTTTGAAGCACGCTTCAGCCTGGTCGAAGTGGCCGCCAGTCCGTCACTGCTGCTGGATGGCATGGCCGGTTCACATATGCCGATCGCCGTTTCCCACGGTGAAGGCTTTGTGGAAGTTCGTGACGCTGCGCACCTGGCGGCGCTGGAGTCGAAAGGCCTGGTGGCCCTGCGCTTTGTCGATAACTTCGGCAAGGTGACAGAAACCTATCCGGCTAACCCGAACGGTTCACCGAACGGCATCACCGCCGTGACCAACGAAAGTGGTCGCGTCACCATCATGATGCCGCATCCGGAGCGCGTGTTCCGTACCGTCAGCAACTCCTGGCATCCGGCCGAGTGGGGCGAGGATGGTCCTTGGATGCGTATCTTCCGTAATGCGCGCAGGCAACTGGGTTAATACCGACCGCTGAAAAAAAACAGGAGGCCAGTGTGCCTCCTGTTTTTTTGTGATGCTGTTGGCAAATAGCGACAGCGGGTACAGGGCACTGTCGCTGTATGGCGACATCTATCCTGTTGATTTTCAATGACAGCGTCCGGGCCGCCGATTAGTGTCGCCTGCCGGAGACAGATCGGACAATGTCCATCAGACTTTTCGCAGCCTCTCAGCGGCATAAAGATTCAATCCGCTGAAAAATATAATGATTTATTTTCTGGCACGGAACTTGCTATAATTCTGGCACTGCTCATTCACCTGTTTATGATTGCCCCGCCTGGCGGAAAAGAGCTCATAAAGCCCGAATGACGCACCAAACGGAGCCTGCCGTCCACCTGACCGATAATCGCTTGCGTTATCAACCACCGGACGTCACGTTGAGTAAGGCTCCACCCATTTTTACGCGATGCCTCACGCGTCGCGCCAGCGGCAGGCCATTGAGCCTGCCGTTTTCTTTTCTTCCCCTTTCTTCCGCCAGCAGAGTCCGCTAGCATCCAGACAGCAACTTTCTGAGGAAACGGCTGCGTGAAAAAATGGCGTTTATTTCCCCGCTCGCTGCGTCAGCTGGTGCTGATGGCGTTTGTTCTGGTCCTGCTGCCGTTACTGGTGCTGGCCTGGCAGGCGTGGGAGAGTCTCTCTGCGTTAAGCGAACAGGCCGCGGACACCAACCGCAACACCTTCACCGACGTGCGCAGAAGTGAGGCGATGGCACGAACGGCTGTTGAGCTGGAGCGCGGCTATCGTCAGTATTGTGTGCTGGATGATGCCTCGCTGGCTCGCCTCTATCAGACTCAGCATACCCGTTACAGTCAGATGCTGAACTCGCACAGCGCCAGCCTGCCTGAGCTGCCGGTGTTCCGGATTTTGCAGGCGACCCTGCCGCTGCTGACGCCGCTGCAATGTGATAACGGCAACCCCGTTCCGCGCGCCGCCGAGGCGCTGGACCGCTTCTCCGTCACCAACGCGCAGATGGTGCAGGAGACGCGCGAGGTGGTCTTTTCGCGCGGCCTGCAACTGCAGCGCGAAATCGCCGATCGTGGCCAGTTTTTCGGCTGGCAGGCGCTGATTCTGTTTATCATCAGCCTGGCGCTGATGCTGCTGTTTACCGGCATGATCATCGGCCCGGTTAAGCGCATCGAACGCATGATCAACCGGCTGGGAGAGGGCCGGGAGCTGGGCAACAGCGTAATATTTCGCGGCCCGCGTGAGCTGCGCTCGCTGGGGCAGCGTATCGTCTGGCTCAGCGAACGGCTGCAGTGGCTGGAGTCGCAGCGTCACGAGTTTCTGCGCCATCTCTCTCACGAGCTGAAAACGCCGCTGGCCAGCCTGCGCGAAGGCACCGAGCTGCTGGCTGATGAAGTCGCCGGATCGCTGAACGCCGACCAGAAAGAGGTGGTGACCATCCTCGACGGCAGCAGCCGCCATCTGCAGCGCCTGATCGAGCAACTGCTGGATTACAACCGCAAACTGGCGGATGGCCCGATTCAGCTTGAACCGGTCAGCGTGACGGAGATCGTGGAGAACGTGGTTAACGCCCATGCACTCTCTGCGCGCGCCAAACTGATGCAGACGGTGGTCGATCTCCAGGTCAGCCACTGCCTTGCTGAACCGACGTTACTGATGCGGGTCATTGATAACCTCTATTCGAACGCCGTGAACTACGGCAGCGAATCCGGTACCATCTGGCTGCGCAGTCAGCAGCAGGGCGACAGGATATGGATTGAGGTCGCGAACAGCGGAACGCCGATCCCGCCGGAAGAGCAGGCGATGATTTTCGAACCCTTCTTCCAGGGCAGCCAGCAGCGCAAAGGGCCGGTAAAAGGCAGCGGGCTGGGACTCAGTATTGCCAAGGATTGCCTGCGCCGGATGCACGGCGACCTGACGCTGGTCCCCTGCGAGCAGGCTGACGTCTGTTTTCGAATTGAACTGAACACCACAGCCGGGAATGTCTGACCGATGAAATATTTACCCGCTTTGCTGCTGAGCACGCTGCTGCTCTGCGGCTGTACGACCTCCCCGGCCACCTCCTCTCTGCCGTCAGGCCATCAGGTGGCGGAACCCGAGGTCAGAGTCGCTGATTATCTGGCGATCCGCTGCAACGACCTGTGGCCGGTGGAGAAGGGCGAGGCGCTGAATAATCCCCTCTACTGGATGCGGGCGATCGACTGCGCGGAGCATCTTTCCCCCGCCGAAGCCCGGGCAGAAGCCCACCGCTGGCCAGCTGAGAGCTGGTCGCGCGCCTTTAAGCAGGGCGTGCTGATGTCCAACGGCAACGTCACGCCCGTCGAGCGTCGTCGCTATGTGGAAACCCTGGATCGCTACAGCAGCGACTTCCCCTCCTCTTTGCGCCCGCTGATTCAGCTCTGGCGCAGCAATCAGACCGCGCAGCTCGACCTGAGCGAGGCACGCACCCGTTATGCGCATCTCCAGCAGAGCAGCGATGCCCAGCTGGAGGCGACGCGCCAGCAGATGGTGAAACAACAGCAACAACTCAGTGACACACAGCATAAGCTGGAGCGGCTGACTGACATTGAGCGTCAGCTCTCGTCACGCAAAGCGCCGGATGTCTCTGACAACGGTCACGGCACGGCGCTGCCGCAGGAGGAGGAACAGTAATGGTCAGACAGGCGGCAAAACTGCTGCTGGTGGATGACGATCCCAGCCTGCTGAAGCTGCTGGGAATGCGTCTGCGCAGCGAAGGTTATCAGGTCACCACAGCGGCCAGCGGACCCGAAGCGTTACGTCTGCTGCAGAAAGAGAAAATCGAACTGGTGATCAGCGATCTGCGGATGGATGAAATGGATGGCCTGGCGCTGTTTGGCGAGATTCAGAAACGCCATACCGGTCTGCCGGTGATTATCCTGACCGCGCATGGCTCCATCCCGGATGCTGTTTCCGCCACTCAGCAGGGCGTGTTCAGCTTCCTGACCAAACCGGTGGATCGGGATGCGCTCTATAAAGCAATTGATGAGGCGCTGGCTCAGCAGGCACCGGTCAGCGACGACCGCTGGCGCGAAGCGATTGTTACCCGCAGTCCGCTGATGCTGCGGCTGCTGGAGCAGGCGCACATGGTGGCGCAGTCAGATGTCAGCGTGCTGATTAACGGCCAGAGCGGCACCGGCAAAGAGATGCTGGCACAGGCGATCCACGCCGCCAGCCCGCGCAACGGTAAACCCTTTGTGGCCATCAACTGCGGCGCACTGCCGGAGCAGCTGCTGGAGTCCGAGCTGTTCGGACATGCGAAAGGGGCTTTCACCGGTGCGGTCAGCGCCCGTGACGGCCTGTTTAAAACCGCGGGCGGCGGCACGCTGTTCCTGGATGAGATCGGCGACATGCCTCAGCCGCTGCAGGTAAAGCTTCTGCGGGTGTTGCAGGAACGCAAGGTCAGGCCGCTGGGCAGCGATCACGATATTGATATCGATGTACGTATCATCTCTGCGACGCATCGCGATCTGCCAAAAGCGATGGAGAAAAAAGAGTTCCGCGAAGATCTCTTCTATCGCCTCAACGTGGTGAACCTGAAAATTCCGGCGCTGCATCAGCGCACGGAGGATATCCCGCTGCTGGCGAATCATCTGCTGCGTCAGGCCGCGGAGCGCCATAAACCTCAGGTGCGCAGTTTTTCGGTCGATGCGATGAAGCGCCTGATGGCCGCCAGCTGGCCGGGCAACGTCCGCCAGCTGGTGAACGTGATTGAGCAGTGCGTTGCGCTCAGCTCATCGCCGGTGATCAGCGATGCGCTGGTGGAGCAGGCGTTAAGCGGCGAAAACAGCGCGTTGCCGACCTTTGCGGAGGCCCGCAATCAGTTCGAGCTGAACTACCTGCGAAAACTGCTGCAGATGACCAAAGGCAACGTCACCAATGCCGCACGCCTGGCCGGACGCAACCGCACCGAGTTTTACAAGCTGCTCTCCCGCCATGAACTGGATGCCAGTGATTTTAAAGAGTAGCCCGGAAACACCTTGTGCTGACCGGGTGTGCCACGGCCCGGATCGGTCGCAGTACCTGGCGTAGTCTGACAGCGCTTGCGGCCGCCCGAAGAATCCCGGATATTACCGCCCGACAGCGCCAGCAACATTTATACTTGATATACCCTCTGACCATGGAGGGAGTGAAAAAGGGTCTGACATGAAAAAGATTGATGCGATTATTAAACCATTCAAACTCGATGATGTTCGTGAAGCCTTAGCGGAAGTGGGCATCACCGGGATGACCGTGAGCGAAGTCAAAGGTTTTGGCCGCCAGAAAGGGCACACCGAGCTCTATCGCGGCGCAGAATATATGGTCGACTTTTTACCGAAAGTGAAAATCGAGATAGTGGTTGGCGACGATATCGTTGATACCTGCGTCGAGACCATTATGCGCACCGCGCAGACCGGCAAAATCGGTGACGGTAAGATCTTTGTCTTTGACGTGGCGCGCGTCGTGCGTATCCGTACCGGCGAAGAGGATGAAGAGGCGATCTGATTCTCTCTTCGGCAGAACAAAAAGCCCGCGCTGCGGGCTTTTTTTATGGGGCTGTCACATCCCTTTATGCGGGCCAAAGAGTTCGTAGTGGATATGTGTTTCTGTCACCCCGGCATCACGCAGCTGCGCCACCACATGCTGCATGAAGGCCAGCGGACCACAGAGGTAAAAGTGCGTTTCGGGTAAGGTGAGCCGCGCAGAGAGCTGACTGATATCCATCACGCCCTCCGCATCATAACGACCGGCATCGTCAGCCGTAGGATGGCGATACCAGACCCGGCTGGCGAAATCGCAGAGCGGTGCCCCCGTGTCACGAACTTCTTCGGCAAAGGCGTGCTGTTTACCGTTCTCCGCCGCGTGCAGCCAGCTGACAGGCGCAGGATGGTGGCTGGCCGCCAGCGCATGCAGCATCGCCAGCATCGGCGTCTGCCCGACGCCCGCAGAGATCAGCGCCACCGGGGTGACAGAGTCGATATCCAGGAAGAAGTCGCCGTGCGGCGCGGCCAGCTGCAGCACATCGCCCACCCGGCCGTGCTCATGCAGCCAGCCTGAGACCGTGCCCTGCGCCTCACGTTTCACCGCGATACGATAATCTTTGCCGTTGCTGAGGTGCGTCAGTGAATACTGACGAATCTGGTGATGGGCGAAACTGGCGGGTTGCAGATGAATCGTCAGATACTGACCTGGTTTAAAGGCGGCAACCGGGCCGTCACCGACCGGCGTGAAGGTAAAGCTCTTGATCGCCTCGCTCTGCGGCTCAATGGCGCTGATGCGAAAGGCGCGGGTGCCGCGCCAGCCGCCGGTCTGCTGTTCTGTTGCCTGATAGATCTCCTCTTCCCGCCGGATAAACAGATCCGCCAGCACGCCATAGGCGCGTCCCCATGCCGCCAGCACCTCATCGCCCGGATTCAGCATTTCCTGAATGGTCGCCAGCAGATTCTCGCCAACGATGGCGTACTGCTCAGGCTGAATATTCAGGCTGGTGTGTTTCTGGGCGATCTTCTCTACCGCAGGCAGCAGCACGGCCAGGTTCTCCAGGTTAGCACCGTAGGCGCAGATCGCATTGAACAGTGCTTCCCGCTGATCGCCGTTGCGCTGGTTGTTCATGTTAAAGACATTTTTGAGTTCCGGATGGCGCGACAGCATGCGGTCATAGAAGTGTGCGGTCAGCGCCGGGCCGCAGGCGGCGATGGCAGGCAGGGTCGATTTAACGGTGGCGATTGTCTGGGCATCAAGCATAAAAAGGACCTCAGGTTAAAAGATGTATTTTAAATGCATCTTATGGCTGAACGGTCCACGCTGTAAATATGCGGCTCCTTTTTCAGGCTGTCAGAGTGGCAACTTTTGTGTGCATGGCAAAAAACGGCGGTCGCGGGCGGGGGAGGAACACCGTGTGGCAGGCACGGCAAAAGGTGTAAAAAGGCGATGCCAGTCGCCAGCCAAACGTTTGCGTAAAAAGAGGCGGTTCACCCTACCTTCACCTGTTAAAACGGTTTACACTGTGGGCCTTCGCCCCTGAAGAGGGGTAAATACCGTCAGAAAGTTAGCTGAGTCAGGAGATCCGGATGTTAAAGCGTGATATGAACATTGCCGATTACGATGCCGAGTTGTGGCAGGCAATGGAGCAGGAGACAGTGCGTCAGGAAGAGCACATTGAACTGATTGCTTCTGAAAACTACACCAGCCCGCGTGTTATGCAGGCGCAGGGTTCTCAGCTCACCAACAAATACGCTGAAGGTTATCCGGGCAAACGCTACTACGGCGGTTGTGAATACGTTGATATCGTTGAGCAACTGGCTATCGACCGCGCTAAAGCGCTGTTTGGTGCTGATTACGCTAACGTGCAGCCACACTCCGGTTCCCAGGCTAACTTTGCGGTTTACACGGCGCTGCTGCAGCCGGGCGATACTATTCTTGGCATGAACCTGGCGCACGGTGGACACCTGACTCACGGTTCACCGGTTAACCTGTCAGGCAAACTCTATAACGTCGTGGCTTACGGTATCGATGAAGCCGGTAAAATTGACTACGACGAACTGGCTGAACTGGCGAAAACCCACAAGCCAAAAATGATTGTCGGCGGCTTCTCAGCTTACTCCGGCGTCTGCGACTGGGCGAAAATGCGCGAGATCGCGGACAGCGTCGGCGCCTGGCTGTTTGTTGATATGGCACACGTTGCCGGTCTGGTGGCCGCTGAGGTCTACCCAAGCCCGATCCCGCATGCCCATATCGTGACCTCCACCACCCACAAAACCCTGGCGGGTCCGCGCGGCGGCATCATCCTGGCGAAAAACGGCGACGAAGAGTTCTACAAGAAACTGAACTCGGCGGTCTTCCCGGGCGGTCAGGGTGGTCCTCTGATGCACGTTATCGCCGGTAAAGCCGTGGCCTTCAAAGAGGCGATGGAGCCGGAATTCAAAACCTACCAGCAGCAGGTAGCAAAAAACGCCAAAGCGATGGTAGAGGTGCTGATTGCGCGCGGCTACGACATCGTTTCTGGCGGCACGCACAACCATCTGTTCCTGATCGATCTGGTGAGCAAGAACCTGACCGGTAAAGAGGCGGATGCGGCGCTGGGCCGTGCCAACATCACCGTCAACAAAAACAGCGTACCAAACGATCCGAAAAGCCCGTTTGTTACCTCCGGTATCCGTATCGGCACTCCGGCAGTAACCCGTCGTGGCTTCAAAGAAGCTGATGTGCGTGAACTGGCGGGCTGGATCGCCGACGTGCTGGACAACATCAATGACGAAGCGACCATTGAGCGCACCAAACAGAAAGTGCTGGATATCTGCGGCCGTCTGCCGGTTTATGCATAATCGCTAACCCGTTGTGAAACAGCATAAAAAGGATGGCATCTGCCATCCTTTTTTATTGCCTGTACCGCGGCGCTCTGCCAGAGTAGCGCCCACTTATGCTGCCATGCGGCACACCTGCTGGAGGGAATATGGCAATCGCGTCTGCCAGATGGCTCGGACTGGGCTACTTCACTTACTTCTTCTGTTACGGCATCTATCTGCCATTCTGGGGCGTCTGGCTGAAAGGCACCGGGCTGGATGCGGAAAAAATTGGCCTGCTGCTGGGCTGCGGTATGGTGGCGCGTTTTGTCGGCAGCCTGCTGATCGCCTCGCAGGTCCGTAATCCCGGCCGGCTGATCACCGCACTGCGCCTGCTGGCACTGATGACCTCTCTGTTTGCTGCTGGTTTCTGGGCAGGGGAGCAGTGGATGTGGCTGCTGACCGTGATGATCGGTTTTAACCTCTTCTTCTCGCCGCTGGTGCCGCTTAGCGATGCACTGGCCGCGACCTGGACGCAGCAGATTGGCCTGGCGTACGGGCCGGTCAGATTGTGGGGATCGCTGGCCTTTGTGGTCAGCTCAGCCTTAACCGGCGTGCTGGTCAGTGCTTACTCCTCTCAGGCGATTCTGCTGCTGCTCTCTGTCGGCGTTATCGCCATGCTGAGTGGGATGATGCTGAAGCCCGCGACTCAGCCGCACGGCAGCGAACGGCAGAGCGCCGCAGGCGGCGGCTGGCAGGTCTGGCGTGACCTGCTGCGGGAAAAGGCGGTCTGGCGATTTATGCTCTGCGTGACGCTGCTGCAGGGGGCGCATGCCGCCTATTACGGCTTCAGTGCGATCTGGTGGCAGGAGAGCGGCTATTCTGCCTCGATGGTGGGCTATCTCTGGTCGCTGGGCGTGGTGGCGGAAATCATCATCTTTGCCCTGAGCAATCGCCTGTTCCGCCGCTGGAGCGCGCGCGATCTGCTGCTGCTCTCGGGCGTCTGTGCCCTGATCCGCTGGAGCCTGATGGGAGCCAGCACCGCGCTGCCGCTGCTGATTGTGGCGCAGATCCTTCACTGCGGCAGCTTTACTGTCTGTCATCTGGCGGCGATGCGCTTTATTGCCGCGCGGCAGGGCGCGGAGGTAATCCGGCTGCAGTCGCTCTATTCGGCGCTGGCGATGGGCGGCGGGATTGCGATCATGACCATGATCTGCGGGGTGCTGTTCGCCCATCTGCAGGGGCATCTTTTCTGGGTGATGGCACTGGTCGCGCTGCCTGCGCTGTTTCTGCGTCCGGGCTACGACTCCAGCAAATAACGAATGCGCTGCTGATGGTGTAGCGTCAGCGGCAATTCAGCATGCACCAGCGGCGGCGAGAAGAGCGGCAGTGAGGTGGGGTAGGGTGAAATGATAATGTCCACATCCCGCGGCGCGCCCTCCCGCTGAAACAGTTTCACATCCTGATAGGTAATGTTGACGGGCAGCAGGGTAATCTCCCGGATCTGCTGCTCAACATCCTGTTCCAGATCGGCATCGTCACCGGTCAGCAGCAGCACCTGCTTCTCCTGCAGCGCGCTGCCCTGCATCAGCCAGGCCCCAAAAATGATGGTCACTAAACTGACCTCTTCCTGAGAAAACGTCACCTGATAGTGCTGCTCAAACCGCTGCAATGCCTGTTGCGTGGTGCGCAGCAGCCGGGGATAGAGGCGGCTGACATCCAGGGCCACGCTATTATCAATACCGATACTGAAATGGGTGCGGTCCAGCGCCTGGGTCAGGTGCGGATAGAGCTGGTGCAGCAACTCGGCGCGGTCGGCGAAGGTGACCCCGGCACACTGCTCAAAGTCATCGATCAGCTGCTGAGTGGCCTGCAGAAGTTGCGTTTCCGCAGGATGGGCAACTGTCTCCACGCCAGGCGTATGGATCTGGCTGAACAGCAACGTCCAGAAGTCTGTTTCACTGACGGGCGGGGCAGGATTGCAGCGTTTTCGCCAGTGATGAATCACATCCTCTGCGGCCTGGCGTTCAGCTTTATGCTGTAGCCACGCGCGCTGGGTTTCACTGAACAGCACCGGCTGACGCTGACACAGGCCATACTTCATATAGATCTGCAAAAACAGCCGGTCGCGGTCGCTGAAATCACGCTTCATGCGCAGGCTGCAGTGCTGGATCAGCGCCTGCAGATTGGTCTCATCCCACAGCGCCTTCTCGATCTTCATTACCTTCAGGCGCTGACGCAGGGGCGCGGCGAACTGCTCGCAGACGAAATCCGTCGACAGGCGCAGACTGCGTCGCAGGTTGTGCAGCAGACAAAGGCGTCGATCCAACTCTGTACCATGAAGGCGAAAGCTGCCATCGACCATCTGGTGCAACTCCAGCTGGTGATATCGCTGTATCTCAAGGCCCACATCCGCGATATCCTGTCGGGCAACAGCAGGATCGACGCCATTCAGCTGGCAGACTTTTTCAAGTGTAAGCGCGGGTGTTGGCAGAAATAGCAGCAATAAAAGATGGCACTGACGCTGTGAACGGGTGAAGAGTGGTGCCAAAGGGGTAGCAGAACTCATCAATCAGATTTCCAGCAGGCTATTTTGAGCTAAGAATAGTCAACCCCGTTAGCGGTTGCGCGGTTTGCGCGGTTTATTTGCCGGAGGTTTAAGGCGGGTCACAAAATTTTGTTACCTCTGGATCCTTTTCATCGGAAACGTTACTTTATAACATTATGAAACGTGCACTTTTTCTTTTGCTGATGACCGCGAGTCCGGCGCTGCTGGCCCATCCGCATAGCTTCATCGACATGAAAACTGAGCTGGTGGCGAAGGATGACACCTTTACCGGCCTGAAGATGATCTGGACCATGGATGAGATTACCTCTGCCGATCTGCTCTATGACGCAGGCGAGGCGAAGCCTGGCAGCGTGGTGTGGAAGAAGCTGGCGGCGGAAGTGATGGCCAACGTGCTGGGACAGCACTACTTTTCGGAAATCTGGCATAACCAACAGCGGGTAAAGTTTTTGAATCTGCCAACGGAATACAACCTGTCGCGCAGCGGCCACAAAGCAGTGCTGGAGTTCATTCTGCCGCTGGCGGAACCGCCAACGCTGGCCGGACAGCGCTTTGAGATCCTGACGTACGATCCCACCTATTTTGTCGATATGTTCTATGACAACCCCGGTGCCCTGACGCTGCCACCCGCGCTGCAGACGCGCTGCCGGTTTACCCTGAACACGCCAAAGCCTGACGAAGCGCTGAAGCAGTATGCGCTGTCACTGGATAAGGCGGACGCACCGGCGGAAGAACTCGATCTGGGTCGCCAGTTTGCGCAGACGGTGGTGCTGACATGTCAGTGATCGCCCGGTCGAACCGGATCGCCCGGCGCTGGCCACTCTGGCTGATGGCGGCACTGTTTATCAGCACTGCGGGGCTGGTCTGGTTCTGCTGGCCGCAGATCCTGCTGCAGAGCGTCCTGTGGCAGAAAGATCTGCACCAGCAGATGACCTGGCTGTTACAGCAGGTGGCGGCGCAGCCTCATCAGGCTGGCCTTTCACTGGTGATCTTCAGCCTGCTCTATGGCGTGCTGCACGCGCTGGGGCCGGGCCACGGTAAAGTGGTGATCACTACCTTTCTGGCGACCCATCCGGGCCGCGTAAAAACCAGTATCAGACTCACGCTGCTGGCCTCCCTGCTGCAGGGCTCGGTGGCGATCGCCCTGGTGACGGTGATGCTGGTGCTGCTGAAAACCTCGTCGCGTCAGCTGCACCTCAGCAGTTTCTGGCTGGAGAGGGGCAGTTACCTGCTGGTGATGGGGCTGGGGATCGTGATGGGGTATCGGGCGCTGCGGGCGCTGTGGCGGGCGCTGCGTCCGCGAGCGGCACCGCCGTTTCAGTCGTTCCAGCCGCTGACGCCGCATTCCCCTCACCATCAGCACAGCGATCAGTGTGGGTGTGGTCATGCCCATCTGCCGACTCCGCAGCAGCTGAGCGGCAATGTCAGCGTGAAAACCCAGCTGCTGGTGGTGGTGTCGATGGGACTGCGCCCCTGTTCCGGCGCGATTATGATGCTGCTGTTCGCCAAAGTGATCGGAGTCTATCTCTGGGGCGTTCTCTCCGCTGCGGTGATGGCGCTGGGCACGGCGCTGACGATTTCGGCCATTGGTCTGCTGGTTCAGCAGGCGCGTACGGTGGCGCAGCGCCTGGCGCAGCCGAGCGAAGAGGCCGGAACGTCCCGGCTGCTCATGCCGCTGCTGACCCTGATCGGGAGCCTGATTTTAATCGTAGCCGGAGTGGCCTTATGGCAGGCCGCCCGGATGACGCCAGCCGGTGGCATTCGTCCTTTCTGACTGAAACGCAGCGGGAATTAAATTCCCGCCGTCCGCGTTTCCCCGTTAATTATCTTTAAATTCACTCCGTTAATTTTTTCTCTATCCGCTTTAGTGGAGAAAAAACTATTCCCTGTCTACGCTGTTAATACCAAAACGGCATTCCGCCGTCAGGATGATAAAAGTTCAGAACAGTTTCTGTTTATTGTGAGGAGTATATTTCATGGCTGATACCCGTTTTAATAATGGCTACACCGAAACGCTGGCGACCGGGCCCGCGGGATTACCGTTAAAGCGTATTTCCTGGAGCGCCGTATTTGCCGGTGTTATTTGTGCGTTAATCGTTCATATCATTCTGACGCTGCTGGGTACGGCCATTGGTGCCACCACCATTGATCCGATGAAAGAACAGAACCCTCTCGACGGCATTGGTACTGGTGCACTGGTCTGGACGGCCATTGAAATGCTGGTCGCGATGGCCGCGGGTAGTTATGTCGCAGGCCGTCTGGCTCAGCGTGAAGGCGCCATGCACGGTTTACTGATGTTCGGCGTTAGCACAATTTTCACTATTTACCTGGCGATTGCGCTGGCAACCAGCGTATTAGGTGGTGCCATGAATATTCTGGGTTCCGGTTTCCAGGCACTGGGCAGTGGTATTTCCGCCGCCGCGCCTTCGGTTACTCAGATGGCGAAAGAAAAACTGCAGGAAAATAATATTAATCTCGACAGCCTTCAGAATGAACTGGAAACCACTTTACGTCAGACCGGCAAGCCGGAATTACAGCCAGAGAACCTGAAGCAGGATGCGAATAATGAAGCGCAGAACGCTGAGAACCAGGCAAGTAATACCGCGAATCATCCTGAGACAGCTGATACTGATCTGACTAACTGGTTAAAAGGCGTGATGGATCGTCACTCGGATACGCTGCAGGCTGCCGACCGCGATGCGCTGAAAAATATTATCAAAGCCCGCACCGGTAAAAGCGATGAAGAAGTGGATCAGATCGTAGCTAAAGCCGAGCAGAACTATCAGCAGGCGATGCAGAAATATCAGGAACTGAAACAGCAGGCTGAACAGAAAGCGCGTGAAGCCGGTGAGAAAGCCGCTGCCGCGACCGCTAAAGCAAGCTGGTATGCCCTGATCCTGCTGGTTATCGAAGCTGTGCTGGCTGGCGTGATGGGGATGGTGGGTCGTCGTACTCAGCCTCGTCAGGTGCTGTCACACGAACGTCGTTAATCGGCCTTAACAGGCAATAAAAAAGGCGGCCAGAAGGCCGCCTTTTTTTGCGTCTGCAACTTAGCGTTTTAACGCTTCGCTCAGCTCATCGCGCATGCCTGACAGCATCGCTTTCACCACGCGCGGGTTACCTGCCACCAGGTTTCCTGACAGCAGATAGCCGTGGTTACCGGTGAAGTCGGTGACCAGACCGCCCGCTTCACGCACCAGCAGTTCGCCCGCGGCGAAATCCCACGGCTTCAGGCCAATCTCGAAGTAGCCATCCACGCGACCGGCCGCGACATAAGCCAGATCCAGCGCAGCAGAACCGGTGCGGCGGAAATCGGCGCACTGCGTAAAGAGCTTAGTGAGGATGTTCATGTAGGCAGGCGCATGCTGCTTCATTTTGAACGGGAAACCGGTCGCCAGAACGGTGCCATCCAGATCGCGTGCAATGCTGCCGCGCAGACGGTAGCCGTTCAGCTGCGCGCCCTGACCGCGTGACGAGGTGAAGAGCTCATTACGCATCGGGTCGTAAACCACCGCGACTTCAGTGCGGCCTTTGATGCGCACTGCGATAGAGACGGCAAAGTGGGGTAAACGTTTAATAAAGTTGGAGGTGCCATCCAGCGGATCGATAACCCATTGAACGTCCTGATCTTCACCCGCCAGTTCACCGCTTTCTTCGGTGATGATGGTGTGTTTTGGATAAGATTTACGAATAATTTCGATAATCAGGCGTTCTGCTTCGCGGTCAACATTGGTTACGAAGTCGTTGCTGCCTTTCTGGCTGGCTTCGACGGCGTCCGGGGTTTCATAATATTTGGCAATTAAATTTCCGGCCTTGCGCGCTGCGCGCACGGCAATGTTGAGCATTGGATGCATCGGTATCTCTCGCTGGATGTTAAAGAACGGGGAAAACGGCGCGGAGTATAGCAGTGTGTTCGGTAAATGTCCTGCTTTATGTTAGGATTCTCTCCACTGATTTTACTGACCCGTTTCTGAGTATCCCTAATCATGTTGCAAAATATCCGTATCGTGCTGGTCGAAACTTCCCATACCGGTAACATGGGTTCCGTGGCCCGCGCCATGAAAACCATGGGCTTAACCAACCTCTATCTGGTGAATCCGCTGGTCAAGCCTGACTCCCAGGCGATCTCCCTGGCGGCCGGTGCCAGCGATGTGATCGGCGACGCTAAAATCGTCGACTCGCTGGATGAGGCGATTGCCGGATGCAGTCTGGTGGTGGGCACCAGCGCCCGTTCCCGTTCGCTGCCCTGGCCGATGCTGGATGGACGCGAATGTGGCGTGAAAAGTGTGGAAGAGGCCCAGCAGGCACCGGTTGCGCTGGTATTTGGTCGCGAACGTGTTGGCCTGACCAATGAAGAGCTGCAGAAGTGCCACTATCATGTCGCCATTCAGGCGAACCCGGAATACAGCTCGCTGAATCTGGCGATGGCCGTGCAGATCATCGCCTATGAAGTGCGTATGGCCTGGCTGCAGTCGCAGGAGCAGGCGACCCCACAACCGACGTATGAAGCGTCTCCCTATCCGCTGGTCGATGACCTCGAACGCTTCTATCAGCATATGGAACAGATGATGCTGAACAGCGGCTTTATCCGTGAAGCGACGCCGGGCCAGGTGATGAGTAAACTGCGCCGTCTCTACACCCGTGCGCGTCCCGAACGCGACGAACTCAATATTCTGCGCGGGATGCTCTCGTCGTTTGAAAAGCCGAAAAGCGATAAAAAATAAGCCGTTAATAGTTGAGTAAATTACCAGGTTAAATACCTGAGTGTTTTACCAGGTTAAATAGTTGACCAATTTACTCAGGAATGTCAGACTTCATCGCATCTGTTGCTAATCCTCCGATAACCGGACGCTATTGAGGTCGTACGCTATGAGACTGACATCCAAAGGACGTTATGCCGTGACTGCCATGCTGGACGTTGCCCTTCACTCTCATGAAGGCCCCGTTCCGCTGGCTGATATTTCTGAACGTCAGGGCATCTCGCTCTCCTATCTGGAGCAGTTATTTTCGCGGCTGCGTAAAAACGATCTGGTCTCCAGCGTCCGTGGGCCGGGCGGGGGTTATCTGCTGGGCAAAGCATCCAATACCATCTCCGTCGGGGAAGTGATCACCGCTGTTGATGAGTCCGTCGATGCCACGAAATGTCAGGGCAAAGAGGGCTGTCAGGGGGGCGAACGTTGCCTGACCCACGTCCTGTGGCGCGACCTGAGCGTGCGCATCAGTGATTTCCTGAACAACATCACGCTGGCGGAGCTGGTAAACAATCAGGAGATCCTGGATGTGGCCGACCGCCAGAATGCCAACGATAATCGTCGCTTCCAGAGCCCGCGCGCTCAGGAAATTAACGTTAACCAGCGCGCCTCCTGATCCCCGCTGTTCCGGCCCTTACTGCTAACGCGGTCAGGGCCGAATCTGCTATAAAGACGTATGATTTTTAATACGGAGCTGTAGCGCAATGAAATTACCGATTTACCTGGATTATGCCGCCACCACGCCGGCCGATCCGCGTGTGGCCAGCAAAATGATGCAGTTTCTGACGCTGGATGGCACGTTCGGTAATCCGGCCTCGCGATCGCACCGTTTTGGCTGGCAGTCTGAAGAGGCGGTGGATGTCGCCCGCAATCAGATCGCAGAACTGGTCAATGCCGATCCGCGCGAAATCGTCTTCACGTCCGGCGCTACCGAATCGGATAACCTCGCGATTAAAGGGGCGGCCCACGCTCATCAGGCGCGCGGCAGACATATCATCACCAGCCAGACAGAACATAAAGCGGTGCTCGACAGCTGCCAGCAGCTTGAGCGCGAAGGCTTTACGGTCACCTATCTGGCTCCGGCTGCAGACGGCATTATCTCGCCCGACCAGCTGCGCGCGGCGCTGCGTGATGACACCATTCTTGTCACCCTGATGCATGTGAATAATGAAACCGGCGTGATTCAGGATATCGCCGCCTTTGGCGAACTCTGCCGCGAACGGGCGATTCTGTTTCATGTGGATGCGACCCAGAGCGTTGGCAAACTGCCGATCGATCTCAGTGTGCTGCCGGTGGACCTGATGTCCTTCTCTGCCCACAAACTCTATGGCCCGAAAGGGATCGGTGCGCTTTATGTGCGGCGCAAACCGCGCGTGCAAATTGCGGCGCAGATCCACGGCGGCGGCCACGAGCGCGGTATGCGCTCCGGCACGCTGCCGGTGCATCAGATTGTTGGAATGGGGGAAGCCTATCGTATCGCCGCCGAAGAGCGCGAAACCGAGATGGCACGACTGCAGCGCCTGCGCCTGCGCCTGTGGGAGGGGATCAGCGTGCTGCCCGGCGTTTCTCTTAATGGCACTCTTCAGCAGGGCGCGCCGAACATTCTCAACCTCAGTTTTGCTGACGTTGAGGGGGAATCCCTGATTATGGCGCTGAAAGATCTGGCGCTCTCTTCCGGCTCCGCCTGTACTTCTGCCAGCCTGGAGCCCTCTTATGTCCTGCGGGCGATGGGGCTGAACGAGGAGCTGGCGCACAGTTCGCTGCGCTTCTCGCTGGGGCGTTTTACCACAGAAGAAGAGATTGACTACGCCATTGCCCTGGTGCAGAAATCCGTGACCCGCCTGCGCGCCGTCATGAAATCCTGACACCCGGCCATAATCCGGAAACGGCGTCCTGTGATGCCGTTCGCTGGCAACCGCTGACGGAATCTGTTATCAGGTCTCTGCGAGTTACATTTAACATCTTATTAAAGCCGTTATAACAATCAGGCTGGATGAAACAGATAACGACTATGGAGCTTTTCGATGACCACACAACCGATGAACATTACGCTTAGCAGCCAGCCCGCCGATGCGCGCTGGGGCGAGAAAGCGATTCTCAGCAGCAACGACAGCGGCATGACGCTGCATCTGACCGGCGCAGATGCGCTGAATATCATTCAGCGTGCGGCGCACAAAATCGACAGCCAGGGGATCCGCCATGTGGCGCTGACCGGCGAGGGCTGGCACCTTGAGCAGTGCTGGGCATTCTGGCAGGGCTTCCGTGGTCCCAAAGGCCAGCGTCAGGTAGAGTGGCCTGCGCTCGGTGAGCATGAGCAGGCCGAGTTCGATCGCCGCCTGAAAATCATCGACTGGGTGCGCAATGTCATTAACCTGCCAGCGGAAGATCTGGGGCCGGAGCAGCTGGCGCATAACGCCATCGATCTGATCAGCGAAGTGGGTGGCAGCGCGGTCAGCTACCGCATCACCAAGGGTGAGGATCTGCGTGAGCAGGGCTATATGGGCCTGCACACCGTTGGTCGCGGGTCGAACCGTCCGCCGGTCTTCCTGGCGCTCGACTACAACCCGACCGGTGACGACAACGCTCCGGTCTACGCCTGTCTGGTCGGTAAAGGCATCACCTTTGACACCGGCGGCTACAGCCTGAAGCAGAGCAGCTTCATGGACTCCATGAAATCGGACATGGGCGGCGCGGCAACCGTTACCGGTGCACTGGCGATGGCGATCTCACGCGGCCTCAACAAGCGCGTGAAACTCTATCTCTGCTGCGCCGACAACATGGTCAGCAGCAACGCCTTTAAGCTGGGCGACATCATTCGCTATCGCAACGGCAAATCGGTGGAAGTGATGAACACCGACGCGGAAGGGCGTCTGGTGCTGGCCGACGGATTGATCGACGCCAGCGAGCAGAATCCGACGATGATTATCGACGCCGCCACGCTGACCGGCGCTGCCAAAACCGCGCTGGGCAACGACTACCACGCGCTTTTTACCTTTGATGAGGTGATGGCGCAGTCGCTGATGGGCAGCGCGGTCAGTGAGAACGAACCCTTCTGGCGTCTGCCGCTGGCCGAGTTCCATCGCAGCCATCTGCCGTCTAACTTCGCCGATCTTAATAACATCGCCAGCCCCTCCCATGCGGCGGGTGCCAGCAGTGCGGCGGCCTTCCTCTCTTACTTCGTCAGCAATTATCAGCAGGGCTGGCTGCATATCGACTGTTCCGCGACCTATCGTAAAGGCGCGGTCGATCAATGGGCGGCGGGTGCCACCGGTCTGGGCGTGCGCACGATTGCCAATCTGTTACTGAAATAAGCCGAACGCTGCGGTGACCAGAGTCACCGCTGTTCAGAGGGGAAGTATGAACCGTCTTGAAGAGGTGCTGAAGCTGGCGGCGACCGAGCCCGCCCATCGGCCCGAATTTTTTCAACTGCTGCTGGCGTCGGATGTCTGGGTGCCAGGCGAAAGCACCCAACAGCAGTTTGATGCCAGCACGCCCGTCGATCTGCAGCACTGGGAAAAAGAGGATGGCAGCAGCGTCATTCCTTTTTTCACCTCGGAAGAGGCGATGAGCGAAGCGGTCAAAGGTGAACAGGCCTGGCTGCGTCTGCCGGTGCGGACGCTGTTTGAGATCACGCGCGGCGAGACGCTGTTTCTCAATCCCCGACTTCCTTCCGGCAAGGAGTTTACCGCCTCCGAGATCACGCATCTGCTGGCGGAAGAGGGCAGTGCGCTGACTCAGCAAACCGTGCTGGAGGGCGGCACCTCGCTGCTGCTTTCTGAAGTGGCCGAACCGCCTGCGCAGATGATCGACTCGCTGACGCAGCTGTTCAGCAAACACAAGCAGGTGCGTCGCGCGTTTATCGCCACCCTTCGTGAGCAGGCCGATGAGGCGCCGAATCTGTTGATTGGGATCGAAGCGGACAGCAACATCGAGGCGATTATTCAGGCAGCGGGCAGCGTGGCAACCGACACGCTGCCGGACGACGCGCCGATCGATATCTGTGAGGTGAGGGCAGAGGAACGCGGCATCAGCCACTTCTTCACCGCCCACATCACGCCCTTTTATGAACGTCGCTGGGGCAGTTTCCTGCGTGACTTTAAGGGCAGCGAACGGATTATCTGACAGGCAAAAAAAGAGGCGGCTCACGGGCCGCCTCTTTTTATTTCGCGATCGGTAAGTCGTCGCGACTGCCCCATTCACCCCAGGAGCCGTCATACAGCGTGGCATCCCGAACGCCCAGCGCGGTCAGTGCCAGAATCAGGACGACCGCCGTGACGCCTGAGCCGCAGCTGGCGACCACCGGGCGGCTGATATCCACGCCCGCGTCGGCAAACAGTTGGCGCAGTTCCGCATCCGGTTTCAGTTTTCCCTGCTCGACCAGCATATTCCACGGCACGTTCAGGCTGTTGGGAATATGCCCGCGATGCAGGCCGGGACGCGGCTCGTCCACCTCTGCGTTAAAGCGATTAGCGGCACGCGCATCCACGATCTGTGCGCCGCCCTCATGGCTGATCAGCAGCACATCCGTCAGGCGTTTCACCCGGCTGTCATCTGCGTGCGCCTCAAACTCACCCTCCGGCAGATCCACCTCGCCGGTTGCCAGCGCATACCCGGCGGCTTTCCAGCCCTGCAATCCGCCCGCCAGGATCGACACCTGCGCCACACCAAAGGTGTGCAGCATCCACCAGGCGCGCGGAGCGGAAAAGAGATTCCCCTCGTCATAGACGATCAGGTGCTTATCGCTGCTGATGCCCAGTTCGCGCATGGCGACGGCAAAAGCCTCGGCACGCGGCAGCATATGCGGATAGGGACTGGTGTGATCGGAAAGGGCTTCGATATCGAAGTAGGGCGCATCGGGCAGATGCTCCGCCAGATATTCAGCCTGAACATCGCGCACCGTCTCCATCCCGGGTGGCAGCAGCCGGGCATCCAGCACCTGAAGCCCCTCATCATCGTAGTGCTCATGCAGCCAGTCGGCGGACACAAACAGGGGAGTCGTCATAACAACCTCATCTCAGCAATCTGTCGTACCAGTGTCGGGGAATGTGCGCCCCATCTCAAGAGAAGCGTTGATTAAATGCGAGCATTGATATGAAATTGCCCTGCGTCATCAATTGACACTCTCTGCGTCCCGGTGAAGGAACTACCATGAAAAAACGCACTAACCGACTGCTGTTCAGCATGTTGTTCGGAGGGTCGCTGCTGGCAGCCACCCTGTTTCCCGTTCTGCCGCTCTACGCGGCTGAAGCCCCAGCGACAACCCAGGTCAGCAAACCGCTGACGATTATCGACCTTTCAGAACTGCAGATCGACGGTGCCGCCGCGCTGGTTCTGACCTTCAGTCAGCCGCTCGATGAGAAACAGGATTTCGCGCAGAGCGTCAGGCTGACCGACGACAAACAGGGCCGGGTGGATGGCGGCTGGGAGCTTTCCGGCAATCGCAGGACGCTGCGCTTCCGCCATCCCGAACCCTCACGTCACTTTACCGTCACGGTCGCGGCGGGCCTGCGCGCCGCCAGCGGTGAGACGCTGGCCGCCGGTTACAGCCAGAAAATCGTCACCCGTGATATCCAGCCGATGGTAGGCTTTGCCAGCCGCGGCTCTCTGCTGCCGCTGCGCATTACTCAGGGGCTGCCGGTGCTGGCGCTCAACGTGGATCAGGTCGATGTCGATTTCTTCCGGATAAAGAATGCGGGCCTGGCGGAATTTCTCGCGCAGTGGAACTACGGCAACAATCTCTCTACCTGGCAGTCTGAAGATCTGCTGAAAAGTAGCCAGCTGGTCTATTCCGGGCGCTTTGCACTCAATCCGGCGCGCAACACCCGCGAAAAACTGCAGCTGCCGATGAGTGATATCGCCGCGCTGCAGCAGCCAGGCGTCTATCTGGCCGTGATGAAGCAGGCCGGGACCTATCGCTACAGCCAGCCTGCCACGCTTTTCACCCTCAGTGATATCGGCCTGTCGCTGCATCGCTTCCCGGCGCAGCTCGAACTGTTCGCCCAGAGCCTGGCTAACGGCCAGCCGTTGTCTGGCGTCAGCGTCCGGTTGCTGGATGAGAAAGGGCAGGTGCTGCAGAGCGGCACCAGTGACGGGAGCGGCCATCTTCGCCTCAGAGCGGAGGAGAAGGGCAAGCTGCTGCTGGCCGTGCAGGGTGAGCAGACCTCGCTGATCGACCTGGCGCGTCCGGCGCTGGACCTGGCGGAGTTTCCGGTGGCCGGGCCGCAGGGCTACGAGAAACAGCTGTTTGTGTTCGGGCCGCGCGACATCTATCGACCCGGTGAAACGGTCATCGTCAATGCGCTGCTTCGCGATGCCGTTGGCAAGCCGTTGCCCGCCCAGCCGATTAAAGCCGAGCTGGTTCAGCCCGATGGTCAGGTGATGCGGACATTTGTCTGGCAGCCGGAAGCCGGGCTCTATCAGCAGCGTCTGCCGATCCCTGACGCCGCCATGACCGGCGACTGGATGCTGCGGCTCAATACCGGCGATAACCTTAAGCGCGAGTGGCGGTTCCACGTCGAGGATTTTCTGCCGGAGCGCATGGCTTTAACCCTGAAAAGCGACCCGCAGCCACAGCCCGCGGATGCCAGCATTGAGTTTGGTATCGAGGGGCGCTACCTCTACGGCGCGCCTGCGGCGGGTAACACGCTGCAGGGGCAACTCTATCTCCGGCCCGCGCGCGAAGCGGTGGCGGCCCTGCCGGGTTATCAGTTTGGCGACATTACCGAGGACGGGCTGAAGCGCACGCTGGATGAGGTGGAGCTGAAACTCGACGCCAGCGGTAAAGCGACGCTCGCGGTCGAAAATCAGTGGGATCAGCTGCACTCGCCGCTCAGCCTGATCCTGCAGGCCAGCCTGCTGGAAACCGGTGGCCGCCCGGTAACGCGCCGGATTACGCAGGCGATCTGGCCCGCCGGGGCGCTGCCCGGCATCCGGCCGCTGTTCGGCAACAAGGCGGTCTATGACTACCGCACTGACCGCTACCACGATGAGCCTACCGTACCGGAAGGCGGACTGGCCGAATTTGACATCGTCTATGCCAGCAGTCAGGGCAAAAAACTGGCGGCAGATAAGCTGACGGTGCGACTGATTCAGGAGCGCCGCGATGACTACTGGAGCTTCTCAGACAGCGAAGGCTGGCAGTCGCAGTACAGCAATAAAGA
Source organism: Pantoea graminicola (assembly GCF_048452665.1). Taxonomy (NCBI): domain Bacteria; kingdom Pseudomonadati; phylum Pseudomonadota; class Gammaproteobacteria; order Enterobacterales; family Erwiniaceae; genus Pantoea; species Pantoea graminicola. The sequence goes on along the minus strand of NZ_JBLWSJ010000002.1, from coordinate 635,051 downwards.
TCTGCAGGAAGATGAGCGGATTATCGCGGTGCCTGCAGACGGCAGCACCCGGGTCAGTTTCCCGGTCGAGTGGGGCCACTACCGGCTGGAAGTCCAGGCGGGCGAAAAGATCGTCAGCAGCGTGCGGTTCCAGGCGGGATATGACTGGCAGGACAACACCAACGGCACGGGCGCATTGCGGCCCGATCAGGTCAGGCTGAAGCTGGATAAAGCGGCCTATCAGCCTGGTGACACGGTGCACCTGCAGGTTGAATCACCGGCCGCCGGGAAGGGCTATCTGATGGTGGAGTCGGCCAGCGGCACGCTCTGGTGGCAACCGCTGACGGTGCCGCAGGGTGGCATCCAGGTCGATGTGCCGGTAGCGGAGAGCTGGCGGCGACACGATCTTTACTTCAGCGCCATCGTGGTGCGCGACGGCGATAAGGCCAGCGGTGCCACGCCGAAACGTGCGGTGGGGCTGCTGCATCTGCCGATGGCAACAGAGGCGCGGCGTCTCACTCTGACGCTGGATGCGCCCGACAAAATCCGGCCTGAACAGACGCTGACGGTCAGGGTTCATGCCAGTCGTGACGGCGGCCCGCTGCCTGAAAAAGTCAACGTACTGCTCTCTGCGGTGGACAGCGGTGTGCTGAGCGTAACGGATTTCAGAACGCCCGATCCATGGCAGGCTTTCTTTGGCCGCAAACGCTACAACGCCGATCAGTATGATGTCTTCGGGCAGCTGATCGACGGCGGGGGCCGGCTGGCGGCGCTGCGGTTTGGCGGCGACGGGGATGACGATTCGATGATGCGCGGCGGTAAAAAACCGGTTACGCACGTCAATATTGTGGCGCAGCAGCTTCAGGCGGTAACACTGGATAAAGCGGGCAACGGCGTGATAACGCTGCCGGTTCCGGCTTTTAACGGAGAGCTGCGGCTGATGACCCAGGCCTGGAGCGAAGACAGCTTCGGGGCGGCAGAGCGCAGGCTGACCGTGGCGGCACCGCTCATCAGTGAGCTGGCGACCCCGCGCTTCCTCGCCAGCGGCGACTCGGCGTCCCTGGCGCTGGATATCACCAACCTGACGGATCTGCCGCAGACCCTGAGCGTGGATCTGAGCAGCACCGGGCTGGTGGATCTGGCCGGTGCGGCCAGCCAGCGCGTGACGCTGGCCAAAGGTGCGCGCACGACCCTGCAGATTCCGGTCACGGCGAAAACCGGCTTTGGTGATGGTGCGGTGACGGTGGCCATCTCCGGGCTGAATCTGCCCGGCGAGACGCTGCGGCCCATGAAACAGCAGTGGAAAATCGGTGTCAGGCCGCCTTATCCGGCCAGCACGCTGAGCTTTGATGCGGTCATTAATCCTGATCGGCCCTGGCAGGTCGCGGCCGCCGCCGCCGCCTTTACCGGGCTGGATCCTCAGACCCTGAGCGGACAGCTGACGCTGAGCAATCGTCCGCCGCTCAATATTGCCCGCTATATCAGCGCGCTTTATGCCTATCCGTACGGCTGCCTGGAGCAGACCACCAGTGGCCTCTGGCCGTCTCTCTACAGCCGCCACGCCGAACTGAGCGCGATGGGAATAAAAACCAGCAGCGATGAGGCGCGCCGGGCCGCGATCGATACTGGCATAGCCCGCCTGGCCGGGATGCAGCGGGCCAACGGCAGTTTCGGGCTGTGGGATAAACAGAGTGAAGAGGAGTTCTGGCTGACGCCTTACGTAACGGACTTCCTGCTGCGTGCCAGCGAGGCGGGCTATGCGCTGCCGGATAATGTGGTGGATCGCGCGAACGCCCGTCTGCTGCGCTATCTGCAGGATCCCACGCAGATTAGCGGTGGCGACAGTGACAGTCACGCCGCCCTGCGGTTCAGCGTTCAGGCTTACGCCGGACTGGTGCTGGCGCGTCAGCAGCGCGCGCCGCTGGGGGCGCTGCGCGCGATCTATGAGCAGCGTGAGCATGCCCGTTCCGGTCTGGCGCTGATGCAGCTGGGTGTGGCGCTGAAGCTGATGGGTGACGGGCAGCGCGCGCAGCAGGCGATCATGCAGGGGGCCACGCTGACGCGACCAGAAAAAACCTGGTATGGCGATTACGGCAGCACGGTGCGCGATGAGGGGATGATGATCGCCCTGTTAGCGGAGTATAAGCTGCAGCCTCAGCTGCAGAACAGTCTGCTGCTGGCGCTGTCGAAAGAGGTCAACGGTAAACGCTGGTTCTCAACCCAGGAAAATAACGCGCTCTGGCTGGCGGCTCACACGCTGCAGCAGGGGCAGGGTGGCGGCTGGCAGGCGCTGCTGGCGGGCTCGCCACAGCCTTTGCAGGGCGATGCGCCACTGAACAGAGGGCTGGGGGCGGAGCGGTTATTGCAGGGCGTTGAGGTGCAAAATCCGGGCAGTGCGCCGCTCTATGGTCGTCTGGATGTCACGGGCTATCCGCTGACCGCGCCACCACCGGAGAGCAACCAGCTCGGAATAAAACGCGACTATTTCACTCTGGATGGTAAAGCTGCCGATCTCAGCAATCTGCGCAGCGGTGAACTGCTGGTGGTCCGTCTGACCGTTTCTTCGAAGCGTAGCATCAGCGATGCGCTGGTGGTGGATCTGCTGCCTGCCGGACTGGAGCTGGAAAACCAGAACCTGGCAGACAGCAGCGCCAGCCTCGGTGACAGTGCGGATGCGCTCAAAGAGAGCATGGGTGACATGCAGCAGGCGGACATCAGGCACATCGAGTTCCGCGACGACCGCTTTGTTGCCGCGCTGGCGATCGACACTTATCGTCCCGCGACGCTGGTCTATCTGGCGCGGGCGGTAACGCCGGGCCGTTTCCTGATGCCGCCACCCCAGGTCGAATCGATGTATGTGCCGGAGTGGCGCGCGACCGGTAGCACACCGTCGCAGCTGCACATTCAGTAAGTGACGGGACCTGTGATAAAACGCAGTCGCCTCAACAGGCGGTGGCTCGCGCTGCCGCTTTTTTTCCTGATGCTGTGGCTGGCGGTCTGGGGGCTGGATCGTCTGTTCCCGCTGCCGCTTAAGCAGGTGCAGCCCGCGCGGGTAGTGGTGGCCAGCGACGGTACGCCATTATGGCGTTTTGCCGACGGCAACGGGATCTGGCGTTATCCGGTAACGCCGGAGGAGGTCGCACCGGCCTATCTGCAGGCGCTGCTCACCTATGAAGATCGCTGGTTCTGGTATCACCCTGGCATCAATCCGCTGGCGCTGCTCCGTGCCGCCTGGCAGGATCTGCGTCATCAGAGCGTCATTTCTGGCGGCAGTACGCTGACGATGCAGGTGGCGCGTTTGATCGATCCGCAACCCCGGACGCTGCGCGGCAAGCTGATTCAGGCGTGGCGGGCGCTGCAGCTGGAGTGGCATCTCTCCAAACGTGACATCCTGACGCTCTACCTGAACCGCGCCCCCTTTGGTGGCACGCTGGAGGGTGTGGGGGCGGCCAGCTGGAGCTGGCTCGGAAAAGCGCCGTCGCAGCTGACGCCGGGCGAGGCGGCGCTGCTGGCCGTCCTGCCCCAGGCGCCCAGCCGCCTGCGCCCCGACCGCTGGCCCGACAGGGCGGAGGCCGCCCGCAACAAAGTGCTGGATCGGCTGGCGGAGTATCACATCTGGTCTGCCGGACAGGTCGCCGAAATCCGTCAGGAGCCGGTCTGGTTGCCGCCGCGCCAGATGCCGCAGATGGCGCCGCTGCTGGCCCGGCGACTGCTGTCCGTCAGTCACCGCGACAAGATTGTCTCTACGCTCGATCCCGCCCTGCAGCGTGAACTGGAAAACCTGGCGCTGAATGTTAAAAATCAGCTCCCGCCACGCACCTCGCTGGCGATGCTGGTGGTCGATCACACCACGATGGCGGTGCGCGGCTACGTGGGCTCGGCTGATTTCAGCGATGACAGCCGGTTTGGTCATGTCGATATGATCGCCAGCGTGCGGTCGCCCGGCTCGGTGTTAAAACCCTTTGTTTACGGCATGGCGCTGGATGAGGGGCTGATCCATGCCGAATCGCTGCTGCAGGATGTGCCTCGTCGCTTCGGCGATTACCGGCCCGGCAACTTCGACACCGGCTTTCACGGGCCGGTCAGCGCCAGTGATGCGCTGGTCCGATCCCTGAATCTCCCCGCTGTTCAGCTGCTGGAGGCGCTGGGACCGAAGAATGTTACAGCGCGCCTGCGCAATGTCGGTCTGCCGTTACGTTTTCCATCTGGCGCCGAACCGAATCTTTCGCTGATTCTGGGCGGCACCGGCGCGCGCATGGATGAGCTTGTGGCGGCCTACAGCGCCTTTGCCCGCCACGGCTACGCCGCTCAGCTGCGCTGGATGCCCGATCAACCCTTGCAGCAGCGGCCGCTGCTGTCGCCGGAATCGGCGTGGATCATCCGGCGTATTCTGGCTGGTGAAGCCCAGCCTGCGGCCAGTGGCATCGCCCCCGACGTGGTGCCTCTGGCCTGGAAAACCGGCACCAGTTATGGCTATCGCGATGCCTGGTCGGTGGGCATCAATCCCCGCTATCTGATCGGCGTCTGGGTCGGGCGACCGGATGCCACGCCCGTCGCCGGACAGTTCGGTTTTGCCTCTGCCGTGCCCGTGATGAATCAGATCAACAGCCTGCTGATGAGCCGCCTTAACCGGCGGGATGTTCCGGTCGATCCGCGCCCGGCGACGGTAACGGTGGCGACTATCTGCTGGCCTGGCGGTCAGCCGCTGCCCGACGGGGATGAAAACTGTCGGCAGCGCCGGCAGAGCTGGGTCGCCGCCGGAACACTGCCGCCCACGCTGCTGGCTGCCGGGCAGGAGAGCCTCAGCGGATTGCACCTGAGCTACTGGCAGAACCGGCAGGGGCTGCGCGTGGCCGCCGATTGCCCCGATGCGACCCGCCACGAACTGCTGGTCTGGCCGCTGCCGCTGGAGGCCTGGCTGCCGCCTCAGGAGCGGCGCGCACAGCGCCTGCCGCCGGTGGATATGCGCTGTCCGCCGTTACAGCAGGGCAGTGGCGCACCGCTGATCGTCACCGGCGTGACGGAGGGACAGATCGTCAGACCGCTGCCGGGCAGAGGTTCGCTGACTATCCCGGTTGCGGTACAGGGCGGGCAGGGCACACGGCGCTGGTGGTTTCTGAATGGTGAACCGCTGGTGACGCAGGACGCCGCCACACACCTGGCGCTGCCGCTCGATCGACCCGGTGAATATCAGCTGGTGGTGATGGATGAAGAGGGGGGCGTGGTCTCGGTCACTTTCCGGCGGGATTGACGATTTTTTGCGCTAAATCATAATATTGGCGCCTCTGCTTCGACTCAGATCAAGAATTTTCACCAAATTAGGGATCTCTGATAGGCAATGCCGGACTCAGCCCCTATAATCGGCGCCGTTTCTTAACCGGGGCGGATGCCACCGGTTTCTTCAGAACGTCAAGACAGAGGTCATCATGGCAATCGAACGTACTTTTTCTATCATCAAGCCAAACGCCGTCGCTAAAAACGTGATTGGTGCTATCTACAACCGTTTTGAGAGCGCAGGCTTCAAAATCGTTGGCGCAAAAATGCTGCAGCTGAGCAAAGAGCAGGCTGAAGGTTTTTACGCTGAGCACCAGGGCAAGCCATTCTTCGATGGCCTGGTTGAATTCATGACCTCTGGCCCGGTTGTTGTTTCCGTGCTGGAAGGTGAAAATGCCGTTCAGCGTCACCGCGACCTGATGGGTGCCACTAACCCGGCAAACGCACTGGCTGGCACACTGCGTGCTGACTACGCTGACAGCTTCACCGAAAACGCGACCCACGGTTCAGATTCTGCTGAATCCGCGGCCCGCGAAATCGCCTACTTCTTCGGCGAAAACGAAATCTGCCCACGTACCCGTTAATCGCCTGGCGATAAACGTTACAGCGGCTTTACAAAAATCTGCCTGGGGGAGGTGACTCCCGCCTGTTATCAGGCCGCAGATGTTGTACAATATTGCGCCTTCATTGACTCCGCTTAATGAAGGCGCAATTTTTTCACCTATCCCTGAACAGCGCCATAACGTGTAACAACGAGGCCAGAGAATATTATGTCCGAACAGATTGTGACGTCCGCGTCCGCATCCCCCATTGTCGTTTCCCCGAAAAGCCAGAAAATCAACCTGCTCGATCTCAACCGTCAGCAGATGCGCGAATTCTTCCAGTCGCTGGGCGAAAAGCCGTTCCGCGCTGACCAGGTCATGAAGTGGATCTATCACTACTGCTGCGACGATTTCGAGCAGATGACCGACATTAATAAAAAGCTGCGTAACCGGCTGATGGAACTGACGGAGATCCGCGCGCCAGAAGTGGCGGAAGAGATGCGCTCCACCGACGGCACCATTAAATGGGCGATTCGCGTGGGCGATCAGCTGGTGGAAACGGTCTACATCCCGGAAGGAGACCGCGCCACGCTCTGCGTCTCTTCCCAGGTTGGATGTGCACTGGAGTGTAAATTCTGTTCGACCGCACAGCAGGGCTTTAACCGTAACCTGCGGGTGTCAGAAATTATTGGTCAGGTGTGGCGCGCGGCGAAGATTGTCGGCGCAGCTAAAATCACCGGCCAGCGTCCTATCACTAACGTTGTGATGATGGGCATGGGCGAGCCACTGCTCAACCTCAACAACGTGGTTCCGGCGATGGAGATCATGCTGGATGACTTCGGATTTGGTCTGTCGAAGCGTCGTGTGACCCTCTCCACCTCTGGCGTGGTGCCTGCCCTGGATAAACTGGGCGATATGATTGATGTCGCGCTGGCGATCTCCCTGCACGCGCCTAACGACAAACTGCGTGACGATATCGTACCGATCAACAAAAAGTACAATATCGAAACCTTCCTGGCGGCGGTAAAACGCTACATCGGCAAATCCAACGCCAATCAGGGTCGCGTAACGATTGAGTACGTGTTGCTGGATCATGTTAATGACAGCACAGATGATGCGCATGAACTTGCCGCATTACTGAAAGAAACACCGTGTAAAATCAACCTGATTCCCTGGAACCCCTTCCCGGGCGCGCCGTATGGCCGTAGCTCCAACAGCCGCATCGATCGTTTCTCCAAGGTCCTGATGGACTACGGTTTTACCACCATCGTGCGCAAAACCCGAGGCGACGACATTGATGCTGCCTGCGGTCAGTTAGCCGGAGAGGTCATCGACCGTACCAAGCGGACCATGCGGAAAAAGATGGCGGGTGAAGCCATCTCTGTGAAGGCGCTCTAGAAGCGTAATCTCAGACGTTTCCTGACGGGATAACGCGTGGCAGGCTGCTGCCTGTGAACGTCAACCGTAGGGAAACGATTATGCGTAACGGATTACTGCTGGCGCTGTTAGTTGTAAGCGGGTGTGTCAGTCAGCCTCATCAACCCGGCGCTGCAGAGGTGCGTCTGCAACTCGGCATGCACTATCTGGCCGGGGGCGACTACGCCGCCGCAGAGCGAAACTTCCTGCGTGCGCAGGCCGCCGCTCCCGGGGATTACCGGGTCTCGCTTGCGCTGGCTCGACTGGCACAGGCGCAGGGGAATCAGACAGCGGCGCAGGCTCGCTTTATACTGGCACAGCAGCAGGCGCCGGATAATGGTTTCGTCGCTAACAATTACGGTGCGTTTCTCTGCGCTTTAAGGCAGTATGATGAAGCGCATCAACAGTTTAGTCGGGCAAGAGCAGCACAGCAGTCTGATGCACGTAATGACGCGCTTGAGCTGGCAGGATATTGTTATCTGCAGGCTGGCGAATATGCCGCAGCCCGCAGGACGCTACGGCTGGCCATTGAAGCAGACCGTCGCAAGGCGGACGCGTTGCTGGCTGAAGCTGAAAAGCAGATGAGTGATAACCATCTGACAACCGTGCCGGTTTTGCTCGACGTTTACCAGCACTCGCTGCCTGAAACGGCACGAAGTCTGGCGTTACACTTACGTTTCGCCGCGCTACAGGGAAATGCCGCTGACGTTTTACGTTATGGCGACCAGTTAGCGCGACGTTTTCCGCAATCGATACAGTACCAGCGTTATTTAGCTAATGAATACTGAAGCCACTCAAGAAAACTCTGCATTACACTCTACAGGCGAACGCCTGCGTCTGGCTCGTGAGCAGATGGGGCTGACGCAGCAGAACGTTGCTGAACGCCTGTGCCTGAAACTGACCACCGTGCGTGATATCGAGGAAGATAAATCACCTGTCGATCTCGCCTCGACGTTTTTGCGCGGTTACATCCGCTCCTATGCGCGTCTGGTGCACATTCCTGAAGAGGAACTGCTGCCGATGATGGCGAAACAGACGCCGGTCCGGGCAGCCAAAATTGCGCCCATGCAAAGTTTCTCCCTGGGCAAGCGCCGCAAAAAACGCGATGGCTGGCTGATGATTTTCACCTGGCTGGTGCTGTTTGTTGTCGTGGGGCTGACCGGTGCCTGGTGGTGGCAGAACCACAAGGCGTCACAGGATGATCTGGTGTCAGTGACCGATCAGAACGGCAGCGGAGATAACAGCCAGTCTATTCCGCTGGGTGAAACCAGCGGTGACAGCGCGACCCCGGCGGCGCCTGACGAAAGCAACAGCGCCAACAGCGACAACAGTGCAGCAGCCAGCACGCCTGCCACGGCGGCACCGGCTGCCAGCGCCAGCAACAGCACCGCCACTACTCAGCCGGATGCGGCCAGCAACACTGTGGTGTCGCCGAGCCAGGCACCGACAGAGAATACGGCGGCAGCGCCTGCTGCGACCAGCAGCACCGGCACCGCCTCTCAGATGCCCGTCGGAGCTGCCGCAGTCAGTGAACCTGCAGCTGACCCGAATGCGGTCGTGATGACCTTCACTGCGGACTGCTGGCTGGAAGTCAGCGATGCCACCGGCAAAAAACTGTTCAGCGGCACGCAGCGCAGTGGTGGTAAACTCAGCCTGGCAGGAACACCTCCGTATCGTCTGAAAATTGGCGCGCCATCGGCGGTTCAGGTGCAATATCAGAATCAGCCCGTTGATTTAAGTCGTTTTATCCGTAATAACCAGGTTGCTCGCCTGACATTGGGTGCGCAATAACAGCGTATTCTGTACCGGGCAATTGTGGAGAAGAAATATATGCATAACGAAGCACCCATTATCCGTCGTAAATCTAAACGTATTTACGTCGGCAAGGTGCCGGTCGGTGACGGCGCCCCAATCGCTGTTCAGTCGATGACCAACACCCGCACCACGGACGTGGAAGCGACGGTAAATCAGATCAAAGCCCTTGAGCGCGTCGGTGTCGACATCGTGCGTGTCTCGGTGCCTACCATGGATGCCGCAGAAGCATTCAGGCTGATCAAGCAGCAGGTAAACGTGCCGCTGGTGGCAGATATTCATTTTGACTACCGCATCGCCCTGAAAGTGGCTGAGTATGGCGTCGACTGTCTGCGCATCAATCCCGGTAATATCGGGAACAATGAGCGCATCCGCATGGTCGTCGACTGCGCACGCGACAAAAATATTCCTATCCGGATTGGCGTTAACGCCGGTTCGCTGGAAAAAGATCTGCAGGAAAAGTATGGCGAACCGACCCCGCAGGCGCTGCTGGAATCCGCCATGCGCCACGTCGACCATCTTGACCGCCTTAACTTCGACCAGTTTAAAGTCAGCGTAAAAGCGTCTGACGTCTTCCTGGCCGTCGAATCCTATCGTCTGCTGGCGAAGCAGATCGAACAGCCGCTGCATCTCGGCATTACCGAAGCGGGCGGCGCGCGTGCCGGTGCGGTGAAATCCGCGATCGGACTCGGCCTGCTGCTTTCCGAAGGCATCGGCGATACGCTGCGTATCTCGCTGGCGGCCGATCCGGTCGAAGAGGTCAAAGTCGGCTTCGATATTCTCAAGTCACTGCGCATCCGTTCCCGCGGCATTAACTTCATCGCCTGTCCGACCTGCTCACGTCAGGAGTTCGACGTGATCGGCACGGTCAACGCGCTGGAGCAGCGTCTGGAAGATCTGATCACCCCGATGGATGTCTCTATCATCGGCTGTGTGGTCAACGGACCGGGCGAAGCGACCCTCTCGACGCTGGGCGTGACCGGCGGCAGTAAGAAGAGCGGCTTCTACGAGGATGGCGTGCGTCAGCGCGATCGCCTCGACAACGACAATATGATCGACCAGCTGGAAGCGCGTATCCGTGCCAAAGCGTCGATGCTGGATGCCAGCCGCCGTATCGACGTGCAGCATCTGGAAAAATAATGGCGTGCGCGGCCTGCGTACGTGACTTTTTTGACTGAACCTGTGCGGTTTCATCCTCATAAGGTATGATGCCGGACAGGTTTTTTTGCATTAAGAGATTTTAACGTGGCGAAGAATATTCAGGCGATTCGCGGGATGAACGACTACCTGCCTGCGGATACGGCCCTCTGGCAACGGATTGAAGGCGTGCTCAAGCAGACGCTGGCGAGCTACGGTTACAGCGAAATTCGCTTACCGCTGGTGGAGCAAACACCACTGTTTAAACGCGCCATCGGTGAAGTCACCGATGTGGTTGAAAAAGAGATGTACACCTTCGAGGACCGCAACGGCGAAAGCCTGACGCTGCGCCCGGAAGGGACCGCAGGCTGTGTGCGCGCCGGTATTGAACACGGCTTACTCTATAACCAGGAGCAGCGTCTCTGGTATATGGGGCCGATGTTCCGCTATGAGCGTCCGCAGAAAGGCCGCTATCGCCAGTTCTACCAGATCGGCGTGGAAGTCTTTGGTCTGCAGGGACCGGATATCGATGCGGAACTGATCATGTTGAACGCCCGCTGGTGGAAAGCGCTTGGGATCGCCGATCATGTCCGTCTGGAACTGAACTCTATCGGTTCGCTGGAAGCGCGCGCGCACTATCGTGACGCGCTGGTCGCGTTTCTGGAACAGCATAAAGCGTCGCTGGATGAGGATTGCAAACGCCGCATGTACAGCAATCCGATGCGCGTGCTCGACAGCAAAAATCCTGAGATTCAGCAACTGCTGAACGATGCGCCGCAGCTTGGCGACTATCTGGATGACGAATCCCGCGAACACTTCAGCGGCCTGTGTGCCCTGCTGGACGATGCCGGCATCGGCTATACCGTCAATCAGCGTCTGGTGCGCGGGCTGGACTATTATAATCGCACCGTGATCGAGTGGGTCACCGATAGCCTGGGTTCTCAGGGCACGGTCTGCGGCGGCGGCCGCTACGATGGCCTGGTCGAGCAGCTCGGCGGTCGCGCCACGCCAGCCGTAGGTTTCGCGATGGGAATGGAGCGGCTGGTGCTGCTGGTTCAGGCCGTTAACCCGGAATTTGAACCGACGAGCAATGTGGATGTCTATGTAATCGCTTCCGGTCAGGGCGTGCAGTCTGCTGCGATGCAGCTGGCTGAGAAACTGCGCGACGAAGCGCCGGAACTGCGGCTGATGACAAACTTCGGCGGCGGCAACTTCAAAAAACAGTTTGCCCGTGCTGACAAGTGGGGCGCGCGCGTCGCGCTGGTGTTAGGCGAGGATGAAGTCAAAGCGGGTCAGGTCGTGATTAAAGATCTGCGCCGTGGCGAGCAGCAAACGCGGGATCAGGCAGAGGCTGCTGCTGTATTACGTTCGCTGTTACAGTAAGCGTGACGCAGCACCAACCATAGAAAGGAGAAGGATTGCGTGGAAGTGTATAGCAATGAAAACGAGCAGACTGAAGCGCTGCGCAACTTTTTTGCCAACAATGGGAAAGCGTTAGCCATTGGCGTGGTAATCGGCATTGCTGCGCTGGGGGGCTGGCGTTACTGGAGCAGTCATCAGGACGATACGGCGAAGACAGTCTCCGCAGAGTATCAGCAGCTCACCACCGCCATGCAGGCGGACAAACCTGAGACGCTGGAAGCCGTTAACCGTTTTGCCAGCGAAAACAGCAACACTTACGGTGCGCTGGCCGCGATGGATCTGGCAAAGCAGTATGTCGACGCCGGTCAGCTTGATAAGGCCGCAACGCTGCTGCAAAACGGACTGAAAGATACCAAAGATGCCAATCTGCAGGCGGTGATTAACCTGCGCCTGGCACGCATTCAACTGCAACAGAATCAGGCGGACGCGGCGCTTAAGACCCTTGACGGTGTGAAGGGTGATGGCTGGACAGCCATTGTGGCCGACATCCGCGGCGAAGCGCTGCTGACTAAAGGCGACAGGCAGGGCGCGCGCGATGCCTGGAGTAAAGGGGTGGAGTCTGACGCCTCTCCGGCACTGAAGCAAATGATGCAGATGAAGATGAATAACTTAAGCTAAGCCAGTCAAGAGAGAGCGCATGGAATTACGTAAATACCTGCTGCCGGGACTGATTTCAGTCACTTTGCTCAGCGGTTGTTCGCTGTTTAGCGGCGAAGAAGATGTAGTGAAAATGGCCCCGTTGCCTCAGGTGGAAAATCAGTTCACGCCACAGAAAGTGTGGAGCACCTCGGTAGGCGATGGCGTCGGTGATTTCTACTCAAACCTGCATCCTGCCTGGCAGGACAGCACGGTTTACGCTGCTGACCGCTTTGGTATTGTCAAAGCACTGGATGCCGCAGACGGTAAAGAAAAATGGAAGGTCGATCTCTCTGAGAAAACCGGCTTCTTTTCGAAAAATCGTTCCGCGCTGTTATCTGGCGGCCTGACGGCAGATGGCGACCGCGTCTATGTCGGCAGCGAACGCGGACAGGTTTATGCCCTGAACAGCAGTGATGGCAGCCTGGCCTGGCAGACCAAAGTCGCCGGTGAAGCGCTGTCGCGTCCGGTGGTCAGCGATGGCCTGGTGCTGATTCACACCAGCAACGGTATGCTGCAGGGTCTGGACCAGAGCAGCGGTGCCGTGAAGTGGAGCGTCAACCTGGATATGCCAGCGCTGTCTCTGCGCGGTGAGTCTGCCCCTGCGGTCGCATTTGGCGGCGCTATTGTGGGGGGTGACAACGGACGCGTCAGTGCGGTTGTGATGAACCAGGGTCAGCTGATCTGGCAGCAGCGGATTTCTCAGGTGAGCGGCGCCACAGAGATTGACCGTCTTAATGATGTCGATACGACGCCGGTGATCGTCAACGGGGTGGTTTACGCGCTGGCTTACAATGGCAACCTGACGGCACTGGATCTGCGTTCCGGTCAGATTTTGTGGAAACGCGAAATTGGCGGCGTGAAGGATCTGATTGTCGATGCGGGCCGCATCTACCTGGTGGATCAGGACGACCGTGTGATCGCACTGAATGCTGACGGCGGCGTGGCGATCTGGCGTCAGAGCGATCTGCTGCATCGCAACCTGACCTCACCAGTGCTCTACAACGGCTATCTGGTGGTCGGCGACAGCGAAGGCTATCTGCACTGGCTGAACACCACCGACGGTCGTTTCGTCGCACAGCAGAAACTGGACAGCTCAGGCTTCCAGACCGAGCCGGTGGTCGCCAGCGATAAGCTGCTGATCCAGTCGAAAGATGGTGAGGTTTACGCGATTACCCGCTAACGGGTAAACGTCCGGCAGGGAAAATCCTCCGTTCCGACGGCTCCTGATTTAATCAGGGGCCGTTTCGTTTTTAGTCAGGCATGGTATTCTTTGCGCCTTAAGCCTGAACTTGACGGCCAGAGCCGTTATAATCACGCCATTCGGGCGATTCATTTTCTATTGAGGCATTTTGTTATGGTACCTGTGGTCGCGCTGGTTGGGCGTCCCAATGTGGGAAAATCTACGCTATTTAACCGCTTAACCCGCACTCGTGATGCGCTGGTAGCGGATTTTCCTGGACTGACTCGCGATCGCAAATATGGTCGCGCCGAAGTGGAAGGGCGCGAATTTATTGTTATCGATACCGGCGGTATCGACGGCACCGAAGAGGGCGTCGAAACGCGGATGGCTGAGCAGTCACTGCTGGCGATTGAAGAAGCGGACGTCGTGCTGTTTATGGTTGACGCGCGTGCCGGCATGATGGCGGCCGATCAGCAAATCGCGAAACATCTGCGTTCCCGTCAGAAAGCGACCTTCCTGGTGGCGAACAAAACGGACGGACTGGATCCGGATCAGGCAGTAATCGACTTCTACTCCCTGGGCCTGGGCGAAATCCATGCGATTGCCGCCTCCCACGGTCGTGGCGTCACCAGCCTGATCGAAACGGCGCTGCTGCCGTGGATGGAGAAGGTTGAGCAGGTCGAACTGACCGAAGAAGAAGAGAACCAGGCCTACTGGGCGGCGCTGGACGCTGAAGAGTCGGCGGAACAGCAGGCTGCAGAGGAAGAAGAGAACTTCGACCCGACGGGCCTGCCGATCAAACTGGCGATTGTTGGCCGTCCGAATGTAGGTAAGTCAACGCTTACTAACCGTATCCTCGGTGAAGACCGCGTTGTGGTCTATGACATGCCGGGCACCACCCGCGACAGTATCTATATTCCGATGGAGCGCGACGAACGTGAATACGTTCTGATCGACACCGCAGGCGTGCGTAAGCGTGCCAAAATCTCAGACACCGTTGAGAAATTCTCGGTCATTAAGACGCTGCAGGCGATCGAAGATGCCAACGTGGTTATGCTGGTTATCGATGCCCACGCCGGTATTTCCGATCAGGACCTCTCGCTGCTGGGCTTTATCCTCAACAGTGGCCGTTCGCTGGTGATTGTGGTCAACAAATGGGATGGCCTGTCGCAGGAAGTGCGTGACGAAGTCAAAGAGACGCTGGACTTCCGTCTGGGCTTTATCGATTTCGCGCGTATCCACTTTATCTCTGCGCTGCACGGTAGCGGGGTGGGTAACCTGTTCGAGTCGATCACCGAAGCCTATGACTGTTCGACCCGTCGCGTAAACACCTCGCTGCTGACCCGTATCATGAACATGGCGGCAGATGACCATCAGCCACCACTGGTGCGCGGCCGTCGCGTGAAGCTGAAATATGCGCACGCCGGAGGCTATAACCCGCCTATCGTGGTGATCCACGGTAATCAGGTTAAGGATCTGCCGGACTCTTACAAACGCTACCTGATGAACTACTTCCGTAAATCACTGAACGTGATGGGAACACCTATCCGCATTCAGTTCAAAGAGGGTGAAAACCCTTATGAAGGCAAGCGTAACCTGCTGACACCGACTCAGCAGCGTAAGCGTAAGCGTCTTATGGCGCACATGAAAAAGAACAAGCGTTAAACGGAGAGGGCCAGCAGGCCCTCTTTTTTTGCCCGAAACCGGCTACCGGAGGTGCAGAATGTGTGAGCGTTGTGAAACCTGTCAGCATCCGCTGTTGCTCCGCGACGGTGAATTTATCTGTTCTGCCTGTGGCGCTCATTTTCCTGCGCAGCCCTGCTGCCCGACGTGCCAGGCGCCCCTTGAGGTGCTCAGAGCCTGCGGCGCAACGGACTATTTCTGCCGCAACGGACATGGCCTGATCGCCCGCGCGCGCCTGCTTTTCCGCTTACCGGCCCACTGAGCCTGCTTTTTCTCCTCTGCCAGGACCGGGTTACTGCGGCCTTTTTGTAGCAAAAATGCTATTGCGTCGTAACAAATGCGTTGTATATGTTCACTCTGTAATGTACCAGGTGGTACAATCCTGCCGCGTCGTGGGAGAGGCAGCGCAATTCATGCTCTTCCGGCCCACAGAAACTCACGGACGCGGGTCTGTTTATATTCGATTTGAAACTGAGCAACGCTCTGTGCAGCGCTAATCGCGCGGCAGAGTCAGGATGCGTCCTGTCCGGTCGCTCTGTTTATTCAGGAGAGTAAGTGTTATGGCTGAAACATCCTCCCGCTCCGGAAAGGGGCTGGGAATTGCATCCGTGCTGCTAGGGCTGGTGCTGCTTGCCACCGGTCTGTTTTTTGCCATCGGCGGCGGCAAACTGGTCGCCCTTGGCGGCAGCTGGTACTTTTTAATTGCGGGTATCGTTACGATCCTCTCCGCAATTCAGTTCTTCCGCCGCAAATCGTCGGCAGCGATTCTGTTCCTGCTGGTCTTCGTCGGCACCCTCATCTGGTCGCTGTTCGACGCGGGTCTGGAGTTCTGGCCGCTGGTCTCCCGTCTGATGGTGCCTGCCGGACTGACGCTGCTGGCCTTCCTGGTCTGGCCTTCACTGCGCAGGCAGGAAGGTAAGCACGCACTGGCAAAACCCGCTTATCTCTTCTCTGCGCTGCTGGCAGCCGGCATGGTGGTGACCCTGGTGCAGATGTTCCAGCCGCACCCGACCGTGGCAGGTACAGGCGAAGAGCTGCCGCTGATCCCGGTGGATAAGGCAAAACAGCAGAAAGACTGGGACAACTACGGTAACACCCCTCAGGGCAGCCGCTTCGTCGCGCTGGATCAGATCACCCGCGACAACGTGAAAGATCTGCAGGTGGCCTGGACCTTCCGCACCGGCGATACCCCAATCAGCCCGACCGGTAACGGTGCAGAAGATCAGCAGACCCCTCTGCAGGTCGGCAACACGCTTTACCTCTGCACGCCGCACAACAACGTCATCGCCGTTGAAGCTAATACCGGTAAGCAGATCTGGAAACGCGAAATCAACGCTCAGGCGGAAGTCTGGCCACGCTGCCGTGGTCTGGCCTACTTTGATGCGACCAAACCGCTGCAGCAGCCAGACAAGCCTGACTCCACCCAGGTGCCTGCCGCTATGCTGCCCGCCGGCGACAGCTGTCAGCGCCGTATCCTGATGAACACCATCGATGCGCGTCTGATTGCCATCAACGCGGATAACGGTGAGTTCTGCGAAAACTTTGGTAATCACGGCATTGTCGATCTCAAAGCGGGCCTGGGTCAGGCGCCGGATCCGCAGTATCAGCTGACGTCCGCGCCAACCCTGGCGGGCACCACCGTGGTGGTCGGCGGTCGTGTTGCCGACAACGTGCAGACAGACATGCCGGGTGGGGTCCTGCGTGGCTTCGACGTCATCACCGGCCAGATGCGCTGGGCGTTTGACCCGGGCAACGTGGATCCGAATGCGATCCTGATGCCAGGCAAAGATTACACCCGCAGTACGCCGAACTCCTGGGCACCGATGTCTTACGACCCGGAAATGAACACCGTGTTTATTCCGATGGGCAGCTCATCGGTTGACCTCTGGGGCGCAAACCGTACCGAACTGGATCACAAATATGGTGCGTCGGTTCTGGCGCTGGATGCCACCACCGGCAAAGAGAAATGGGTCTATCAGACCGTTCATAACGATCTGTGGGACTTCGACCTGCCGATGCAGCCAAGCCTGATCGACTTCCCGCAGAAGGATGGCAGCACCACGCCAGCGCTGGTGATTGGCGGTAAAACCGGCATGATCTTCGTGCTTGACCGTATGACCGGCAAGCCGCTGACTAAAGTCGAAGAGCTGCCGATGCCGCAGGGTCATATTCCGAACGAGCAGTACACCAAAACTCAGCCACACTCCACCGGCATGCCGCAGATTGGCAACCAGACGCTGAAAGAGTCTGACATGTGGGGCGCAACGCCGTTTGATCAGCTGGCATGCCGCATTGGTTTCAAATCAATGCGCTACAACGGCCTGTTCACCGTACCGGATACCGACAAGTCTCTGAGCTTCCCGGGTTCGCTGGGGGGAATGAACTGGGGCAGCATGTCGATGGATCCGAACAACCATCTGCTGTTCGTCAATGACATGCGTCTGGGCCTGTGGGTGCAGATGATCCCGGCGGATACCCGCAACACGGCGCGCGGCAGCAACGGTGGTGAAGCGATCAACACCGGTATGGGGGCGGTTCCGCTGAAAGGCACGCCTTATGCCGTAAACAAAAACCGCTTCATGTCACCGCTGGGCATCCCCTGTCAGAAACCGCCATTCGGTACGCTGTCAGCGATCGATATGAAAACCCAGAAAATCGTCTGGCAGGTTCCGGTCGGCACGGTGCAGGATACCGGTCCGTTTGGCATCAAGATGCGCATGAAAATGCCAATCGGTATGCCAACGCTGGGCGGGACGCTGGCAACTCAGGGTGGCCTGGTGTTCATCGCCGGTACGCAGGATTACTATCTGCGCGCCTTTGATGCCTCAACCGGTAAAGAGGTGTGGAAAGCACGTCTGCCGGTCGGCAGTCAGGGCGGTCCGATGAGCTACGTCTCGCCAAAAGATGGCAAGCAGTACATTGTGATCTCAGCGGGTGGCGCACGCCAGTCACCGGACCGGGGTGACTATGTGATTGCTTACGCGCTGCCAGACAGCAGATAACGACCAGCAAGCAAAAGGGCCGACACTGTCGGCCCTTTTTTTATTTCCCGTCACGCCAGAGCGCCTGCAGTTCAGGCGGCGCCACCTGTTCCGGAATCAGCAGCACGATGGTGCCGGACTCACGACGGGTCGCATACTGAATCTGAATGCGGAAATAGCGCTGGTCGCCACTGCCCACCTGTGCGGCCTTCTCCTCGGGTTCTCCTAGCGGCATGGCCTGCTCCAGCGCATGACAGACCCGCTGCTTCTCAGGCGGAGGCAGTTCGCCCAGCATAAAGCGCCGCTCGGCGCGCAGCCCCGGAATAAAAGCCATGCCGCCTTCCCGTGCGACGACGACGGTAGCATCATCGGTAAGTTCGGGCAGGTCACTCATAGCACGCCAACCTCCTTCCACGCCTGTTCAATCGCCCCGCTGACCGACTGATTAAACCGTTTTTCGCCGTGCTGAACCGTGAAGCGGGCAAAGGTTTTGAAGTCCGCATCCTGCGGGAGTTCATCGTCACACAGGGTGTCATACCAGGCGTAACCCGCCTGTTCCCATGCATAGCCGCCCAGCGCCGTGGCCGCCAGATAGAACGCGCGGTTAGGAATGCCGGAGTTGATATGCACGCCGCCATTATCCTCGCGCGTTTTCACATAGTGATCCATATGCGCAGGCTGTGGGTCTTTGCCCAGCATCGGGTCATCATAGGCGGTGCCCGGATCAGACATGGATCGCAGGCCACGCCCGTTAATCCCTTTTGCCAGCAGACCTTCGCCGATAATCCAGTCCGCCTCATCGGCACGCTGTTTTTTACTGAACTGCTTCACCAGCGAGCCAAAGACATCGGACAGCGATTCGTTCAGCGCGCCCGCCTGCTCGAAATAGATCAGCCCGGCTTCATTTTCCGTGACGCCGTGGGCCAGCTCATGTGCCACCACATCGATCGCAATCGTGAAGCGATTGAAGATCTCGCCATCTCCGTCGCCAAACACCATCTGCTGACCGTTCCAGAAGGCGTTCTGATACTTATCACCGTAGTGGATGGTACCCGGCAGCTTAAGGCCCTGACCATCCAACGAGTTACGCTGATACGCCTGCCAGAAGAAATCGTAGGTCACGCCCAGATAGTCCCAGGCTTCATCCGCCGCCACGTCGTCATTGCCCGGCTGGCCCTCCTGGCGGATCAGCTTACCCGGCAGGGTCTGCTGGCGCTGGGCATCATAAATTTCACGATCCACATGACCGCCTGCGGCCGTTTTTGCCACTGCCGGCTTCTGCCAGTGTTCGGCCATCAGGTGCTGAACGTGGGTCAGGGTGCGGCGCGCCTGCTCCTGCTGATGGCCGGAACCGTGAGCGATGATCTTACGAAGGATATAGGGAGGAATAACGCAGTAAGCCATGTGAGACTCCTTGGCATCAGGAATGGTCCAGAAAGTATAGACCCTCAGGCTGGATGGGCCTCATCCGTGAGGCCAGCGTTAATCAGAGAAGCGGGCAGGGCGGCGGAATCAGGCGAGGTTTTTGCGGCGGCGTTTTTTCTCGGGCACTAACTGCGTGACCTGGCTTTCCACCCAGCCATCATCAAGACGGGTGCGCAGCAGGTCGCCGCTCTGAAGCTGTCCGGTGTTTTTCACCACCTGACCGGCGGTGTCGGTGGTCACGCTGAACCCTCGCGCCAGCGTGGCCAGCGGACTGACGCCTTCCAGCTGAGCGACCCGCTGACCAAAGATCTGTTTGCGGCTGTTCAGCTGTTTTTCCATGCTCTGCTGCAGGCGATAGTGCCAGCTCTGCAACTGTTTCTGCGCCTCAAACAGACGCTGCTGCGGCTGCTGCGCGCTGAGGCGATGGAGCAGACGATCCTGCTGGCGCGTGGCGTGGCGCAGACGATTTTCCATCGCCTCACCCAGACTCTGCTGCAGACGGAACAGGGCCGTCTGCTGGCGGGCCAGGCGCAGCTGAGGATGCTGCTGTTGCAGGCGATGCTCCAGACGACTGTAGAGCCGCTGCTGGCGGGCCAGATAGTAATCCATCGCCATCTCCAGCCGCTGCTGCTGCGACTGTAACTGACGCAGCAGCTCAACCTGATTCCGGCTGACCAGCTCGGCCGCGGCGGAGGGGGTGGGCGCACGCAGATCCGCCACAAAGTCGGCAATGGTCACGTCCGTTTCATGGCCGACCGCGCTGACGATGGGAATGCGGCTGGCAAAGATGGCGCGCGCGACGCGTTCGTCGTTAAAGCTCCACAAATCTTCCAGCGATCCGCCGCCGCGACCGACAATTAACACGTCGCATTCATTGCGCAGGTTCGCGATTTCGATCGCCCGGACGATAGCCGCCGGGGCATCAACGCCCTGAACCACGGTGGGATAGATTACAACGGGCAGGGAGGGATCGCGACGATGCAGCACGCGCAACACATCATGCAGCGCCGCGCCGGTAGAGGAGGTGATCACCCCGACCTGACGCGCCGGGTCCGGCAGCGGTTGCTTGTGCTGTGGCTCGAACAGACCCTCGGTTGCCAGCTTTGCCTTCAGCAGTTCAAACTGCTGCTGCAGCAGACCTTCGCCCGCCGGATGCATACTTTCGGCAATCAGCTGGTAGTCGCCGCGCGGCTCATAGAGTGTGATATTGGCGCGGACCAGCACCTGCTGACCATGCTGAGGCCGGAAAGTCACGCGGCGGTTGCTGTTGCGGAACATGGCACAGCGAACCTGCGCGCCATCATCTTTCAGCGTGAAGTACCAGTGACCGGATGCCGGCTGGGTGAAATTGGAGATCTCGGCGCTGATCCAGACCAGGCCCATCTCTTTCTCCAGCAGCTGACGCACTGTCGTATTAAGGCGGCTGACGGTAAAAATATTGGCGATCGGTGGCAGCGACATGTGACGAAGATCAAATTCCAAATCAGGAGGTTAATTCATCGATACTACAGTCCTGCCAGAGCGGATCAAGAGTTTTTCTTAAAAAATAGTGGAGGCAATCGATTACGGCCTGTATAATGCCGCGGCAATATTTTATCTAATCTCAATCACCCGAGGTGGAGTATTGCCATGTTAAGAATCGCTAAAGAAGCACTCACTTTTGACGACGTTCTGCTCGTTCCTGCTCACTCCACCGTCCTGCCAAACACGGCCGACCTCAGCACGCAGCTGACCAAAAATATCCGTTTAAATATTCCGATGCTCTCCGCCGCCATGGACACCGTAACCGAAGCGGGCCTGGCGATTGCGCTGGCACAGGAAGGCGGTCTGGGCTTCATCCATAAAAACATGTCAATCGAACGCCAGGCAGATGAAGTGCGCAAGGTGAAGAAGCACGAGAGCGGCGTCGTTACCGAACCGCAGACCGTTCTGCCGACCACGCCGCTGTCTGACGTCAAAGCGCTGACCGAGCGTAATGGCTTTGCGGGCTATCCGGTGGTGAACGGCGACAACGAACTGGTGGGGATCATCACCGGTCGTGACGTGCGCTTTGTGACCGATCTTTCTCAGCCTGTTTCTGCCGTCATGACCCCGAAAGATCGCCTGGTCACGGTGAAAGAAGGCGAGGCGCGCGACGTTGTTCTGCACAAAATGCATGAAAAACGTGTCGAGAAAGCGCTGGTGGTGGATGACAGCTTCCACCTGCTGGGCATGATCACCGTTAAAGATTTCCAGAAAGCCGAACGTAAACCTAACGCCTGTAAAGATGCGCAGGGTCGTCTGCGCGTCGGTGCGGCTGTCGGTGCGGGTGCCGGTAACGAAGAGCGTATCGATGCGCTGGTCGCGGCGGGCGTTGACGTGCTGCTGATTGACTCTTCTCACGGCCACTCCGAAGGCGTGCTGTCACGTATCCGTGAAACCCGTGCAAAATATCCCGATCTGGAGATCGTTGGCGGTAACGTGGCGACCGGTGCGGGCGCACTGGCGCTGGTTGAAGCGGGCGTGAGCGCGGTGAAAGTAGGTATCGGCCCAGGCTCTATCTGTACGACCCGTATCGTGACCGGCGTGGGTGTACCGCAAATCACGGCCGTTTCTGATGCCGTCGCCGCGCTGGAAGGCACCGGGATTCCGGTGATTGCCGATGGCGGTATCCGCTTCTCTGGTGACATCGCGAAAGCGATCGCTGCTGGCGCATCCTGTGTGATGGTCGGTTCGATGCTGGCAGGAACCGAAGAGTCTCCGGGTGAGATCGAACTTTATCAGGGCCGTGCATTCAAATCGTATCGCGGTATGGGTTCACTGGGCGCGATGTCCAAAGGCTCATCTGACCGCTACTTCCAGACCGATAACGCTGCCGACAAACTGGTGCCGGAAGGTATCGAAGGCCGCGTAGCCTATAAAGGCCGTCTGAAAGAGATCGTTCATCAGCAGATGGGCGGACTGCGTTCGTGCATGGGCCTGACCGGTTGCCCGACCATTAACGACCTGCGTACCAAAGCGGAGTTTGTCCGCATCAGCGGCGCGGGCATCAATGAGAGCCATGTGCATGATGTGACCATCACCAAAGAGTCACCGAACTACCGCATGGGTTCATAATCCCGATTTCCCGCCCGGCTTTAGCCGGGCGCTTTTATTGTTCAAGTCACCGTTCTGGAAAACCCTCAATGACGACGGAAAATATCCATAAGCACCGCATTCTGATTCTCGATTTCGGCTCACAATACACTCAGCTGGTCGCACGCCGCGTGCGCGAACTCGGCGTCTATTGTGAACTCTGGGCATGGGATGTCACCGAAGAGCAGATCCGCCAGTTCAACCCAAGCGGCATCATCCTTTCCGGTGGTCCGGAAAGCACCACCGAGCTGAACAGCCCGCGCGCGCCTGAATATGTTTTCAACGCGGGCGTGCCGGTGCTGGGCGTCTGTTACGGTATGCAGACCATGGCGATGCAGCTGGGCGGTAAAGTGGCGGGCTCAACCGAGCGTGAGTTTGGTTATGCGCAGGTGGAAGTGACCACGCCAAGCGCCCTGGTTCGTGATATCGAAGATGCGATAAGCGCCGCCGGTAAACCGCTGCTGGATGTCTGGATGAGCCACGGTGACAAAGTCACGGCTATCCCGGCAGACTTCGTGACCGTTGCCAGCACAGAAACCTGTCCGTTTGCCATCATGGCCAACGAAGAGAAGCGCTTCTACGGCGTGCAGTTCCACCCGGAAGTCACCCATACCCGCCAGGGTCTGCGGATGCTGGAGCGCTTCATCATCGACATCTGTGAATGTGAAGCCCTGTGGACGCCCGCCAAAATCATCGAAGATGCGGTTGAGCGCCTGCGTGAGCAGGTGGGCAACGACAAAGTGATCCTCGGTCTGTCCGGCGGTGTGGACTCCTCCGTAACCGCGATGCTGCTGCATCGTGCGATCGGCGACCGTCTGACCTGCGTATTTGTGGACAACGGCCTGCTGCGCCTGAATGAAGCACAGCAGGTGATGGATATGTTCGGCGACCACTTTGGTCTGAACATCATCCATGTCCCGGCCGAAATGCGCTTCCTGGACGCGCTGGCTGGCATCGACGATCCGGAAGCGAAGCGTAAAACCATCGGTCGCGTCTTTGTGGAAGTGTTCGACGAAGAGGCGCTGAAGCTGCAGGACGTGAAGTGGCTGGCGCAGGGCACCATCTACCCTGACGTGATTGAGTCGGCGGCGTCGGCCACCGGTAAAGCGCACGTCATTAAATCGCACCACAACGTCGGTGGCCTGCCGAAAGAGATGAAGATGGGCCTGGTTGAGCCGCTGAAAGAGCTGTTCAAAGATGAAGTGCGCAAGATTGGTCTGGAGCTGGGCCTGCCGTATGACATGCTGTTCCGTCATCCCTTCCCGGGTCCGGGTCTGGGCGTGCGTGTGCTGGGCGAAGTGAAGAAAGAGTATTGCGACCTGCTGCGTCGTGCCGATGCCATCTTCATCGAAGAGCTGCACAAAGCGGATCTCTACAACAAAGTCAGCCAGGCATTCACCGTCTTCCTGCCGGTCCGTTCGGTTGGTGTGATGGGCGATGGTCGCAAATATGACTGGGTTGTCTCGCTGCGTGCGGTGGAAACCATCGACTTTATGACTGCTCACTGGGCGCACCTGCCGTATGAGTTCCTGGGCCGTGTCTCTAACCGCATCATCAACGAAGTCGACGGTATCTCCCGCGTGGTGTATGACATCAGCGGTAAGCCACCGGCAACGATTGAGTGGGAATAATCCCTCACCGGCGGATTAACGCCTGACCCTTTTGAAGCCCGCAGACCCGCGGGCTTTTTTACCGGCTTAATCTCCCGCCACGCCCGTTTTAACCTTTCAGCACATCCACACCGGCCACTGACGGTTTTCTGTTCACTTTGCCAGGAAATACGCTATTCTCCCTGCAGTAAAAGCCTGCACCTGCCACTTGTTGTGTCCCGCTTTTATCCGCCGCTTTGATAATCCGTATCCTCAAGCCGCTTACTGAAATGCCTGCTGATCGGGCGCTTCGTGATCCTTACGCCATCAGGAATGTTGTCATGCTCTCACTGAAAGTGTTCAGCCTGTTTTTTGTTGCCGTACTGCTGCTGTCGCTGGGTGCCAGCATCGCGCAGGCGACGCGTCACGGCGAAACCGCAGAGTCGGGCGGCTGGGCAACGGCCCGCCGCGATTCGGCCGGCATTGCGCCCGACCCGCGCGCGCTATACAGCCTGGCTATCGTTCAGGTCTACGCCGCGCCGACCTATGGCTGGAAAGGGCGGGTAGCGGTGCATCCCTGGATCATCTTCAAACGTGCCGGTGAAACGCGCTACACGCGCTATGAAGTGATCAGCTGGGGCAGCGGCGATAAAGTTCGCCGCAACACTAACCTGCCGGATGGCTACTGGTATGGCGCAAAACCCAGGCTGCTGGTGGATCACCGTGGGCCGGAAGCGCAGGCGATGATCCCGCAGATTGAGGCCGCGATTCAATCTTATCCGTGGCCGAACACTTACCACGCCTGGCCAGGGCCGAACAGCAACACCTTCCTGGCGCATATCGGCCGGGAAGTGCCAGCTCTGAAGCTTGATCTGCCCGCCAACGCGCTGGGTAAAGATTACCGGCCACTGTGGCGTCCGGTCGGGCTGCCACCCTCCGGGCGCGGCGTGCAGGTGTCGATTCTGGGTGTGGCGGGCGTGACGCTGGGCGCGGAAGAGGGGTTTGAAGTGAATCTGCTGGGGCTGAATATGGGGCTTGATTTCATGCCGTTCCGGCTGCGGCTGCCGTTCATTGGCGGGCTGGGCAATGACAATCTTCAGCAGGATAAGCCCTGATGGTCAGGCCCCGACAGGGGCCATTTCACTTCAGCAGACGCCAAAGTCACCCTCTTCGTGATAGAGGTTGACTCTGTCTGCTTTGACTTCAATCTCCTTCTTTGTCGCATCATCCACCCGTGCACACCACAGGGTGTCGCCTTCTACCCGAAGCACCTGCATTTTAGGGCCGCCGGTTTTCGACTGAACAAAATCCTCTGCTTTAAACATCCTGCCTCCGCTGTTTGCTGTTGATGACGCCATGTAAAAAGTGGCACTGATGATTTTTTGCGTACCGTTTTCCAGTTTATACCCTGGCTGTTTTACTGTGAGAAAAAGTCTGCGCATGCTGAGCCGCACGAAGATATTTTCACTGAGTTGTCAGTTGACAACTATTCAGTTCAGCGTCATGCTAGGGAAAAAATATGGCAAGGAAACGGCATCCCAACAAAGAGATCGAGACGGCTTTGCGTTACGCCGAATCTCATGGCTGGCTGGTGGTTACCAGTGGCCATCACGCCTGGGGAAAGATGTACTGCCCGAAAAATCTGCTGACGTGCCGATGCGGGGAATTTTGTCTGACCTGTATCTGGAGCACACCCGGAAATGCACATCAGCATGCCTGCGCACTGCGGCGGGTGGTCGATAACTGTCACTATCTGAAGTCCTGATGCAGCACAAGGAGAGGCATATGGAATATTGTTTTACACTGCGGTTCAGCCTGCCGGACGGGCATGAGCCGGCAGACGCGATGCTGGAAACGCTGGCCGCGGCAGGCTGTGATGATGCGCTGATCGGCCTGGGGATGCCAGGCCGGATCGCCCTGGAGTTTACCCGGGAAGCGGACTCCGCAGCGGCGGCGCTGATTCAGGCGGAAGAGGATGTGCAGCGTGCCATCCCGGGCGCGACGCTGGTGGAGGCCGCACCCGATTTCGTCGGCTTAACCGATGTAGCAGAGATGGTCGGCATGACCCGGCAAAATATGCGCAAGCTGATGCTCAGCCATCGTCCGCCCTTTCCGCTGCCAGTGCATGACGGCAAAACCGCCATCTGGCACCTGTCAGATGTGCTGGAGTGGTTGAGCCAGCGCGGTGACTATGCGCTGCCTGCCGCAACCCGCGAGCTGGCCCGGGTCACCCGGCAGCGCAATCTCAGCGGGTCGCTGCAACGCTATGGCGTACAGGCCTGATCAGTGCGGCAGCAGGAAAAGTGTTGCCAGACCCAGGAAGATAAAGAAGCCGCCGGTATCAGTCAGCGCGGTGATCAGGACGCTGGAACCCACCGCCGGATCGCGCTTCATTTTGGTCATGACCAGCGGCACCAGGACGCCCATCAGTGCGGCCAGCAGGAGATTCAGCGCCATCGCCAGCATCATCACGCCGCCGAGCGCCATATTGTCATACATCAGCCAGGTAATGGCGCCCATGATGCCGCCCCAGAACAGGCCGTTAATCAGCGCGACGCCGAGTTCACGGACGATCAGAAACGAGAAGTTACCCGGTTCAACCTGATGTAAGGCCAGCGCCCGCACAATCATGGTGATGGTCTGGTTGCCGGTATTACCGCCGATACCGGCGACGATCGGCATCAGCGTTGCCAGAGCCACGATCTGGGAAATGGTGCCTTCAAACAGGCCGATGACCCGGGAGGCGACAAAGGCGGTACAGAGGTTGATAGCCAGCCAGGCCCAGCGTTTACGCACCGATTTGCGGACCGGCGCGAAGACATCCTCTTCCTGACTGATACCGCCCATTTTACGGATGTTGCTTTCGTTTTCGGCATTCACCAGGTCGATGATGTCTTCGATGGTGACACGGCCAATCAGTTTGCCCTTTGCATCAGTGACGGCGGCAGAGATCAGGTTATAACGTTCAAAGGCGCTGGCCGCATCTTCGGCTTTGTCATTGAGCTGAAAGGTGGTCGGCCGCGGATTCATCACGTCGCTGACCTGCGTGGTAGGCTTGTTGAGCAGGATATCGGTCAGCATCAGCTCGCCCAGCAGCTGATTCTGTTTATTGGTAATAAAGAGTTTATCGGTACCGCCAGGCATGCTTTTGCGCTTGCGCAGAAAACGCTGCACGGTCGCCAGCGTGACATCTTCGCGCACCGTCAGAATATTGAAATCCATCACCCGGCCCACGCGGTCACGGTCAAGCTGCACCATGCTCAGCATACGGGCACGCAGCGCAGGCTCGACGGTCGCCAGCAGGCGTCCGGTCAGGTCGCGAGGCAGATAACGCGCCAGCCAGACCTGATCGTCGATGTCCAGCGGCTGGATGGCACGCAGGATATCGCGGTCGCTCATCTCTTCGGTGAGGCTGGCCCAGACCGTTTCAGAGGCTTCTACCAGCACATGGCCGCGCCGTTCATTCGGCACCAGTCGCCACAGCGCCTGACGTTCCTCCTCGGGCAAGGCTTCGAGAATATCTGCGAGGTCAGCGGCGTGCAGTTGCAGAATGTCCTGTTCCAGCGCATCGCGCCGGGCCGCATTTTCACGTTGCTGCTCAGGGCTGAAATCGCCGGATTTCTCCAGCAGCGCATCAACCAGATCGTGCTCGTTGAGCAGCAGCGTCAGAATGCGATGACGTATTTCACTTAAACGTTGAGAGTGAGAGGCAGACACAATTTATCCCTTTAGTCTGAAAGCACCAGCACGAAGTGTAGCGTTTCGCCTGAAAAAGGGGTGCAGAAATGCGTCCGGTTGTCCGGATTATGTTCAGATTTCAGGCGAAAAAATCACGATTCGTTAGCGCGTATCACCTGTTGTGATGACAACCGGCTCGGGGATCGTTTTCTGTTGCTGATGGTGCTCAAAGGCAGCAGGCAGGATAAAAATCAGGCGGCTAAAAAGAATGATAAAACTGATCAGCAACACAATACGGGTCATGGTGCCGGTTTTCTGACGTCTTCGGGGAGAAATAGCGCTGTTCACGCGGGGTGGTTCCTGTGATGACCCATGCAGGGCGACTGCAATATTTAGTCACAGTCGCCTGATGAAATCAATCGCTGTAGAAAAAAACAGCAAATAAAGATCAGTAGCTCGCCTTCTGCGCCAGCAGCGTAGCGAAACGGCAGGTAATGCGGTTGCCATTTTCGTCAGTGCGATGCAGCTGGCCGGGATGCTCGTTGTACTTTACGATGTGCCAGTTGCGGTAGTAGTGACTGAGTTCGCCCGACTTAAACGCAAAGGCGAAATCGGACGGGCAGGGCATATCCGGCGTGTTCATCGCCGCAACAATCAGGTTATACCCATTTCTGACGGTGCAGGCCTGCATATCGGCAATCAGCTGAGGGATGGTCTGCGGCTGCAGAAACATCATCACCACGGTCGACAGCACAAAGTCGAAGCCGCCATTGAAGCGGGTATTATTCAGGTCACGCTGCTCAGTATGAATGCCACTGAGCGCCTCCTGCTCAATAATCGACTGCAGGCGCGCCAGGCTCTGCGGGTTATGATCCCACGCCGTAACGTCAAAACCGTGCTGGTTCAGAAACAGCGTATTGCGGCCCACGCCACAGCCCAGATCAAGTGCCTTGCCGACGGTCAGCTGAGGCAGCGCCGCCACCACTTCGGAGTGGGGCGGCGTCAGGCCATAGGTTTCGGCGAAATAGTTATCGCCTGAAATCGGTGCGGTTGGTTGTGTCATCGTCTTCAGTTCAGTTAAAAGGGCGCCAGGCGCCCGGGTAATCAGGCTTCTTCTTCGAGGATCAGTTTCCATCCCGTGACGTCATTCCAGTAAACCTGCTCGCGTTCAAGATCGAGCTGGACCAGGTTGTTCTGACTGAAGTAGCCCGCCGGGAAAACCAGCGTCCAGTGGCCATCATCACACTTCAGGGTTAAGGAGTCGGGACGGGTGGTGGCCTGGCGCTGATTATTCAGCAGCGTACCCAGGCGCAGCAGGAAAATCAGCGGCACAAACTGCTTTTTCTTAAACAGCGTGACGCGCGGCAGCTCATCAAGCTTCACCGCTTTACGGTGGAATCTCACCAGCGCCGCCAGCAGCATCTGCTGATCCTGATTGAAGCCTGGCAGATTAGTATTTTGCAGGATATAGGCCGAGTGGCGTTGCAGGCCGCTGTGATTGATGGTCAGACCCACTTCATGCAGCATCGCCGCCCATTTCAGCAGGGCAGCCAGCTGCGGGTTCGCCAGTTTCGGGTTCTGCTCGCGCCATTGCAGATAGAGCTGCTCGGTGGTTTCCAGCACACGACGCGCCTGATCGCTGTCAATGGCGTAGTGGTTCGCCAGGCTCTGCGCGGTCCGGCTGCGAATATCCTGATGACGGAAACGGCCTTCCATCTCATACAGCACGCCTTCACGCAGCGCGCCGTCGGAGAGGCGCAGCTCACGAATCGCCAGCGCATCAAACACACCACACAGAATTGCCAGCCCCGGCACAAACACCCCTTTGCGCTCTTCGGAGAGGCCCGGCAGACTCAGGGCCGCAAAGGATTTGTGTTTCATCACCTCGTCATAGAGTTTGTCGAGGCGCTCCGGCGTAATCAGCTTCTCTTTCTCATCCATCGCCTGCAGCACTTCGCAGGCGGCTTTGATGGTTCCGGAGGCGCCCAGCGCATACTGCCAGCCGTGCAGACGATATTGCCACGCCAGTGTTTCCAGTTTCTGCGCCGCCGCTAAACGGGCTCGACGGAAGTTTTCACGGCTGATTTCGCCTTTCGGGAAATAGAGCTGGGCGAAGCTGACGCAACCCATACGGCGGCTCTCGACCAGCTGGGGTTCAAAATCCTCGCCAATGACCAGCTCGGTGGAGCCGCCGCCGATATCGATCACCAGCTTACGGCCTTTCTCCGGCTGCGTGTGCTCCACGCCCATGAAGATCAGACGTGCCTCTTCATGGCCCGAAATCACCTCGATAGGGTAGGGGATCACCTCGGCAGCGCGCTGCAGGAAGGTTTCGGCGTTCACCGCTTCACGCAGCGTATGGGTGCCGACGATCGTCACGTTGCTGGGGCTGAACCCCTGCAGGCGCTCGGCGAACAGGGCCAGACAGGCCAGCCCGCGCTCCATCGCTTCCTCACTGAGGTTGTGCTGTGCATCCAGACCATCAGCCAGGTGAACGCGCTGCTTAAGGCGCCCCAGTACCTGCATCGCACCATCGACAACCCGCGCGATCACCATGTGGAAACTGTTCGAGCCCAGGTCAATCGCCGCAAACTCCTGGGGTTTTGGCGTACTTTTATGAGAAATTGGCATAGGATTTATTCAGGTTGTTCCAGGTTCTTGATGTAATCATATATCGCCAGCTGTGAGCGCACTTTACGACGGTTGCCGCGCTGGACGTAGTGATTACTCAGCTCTTTATCAACGATGCGGGCTTTCACCGTATCACTCAACTGAATCGCAATAATGTCGAGTATGCGCTGCCGGATGCGGGGATCGAGGATCGCCACGGCCACTTCGATGCGGTAATCGATGTTACGCGTCATCCAGTCAGCGGAGGAGAGGAACACCTTTTTATCGCCGCCATTCTCAAAAATATAGACGCGATCGTGTTCCAGATAACGGTCAACAATACTGATGACGCGAATATTTTCACTGATCCCGGGCAGATCCGGGATCAGCGAGCACATTCCGCGCACCAGAAGATTCACCTTCACCCCTACGCTGGAGGCTGTATAAAGCCGATCAACCAGCCCTTTGTCCACCAGATTGTTGATTTTCAGAGTAATGCCGGAAGGCTTATTCTGCTGGGCGTTGGCGATTTCAGTGTCGATCAGCTCATACAGCATCCGGCGCGAGTTCTGTGGTGACACCATCAGATGATCGAAGGTGACGGGCCGGTAGGGATTCTCGATAAAGTTGAAGACCCGACGCACCTCATTGGTAATGCGTGCGTCCGCCGTCAGCAGAGAGTAATCCGTGTAGAGTCGCGCGGTTTTCTCGTTAAAGTTACCGGTGCCGATATGCGCGTAGCGCACAATCTCTTCGCCTTCGCGGCGCGAGATCAGGAACAGCTTGGCGTGGATCTTCAGACCCGGCGCGGAGAAGATAACGTGAACGCCCGCTTCGGTCAGGCGCTTGGCCCAGTAGATATTGGCCTCTTCATCGAAGCGCGCCTGCAGCTCCACCACCACCGTAACCTTTTTGCCGTTATAGGCGGCATGGATCATCGCATCCATAATGCGCGAATGTTTCGCAACGCGGTAGATGTTGATCTTGATCGCCAGCACGCTGGGGTCAAACGACGCCTGACGCAGCAGTTCCAGCACATGTTCAAAGGTGTGATAGGGATAGTAGAGCAGCACGTCGCGGTTGCGAATCGCATCAAAGCCGTTGCGGAAGCCATCGAAGCCGATGTGACGAATCTGCGGCAGCGGTCGATTGATCAGGTTGTTTTTGCCGACGTTCGGGAAGCCGATAAAATCTTTGAAGTTGTGGTAGCGGCCACCCGGCAGTATGGAGTCAAAATTCGAGATAGAGAGTTTGTGGCAGAGTAATTCGACCATCGCCTCCGGCATATCGCGCTGATAGACGAAGCGCACCGGCTCTGCAGTCAGACGTTGTTTGAGGCTGGAGGACATCAGCTCCAGCAGGCTGGACTCCATCTCCGTCACCAGATCGTACTCCGCGTCACGCGTCATTTTCATTGAATAGGCGTTGAGCGCGTCGTAGTCATAGAAACCTTTGAAAATGTCATCCAGGCAGTAACGCAGAATGTTATCCAGCAGGATCATCGGCTTGCGGCGACGCGGCGGCTCTGCCGGCAGGTTAATAAAGCGCGGCACCTTATCGGACGGGATCTCCAGCAGCGCATAGCGGATGTCGTCACCGCGAATAATCTCTACCGCCAGGTAGGTGTAATCATCTTTAAGAAATTCGGTCAGATCGGTTTCATGCGTGATCAGAATCGGCGAGATATGCTGACGCAGTTCATGCTTGAAATAGTGGCGCAGCCACGCCTGCTGGTTAAGGGAGAGCTGACGTTCGTTGATCAGGAAGATCTGATTGCGCGCCATCTCCAGCAGCAGCTCGTTATAGAGCGCATCAAACTCCTGATCGGACTTCATTACCCGCTGCTGGATTTTCTTGAACAGATGGCGTGGCGTACTGGCGGAACCCTGCTCTTCACCAATCAGAATGCGGCGTTTCAGATCGGCAAACCGCACTTTATAAAATTCGTCGAGATTGTTGGAGTAGATGCCCAGAAAGCGCATCCGCTCAATCAGTGGATTGCTTTTGTCTGCGGCTTCCTGCAAAACCCGTTCATTAAAAGATAACCAGCTTAATTCTTTTTCAATGTAAAGCTTTACCTGACCCATTCTCACTCCATTTAGCGGTTGCAGGACTGAAGATCCAGTATCCACAAACATTATGGCGAGAGTATGGCAGCGTTGTCCAACGCCAGCAGTTGTCTTATCAATCGGCTACGGGCAACATAGCGGCTTATTTTAGCCTGCTACCGGAACCGCATGAGCGTAAACCACATTCCTGTCCAATTCAGCGATCGTAAGCGTCGTGCCGTTGATCGGCTGACGCGGCGGCTGATCACCTGCTGTGGCGTGGCGATCCTGCTGTTAATGCTGCTGCTGTTTTGCTGGCTGATTGGCGTGGTGCTTCCGCTCTTCAGTGCGCCGGGCGTGCAAGTGATGCCCAGCCAGCAGCTCTGGGATCGTGCGCCTGCTGTCGCAACAGGCAATCTGGGCCGGATAGGCTGGCGTATCAGCAGCCAGGGCGCTGCGCGTTTTATTCCGCTGGATGGTCAGCCTGCTGAACCGGCGCTGGCGCTGACGCCGCCGCCCGATGAGGTGGTGCGGAGCAGTGATGAACAGACGCTGCTGCTGAACATGCAGGGCGCGCTGACGCTGTTACAGCCCACCACTGACGGGCAGTGGCATTTTCCGCTGGGCGACAAACCCTTTCATCTGCCCGAGGGTGCGGTGACAAAGATGGCGCTGGCAACGCGCCAGGCCGGTCAGTGGCGTATCGCGGCGCTCACGGGTGCCGGACTGCGGGTGCTGACGCTGGGCACCGATCGCCAGGCCTCAGTGTTCTCACTGCCTCAGGATCAGCTGGATCTGCTGGTTCTCTCTCCCTCAGGCGATCTGCTCTACACCACGGAGGGCAGCCTGCTGCGCGTCTGGCAACTGGATGACGATCGGGCGCATCTGCGCGAAACCCACACGCTGCCGCAGCGCCCGCAAAGTTTGCATCTGCTGGTGGGCGGCAGAAGTCTGCTGATTCAGGATCGCACCGGCGTGACACAGTGGTTCGCTGTCGCCAGCGAGCAGGGGCCGCGCCTGCAGCGTATCCGGACGTTTGCCGACAGCCGCAGCGACGACGGCACGCTGCTGGTGACAGAATCACAACGGCGGGTATTTGCGACGATCAGCCCGCAGGGGCTGTTACGCCTCTTTGCCAGTAAGCAGCCTGGCCCGATTCTGGAGCGTCAGCTGGCGCCTGGCATTGTGCAGGCGCAGTTTTCACCTCAGGGCGACAGCCTGCTGATTGAGCGGGCGGGAAGCTGGCAGCGCCTGCGGCTGGATAATCCCTGGCCGGACGTCACCTGGCGCAGTTTCTGGCAAAAAATCTGGTATGAAAATTATCCCGGACCGGACTGGGTCTGGCAGTCCACTGCGGCGGGCGACAGCTATCAGGCAAAATTCAGTCTGATGCCGATGGTGACAGGAACGTTAAAAGCGGCCAGCTTAGCGCTGCTGTTTGCCACACCGCTGGCGCTGGCCGCGGCGATGTACACCGCCTGGTTCATGTCGCCCGGATTACGGCGCTGGGTAAAGCCAGCTATCGAGATGATGGGCGCGCTGCCGAGCGTAGTGGTGGGGCTGATTGCCGGGATCTGGCTGGCGCCGCATATCGGACAGGCGCTGGTGGGCGTCCTGCTGCTGCCGCTGACGCTGGCGGGCACGCTACTGCTGTGCGGCATACTCAGCGCCCGCTTACCGTCGCGCTGGCGGCGGCCGGGCCGTGAGGTGCTGATTCTGCTGCCGCTGTTGCTGCTGGTCACGCTGCTGACGCTGTGGCTGCCCACGCTGTTTATCCCGGATGCGGGCGACTGGCTGCCCCACTATGAGCAGCGCAATCTGCTGGTCGCGGCGCTGGCGATGGGCTTTGCGCTGGTGCCCCTGATTTTTACGCTTTCCGAAGATGCCCTGTTCAGCGTCCCGGCCGCCCTGGGACAGGGGTCGCTGGCGCTGGGGGCCACGCCGTGGCAGACCCTGACCCGCGTCGTCCTGCCCGGTGCCTCGGCCGGTATCTTTGCCGCGCTGATGATCGGGCTGGGGCGGGCCGTGGGCGAAACCATGATTCTGCTGATGGCCACCGGTAATACGCCGCAGAGCGAAGGCGGACTGTTCAGCGGCCTGCGCGCGCTCTCGGCGAATATCGCTATCGAGATGCCCGAAGCGGTGGCGGGCAGTGCCCATTATCGCGTGCTGTTTCTCAGCGCCCTGATGCTGCTGATCTTTACGCTGGTGATCAACACCGTGGCCGAACTGATCCGTCAGCGGCTGCGCCAGCGTTACAGTCAGCAGGAGGAGCAGGCATGAAGGCGATGCGACAGAACGACCGCTGGCGCTGGTTAACCGCCGGGGCCGTAGCGGTCTGCCTGCTGGCCTTTACGCTGCTGATCGGGCTGCTGGCCTGGCAGGGGGTGCGTGCCTTCTGGCCGCAGCGGGTGGATCTGTATACGTTCAGCCAGCCAGCGGGCGGCGAGACGCGCCTGCTGGGCGAAACCCTGGATCATCAGCGTCACTTTCCGGCTCCGGCCGATGAACAGGGCAATAGCGGCGGGCAGGTTCACCGCTACCTGGTGAAAACCGGTAACCGCGACTGGGATGCGCCAGACTTCCGGGTCATCTACAGCCGGAGTGCGGCGAAGGTCAGCCAGCCAGCGGAGGTCATGGTGCTGCAGCGGCGCAGCCACGGCCTGGCCTATGGCTGGTTTGTCGGCCTGCGGGAGGACAATGAAGAGTTAACCGCACAGCATCCCGATGCGCTGCTGCATCAGCGGCTGGGGCAGGTACAGATGCTGGTGCGGCAGGCGAATCAGATCCGTCGGGTCGATATGGCGCGCCTGAATAACCAGCGTGAAGATCTTGACGAGCAGGCAGCCAGAAACCGCGCTGCCGGGCGCTTCGATCTGCAGGCCGAATCGGAATATCAGGCCAATCAGGCCGCCCTGCAGCGCCGCTTTAATCAGCTGAGCGAGACGCTCGCGGCTCTGCAACTGCAGAGTCAGCGTGATCAGCTCATCCTGCGTGATGTCCAGGGCACTGAACATGCGATCCCGCTGACCGAAATCGTCGACAGCTGGCAGCCGAACGCCATGACGCTGAGCGGCAAGATAGTGCATTTTCTGCATCAGTTATGGCGGTTTGTCAGTGATTCACCCGCCGAAGGGGAAAGCGAATCCGGGGCGTTTCCGGCCATCTTCGGCACCGTGCTGATGGTGCTGCTGATGTCGGTGGTGGTGATGCCACTGGGCGTTGTCGCCGCTATCTGGCTGCATGAATATGCGGGGCGTCATGCGCTGACGAGGCTGGTACGTATTGCGGTAGTCAATCTGGCTGGCGTGCCCTCCATCGTCTATGGCGTCTTTGGCCTGGGATTCTTTGTCTGGCTGGCTGGCGGCACGATTGATCGGCTGTTTTTCAGCAGCGCGCTGCCTAATCCCACGTTTGGCACGCCCGGCCTGCTCTGGGCGTCGCTGACGCTGGCCCTGCTGACGCTGCCCGTAGTGATTGTGGCGACCGAAGAGGGGCTATCCCGCATTCCCAACAGCCTGCGTCAGGGATCGCTGGCGCTGGGGGCCACTCAGGCGGAAACGCTGTGGAACGTGGTCCTGCCGATGGCGGTGCCCGCCATGCTGACCGGTCTGATTCTGGCCGTCGCGCGTGCTGCCGGGGAAACCGCGCCGCTGATGCTGGTGGGCGTGGTCAAGATGGTGCCGGAGCTGCCGGTGGACGCAGTGTTCCCTTATCTGCATCTGGACCGCAAGTTTATGCATCTGGGCTTCCAGATTTACGATCTGGCGTTTCAGAGTCCGAATATTGAAGCAGACCGTCCGCTGGTCTTCGCGACCGCACTGCTGCTGGTGCTGATTATTCTCTCACTGAATATGCTGGCGATGGGTCTGCGTCACCGTCTGCGTGAACGCTTTCGTCTTATGACTCAATAACAGGCTATGACTATGACGTCCGACACGGATATCGCGCTGACCGTTAACCATCTGTCGCTGTGGTATGGCGAGCGCCAGGCGCTGCAGGATATTTCGCTGCAGGTGCCAAAAAACAGGATCACCGCGCTGATTGGTCCTTCAGGCTGTGGTAAATCGACGCTGCTGCGCTGCTTTAACCGCATGAACGACGTGATCGATCACTGCCGGGTCGAGGGTGACGTGCTGCTGGGATCGCAGTCGATCCTGCGCCCCGAACAGGATCTCTCGGCGCTGCGCCGTCGGGTCGGCATGGTGTTTCAGCGGCCCAACCCCTTTCCTAAATCGATCTATGAAAATGTGGTCTACGGACTGCGTCTGCAGGGCGTGCGCGATCGGCGGGTGCTGAACGAAGCCTGCGAACGGGCGCTGCGGGCGGCGGCGCTCTGGAGTGAGGTGAAAGACCAGCTGTCGCAGAATGCGCTGACGCTCTCTACCGGCCAGCAGCAGCGTCTGGTGATCGCCCGCGCCATCGCGATTGAGCCGGAAGTGCTGCTGCTGGATGAGCCGACTTCCGCGCTGGACCCCATCTCTACGCTGGTCATTGAAGAGCTGATGACCACGCTCAGGCAGCATTTCACGCTGGTGCTGGTGACGCACAACATGCAGCAGGCGTCGCGCGTCTCCGATTACACCGCATTTATGCATCAGGGCACGTTAGTGGAGTTTGACGAGACCGATCGCATCTTTACCGCGCCGAAACAGCGTCGGACCGAAGATTATATTACGGGGCGCTACGGCTAAGTCGGGGGCAGGGGGCAGACGGCTTTCAGGGCGGCTCATGTCATCGAAGCGATAAAAGCCTGTGCCCGCAGTAGCAACTGACGGGCCAGGGATAAAAACGCCGGGAGCGTTTTCAGACATCGCAAAATGTTAGCCTTCAGGGAGGGGACGTCATCGCCTGCGCTGAGCGAGGGCGTTTTTTTACCGCTTTGCTCAGGCTCGCTGCGCCGTTACTCTGCCAGAAAGCACCGGCTTTCCCCGCCGCCTCAGTCGTTAGCATAGCCCTGCGGCGGCAGCGGTTTGCCATCCAGCCAGGCTTTACCGTCACGCATCGTCAGCCTGCCCTCGACAAACCAGCCGATCACCAGCGGATAGATCGCATGCTCCTGATGCTGAACCCGTTCGGTAATCTCCGCTTCGCTATCGCCAGGGAAAACCGGGACTTTCGCCTGCAGGATCACCGGGCCACCATCCAGCTCTTCGGTGACAAAATGCACGGAGGTGCCATGTTCGCTGTCGCCATTCTCCAGCGCCTGACGGTGCGTATGCAGGCCCGGATATTTCGGCAGCAGAGAAGGGTGGATATTCAGCAGGCGATTGTGAAAATGGGCGACGAACGCGGGGCTGAGGATCCGCATATAGCCCGCCAGCACAACCAGATCGGGCGAGTACGCCTCGATCGCCGCGATAAGCTGGCGATCAAAGGCTTCACGGTCGGCGAAGTCGCTGGCGGCAAGCGCATGCGCGGGCACGCCCGCCTCCTGCGCCCGCGTCAGGCCATACGCGGCGGCACGGTTGCTGAACACGGCAGCCACGCTGCCGTGAATCCGCCCGCTTGCACAGGCGTCAAGGATGGACTGAAGGTTACTTCCGTTGCCGGAAATCAGTACAACCAGCTTTTTCATCCGTTAATAACCACACGCTCTTCAGCATCAGATGCTTTGATCACGCCCAGCTTCCAGGCTTTCTCGCCCGCCGCCTGCATCAGCGCAATCGCCTTATCGGCGTCGGCCGGACTCAGGGCAATGACCATGCCCACACCGCAGTTAAAGGTGCGATACATCTCGAAACGGCTGACGTTGCCCGCCTGCTGCAGCCAGCTGAAGACGGCCGGCCACTGCCAGCTCTTCTCGTCGATGACCGCCTGGGTGTTGTCAGGCAGCACGCGCGGAATATTTTCCCAGAAGCCGCCGCCGGTCAGATGCGCAATCGCGTGCACATCGACCTGCTCAATCAGGCTCAGGATGTTCTTCACATAGATGCGGGTCGGTTCCAGCAGATGGTCGGCCAGTGGTTTGCCTTCCAGCTGTTCAGACAGCGGATCGGTGTTGCTGACTTCCAGAATTTTGCGCACCAGCGAATAACCATTAGAGTGCGGGCCGCTGGAGCCGAGGGCGATCAGTACGTCGCCATCCTGCACCTTGCTGCCATCAATGATTTCTGACTTTTCCACCACGCCGACGCAGAACCCGGCCACGTCATAATCTTCGCCGTGATACATGCCTGGCATCTCGGCGGTTTCACCGCCTACCAGCGCACAACCTGACTGCAAACACCCTTCAGCGATACCGGTAATCACCGCAGAGGCCGTTTCCACATCCAGCTTCCCGGTGGCGTAATAGTCGAGGAAGAAGAGCGGCTCGGCGCCCTGAACCACCAGATCGTTGACGCACATCGCGACCAGGTCAACGCCGATGGCATCGTGACGTTTGAGATCCATCGCCAGACGCAGCTTGGTGCCCACGCCATCGGTGCCGGAAACCAGCACGGGTTCACGGTATTTCTGCGGCAGCGCGCAAAGCGCACCAAAACCGCCCAGTCCACCCATCACTTCCGGGCGACGCGTCTTTTTCACTACGCCTTTAATACGGTCAACCAGAGCGTTACCAGCATCAATATCAACACCGGCGTCTTTGTAACTGAGAGAGGTTTTGTCGGTCACTGCGAGGTCCCCACGCGAGTTGCGGTTGGTGGTTTAAAATAAAGCGCGGCAATTCTATCAGTGCAGGCAAACGTTTGCGAGTCCGGGATTGCGCATCGGACGAATTTCATCAATCCTCTGTTTATCCCTGTAAAAGCCGCGGTATTGCGCAAGGAGAGGTGGCGCGCCGTCCAAAAGGCGGTATAATCCCGCGATTTTTTTTTAGCTCAACTCATTCCGGGAGAACACCAATGAAGATCGTGGAAGTCAGACACCCGCTGGTCAAACATAAACTGGGCCTGATGCGTGAGCATGATATCAGTACAAAGCGTTTTCGCGAGCTGGCGTCGGAAGTGGGCAGCCTGCTGACCTACGAAGCGACTGCCGATCTGGAAACAGAACGCGTCACCATTGAGGGCTGGAACGGCCCGGTAGAGATCGACCAGATCAAAGGCAAAAAAATCACGGTGGTGCCGATTCTGCGTGCCGGTCTTGGCATGATGGAAGGGGTGCTGGAGCACGTTCCCAGCGCCCGTATCAGCGTGGTGGGCGTCTACCGCGATGAAGAGACGCTGGAGCCGGTGCCTTACTTCCAGAAGCTGGTGTCTAACATCGAAGAGCGCCTGGCGCTGGTCGTCGATCCGATGCTGGCTACCGGTGGCTCTATGATCGCTACCATCGACCTGCTGAAGAAAGCTGGCTGCTCCAGCATCAAGGTGCTGGTGCTGGTGGCGGCGCCGGAAGGGATCGCGGCACTGGAGAAAGCGCATCCGGATGTTGAGCTGTACACCGCATCAGTGGATCAGGGGCTGAACGAAAAGGGTTACATCATTCCCGGACTCGGCGATGCCGGGGACAAAATTTTCGGAACCAAATAAATCGCATAGCCGACCAGAGAGTCGGCTTTTTTTTGGCAAAAAAAAGTGCCCGGAACGGGCGCGCCTGCTGCTGCGGCGCGGACCGGCGGGAGAGATAACCTAAGGGGATAAATGATGACTCGTCGCGCCATTGGCGTCAGTGAACGACCGCCGTTACTGCAAACCATTCCGCTCAGCCTGCAACACCTGTTCGCCATGTTTGGCGCCACCGTGCTGGTGCCGATTCTGTTCCATATCAACCCGGCCACCGTGCTGCTGTTCAACGGGGTGGGCACACTGATTTATCTCTTTATCTGTAAAGGCAAAATCCCCGCCTACCTGGGATCCAGTTTTGCGTTTATCTCGCCGGTGTTGCTGCTGCTGCCGCTGGGCTATGAGGTGGCGCTGGGCGGATTTATTCTGTGTGGTGTGCTGTTCTGCATTGTGGCACTGATCGTCAGACGCGCCGGGACCGGCTGGCTCGACGTGATGTTTCCGCCCGCAGCGATGGGGGCGATTGTCGCCGTCATTGGTCTGGAACTGGCTGGCGTGGCCGCCAATATGGCGGGCCTGCTGCCCGCTGAAGGCAGTGCGCCCGACAGTAAAACGGTACTGATCTCGCTGGTGACGCTGGCGGTGACGGTATTCGGTTCGGTGCTGTTCCGCGGTTTCCTGGCGATCATCCCGATTCTGGTTGGGGTGGTCGTGGGGTATCTGCTCTCCGCAGCGATGGGTATCGTGGACTGGAGCGGCGTCGAGCGCGCGCCGTGGTTTGCCCTGCCAACCTTCTACACGCCGCGTTTTGAGTGGGTGGCGATGCTGACGATTCTGCCTGCGGCGCTGGTGGTCATCGCCGAGCATATCGGTCATCTGGTCGTTACCGCCAATATCGTGAAAAAGGATCTGATCCGCGACCCGGGTCTGCATCGTTCGATGTTTGCCAACGGCTTATCGACGGTCATCTCCGGCTTCTTCGGTTCCACGCCGAACACCACCTACGGTGAGAATATTGGCGTGATGGCGATTACCCGTGTCTACAGTACCTGGGTCATCGGCGGCGCGGCAATTCTGGCGATCCTGCTCTCCTGTGTCGGCAAGCTGGCGGCGGTGATCCAGGCGATCCCGGTGCCGGTCATGGGGGGCGTCTCGCTGCTGCTGTATGGCGTGATCGGCGCATCCGGTATCCGCGTACTGATCGAATCTAAAGTCGATTACAACAAGGCGCAGAACCTGATCCTCACCTCCGTGATCCTGATCATCGGCGTCAGCGGCGCGAAGGTGCATATCGGCGCGGCGGAGCTGAAAGGCATGGCGCTGGCGACGATCGTGGGTGTTGGCCTGGCGCTGATCTTCCGTGTGATCTCGCTGCTGCGCCCGGAAGAAGTGGTGCTGGAAGCCGACGAACCGCGCGAACCGTGATCCCGGCCTGAGTCACGGGATCGGGGCAGGGACGCCCCATTCATCTCTTTCTGAAAACTGTGTTAGACTTCCCCCGATTTTTTGCTTGTTCTCTTGCTGAGGTGCTTCTGAACACGCCGGCACAATTGTCATTGCCACTTTATTTACCAGACGACGAAACCTTCTCCAGCTTCTGGCCGGGGGAAAACCCGTCTCTGATTGCCGCACTGAAAGGCGCTCTTAATCAGCAACATGGCAGCTATCTCTACTTCTGGTCACGCGAAGGGGGCGGACGAAGCCATCTGCTGCATGCCGCCTGCGCGGAGATGTCAGCGCGCAATGAGGCGGTCGGCTATGTGCCGCTCGATAAACGTACCTGGTTTGTGCCGGAAGTGCTGGAAGGGATGGAGCAGCTGTCGCTGGTCTGCATCGATAACATCGAATGTATTGCCGGCGAGCCGGAGTGGGAAATGGCGATCTTCGATCTCTACAACCGTATCCTCGAAACCGGTAACACGCGCCTGTTTATTACCGGCGATCGTCCACCGCGTCAGCTTAATCTGCAACTGCCCGATCTCGCGTCACGGCTGGACTGGGGCCAGATCTATCGCCTGCAGCCGCTCTCTGATGAAGATAAACTCCAGGCACTTCAGCTGCGCGCCGGATTGCGCGGATTTGAACTGCCGGAAGATGTGGGCCGTTTCCTGCTGAAGCGGCTGGATCGTGAAATGCGCACCCTGTTCGATACACTGGATCGGCTCGATCGCGCTTCTATCAGCGCCCAGCGCAAACTCACCATTCCATTCGTAAAAGAGACGCTCGGCCTTTAAAGAATGTCGAGCACCGCTTCCGGCGGACGGCCGATGCGTGCCCTGTCGCCATTAATTACAATCGGCCTCTCAATCAGCACCGGATTATTCACCAGCGCATCCAGCAGCACACTTTCGCTTTTGTCGCTGAGTGCCAGCTCGCGATAGATCGTCTCTTTAGTCCGCATCAATGCCCGTGCGCTCTGCATCCCCAGCTTCTGCAACAGGATTTGCAGCGTTTCGCGATCAGGTGGTGTCTGCAGATAGAGCACCACCTCCGGCTCTATGCCGCGAGCGGTAAGCAGCGACAGCGTTTCGCGGCTCTTGCTGCAGCGCGGGTTATGATAGATCGTCACCATCCTGATTCTCCTTCTGTGGCGGTGAATTTTACCCTTTCTGATACTGTTTAAAGCGCTGCTGTAACTGACGCAGCTGGTCGATACGGGCGTCGTAGCGCGCCTGCTTCAGGCTGCCGAGCGGCACCTGGGCGCTGGCGCTGCTGAGGGTGGTAATCGCCTGGTCGAGCTGACCATTCAGCGCCAGACTCTCCGCCCGCGCGGAGAGCTCTTCATCATTCAGTCCCTGCTGGGCAGACGCCTGCGCCAGCAGGTCCCAGCCGTTGGGGTCATCTTTGTTGGTCCAGGTGTAGCGATTCAGGATCCGGCTGGCGCTGGCATACTGCTTCGCTTCGACATAGGCATTGGCGAGGTTAAGCTGGACCACCGGGCTGTTTTTGGCTCCGCTGGCGGCGCTCAGCAGCGCAATGGCCTGCTGCGGCTGATTCAGGCCGATGTCGATGTCCGACATGATATCCAGGAACCAGATATTGTTGGGCTGCTTCGCCAGTAACGGCGTCATGATGCGCTTCGCATCGGCAAAGCTTTTCGCCTGCAGAAACTGTATGGCTTTGCCATATTGTGACGCCATCTGCTCACGGGCATTGCCGCCCGCATACTGACTCAGCAGTTCGTCGGTCAGCTGATTGCGTCCGGTCGGGTACATCCCCAGCGCACGCACCTTCGCCAGATAGAAATCTTCCGTCGACTGCACCACTACGGGCCGCATCTGATTCGCCCGGTTGCGGGCATCCGCCAGACGGCTGTCGGGCAGCGGGTGCGTCAGCAGGATCTCAGGCGGCTTTGAGGAGAAGCGGCTCTGATCGGCCAGCTTCTGCAGGAAGTTCGGCATCGCCTGGGGATCGAACCCGGCACGCTGCAGAACCTGAATCCCGATACGGTCGGCCTCCTGCTCATTACCCTGGGTAAAGCTGATGATGCCCTGCTGTGTGCCTGCCAGGGTGCCGGTCAGGGC
The DNA here is from genome assembly GCF_048452665.1 of Pantoea graminicola. Classification (NCBI taxonomy): domain Bacteria; kingdom Pseudomonadati; phylum Pseudomonadota; class Gammaproteobacteria; order Enterobacterales; family Erwiniaceae; genus Pantoea; species Pantoea graminicola. The sequence continues at coordinate 591,553 of NZ_JBLWSJ010000002.1, read as the reverse complement.
GGCCATGCCCGCCTGCGGACTGGCCATCGCCAGCAGAATTGAGCCCAGCGCGCCGACCCAGGTCAGCGGCGCATTGCGCTTCTGGTCTTCCATCGCGCGTGCCAGGTGGCGCTGGGTAACGTGTGAGATCTCATGCGCCATCACGGACGCCAGCTGGCTTTCATTCTCGGTAAAACGGAACAGGGCCGAGTGCAGCACTACATTGCCCCCAAAGAAGGCAAAGGCATTAAGCTCATCGTTCTGGATCAGGAAGAAGTGGAAAGGCGTTTTCACGGCGTCGGCGTGCGAAACCAGGCGCTGGCCCAGCTGATTGATGTACTGATTCAGCAGCGGATCGTTAATCAGCGGGGCACTGGCGCGCAGCTGGCGCACATAGAAGTCGCCCATCTGCAGCTCCTGATTAATCGACAGCGTCGAACCGGCTGTGGTGCCGATATCGGGAAGCGAATCACTGATATCGGCATAAGCCGGTGAGAGTGTCGTGAAGATGAGTGTCGGAAGGAGCGCGGCGATCAGCGTTTTCTTTAACCGGTTCAACATGCCTTAATCCTGTAGAGGGGCCCTGAGAATGGACAGATGCGCAGCGGGAACGTTCCCCATTTCGCCGATCGCAGCAGTCCGGCCCTATCTTAACCAGAGCACTAAAAGAAAGAAATGGCGTTTTCTGCCTGCTGCCCGGCGTAATTTGTGCAAGATCGTGGATTTTGGCGAAAAAAATTGAATATCACGGTAACCTAAACGGCAGTTAAACGATACCAGCCCTGAAGGGATTGCCGCGTGAGCGAAGAGGAAAATGGCGGGTTATTCAATGGATCCGGTCAGGCATCGCCAGAATAGAGCAGAAAATGCTGGGTGAGGATAAAAAGGGTGCCGGCCCTTTTTTTAAAGTTATGTAAATTCACTCAAAAAAATTGAATGTGGCACGGTTTTTTCCAGGTCTACTCTGAAAAAGTCACGTCAGAAATTCAGAAATCTTTTATTCTGCCATCGACAAATTAAATCGTTATTCCCCTTTCTCTTTTTTTATTCCAGCTAAGCCTGGCTGCTTTTTATTTCTTAATGACGAGAAACTGTGAGGTGAAGGGTTGAATCATCAGGGCCATTTCTAAGAATACCCTTTTTCACGCTGTATGAAACTTTTCGATTAATTCTGCCGGTGAATCATTTTGGCGGGTTATCACTGTGGTGCTGACCTGAATTTACACAGGCGTGAGTTATACCCGTGCTGTGATATAGATAGCCGACCAGATTCAGTCCTGAATCTGCCAGACCTTATTTGATTTGCCGGAGAGAAGTAATATGCGTTCAGTGGTTTCTTACGCGTTAATCGCCATTATTGGCGGCGTCGTTGGCGCGGCTGTCACTCAGAGTGGCGATATTTATGACAAAGTTTCACGCCATTTTGCAACCGAGCCTCAGGAAGCCGAAGGATTCTGGAGCACACCCGCCATTGAAGGATACGGCAAAATTCATTACGAGCCTGATGCCGCGTTTAAACCGGTCGCGGGCCTCAGTAATAAAATCGTTTTTCAGATCACCCGCAGCGACGGCGCCATGACCGCCCCTAATCTGGGACTGGAGCGCGTGGCGCGCGTGGTAAATCTCTATATCGCCTCGGGTGTCCCGGCGGATCAGCTGAAGTTTGTGGTTTCGGTCACCGGTGATGCGACCCCGGCCATGCTGGATAACGCCCATTTCAGACAGTTTTATGGCATCGACAATCCCAACCTCAAGCTGATTAATGAGCTGAATCAGGCGGGTGTGAAAGTCTCAGTCTGCGATCAGTCTGTGGCATTCCATCACTATCCGAATAACTGGATTGATAAATCGGTCATCCATGCGCTTTCCAGTCCGACCACCGTATCAACCCTGCAGAATCAGGGCTACGCGTGGCTGGCAATGTAATGAATATTTTTAATAACCGGGAGAAGAGTGAATGCGTCCAGCAGCGTTAGTGGTCATGGCGGCCGTGGCCGGATTTATCGGGGGCAACGTTTTACAGTTGCCGGCGTTATTTGACAAAGTCAGCGGCAAAGTAGCAGATAATAAAGCTGAGCCTGCTGATTTCTGGAGTACGCCAGCCATTGAAGGCTACGGAAAAATACATTATGTCGATACGCCCGCGTTTAAACCCGGCACCACCGCTGGTCTGAGTAATAAAATTGTTTTCCAGATCAACCATAATGAAGGGGATATCCGCAAGCCGAATCTGGGGCTGGAGCGCGTGGCACGCGTTACTAACCTCTATTATGCGGCGGGTGTACCACTCGACCAGCTGAAATTTGTGGTCTCGATTAATGGCGATGCGGTTTCTTCAGCCCTGAATAATGCGCAGTTCAGCAAAGCCTACGGCGTGGATAACCCGAACCTGAAGCTGATTAGCGAACTGAAAAAAGCGGGCGTGCAGGTCACCATCTGCGACCAGTCAGTGGCGTTTCATCAGCTTGAGCGCAACTGGATCGACCCGATGGTTACACACACCATCTCCAGCGGCACCACTGTGGCGACACTGGAAAACAGCGGCTACGCCTTCCTGATGCTGTAAACGTCTGACAGCGGCGTCACTGCCGCTGTCACCTGCTGCTCCCTCGTCAATCCTGCTTCCCTTATCTGTTCCCGGCCCGCGCAGAGGGCTGTCGTTCGTTGTCAATGACAGCGACAAGGTCAGATGTCATCACTCATTCTCCCTTCTCCTGGCGTACTGACAATCTTGCATAGACGTGAATCAGGGCCGGGCTAATCTGGATTCTGTACGCTAAAATTTGTCTTAATGCTGCTCAAAAAGAGTGACACCGTGTAGACTTACGCCCGGATATCAGGGCTTCTGGCACATTAAAATAATCAGGCATTCAGGACATGACACTCTTCTTCAGGGCGGCGACGCCATGCTAAAGCTCTTTCGGCCCAAGGCCGATTTGCGCAATCTGATCGCCCTGCTGGTGATTGTCAGCATTGTCATCACGCTGGCAAACACGCTTTACGCCACCTGGCGGGTACAGCGGCAGGTGCTGATTGATACTACGCTCGAAGCTAACCGGGCCTATGCCGCCAAGCTGGCTTCCACCAGCGAAATTTTCTTCCAGCTGGCGCAGTCCCAGCTCCATTACAGCGCCAATCAGCTGAGCCGTGACTTTTACAATGATGCGCTGCTGAAAAGCGAGGTTAACCGCCTTCGTGAACAGACCACCAGTTTCAACTCGGTGGCGGTGGTAGATGCGCAGGGGATGGTTAAAGCGATTTCGCCGGAATCACTGACGCTGCAGGGAATACGTCTTACCAGCGACGCCTCGCGGGAAGCGCTGACCCTGCGGCAGCCGATCATCAGTAAGCCAACGCTTTCTGCCGCCAATAATCTGCTGGTGTTTGTCTCCTGGCCAATCTGGAGCGCCGATGGCGACTATCTCGGCTATGTCGGCGGCACGATCTATCTGAAGAAAAAAAGCATTCTGAATGCGCTGCTGGGTGAGCAGTTCTACCGGGATGGCACCACGGTTTATGTGCTCGACAGCAATAATGAGGTGCTCTATCACCAGAATCGTCAGCTGATAGGCAAAATTCTGCCCGCCATTGTCAGCCCCCGTGACGAGCAGACCAATGGGTCGCTGATACTCGACGGCTCCGGGGAATCCATGCAGCTGGCCGGATTTGCAGTGGTGCCGACGACAGGCTGGACGGTGGTGGCGCTGAAGCCAATCAATACGACGCTGAATCCGCTCTCGGGCCTGTTGATGAAAGTGCTGAAAAACTCGGTCCCCTTTGCGCTGCTGACCCTGCTGGTCGCCGTGGTGCTGGCGCGACTGATTGCCCGTCCGCTTTTCCAGCTGGCCCGCAAAGCCAGCCGGATGGATGTGCAGGGGGTCTCGAAGGAGATTGGCGGCATCACCGCATGGTATTTCGAGGCGGCGCAGGTCAAGCGGGCGCTGCTCACCGGCATCGGTCTGGTGCAGGATAAAATCGGCCGTCTTAACTCGGAAGCGCAGACCGATCCGCTGACCCAGTTGCTGAATCGCCGGGGGCTTAACGCGGTGCTGGAGTACTACCGCACGCTGCGTCAGCCATTTGCGGTGCTGGCACTGGATATCGACCACTTCAAAAACGTTAACGACACCTGGGGACACGACGTAGGCGATCGGGTCATTCAGCAGGTGGCGAGCACGCTGCGGGCCAGCGCCCGTCAGTCTGATGTGGTGTGTCGCAACGGCGGAGAGGAGTTTCTGATGCTGCTGCCGGGAACGTCACTGGATGAGGCGCAGATCATCGCAGAGCGCGTGCGGCTTGGCATCGCAGAAGCGTGGCTCACCGATGTCGGCAGGATCACCCTCTCTATCGGCGTGGCGGCCTGGAACGGGTCAGCGGAGGGGGGGCTGGAAGGCAGCTTAAAACAGGCGGATGCGGCGCTTTATCAGGCGAAAAATGCCGGGCGCAACTGCGTGATTGTTGCGGCGTCCTGAAGTCCGGGCGAGAAAAAGGGGCAGCGCAGGGATAACGCGGGGCAGGCAGGGCGCGGCTCAACGGCCGCGCCCCTGAACATCAGGCTGACTTAACGTACTCCAGCACCATGTCATGATGATTCGAGGTTTTAAAGTTATCAAAGACTTTTTCAACCTTGCCTTCAGCATCGACCAGGAAGCTGATGCGATGAATACCGTCATAGGTTTTCCCCATGAACGTTTTTTCACCCCAGACGCCAAACGCCTGGCAGACTTCATGATTCTCATCTGAGAGCAGGGTAAAGTTCAGCAGCTCTTTTTCAGCAAAGCGTGACAGTTTTTCTGGTTTGTCAGTGCTGATACCCAGCACTTCCACGCCCGCTTTCTTCAACTCATCCATATTGTCACGCAGACCGCACGCCTGCACGGTGCAGCCCGGTGTCATCGCCTTCGGGTAGAAGTAGACCAGAACGCGCTGTCCCTGGAAGTCGGTCAGATTTACGTGTTCACCATCCTGATCGGGCAGGCTAAATGCGGGTGCGGTATCTCCGGCTTTCAGTGGATTCATCACATCTCTCCATTTTTTTATTCAGGCTGTGGGTAATACACTATCCGGCCAGAAACGGCCAGAGGCAAAATCACCTTCAGGGGTATTTCACCACATAGCCGCATACTCAGCCGCCAGTCATGTGGAGAAATACCTCCGGCTTACAGACCAAGCTTAGCGTACTGCGCTCACAGATTCGCTGCTGTCGGCATCTGATGCGCTATAGAGGCGCAGCGACCCCTGCGCATTCAGCTCCTGACAGAGCGCGTTAAACGCCTGCTCAAACGTTGTGCCGCTGGTCCGTGTCGGACAATGGGCTGTCATTTGAATATAGAGCGTTGGCGGCAATTCGCGCTGCGCGGGTATAATGCGCGACACCAGTTCCGCCACATTCATCTGATGTTTATCGATCAGATCGGTAAAGCGTTCAATGGTATGCGGCGAATCGGCGACCTCAACCTGAATAAACGCGGTGTCGGGCATTGGCGGACGCAGCCGGGCATTGGTGCGCTTCATCACGATCAGCAGTTCCAGCTCTGCGCCTTTCAGCGGCAACGTCGACTCAATCAGCGTAATGGCGTTCCAGCTGCCCGACAGCAGCATAATAAAGGTGAACTCATCCCCAAGCATGGCAAGACGGCTATCTTCGATATTGCAACCGCAGCTGCTGACGTGTCGGGTAATGGTATTGACGATACCCGGACGGTCAACACCGAGGGCGGTGATCACCAGATGATGGGGCTGAGATGGCGACAAAATGGCTTTTCCTCTGCTTTCGCTAATAACCATAAGGTAAACATAAAAAAAACTGCTGACAAGCGCGGGAATAGCGAGGCTGGCTTGCTTTTCCCTAAGTGTAAAACGTACCATGAAGCACTTGTTTGTCGAGGGGATCGCCAATGTTTACGGGAAGTATTGTTGCACTCGTTACGCCAATGGATGACAGCGGTAATGTCTGCCGGTCGAGTCTGAAAAAACTGATTGATTATCATGTCGCCAGCGGCACCGCGGCGATCGTTTCCGTGGGCACCACAGGCGAATCCGCTACCCTGAGCCATGAAGAACATGGTGATGTGGTGATGCTGACCCTGGAACTGGCCGATGGCCGTATTCCGGTGATTGCCGGAACCGGCGCCAACGCCACCGCTGAAGGCATCTCTCTGACGAAGCGTTTTGAACATTCCGGTGTGGTGGGCTGCCTGACCGTCACGCCTTATTACAACCGCCCGACGCAGGAAGGGTTGTTCCAGCACTTTAAAGCCATCGCGAACAGCACCAGCCTGCCGCAGATGCTCTACAACGTGCCTTCGCGCACCGGGTGTGACATGCTGCCGGAAACCGTCGCCCGCCTGGCCGAAATCAAAAATATTATCGGAATCAAAGAGGCGACCGGGAACTTATCGCGGGTTAGTCAGATCCAAGAGCTGGTTGATGACGATTTCATTCTGGTCAGTGGCGATGACGCGACTGCACTGGACTTTATGCAACTGGGCGGCAAAGGCGTCATTTCGGTGACGGCAAACGTGGCTGCGCGCGAAATGGCTGAACTGTGTCAACTCGCACAGCAGGGCAATTTCGTCGAGGCTCGCCGCCTGAATCAGCGTCTGATGCACCTGCACCAGACGCTTTTCTGTGAACCCAATCCTATCCCGGTGAAATGGGCTGCGAAACAGCTAGGATTAATCGCTAACGACACGCTGCGTCTGCCAATGACGCCACTGACTGCAGCCGGCCAGCCGAAAGTGGAGCAGGCGCTGGTGAAAGCGGGTTTGCGATAATTTAGGGAGTTTGAATGAATTACTCAGTAAAGCGGTCAACAGTCGCCACAGTAGTGGGCCTTTCTACTCTGATGCTGTTGTCGGCCTGTTCCAGCGATCAGCGTTATAAACGTCAGGTCAGCGGCGACGAATCTTATCTTGAAGCCAGCCAGTTGAGCGAGCTCAAAGCGCCTGCCGGCATGATCCTGCCGGTTCAGCGCGGTGACTATGACGTGCCGCGCACCGCCAGCCAGGCACCGGTCGGCAAACAGCTCGACATTCGTCCGCCAGCCCAGCCGCTGGCGCTGATGAACGGCACCCGCGCACAGTTCAGCAACAACAGCGGCGCACTGATGATTGAAAACAGCCGGGGTTCAGTCTGGCCTCAGCTCGTTAACGTTGTACAGTCTTACAACTTCCCTATCGCTTCACGTAATGATGCAGGCCAGCAGCTGACGACCGACTGGGTGCAGTGGAACCGCGCCGATGAAGACCAGCAGTATCGTGGTCGTTACCAGATCAGCGTGCAGTCCCAGAGCTATCAGCAGCAGGTGACCGTGCGTCTGCTGGAACTGCAGCAGGCGGGTAAAACCGTCACTTCGCCGGTGCAGATCCAGCGTTACACCGCACAGATGCTGAACGATCTCAGTACCGGTCTGGATAAGATCGAAACGGCCAGTGAAAACGCCGCCTCCGGCCGCGTGACCGGATCGATTGACGTGCAGAGCGGCGCGGACGACACCGGCCTGCCGATGCTGATCCTGCGGTCACCGTACAACACGGCCTGGCAGCGTCTGCCGGATGCGATGAAGCGTGTCGGCATGGAAGTCACGGATACCACCCGCTCAACCGGCAGCATGAAGGTGACCTATAAGTCACTGAGCAGCAGCGAATGGGATGAGATTGGCGCGAAAGATCCTGAATTGCCGAACGGCGATTACAAGGTGCAGGTCGGCGATCTCGACAACCGCACCAGTCTGCAATTCATCGACCCGAAAGGGCATGTGCTGACCCAGTCGCAGAACGATGCGCTGGTGGCTGTGTTCCAGGCGGCGCTGAACAAATAAAGTTGCCTCAGGCCGGAGATTCTCCGGCCTTTTTTTTTTGTTTTTGGCATAATAGCGCGCGGCGAAGTAAACGATTGCGTCAAGGCAATCGCCGCAGCGGCACTGGCCGCTCACCACCCGTTATTTCAAGTCTGGAGTGAACAAGATGCAAAAGCGAGCTGAGTTGTATCGCGGTAAAGCGAAAACCGTATACAGCACCGATAACCCGGATCTGCTGATACTCGAATTCCGCAATGATACGTCAGCAGGTGATGGCGCCCGAATCGAGCAGTTTGATCGCAAGGGAATGGTTAACAACAAGTTTAACCACTTCATCATGACCAAATTGCAGGAAGCGGGGATCCCGACCCAGATGGAAGCGCTGCTGTCGGATACCGAAGCGCTGGTGAAGAAGCTGGAGATGGTGCCCGTAGAGTGCGTGGTTCGCAACCGCGCCGCAGGCTCGCTGGTAAAACGTCTGGGCGTGGAAGAGGGAATGGTGCTCAATCCGCCGCTGTTTGATCTTTTCCTGAAGGATGATGCAAAGCATGACCCGATGGTCAACGAATCCTACTGCGAAACCTTCGGCTGGGTCAGCAGACAGAACCTGGCGCGTATGCAGGAGCTGACCTTTAAAGCTAACGACGTGCTGAGCAAACTGTTCGACGATGCGGGCCTGATCCTGGTCGACTTCAAGCTGGAGTTTGGCCTGTTTAACGGCGAAGTGACGCTGGGCGATGAGTTTTCGCCAGACGGTGCCCGCCTGTGGGACAAAGAGACGCTCGACAAAATGGATAAAGATCGCTTCCGTCAGAGCCTCGGCGGCGTGGTGGAAGCCTATGAAGCGGTCGCGCAGCGTCTGGGTGTCACACTCGACTGAGTCTGCCCAGCGCACCGCCGCAAAAGGAGAGCCCCGGCTCTCCTTTTTCATTTTGGCGTAAAGCTGGTGATTGCGTCGTCACACAACTAAAATCATGCCATCTGAAAATGTCTGAGGGAATACAGCATGCGCTGGCAAGGGCGTCGCGAAAGCGACAATGTAGAGGACCGTCGTGGTCAATCGTCCGGTTTTGGCGGCGGAGGCCGTCAGATTCGTCTGCCGCGCGGCAAAGGTGGCATTGTCATTCTGATTGTGGTGGCCATTGCCGGTTATTACGGCTACGACCTGACCGCGCTGCTGACGGGGGGCGAGGTGGCACCGACCAGTCAGCAGCAGACGCGCAGCGTCAGCGCCAATGATGAAGAGGCCGCGAAATTCACCAAAGTCATTCTGGCGACCACCGAAGATACCTGGGACAAACTGTTCCGGCAGATGAATAAACAGTATGTCGCCCCGAAACTGGTGATGTATCGCGGCGCAACCCGTACCGGCTGCGGCACCGGACAGTCGGTAATGGGGCCGTTCTACTGTCCTGCCGATCAGACCGTCTATATCGACCTCTCTTTCTATGACGAGATGAAAACTAAACTCGGCGCGGGCGGCGACTTTGCGCAGGGCTATGTCATCGCGCATGAAGTGGGCCATCACGTTCAGAAGCTGCTGGGTATTGAACCGAAAGTGCGTGAGATGCAGCAGGGCGCCAGTCAGAAACAGGTCAATCAGCTCTCTGTGAAGATGGAGCTGCAGGCAGACTGCTTTGCCGGCGTCTGGGGACACTATATGCAGCAGCAAAATATCCTTGAGGCGGGCGACCTGCAGGAAGCACTGAATGCCGCCGAGGCGATTGGTGATGACCGGCTGCAGCAGAAAGGTCAGGGCCGCGTCGTGCCGGACAGCTTTACCCACGGCACCTCCGAGCAGCGTTACACCTGGTTTAAGCGCGGTTTTGACGGTGGCAATCCGGGACAGTGCGACACCTTCGCCAGCAACTGATGCCTTTGCAGCGTCTGACGCAGGAGATGGAACAGGCCGGTGTGCGTCGTCTGGCGGTGATCAGCGGCGACCCGGCCTGGTGTTTATCGCAGGCGGCAGAGTGGCGTCACACGCTCGCGGGTGACTGGCCGATCGTCAGTCCGGCACCGCTATTTGCGGATCCGGCTGACGCACCGGCTCTGCACGTACCGCCTGCTGCGGTTCGCACGCTGCTTGGCCGTGAATTTCGTCATGCCCTGTTCGACGCCCGTTACGGCTTTCACGCCGAGGCGTTCGCGGCGCTGGCTGGTACGCTCACCGCCGGAAGCTGGCTCCTGCTGCTGGTGCCGCCCTGGGATCAGTGGCCGCAGCAGCCCGATGGTGACAGCCTGCGCTGGGGGGACGTTGCCAGCCCCATCGCCACGCCGCATTTTGTTCATCATCTGCAACAGCTCATCACGGCGGACGACCAGCTCCTGCTGGCGCGTCAGCATCAGCCCTGCCGGTTTCCGTCCCGGCCCGCGTGGCCGCGATGGCACTGCCAGGCACCGCAGCAGCAGCGGGCGATACTCGATCAGCTAATGGCTATGCCCTCGGGTGTGGCGGTCCTGACCGCGGCGCGGGGCCGCGGTAAATCGGCGCTGGCGGGAATGCTGGCGCGCCAGGCGGGTGCCTGTCTGGTCACGGCCCCCGCCAGAGCCTCCACGACGGTGCTGGCTGCCTTTGCCGCTGAGCAGTTTCACTTTATGGCACCGGATGCGCTGCTGGCGCTGGAGACGCCGCCCGCGGCGGAGTGGCTGATTGTGGATGAGGCTGCGGCCATCCCGGCGCCGTTGCTGCAGGCGCTGGTCGGCCGCTATCCCCGCGTTCTGCTGACGACCACCGTTCAGGGCTACGAAGGCAGCGGGCGCGGCTTTATCCTGAAATTCTGCGCCGGACTGGCGGACGTGCACTATTTTACGCTGGATGAGCCTCTGCGCTGGTCGCGTGCCGACCCGCTGGAGCAGTGGCTGAATCAGGCGCTGCTGTTTGAGGATGCGGCGGCGGTCGAACCGGCATCCGCTGCGCCGGTCACGCCGCAGCGGGTAGCACCGGGCGATTTCAGCGCGCTGGAGTCCGCTTACCGTCTGCTCACCAGCGCACACTATCGCACCTCGCCGCTCGATCTGCGCCGCCTGCTGGATGCGCCCGGTATGCAGTTGTGGCGCGCTGGCTCGCTGTCCGCCCTGCAGGGCGCGCTCTGGCTGGTGGAGGAGGGCGGGCTGGAGCCGGACCTGGCGCAGGCGGTCTGGGCGGGCACCCGGCGACCCCGGGGCAATCTGGTAGCGCAGTCGCTGGCGGCGCACGCGGGACTGCCGGAGGCGGCGACCCTGCGGTCGCTGCGGATCAGCCGCATAGCCGTGGCGGCGGAGAGCCGTCGTCAGGGCATCGGGCAGCAGCTGGTGGCCGCCGCGGCCAGCGCGGCCGCCGGGCACGACTATCTTTCCGTCAGCTTCGGCTACACTCATTCACTCTGGGCCTTCTGGCGCGCCTGTGGTTTTACGCTGGTGCGGATAGGTACCCAGCGTGAAGCCAGCAGCGGCTGCTACGCCGCGATGGCGATGCGGCCCTGTTCGGCGGCGGGCAACGCATTGCAGCGCCGCGCCGTCGCGCAGCTGGCGCGCGACTGGCCACGGATGCAACACTTTCTTGAGCTGGAACTGACGCTGGAAACCGTCGCGGATGACGGCCTGAACGATCAGGATATTCAGCTGGCCGCCGGTTTTGCCTGGGCGCAGCGGCCACTGGAAGCAAGCCTGCCGGTGCTGCAGCGTCTGGTGGAGGCTGCTGCCGTGCCCGATCCACTGCTGCTGGCGGCGGTGACAACCCCTGACGCGCTTAGCGAACTCGCTCAGCAGGCGGGCGTCAGCGGACGTAAAGCGCTGATTGCGGTGCTGCGTCAGCGAGCTGCAGCCGGACTCCATTCCCTGGGTGTGACAGCGGAGCAGCTCTGCCTGCCGTTGAAATAATTCGACCAGCGGGTTCAAATAATCCCCCTGTCATTTTGCGTCAGGCGGCGTAGAGTGGCTTCAGGAGGTCAACATGACACTGAAATATGTAATCGTTCAACAGCCAGCCACCGCCGCTCAGCTATTTCTGCTCTACCACGGCGTCGGCGATAACCCCGATTCAATGGGTGAAATCGGCAGCTGGTTTGCCAGGAGCTTCCCGGAGGCGCTGGTGGTCTCCGTCGGCTCGCCGGGCGCAGTGCGTCAGTGGTTCGGTGAAACGGACCTGCACGATCAGACTATCCAGCAGCGGGTGGATGCGGCGATGCCGCAATTCGTGGAGTCGGTGCGTCACTGGCAGAAGAAGAGTGGCGTGCGGTCGGAGGCGACCGCCTTAATCGGCTTTTCGCAGGGCGGCAGTATGGTGCTGGAAGGGGTTAAGGCGCATGCCGATCTGGCGAGTCGTGCGGTGATCTTTAACGGGCGGTTCATTACGCTGCCGGAAAAGGCCACGACCCGCACCACGATCCATCTGATCCACGGTGATTACGATGAGCAGATCCCGCTGCATCATGCGCAGCAGGCGGAGCAGCGTCTGATTGCCCGCGGCGGCGACGTGACGCTGGATATCGTTGACGATCTGGGCCACGCTATCGACCACCGCAGCATGGAACTGGCGCTCAATCATCTGCGTTATACGGTGCCGAAACGCTACTTCGATGAGGCGCTGAGCGGCGCAAAACCCGGCGACGATGATGTGATCGCGATGATGTAAAAAAAGCCCCTGCATCACAGGGGCTTTTTTCATTTACTTCTTCTTCGGCCAGTCGTCTTCGTCATCCCACTTATCGTTGAAATCACGATGCGGCGGCAGATCCGGTTTGTTCTCCATAAACTTTTTGTGATCGATGCGTTTCAGATCTTTATAAACGTTCATCAGCACGCCAACCATCAGCAGGATCACCAGGATCCACCAGTAATCTTTAATAAATTCCATTTGCTGCTCCTTTAAACCGCCGTCAGGCGATCAGTTGTTCCATGATGCGCTGGTACATCCGGCTCAGCATCTGCAGGTCGGAGGCTTTCACACACTCATTGATTTTATGAATGGTGGCATTCACCGGCCCCAGCTCCACCACCTGCGCACCCATCCGGGCAATAAAGCGGCCATCGGAGGTGCCGCCCGTGGTCAGCAGCTGTGGCTTAATTTCATTATAGTGCGCTACAGCTTTTACAACGGCATCAACCAGCTTACCGCGTGCGGTCAGGAAGGGCTGACCGGAGAGTTTCCACTCGATGGTGTAACGCAGCTGGTGACGATCCAGCAGCTCTGCCACCCGCTGACGGATCAACTCATCGGTCAGTTCGGTGCTGAAGCGGAAGTTAAACTGCACAAACAGCTCACCGGGGATCACGTTGTTGCTGCCGGTGCCCGCCTGCACATTGGCAATCTGCATGCTGGTCGTCGGGAAAAACTCATTCCCCTGATCCCACTCGGTTGCCACCAGCTCATTCAGCGCAGGCATCGCCCGATGCACCGGGTTATCTGCCAGATGCGGGTAGGCGACGTGGCCCTGCACACCGTGAATGGTCAGGTTGGCGGTGATTGAACCGCGACGGCCATTCTTCACGACATCACCAACGACTTCGGTGCTGGAGGGCTCGCCGACCAGACAGTAGTCGAGCCGTTCCCGGCGCGCCATCAGCCGCTCCACCACTTTTACTGTGCCATTGGCCCCGCTGGCCTCTTCGTCCGAGGTGATCATAAAGGCGAGCCGTCCTCTGTGATGCGGACGCGCCGCCACAAAGCGTTCGGCCGCGACCACCATCGCCGCCAGCGACCCTTTCATGTCAGCCGCACCGCGACCAAACAGCATGCCGTCGCGGATGGTGGGCTCAAACGGCGGATTGATCCAGCGACTGGCATCGCCAGGCGGCACCACATCGGTATGGCCGGCAAATGCCAGCGTTTCCCCTTCGCCCCGGGTGGCCCAGAAGTTCAGGGTGTCGTCGATGTTCATGGTTTCGATCTTAAAGCCAATGGCTTCAAGACGGGCGATCAGCAGAGCCTGACAGCCGGCATCATCGGGGCTGAGAGAGGGGCGACGAATAAGCTGCTGCGTCAGCTCAATGACCGGGCAAAACATATTATGACTTCTCCTGGATAGCATTCTGATAGGTGGCTTCGTTAAAACCGGCGAGCAGGGTGCCATCCGGAGTGCGCAGCAGTGGACGCTTAATCATGGCGGGATGGGCCAGCATCAGTGCGCGGGCGCTGCTGGCGTCGGTGACGGCTTCACGCTCAGCGTCGGGCAGTTTGCGCCAGGTGGTGCCACGGGTGTTGAGCAGCGCCTCATAGCCCAGCGCATCGATAAACGCCTGCAGCAGGGCTTCGCTCAGGCCATCGGCACGGTAGTCGTGAAAGTGATAGTCGATACCCGCCGCCGTTAAAAAACGCCGGGCTTTTTTTATGGTGTCGCAATTTTTAATCCCGAACATCACCCACTGCGTGCACATCGCCTGATCCTTATTGTCATGTTGAGCGTTAAGCTGAAAAAAGCAGCCAGAGCGCGAGTTTAGCATAGTGTGATCCGTTGCGGCATCTGCGCGGACGCGGGAAACGGCCCCGAATGAACCGGCGGCCATGCGCCGTTTCTCAGTGGGTAATCGCTATCAATTTCATCTGCAATCATTACGTTTGTCATCATTGGCACATTAAGAATTTCGCTATGTTGATAAAATCGTCTACCGCTGGGCTTAAAAAAAATTAATTTCAACCGCCTCAGTCAGTTGCTGAAATGTGCGTCAGCTTACAAAATCAGCAACATTCATGTTTTTCGTGCTGCTGCCGATAAAGTTAACAGGTGTAACCGTATTCACCTGAATAAAAAAAAGGCGTAACATTGCCATCACAATAAGAGAGGGCATCATGATTGACACCGAAATGGGAACCTGGAAAGAATTTATCGAAGCGATGTTACGTAACAAGTAACCCACCTCGGGAATAGCAGGACCATCCCGCTTGCTGGAATTCTTACCACACACAGAAACAAGGCGGTCACTGATTTCAGTGGCCGCTTTTTTATTGGGCGCTAGTCTTGCGGCTTCTCTTTCAGCGGGAAGCGACGGCGGACCAGCACAAAGAACAGCGGCACAAAGAAGATCGCCAGCAGAGTGGCAGAGATCATCCCACCCATCACGCCGGTTCCCACAGCATGCTGGCTGCCAGAGCCTGCTCCGCTGCTGATAGCCATCGGCAGCACCCCGAAGATAAAGGCCAGCGAGGTCATCAGAATCGGCCGCAGGCGCTGACGTGACGCCTCCAGCGTTGATTCCACCAGTTCACGGCCTTTACTGTTAATCTCGTTGGCAAATTCCACAATCAGGATGGCGTTTTTCGCGGAGAGGCCTACCACCGTCAGCAGACCCACCTGGAAGTAGACATCGTTTTCCAGGCCGCGCAGCCAGGTGGCAATCAGCGCGCCGACCACCCCCAGCGGCACCACCAGCATCACCGAGAAGGGGATCGACCAGCTCTCATACAGTGCGGCCAGGCAGAGGAACACTACCAATAGTGAAATGGCATAGAGCGCCGGAGCCTGGGAGCCGGAGAGCCGCTCCTGATAGGAGGCACCGGTCCACTGGAACCCCACGCCCAGCGGCAGCGCGTTCACCAGCTTCTCCATCTCATCCATCGCCGTGCCGCTGCTGACGCCGCTGGCCGCTTCACCGACAATCTCCAGCGAGGAGTAGCCGTTGTAGCGTTCGAGTCGCGGTGAGCCGGTCTCCCAGCGGCTGGTGGCAAAGGCGGAGAAGGGCACCATGCCGCCGCTGCTGTTGCGCACGTACCATTTGTTGATGTCATCCGGCAGCATGCGGAATTCGGCGGCGGCCTGCACATAGACCTTTTTCACCCGGCCGCGATCCAGGAAGTCATTGACGTAACTGGAGCCCCAGGCGGTGGTCAGGGTGTCGTTGATGGTATCCAGCGAGACGCCCAGTGCCTGCGCTTTACGCGCATCCACATCAATCTGCAGCTGCGGACTGTCATCGAGACCATTGTGACGCACCCGTGACAGCGCCTTATCGTTACCCGCCATCTCCAGTAGCCGGTCGCGCATCGCCATCAGCTGAGTATGGCCGATGCCCGCATGATCCTGCAGTTGCATATCGAAGCCGGAGCTGCTGCCCATGCCGGTGATGGCGGGCGGACTGCTGGCAATCACCCGCGCCTCGGTGATCTTCTGAAACGCCCGGGTCGCGCGTTCAATAATCGCGAAAGAGGTGCGATCAGCGCCGGGTCGCGCTTCCCAGTCTTTCAGCCGCACAAACAGGCGCGCCACGTTCTGCCCATTGCCACCCGGACCAGCGCCGATGGTGGCGAAGACCGACAGCACGTTCGCCTTCTCCTCCGTCAGGTAGTAGTTTTCGACCTTCGCTACCACGCTGGCCGTCTGCTCAAGCGTGGCGCCAGCCGGAAGCTGAACCTGTGTCAGGAAGACCCCGCGATCCTCCAGCGGCAGAAATGAGGTGGGCAGACGCAGAAACAGGAAGGCCATCAGGCCGATAAGGGCGAGATAGAGCAGCAGCCAGCGACCGCCCCGTCGCAGCAGCGCCGCCACACCGCGCTCATAGCGGTCTGCGTTGCGATTGAAGTGACGGTTAAACCAGCCGAAGAAGCCGCGCCGCGCGTGCGGATCGCCCCCGGCGACCGGTTTCAGCAGCGTAGCGCACAGCGCCGGGGTCAGGATCATCGCCACCAGCACGGACAGCACCATCGCCGAGACGATGGTAATCGAGAACTGACGATAGATGGCCCCGACGGTGCCGCCGAAAAAAGCCATCGGCACAAACACCGCAGAGAGCACCAGCGCGATGCCGACCAGCGCACCCTGAATCTGCCCCATCGATTTTCGTGTGGCGGCGCGGGGCGAAAGTCCCTCTTCCTGCATCAGTCGTTCCACGTTTTCCACGACCACGATGGCGTCATCCACCAGCAGCCCGATCGCCAGCACCATGGCAAACATGGTCAGAGTATTGATGCTGAACCCGCAGGCGTAGAGCACGCTGAAAGTGCCGAACAGCACCACCGGCACCGCAATCGTCGGGATCAGGGTGGCGCGGAAGTTCTGCATAAACAGATACATCACGCCAAAGACCAGCACGATCGCCTCCAGCAGCGTCTTTACCACGTCCGTAATTGACGCCTTAACGAACGGGGAGGTTTCATAGGCAATTTTTGCTTCCAGCCCGTGCGGGAAGTAGTGCGATAACTCCTCAATGCGCGCCCGCACCAGCTTGTCGGTGTTCATCTCGTTGGCGCCGGAGGCAAGCTTCACCCCCAGGCCAGAGGCAGGCTGACCGTTGTAGCGACTCAGATAATCATACTTCTCGGCACCCAGCGCCACGCTGGCGACATCCCCCAGCGTGACCACGGAACCGTCGGGATTGTTTTTTAAAGTAATCGCCCGGAACTGCTCGGGCGTCTGCAGCATCGACTGGGCGTTCACCGTGGCGTTCAGCGCCTGTTTCTCCACCGACGGCAGGCCACCCACCTGACCCACGGCCACCTGACTGTTCTGGGACTGAATGGCGCTGACCACATCATTGGTGGTCAGCGCGTAGGCGATCAGTTTGTTGGGATCGAGCCAGATGCGCATCGCATACTGTGAGCCGTAGGCGTCAACCTGACCCACGCCGTCGATGCGGCTCAGCGGATCCTGAATATTACTGGCCACATAGTCTGAAATATCCTGCTTATCCATGCTGCCGTCGGTGGAGACAAAGGCCACCATCAGAATGTTGCTGTCACCGGTTTTGTTGACCGTAACGCCCTGCGACTGCACCGCCTGCGGCAATTTACGCAGCGCCGACTGCAGCTGATTCTGCACCTGCTGACGGGCTTCATCGGGATTGGTGCCGGCGCGGAAGGTGAGGGTGATTTGCGCCTGGCCGGTGTTACTGCTGTTGGAGGACATGTACATCAGGTTGTCGATGCCGGTCATGTTCTGCTCGATCACCTGGGTGACGGTATTTTCCAGTGTCTGAGCGGACGCGCCCGGATAGTTAGCGGTGATCCGCACGTTGGGCGGCGCCAGGTCGGGATACTGTTCCACAGGCAGTGACATGATCGACAGGGCTCCGCACAGACAGAGCAGAATCGCCAGCACCCAGGCAAAGATGGGGCGGTCGATAAAGAAATTCGACATTAAATCGACACTCCTCAGTATTTATTATACTCGGTCAGCCCCACCAGCCACGGGCGCACTGGCAGACAATCGGATGGTCTTTGCCACGATTCTCCTCCGCCATTTACTCTACGTGCGGCGGCGGGGGAAATCGTGGAGAAATTGAGGAGAAAGTGTAAATTCGTTGGCTATTTGCGGCTTTCCAGCCACATCACCGTGGCCGCCACCCGTGAGCGGACATCCAGCTTGCGCAGCAGATTGCGGATATGCACTTTCACGGTCTCTTCCGAGATATGCAGAATGGCGGCAATCTCCTTATTCGACAGGCCGCGCGCCACCTCCTGCAGGACATCCCGCTCACGTTCGGTGAGCTGACGCAGCGGATCGGCGCTGTGCTGACGACTGGACAGATAGCTGGCAACGCCGTCGCTGAACACCTTCTCACCACGCGATGCCTGCAGGATATGTTCCAGCAGGATATCCGGCTCGCTGTCCTTAAGCAGATAGCCGTCGGCACCGGCGTCCACCATGGCAAAAATATCGCTGCGGGCGTCGGAGACCGTCAGCACCAGAATGCGTGAATGAATGCCATCCTGACGCAGCGCCTTCAGCGTATCCAGCCCGGACAGGCCCTTCATATTCAGATCCAGCAGAATGATGTCAGGTTCCTGACGGCGTGCCTCTGCCAGCGCCTCGGTGCCGTTGCTGGCTTCGGCAATCACCGACAAACGGGGCTCCAGCGCCAGCAGCTGACGCACACCGCGGCGCATCAGCGGATGGTCATCCACAATCATCAGGGTTAAAGCGGGCTGTTGCATAGTTTCTCCTGTTTTCGGTTTCAGACGATGACGGCGCAGGGGGGGGGGCACTGTCTGTGCTGTCCCGTAACGTCTGCTGTCAGGCTAAAGGATCGTTTTAATCGGGCCCGGCGCGCTACTCCAGCGCGCGTGCGGGCTGCGGTGGAAAGCGCAGCGCAACCTGGGTGCCGCGCTCCCGGGCGAGAATGGTCAGCTCGCCGCCGAGGCGCTGGGCGCGTTCCGCCATAATCGTCAGTCCGTAGTGGCCGGGCGGTTCCTTCGTGCTGCCGATCCCCGTGCCATCATCCGTAATTGTCAGTAAGTGCTCACCTTTATCGCTGTGCTGATAATCCACCCGGATGACTCTGGCGCTGGCGTGCCGGATGGCATTCAGTAACGCCTCCCGGGCAATCTGCAGGAGATGTACCTGCTGCTGCGCCTCCAGCGTCTGCAGGCCGCGCTGATAGTTAAATTCGATCGCTGCGCTGCTCTTCTCCTGCAGCGAGGCGATCATTGCTTCCATCGCCGCAACCAGATCTGCCTGTTCGATGGTGAGACGGAAAGTGGTCAGCAGCTCACGCAGCTGGCGATAGGCGTCGGCCAGCGCCTGATCGAAATCCGCGATAATGGTATGTGCGGCGTGGTCCTCTTTATTCACGGTGCGGCGCAGCAGGGTCAGCTGGATGCGTAAAAAGGAGAGGGACTGCGCCAGCGAGTCATGTAACTCGCGGGCGATCGTGGTGCGTTCTTCAATCAGCAGCATCTGCTGGTACTGCTGCTGCGTCTGCCAGATCCAGAGTGTTCGTCCCAGCATCCCCGCCAGGCTGCGCATCAGCGCCTCCGGCGGAGAGAGAGCGGCGATCTGCCAGCGCAGTTCGCCAATCGGCTGATCGGCCTGCTGCAACGGCAGGGCGTGCCACTCACCGGCGGCCTGTTCACTACCGGCGGAGAACGAAAACTGTTTGCTGTCGAGCCGGATGGCCCTCAGCTTCTCGCGCTGCAGCACCGTGGTTAATACCGCTTCAAACAGCGCCGGATGCAGTGGACTGGCGGTCAGCATCTGGGAGCTTTCATAGAGCAGCGACAGGGTGCGATTGGCCTGGGTCAGATCTTCCGTTTTCGCGCGTACCGTGCTTTCCAGCAGCTGGTAGTGCGAGTGCAGACGTGCCGCCATGCCGCTGAAGGCGTGCGAGAGTACCCGCAGTTCATTCTGCTGCTCCACCTCTAGCGGCGGAAAAGCGAAATTGCCGCTCTCGACGTAACGGCTGGCCGTGACCAGCGCATTCAGAGGGCGCACCACCTGCTGACGGGTAAAGCGAATCGTCATCAGCGCCAGCGCCACAATCGCAATGACCCCCACCAGACTGCTGGCGGCCACCAGGTGCATCTTCAGTTCGGTATAGCGTTGCAGGCTCAGCACAAAGCGGTCGATTTCGCCGACATAGATTGGGATCTGCTGCTGATAAGCCGCAATGTTTTCCTGCTGTAGCTGCTGCTGCAGCGCGGGCCAGGCGGCGCGCAGACGTTGATAGCGAACGCTTACTTCACGAGGTACCCAGGGCCGATCCAGTTTCTGCAACACCGGGGCATCCAGCGTTTGCTGATAGCGTGCCAGATGAACAGGCAGATTCTGCGGCTGACGGCTGGCATCCCAGGCCATGCGATAGCTCTGCATACGCAACGAGCCCGCCAGATTGATCGCCTCTGCATCACGCTGGCTGCTGAGCAGCGTGACGAGTGCCAGGCCGGTGGTCAGCAGCGACAGCAGAACGATGGCGCTGAGCGCCTGAGCGATGCTCTGAGTTACGGAACGTTTAACAATCACATGAATAGCCCTGTCTGAAGTGTGGGAATTATAAGAGGGCCGTCACCTCACGCCAATGATCCATTCCCTGTTTATCGCACAGGGCATTACACATCGCACACAAAATGACCGCAACTGACAGTTCCCAGGAATAGCTGCGGTTTGGCGGCTAAAAAACGAACAGGTTTACATCGGCCCGATGTTGCTTTTCATTGCAGCGCCAATAATTTCTCCAGTCATTACTCACCACCTCAATCCCTGAATGCAGATTAAGGAGCACCCAATGAAAAAACTGACTGTTGCACTGGCGGGCGCACTTCTGGCTGCCACCTCATTTGGTACCTTTGCCGCCGCGCCGGTCGACCCTTCTCAGGCGCAGAACATGCAGAGCCTCGGCAGCGTATCGGTATCCGGTGTACGTGGCTCACTGGATGACGCCAGCCGCCAGCTGTCGCAAAAAGCGGAGGAGATGGGCGCCAGTCACTACCGCGTGATCGGTGTCGATAACCCCGGCGACTCCAGCCTCTGGAGCGGAACCGCAGAGATTTACCGCTAACCTTACCCTCCTGTTTCCATCCCTGTAGCGTTTACCGGCCTGAATTGGCCGGTTTTTTTGTTTTTGTGCATCAGGATGGATTCTTACAAATCAGCCTGTGCATTCGCCCGGTATATTTTGCTTCGTTCTTGCAGAACGGGTAGGATTCATCGCCGTAAATTCCCGCGTTGCCTGGCACTCACTCACTGGCCAACGCATAGAGGAAATACCCCATTTCACAGAGCATTACGCCTGCACTGGGGTAGCAACGACTGATGGTTCGGACAAACAGGAATGCTATGAAATCTATAAAGAAAACCCCAGGCGAGATGCGCGCTGCGAAACGACGCTGGCTCAACTCTCATGACGCCGGTTACCAGAAGGCGATGGGTAACCGTCACGTACAGATGATTGCGATCGGCGGTGCCATCGGTACCGGTTTGTTCCTGGGCGCAGGGGGCCGTTTACAGGCTGCCGGCCCTGCGTTAGCCATTATCTATCTGGTCTGTGGCATCTTCTCCTTCTTTATTCTGCGTGCGCTGGGCGAACTGGTGTTACACCGTCCGAGCAGTGGCAGCTTCGTCTCTTATGCCCGTGAGTTCCTCGGTGAAAAGGCCTCCTATGTGGCCGGCTGGATGTATTTCGTCAACTGGGCGATGACCGGCATCGTCGACATCACCGCTGTGGCGCTCTACATGCACTACTGGGGCGCGTTTGGCGATGTGCCGCAGTGGGTCTTTGCGCTGGGTGCGCTGGCGATTGTCGGCACCATGAACATGATCGGTGTGAAATGGTTCGCCGAGATGGAGTTCTGGTTCGCGCTGGTCAAAGTGCTGGCGATTGTGGTCTTCCTGGTGGTGGGTGTCATCTTCCTGGGCACTGGCAAACCGCTGGATGGCAACAGCACCGGCTTCCATCTGATCACCGATAATGGCGGTCTGTTCCCGCACGGCTTGCTGCCTGCGCTGGTGCTGATCCAGGGTGTGGTATTCGCCTTTGCCTCTATCGAGCTGGTGGGCACGGCTGCGGGAGAGTGTAAAGATCCCAAAACCATGCTGCCGAAAGCGATTAACAGCGTGATCTGGCGTATCGGCCTGTTCTACGTGGGTTCTGTGGTTCTGCTGGTGCTGCTGCTGCCGTGGAACGCCTACCAGGCGGGTCAGAGTCCGTTCGTGACCTTCTTCTCGAAGCTCGGCGTGCCCTACATCGGCAGTATCATGAACATTGTGGTGCTGAGCGCGGCGCTCTCCAGCCTTAACTCGGGCCTCTACTCCACCGGACGTATCCTGCGCTCCATGTCGATGGGCGGTTCTGCGCCGAAATTTATGTCAAAGATGAACGGTCAGCAGGTGCCTTACGCCGGTATCCTGGTCACCATCTGCGTCTACGTGATCGGTGTGGTGCTGAACTACTACGTGCCTTCTCAGGTGTTTGAGATCGTGCTGAACATCGCCTCGCTGGGCATCATCTCCTCCTGGGCCTTTATCGTGATTTGCCAGCTCCGTCTGCGCAAAGCGATCAAAGAGGGCAAGGCGGATGATGTCAGCTTCAAGCTGCCGGGTGCGCCGTTTACCTCATGGCTGACGCTGCTGTTCCTGTTCAGCGTGCTGGTACTGATGGCGTTTGACTACCCGAACGGCACCTATACCATCGCCTCCATTCCGCTGATTGCCGTGGTACTGGTGCTGGGATGGTTCGGAGTGCGTAAGCGTGTGAACGCGATTGCCGCGACAGAACACGATCACCATGAAGAGGATGCGAAGCCTGCACAGCTGGCTGACGACACCTCACGCTAACCGGCCCTGCCGCGATCAGGCCAGCCTCCGGGCTGGCCTTTTTTATGCGCGCCGCCCGCCACGCGGCGGGTGAAAATAGGATAGTTTTTCCGCCAGCCAGCCCCTATGATGACAGGCTCCCTGTATGCGGTAGCGGAGTCATCGTGTCCTTTAAGATCAACATTATCAAAGACAAACTCCTGTCTGAAAACTGGTTTGTACTGCGTAACTACACCTATGAGATCACCGATGGCCGGGGTGAGCCGATCCGCCATAAACGCGAGGTTTACGATCGCGGAAACGGGGCGACCATTCTGCTTTATAACCGTGAAAAGAATAGCGTGGTGCTGACGCGCCAGTTCCGCATCGCCACCTACGTCAACGGAAACGAAGGCGGCATGCTGATCGAAGCCTGTGCCGGTTTGCTGGACGACGACTCCCCGGAAGATTGCATCCGCAAAGAGGCGATTGAAGAGACGGGCTATGCGGTAGGCGAGGTGGAGAAGCTCTATGCCTGTTACATGTCGCCGGGCGGCGTGACGGAACTGATCCACTTCTTTGCCGCCGAATATCACGAATCGTTGCGCGAAAACGCAGGCGGCGGCGTCGACGATGAGGCGATTGATGTGCTGGAACTGCGCTTCCCCGAGGCGCTGGCGATGGTCGCCGATGGCCGGATCTGCGACGGCAAAACGGTGATGCTGTTACAGCATGCGCTGATCGCGGGCTGGCTGACGCCCTGACCGGGCCTTTAATCGTGCTGAGCAGAGTAGCAGCAGAACTTAATGCTTTTATGCACGCTTTTTAAGCAGTTAGCTGCGCTTTTTGCACCGGTTCACAGAATGCGAACTCTGCCTGGCGCATTGATGCGCTATCCTCTTCTCTCTGGCTATTCGGAGATCGATTTTCTTAATGTCGTACTGGATGAAATCGCTGTGGCTGTTGCCATCTTTGTGGGCTGCCTCTGGTCAGGCGGAACCGTTGCAAAAGTCATTCAACGACTGGCAAATCACCTGTAACAACGAGGCCTTTTGCGTGGCACGCAATATTCCGGGCGACAAAGGGCTGGTGATGACGATTTCGCGTCATGCGGGCGTCAGCGATCGCCCGTTGCTGCGAATCGACTACGGCAGCGCCTACAGCGGGGCGTTGCCTGGCGGTCCGCTTAAAGATAACCTGCTGCTCGATCAGCGCCGTCTGAAACCCGACCTCAAGCACTGGACGGTCGAACCTCATCATCTCGCGACCAGCAACGCCATCGCCATCGACGAATTTCTCGATCTGGTAATGGAGGCGAAAGCCCTGCAGCTCACCTACGACCCGAATGCACTCATCTCCCTGCGGGGCATGAAAGCGGCCCTGCTACTGATGGATGATACACAGGGGCGGATTAACAGCATGAGTGCCTGGGTCAGGCGTGGCAATCGCGCCAGCTGGGACGTTCCACCGCCGCCTGCGCTGCCGCCTCTGCCGCCGGCCGTGATGCCGCCTGCGGCACTGACGCGCGAAGAGACCAGCGGCTTGATCGATTATGGCACCTGGCGGGTGAATACCGACGCCTGCTCGCTGGACCCGCTGCGCCGTGAGGTCAGCGTGGCACCGCTGACCGACCAGCGCGCGCTGCTGCTGGTGAGCTGTGAGATGGGGGCCTACAACGTGATCGATCTGGCATTTGAAGTGACGCGCAGCCCGCCTTTTGTGGCGCGCGGTATCACGCTGACGCTGCCGTTCACGCCACCGGGTGCCAGTGATCGGCAGCTTGAGCTGATCAACGCCGATTATGATGCGGCCAGCGGTCAGCTTTACACCTTTGGCAAGGGTCGGGGGCTGGGGGATTGCGGCAGCGCCACACGCTGGCAGTTCGATGGCACCCGCTTTGTGTTAGCGGAGTATGCGGAAGAGTCCACCTGTGACGCCTGGCACAGCAGTGACGACTGGCCAACCCTGTGGGTCAGCCAGCCTGATGGCGGTGTACAGCAGCGTTAGCGGATCGCCTGCACCATCATCGGGGAGCCGGACTGGTTGCCAACCAGTTCGGCCAGCAGGTTATTCACGCCGTCGCTCATCGGCGTAAAGCGGGTCAGCGGTGAGCGGGTCACCACCACAAAGACGCCCACGTTATGCTGCGGCACCATCGCCATATAGGTAATGAATCCGCCGCCGCCGCCGGTTTTCTGGATGATGCCAGGGCGACCGCTTTTCGGCCCCATATAGACCCAGCCCATACCCAGCGCATCCGCCTTGCCCGGCACATCCATGCCTTCCACTTTGTTCAGCTGGTCGCGACGATAGATCAGCGTCTGCAACCGGTCGATCTGCGGCGTGCGGTGGTTAACCGAAGAGTTCAGGAACTGCTGCATCCAGCGGCCCATGTCATCCGGGGTAGAGTAGACGCCGCCGCTGCCAATCGCCGCCAGGGTGTTGTTGCAGGGGCTTGCCCCTTTTTCCGCCACCATCAGGCGGCCGCACTGCTCTGGCGATGGCGTAAAGGTGGTATCTTTCATGCCGAGCGGGCGGGTGATTAACTGCTGAAACAGCGCCGGATAGGGGGTGCCGCTGGCGCGTGCCAGCGCATCGCCCAGCAGATCGTAGCCCAGGTTAGAGTAAGCAGCGCTGCTGCCCGGGGCTGCTTTGAGGTTCGCGTGCGACAGCCAGTTCCAGCGTTCGCTGCGTGTCGGCCAGACAAAGACCGGACGCTGCGCTTTACCGCCAGGCTGCTCACGCGGCAGTCCGCTGGTGTGGGTCGAAAGGTTAATCAGGCGAATCGGCTGGCCGTTCCAGGCGGGCACGCGGGTGCCGGGCGGCGCATATTTACTCAGGGGATCGTCGAGCCGAATCTGTCCGCGCTCCGCCAGCTTCACCATCACCTCGCTGGTCATCAGCTTACTCAGCGAGGCGATGCGAATCAGCGAATCTTTCTGCGGACGGATGTTGTTGCCGGGGCGGGTTTCACCGAAGCTGGCAAAGACCCGCTGATTGCCATCAATCGCCACCAGCGCCATGCCGGTCGCGCCACTGCCGTAGAAGATATGCTCGGCATAGCGATCGACAATCTGTGAAGCCAGCAGCGGATCGGGCGCGACCTGCGCCATGCTTTTCAGGGGAAGCAGTAAAACTATCAGGGCCAGTAAATAGGGAGTGCGCATGTTCAACGGAGGTAGCTTCGCTATAAGAATCAGTGGAAATCTGCCTTAACCCGGCGGGAACAGACCCGGTCAGCAGGGTGTCAGCCCGGGGAAACAACCGCAGGAACAGACGCACAGCCGTGCAGAGGCAGCATTAAACAGGTGTTCTATAGTAATCAGTTTACGCAGGGCGTGAAGGGGGGCGGGGAGATTTTTTTCGGTGGCGGACAATAAGATGAAATGGCCCTTCCCGCCGCAACGGAAAGGGCCAGTGCATTATGCAGGTTTCAGAAGTGCTTCAGCGTGGCTGACGATGTTCTCTACCGTGAAGCCAAACTCCGCGAAGAGATCGCTCGCTGGCGCGGATTCACCGAAGGTGGTCATACCGACGATCGCGCCTTCCAGGCCCACATACTTAAACCAGTAGTCGGCAATGCCCGCTTCGACCGCCACACGCGCTTTCACGCCAGAAGGCAGAACGGATTCGCGGTACGCGGCATCCTGTGCATCAAACAGATCAGTCGACGGCAGTGAGACGACACGGACCTTGTGACCGCCCGAGGTGAGCTTCTCCGCCGCGCCCAGGGTAATCTCCACCTCTGAACCGGTGGCGATCAGAATCACGTCCGGCGTACCGTCGCAATCCTTCAATACATAGCCGCCGCGTTTGATGTTGTCGATCTGCGCCGGGGTACGTTCCGGTTGCAGCAGATTCTGACGGGAGAGGATCAGCGCCGTCGGACCGTGATGGCGTTCGATCGCCGCTTTCCACGCCACCGCCGTTTCCACCTGATCGCACGGACGCCAGACGCTCATGTTCGGCGTGAGGCGCAGGCTGGCGATCTGCTCAACCGGCTGGTGCGTCGGGCCATCTTCGCCCAGACCGATGGAGTCATGGGTGTAGACCAGAATCTGACGGGCCTTCATCAGCGCCGCCATACGCGCAGCGTTACGCGCATATTCCACGAACATCAGGAAGGTCGCGGTGTACGGAACGAAACCGCCATGATGCGCGATGCCGTTACCAATCGCCGTCATCCCGAATTCACGGACGCCGTAGTGAATATAGTTACCGGCCGGGTCCTCTTTAATCGATTTAGAGCCTGACCAGATGGTAAGGTTACTCGGCGCGAGGTCAGCGGAACCGCCCAGAAATTCAGGCAGTAATTTGCCGTAGGCTTCCAGCGAGTTCTGCGAGGCTTTACGGCTGGCGATTTTCTGCGGATTCGCCTGCAGTTCCTGAATGAAGCGGGTCGCTTCAGTCTCCCAGGTGGAAGGCATCTCGCCGTTCATGCGGCGTTCATACTCTTTCGCCAGTTCAGGATGGGCCGCTTTATAGGCCGCAAATTTCTCATTCCAGGCTTTTTCGCGCTCGGCTCCGGCGGCTCTGGCATCCCACTGCTGATAGATTTCAGCCGGGATCTCAAACGCCGGATAGTTCCAGCCAAGCTGCTTACGCGTCAGGGCGACTTCGGCCTCACCCAGCGCGGCACCGTGCGACTCCTCTTTACCGGCCTTGTTCGGTGAACCGAAACCGATAATGGTGCGGCAGATAATCAGCGACGGCTTATCAGTCACGCTCTGCGCTTCCTCGATTGCCGCCCGGATAGCGTCGGCATCATGGCCGTCAATATCGCCGATGACGTGCCAGTTATAGGACTCGAAGCGTTTATGAGTGTCGTCGGTGAACCAGCCTTCGGTTTCACCATCGATCGAAATGCCGTTGTGGTCGTAGAAGCCGATTAATTTGCCCAGACCCAGGGTGCCTGCCAGTGAGCAGACCTCGTGCGAAATCCCCTCCATCAGACAGCCATCGCCCATAAACACATAGGTGTGGTGGTCGACGATCTCGTGGTCCGGACGGTTAAACTGCGCGGCCAGGGTGCGTTCAGCAATCGCTAAGCCCACTGCGTTCGCCAGCCCCTGGCCCAGCGGACCGGTGGTGGTTTCCACGCCGGGGGTGTAGCCGATCTCCGGGTGACCCGGCGTTTTAGAGTGCAGCTGACGGAAATTCTTCAGCTCTTCAATCGGCAGGTCGTAACCGCTCAGGTGCAGCAGGCTGTAGAGCAGCATCGAACCGTGGCCGTTGGAGAGAATAAAGCGGTCGCGGTCAAGCCAGGCGGGATTGGTCGGGTTGTGCTGAAGGAAGTCGCGCCATAACACCTCGGCGATATCGGCCATGCCCATCGGGGCGCCGGGGTGGCCGGAGTTTGCCTTCTGTACCGCATCCATACTGAGTGCACGGATCGCGTTTGCCAGTTCTCTGCGTGAGGACATAAAGTTCTCCCTTATTAAGCATCAGGGCGGGAAAGTCCCGCCCGACTAAAATGAAGACTACAGGCGTGCGGCAAGCACATCTTCCAGCTTCTGCTGGTCAACGGCGAACTGACGAATACCGTCAGAGAGTTTTTCCACGGCCATCGGGTCCTGGTTATGTTCCCAGCGGAACTCCGCTTCGGAGAGCGGCGACGGCTGATGGAAGCCTTCGGTAGAGGGCTCCAGCTTGCGCTCCAGCGGCGCATCGCTGTTCTGCAGCTCTTCCAGCAGGTTAGGTGAGAGGGTCAGGCGGTCGCAGCCGGCCAGCGCAATGATCTGCTCCACTTTACGGAAGCTGGCACCCATGATGATGGTGCTGTAACGATGCTTTTTGTAGTAATCGTAGATACGACGCACGGATTTCACGCCCGGATCTTCATCCGCCACGTAGGGTTCCATCGGTTTACGCGAGTTATACCAGTCGTAGATACGGCCTACGAACGGCGAGATCAGATAGACGCCCGCTTCGGCACAGGCACGCGCCTGAGCAAAGGAGAAAAGCAGCGTCAGGTTACACTGGATGCCGTTCTTCTCCAGCTCTTCCGCCGCGCGGATGCCTTCCCAGGTGGAGGCCAGCTTGATCAGCACGCGGGAGCGGTCGATGCCGTGCTCTTCATACATCCTGATCAGTTTTTCTGCTTTGGTCACACACATGCCACGATCGAAGGAGAGGCGCGCATCCACTTCGGTCGAAACACGGCCCGGTATGCTTTTGAGGATCTCCATACCGAGATTAATCGCCACTTTGTCGCTGGCGTTGATGATCTGCGTCTCTTTGCTGCCACCCTGCTTTTTCGCGTACTCAATCGCATCATCCATCAGGTGCTTATACCCTTCGAGACCGGACGCTTTCAGAATGAGTGACGGGTTGGTGGTGGCATCTTCCGGGTGATAATGACGAATCGATTCGATATCACCACTGTCAGCCACCACGGTGGTGAACTGTTTTAGGGCTTCTAGCTGGTTCATCTCTAAACTCCTTGAAAAGAAAAGTGACAGCGAACAGGGAGCACCTCAGGCCTTGCAGCCGGTCTGTGGCGAATTCTGCTACCGGTAACGTGAACCCATAACATTGCAACAGCGCGTTTCTGATGAAAATGCGGTTTCTCTGATTGTTGCGCTGCGAGGCGGTGCGAAGAAGCCGTCATGCGGTGTAAACCGTGGGGTGCGCCATATTCCATCCTTAAGCATAGCAGTCAGGACAAATGACGCAGGCAACACTGTAGCAATCCGTGCCCTGTGATTCGGGAGATGCAGAAGGGGAGAGCGGTAAGCGCAGCGCGGGGTCAGGCCCGCGCTGCGGCGGCAGGCGCAATCAGCGGGGCAGGTTGAGCCAGTTTTTCACCGGCAGGAAATCGCGATAGAGGGCGGCTTCCGGCGAGCCCGGCTCGGGCTGATAATCATATTCCCAGCGCACCAGCGGCGGCATCGACATCAGGATCGACTCCGTACGGCCACCGGTCTGCAGACCAAACAGCGTGCCGCGGTCCCAGACCAGATTGAACTCGACATAGCGGCCACGGCGATAGAGCTGGAACTGGCGCTCGCGCTCGCCAAACGGGTGATCTTTGCGGCGCGCCACAATCGGCCGGTAGGCGTCGATGAAACCACGGCCCACCGCCTGCATAAAGCTGAAGCTCTGCTCAAAGTCGGGCGTATTGAGATCGTCGAAGAACAGACCGCCGATGCCGCGCTGCTCATCCCGGTGTTTCAGATAGAAGTAGTCGTCGCACCACTTTTTATAGCGCGGATAGACATCCTCGCCAAACGGCTGGCAGAGATCGGCGGCCGTCTGATGCCAGTGCAGCGCATCTTCTTCGAAGCCGTAGAAGGGCGTCAGATCAAAGCCGCCGCCAAACCACCACACCGGATCGGCTCCTGGTTTCTCGGCGATAAAAAAGCGCACGTTGGCGTGGCTGGTGGGCACGTAAGGGTTGTTCGGGTGGATCACCAGCGACACGCCCATCGCTTCAAAGCTGCGACCCGCCAGTTCGGGACGGTGTGCCGTCGCCGAGGCGGGCATCTGATCGCCGTGCACATGGGAAAAGTTTACGCCTGCCTGCTCAAATACGGCACCGTTGCGCAGAACGCGGCTCTGACCGCCGCCGCCGCCGGGACGCTGCCAGCTATCCTCGGCAAACTGCGCACCGCCATCTTCAGCCGCCAGCTGGTTACAGATCTCATCCTGCAGGGCGAGCAGGAACGCTTTTACGCGGGAAATATCAGCCATCTTTTCGCTTATCGTTTGTCAAAGTCTGACGCGATTATACGCCAAACCGCGCCGCTTGCATGAGTGTGGCGCGCGGCAGGGCGCAAACCGGCCCGTCGCATCAGGCATTGCGCCGGTCAAACTCATCAAAGTAGTTAACGATGCCGCTGGCAATCGCAGAGGCGATTTTCTGGCGAAATGCGGTGGTGCCGAGCAGTTGCTCTTCGCGCGGATTGGTAATAAAGGAGGTTTCGACCAGCACCGACGGAATCGACGGTGACTTCAGCACCGCGAAGGCCGCCTGCTCCGTATGCTGGCTGTGGAGATGATGCACCGGACGGATCTGATCCAGCACATGCTTGCCCAGCGTCAGGCTGTTCCTGATGGTGTCGGTCTGCACCAGGTCGAACAGAATCTGCTGCAGATAGTGATCCTGCTGCTGCGCTTTCACGCCGCCCACTTTGTCCGCATCATTCTCGCGCTGAGAGAGGTAGCGCGCCATCGAGCTGCTGGCTCCGCGATTGGAGAGCGCAAACACAGAGGCGCCGCTGGCCTCAGGGCTGGTAAAACCGTCGGCGTGGATGGACATAAACAGATGCGCGCCGTGCTGATGGGCGATCTCCACCCGCTGATAGAGCGGAATAAAGTGGTCGCTGTCGCGGGTCAGTCGCACTTCGATGCGTGGATGGCTCTGAAGCTGGCGTTTCACATTACCGGCAATCTCCAGCACGATGTGCTTCTCTTCCGATCCCTCTTCGCCAACGGCACCCGAATCGATGCCGCCGTGACCGGGATCGATCATCACGATGCGCTTACCGTTTTTAGCCGGTGGTGCCGGGCGCGGATGACGCGGGTTCTCTGTAAGAGCCGACTGCTCTCTGGCCTGAACCGCGCGCGGCGATAAAATGGCCAGCGCCAGCCCGGAAAGCAGTAACTGACGACGGTGAATCAAACGTTTAAGCAGATGCATGTGCGGGTCCGGTAACAAAAATCCTGCCGGTGTTATAGCCTAAGGCTCGGCTGCCTGCGATCACAGAACCATTTCAGGGCATTACTTTGTATTGCAGGCCGCAAACGGAAAATTTGCGCTTTTTTGTTTGCCGCCACTCAGACCAGGGTTGCGTGTAGCAGAGAATGCGTGATAATCAGCAAATTGTGCTTATTTACAGGTAAAGAAGATGGAAATCCGCGCCTTCCGCCAGGAAGATTTTGAAGAAGTGATCACCTTGTGGGAACGTTGCGATTTGTTACGGCCATGGAACGATCCGGAGCTGGATATCGAACGCAAAATGCAGCACGACCCCGATCTCTTTCTGGTTGCGGAAGTGGGCGGGGTGGTCGTGGGCACGCTGATGGGGGGGTACGATGGTCATCGCGGTGCGGCCTATTATCTGGCCGTGCATCCTGACTATCAGGGACGCGGCTTTGCCAATGCCCTGATGAACCGGCTGGAGAAGAAGCTGATTGCGCGTGGCTGTCCGAAACTGCACCTGATGATCCGCGAAGAGAACGATCAGGTTGTGGCGTTCTATGAGAAGCTCGATTACGAACCGGTGGACGCGCTGCTGTTTGGCAAACGCCTGATCGAAGATCGTGAGTACTAAACCGTCGCCGCGCTATCTGCCGGACGAATATGATGCGAGAGGGCAGCTGCGGCTGCCGTTTCTTTTCTGGCTGATCCTGTTGCTTCAGGCGCGGACATGGCTGCTGCTGGTTATGGCCGGTGCCTCGCGTCAGCAGGGCAACGATCTGCTGGCGCTCTTTTATCCGGATCGTCAGGCGTTCTGGATTGGCCTGGCGCTGGGCCTGCCGGCGCTGGTCGGGCTGCTGCTGACCGGCTATCGTCTGCGCCTGCCGCGATTCTGGCAGCACTGGCGCAGCGTGCTCTCGCTGTCGCTGCTGGTGAACCTGATCTGGCAGACCATGCAGTTTATTCAGGGCGACCTGCTGAGTTCACCGCTGCCCCTGATGCTGACGCTGTTCGACCTGCTGGCGCTGCTCTGGCTGCATTTCAGCCAGCGCTGCCGCGACTGCTTTCTGCCCGAACATCATCTTAATTAAACTTTTTGGCGCTTTGCGACTCCAATCAGTTCCGCCTTTCCGGCCTCGTATTAACAGGAGTTTTCATGAAAGCTGTTCGTTCCACGTTACTGCTCGCCGCTGTGGTGTTGAGCGGCTGTGCCAGTTCGGGTTCCGGCACAGACAGCAGCCAGCAGGTAAGCTGGTGGAATCCGCTCAGTTATCACTGGTCCTCGGCGCTGCCGTGGAACTGGTTTGGTGGCACGTTAACCGCGACCGAACAGGGTGTGGGCGGCCTCACGGCCTCGACCGCCATGAAAGAGGACGCGATTAACGCCGGGCTGAACGGTGACTATACGCTGCGTCAGGGGATGCGCAGCCAGAATGGCCAGGTGGTCTCTTTCTGGCAGGCGCTCCGTGATAGCAGGGTCAGGCTGGTGATCGAAGGGCAGTCGCAGGTCGAGCGCATTGAGGTGATGGACAGTGCGATTGTCAGCCACGACGGCAGCAAAGTGGGTGACGCCTTCAGCGACAGGTTCACGAAAGCCTTCAACAACTGCACCCTGGCCAGCGGCGCCGATGCGCGTGACGTGGCCTGTCGTGCGCCGGGCAGTCAGCATCTGACCTATCTTTATCACGGCGACTGGCATGGCCCAGAGGGACTGATGCCTTCTGACGATACGCTGAAAAGCTGGAAAATCAGCAAGATTATCTGGCAGCGTTAAGTGCCCGCCCTGTCAGCGTGCCGCCCGCGAGGCGACCGCTGACGCACGCCCCATCCCGCTCCGCACACCGCTTATCATCCCCATCGGCTTTTGCTGAATTCAGCATAAACTCTGCCGCCGTCTTATGCTTTTTTCGACTTTGAAATCATCAAACGATATATAAAACCGTTACTCGTTTTCACGGAGTTATAAATAAACTGATGCATCAGCGGGCGAGATCCGCATCAAACTTTTTCAGGGTGCCAAATGACATTACAAGCGATGAATAAAATCGTGAGCGGTATCGCGTTGTCGCTGAGCCTGGCTGGCGCAGTCAACGCCACTGAACTCCTTAACAGCTCTTACGATGTGTCGCGGGAGCTGTTTGTTGCCCTGAATGCCCCCTTCGTTAAACAGTGGGATGCCGCGCATCCGGCCGATCCGCTGACCATTAAGATGTCACATGCCGGTTCATCGAAGCAGGCGCTGGCGATTCTGCAGGGACTGCGTGCGGATGTAGTGACCTATAATCAGGTCA
Organism: Pantoea graminicola; assembly: GCF_048452665.1. Lineage (NCBI taxonomy): Bacteria > Pseudomonadati > Pseudomonadota > Gammaproteobacteria > Enterobacterales > Erwiniaceae > Pantoea > Pantoea graminicola. The sequence goes on along the minus strand of NZ_JBLWSJ010000002.1, from coordinate 557,923 downwards.
CGGACGTGCAGGTGCTGCACGATAAAGGCAACCTGATCGCCGCAGACTGGAAAAGCCGTCTGCCGAACAACAGCTCGCCTTTCTACTCCACCATGGCGTTTCTGGTGCGCAAAGGAAATCCTAAACAGATTCACGACTGGTCCGATTTAACCCGCAGCGATGTGAAGCTGATTTTCCCCAATCCGAAAACCTCCGGCAATGGCCGCTATACCTATCTGGCCGCCTGGGGCGCAGCAGATAAGGCGGACGGTGGCGACAAGGCTAAGACCCAGGCCTTTATGACGCAGTTCCTTAAGAACGTGGAAGTGTTCGACACCGGCGGCCGCGGCGCGACCACAACCTTTGCCGAGCGCGGACTGGGTGACGTGCTGATTAGCTTTGAGTCGGAAGTGAACAACATCCGCAACCAGTACGGCAAAGATGAATATGAAGTCATCGTGCCAAAAACCGATATTCTGGCGGAGTTTCCGGTTGCCTGGGTGGACAAGAACGTTGTCCTTAATAACACCAAAGACGCCGCCAGTGCCTATCTGAACTACCTCTACACGCCTGAAGCGCAGAATATCATTACCCGGTATTACTACCGCGTGAACAACCCTCAGCTGATGTCGGCGCAGAAAGATCGCTTTCCGCAGACGACGCTGTTCCGGGTAGAAGAGGCGTTTGGCGGCTGGGATAACGTGATGAAGACCCATTTCGCCAGCGGTGGCGAGCTTGATCAACTCTTAGCGGCGGGGCGCGGATAATGTTTGCAGCCAGCCATAAACGTGTTCTGCCTGGTTTTGGCCTCAGCCTTGGCACCAGCCTGCTCTTTACCTGTCTGATTCTGCTGCTGCCGATCAGCGCCGTCATCATGCAGCTGTCGCAGATGACGCTGCAGCAGTACTGGGATGTGGTGACCAATCCGCAGCTGGTAGCGGCCTATAAAGTCACGCTGCTCTCGGCTGGCGTCGCCTCTCTGTTTAATGCGGTGTTCGGCATGCTGATGGCGTGGATCCTGACCCGTTATCGCTTCCCGGGCCGCGCGCTGCTGGATGGCCTGATGGATCTGCCGTTTGCGCTGCCGACCGCAGTCGCGGGTCTGACGCTGGCCGGCCTCTTCTCCGTCAGCGGCTGGTACGGACAGTGGTTCGCCCATTTCGACATCAAAATCTCCTACACCTGGATCGGTATCGCCATTGCAATGGCCTTTACCAGCATCCCGTTTGTGGTGCGTACCGTACAGCCGGTGCTGGAAGAGTTAGGCCCGGAGTATGAAGAGGCGGCCGAAACCCTGGGCGCGACGCCGTGGCAGAGTTTCCGCCGCGTCGTGCTGCCGGAAGTGGCGCCGGCGCTGCTGGCGGGCACGGCGCTCTCGTTTACCCGCAGCCTGGGCGAGTTCGGTGCGGTCATCTTTATTGCGGGCAACATTGCCTGGAAAACGGAAGTGACCTCGCTGATGATTTTTGTCCGTCTGCAGGAGTTTGACTATCCGGCGGCCAGCGCCATCGCGTCGGTTATCCTGCTGGCCTCGCTGATTCTGTTGTTCGCTATTAACACATTACAGAGCCGCTTTGGCCGTCGTCTGGGAGGTCACTAATGGCTGAGGTTTCGCAACTCAATCACGCGGCGCGTCAGCCGGTGAACTGGAGCAAATGGCTGCTGATTGGCATCGGGGCGCTGGTCTCGATTCTGCTGCTGGTGGTGCCGATGATCTCCATCTTCTGGGAAGCGCTGAATCACGGGCTGATTGCGGCCCTGAGCAATCTCTCCGACCCGGACATGCTGCACGCGATCTGGCTGACGGTAATGGTGGCGCTGATCACCGTACCGGTTAACCTGGTGTTCGGTACGCTGCTGGCCTGGCTGGTGACGCGCTTTACCTTCCCGGGACGCCAGCTGCTGCTGACCCTGTTCGATATTCCTTTTGCCGTGTCGCCGGTGGTGGCCGGTCTGATGTATCTGCTGTTCTGGGGCGTCAACGGCCCGGCGGGCGGCTGGCTGGATGCCCACAATATTCAGATTGTGTTTGCCTGGCCGGGCATGGTACTGGCGACGGTGTTTGTGACCTGTCCGTTCGTCGTTCGCGAGCTGGTGCCGGTGATGCTGAGCCAGGGCAGTCATGAAGATGAAGCGGCGGTGCTGTTGGGCGCTTCCGGCTGGCAGATGTTCCGTCGTGTGACGCTGCCGAACATTCGCTGGGCGCTGCTGTACGGCATCGTGCTGACTAATGCCCGTGCGATTGGTGAGTTTGGTGCGGTCTCGGTGGTCTCGGGATCGATTCGCGGTGAGACCTATACGTTACCGCTTCAGGTTGAATTATTGCATCAGGACTACAACACGGTGGGCGCCTTTACCGCGGCCGCGCTGCTGACCCTGATGGCAATTGTGACGCTGTTTCTGAAAAGCATTCTACAGTGGCGCTTAGAGCAGCAGCACAAACGTCTGCAACAGGAGGGAAATCATGAGCATTGAGATTAACAAGATCAACAAATCCTTTGGTCGCACCTCGGTGCTGAACGATATCTCTCTGGATATTGCCTCGGGTGAAATGGTGGCGCTGCTTGGTCCATCAGGCTCGGGTAAAACCACGCTGCTGCGCATTATTGCCGGGCTGGAGCATCAGAACAGCGGCCAGATCCGCTTCCATGGTAACGATGTCAGCCGCCTGCATGCGCGCGATCGCCAGGTCGGCTTTGTGTTCCAGCACTATGCGCTGTTCCGTCATATGACCGTCTTCGACAACATCGCATTTGGTCTGACCGTTCTGCCACGCCGTGAGCGCCCTTCCACGGCGGAGATCCGGCAGCGTGTCACCCGTCTGCTGGAGATGGTGCAACTGGGCCATCTGGCGAACCGTTTTCCGGCGCAGCTTTCGGGCGGTCAGAAACAGCGAGTGGCGCTGGCGCGTGCGTTAGCGGTGGAGCCGCAGATCCTGCTGCTGGATGAACCTTTCGGTGCGCTGGATGCACAGGTGCGAAAAGAGCTGCGCCGCTGGCTGCGCGAGCTGCACGAAGAGCTGAAATTTACCAGCGTGTTCGTGACCCACGACCAGGAAGAGGCGATGGAAGTCGCCGATCGCGTGGTGGTGATGAGTCAGGGCAACATTGAGCAGGTCGGTACGCCAGACGATGTGTGGCGTGAACCGGCGACCCGTTTTGTGCTGGAGTTCCTGGGCGAAGTGAATCGCTTTGATGGCGAGATTCAGGGATCGCAGTTCCACGTCGGCGCGCACCACTGGCCGCTGGGCTACACCTCTGCCCATCAGGGCGCGGTGGAGCTGTTCCTGCGTCCGTGGGAGATCGACGTGTCGCGCCGCAGCAGCCTGGAAACGCCACTGCCGGTTCAGGTACTGGAAGTCAGCCCGCGCGGCCACTTCTGGCAGCTGGTGGTTCAGCCTGCGGGCTGGCAGAGCGAGCCGTTCTCGCTGGTGTTTGAAGGCGAGCAGACGGCCCCGATTCGCGGTGAGCGTCTGTTTGTGGGATTACAGCAGGCGCGCCTCTACAAGGGCGATAAGCCGCTGCGCGCAGTTGCCTTTGCGCAGAGCGCCTGATATTTTCACCTCAACAGCGGGCGGGAGTCTCACTCCCGCCTTTTTTTCGCCTCTCGTTTGTAACAGGCCAGGAACCACACCGTGACGACTCTTGAGAACACCATCGGCAATACGCCGCTGATCAAATTGCAGCGCCTGACGCCCGCCAACGGCAGTGAGGTCTGGCTCAAGCTGGAGGGCAATAATCCGGCCGGTTCGGTGAAAGATCGCGCGGCCTGGTCGATGATCCATCAGGCGGAACTGCGCGGGGAGATTTCACCCGGCGACCAGCTGATCGAAGCCACCAGTGGCAACACCGGCATCGCGCTGGCGATGATCGCGGCCATGAAAGGCTACCGTCTGCGTCTGCTGATGCCGGACAACATGAGTCAGGAACGGCAGGATGCGATGCGGGCCTACGGCGCAGAGCTGATTCTGGTGCCACGGGAGCAGGGCATGGAAGGCGCCCGCGATCTGGCGCAGGCGATGGCCGCACGCGGTGAAGGCCGGGTGCTGGATCAGTTTAACAATCCCGACAACCCGCTGGGCCACTATCAGACTACCGGCCCGGAGTTGTGGCAGCAGTCGAACCAGCGCATGACCCATTTTGTCTCCAGCATGGGGACCACCGGCACCATCACCGGCGTCGGACGCTATCTCAAAGAGCAGAACAGCGGTGTGCAGGTGATCGGTCTGCAGCCCAGTGAAGGCAGCAGCATTCCCGGCATCCGGCGCTGGCCGCTGGCCTATCTGCCGGGGATCTACCGGCCCGATCTGGTGGATGATGTGATAGATATGACGCAGAAAGAAGCGGAAGAGACGATGCGGGAGCTGGCACGACGCGAGGGGATTTTCTGCGGCGTCAGTTCAGGCGGTGCGGTCGCGGGGGCGCTGCGTATTGCGCAGGCCAATCCGGGCAGCGTGGTGGTGGCGATCGCCTGCGATCGCGGCGATCGTTATCTCTCTACCGGGCTTTATCATCAGTAATCTTCACTGAGACGGCATCAGATCTGTGCGCGCGTGCATCGCCCACAGGTCTTTTTTTTGGCCAGAATCGCCTGCTGCGGGGATAATGAATCTGTAAGGATCGCGTAAAACAGGCTGCGTGAACGCCGGCTACAGGACAAAATAGCGCCAGTTCTGCTGAGAGATAACAATGAAAATTTTGCTCGTTGATGATGATGTTGAGTTAGGCACGATGTTAAGCCAGTACCTGATTGCCGAAGGGTTCGATGCCCAGCTGGTTCTGACCGGCAGCGCCGGAATAGAGGGGGCGCTTTCGGGGGCGTTCACCGCCCTGATTCTGGATATCATGCTGCCCGATATGAGCGGCATCGATGTGTTGCGTCAGGTGCGTCAGAAAAGCCGGATACCGGTGATTATGCTGACCGCGAAGGGCGACAACATTGATCGGGTCATCGGTCTGGAGATGGGGGCGGATGACTATATGCCTAAGCCCTGTTATCCACGCGAACTGGTAGCGCGTCTGCGTGCAGTATTACGCCGTTTCGAAGAGCAGCCGCTGCAACCCGAGTCGAAAGAGCCGCTGCGCTGGGGCGAGCTTACGCTCAATCCCGCGACCCGCATCAGTGAGTGGCAGGGTACGCCGTTTGACCTGACCGCCTCGGAATTTAACCTGCTTGATCTGCTGCTGCGTGCACCGGACAGAGTGGTCTCTAAAGATGAGCTTTCAGAAAAGGGGCTGGGGCGCCCGCGCGAAGCTTATGATCGCAGTGTTGATGTGCATATCAGCAATATCCGCCAGAAGCTCAGTGCGCTGACGGCAGACAGCATTAATATCGAAACCGTTCGCAGCATCGGCTACCGCATCCGATGAAGCAGAGTTACCGGGGACGCATGTTCTGGAAGATCTTCATCGGCTTCTGGATCGTGTTCGTCATCATGAGCCAGCTTATCTGGCTCGGTTTTACGCTTTCGGGTAAACGGCATGAGCCGCCTGAAATCGTGGCGATTCGGCGCATTGTCGATCTGCAGATGACCTCTGCCGCGTCGGTGCTGGAGCGCAACGGTCCTGAGGCGCTGAATGCGATGCTGTCGGACTGGAATGAGAGTGACCGGCAGTTCTTCCACGTCACCCGGCAGGCACAACCGTTGCCCGCTGAGAATCGCGTCAATCAGGATATCCGTGGACGTTTTCCTGAAGAGGTGGTGCGCCAGGTGCAGGGCGCGGATGGCAACGCCTATCAGCTGCGCTATGACCTGGATGGCATGCGCAAAGACAGCATCATGAACAGGATGCCACGCCGGTTCCTGAACATCCCGGAACCGATGTTTATCTTTGCCGGCTCAGTGGGACTGCTCTTCAGTCTGCTGCTGGCCTGGAACCTGACGTGCCCCCTGCGTCAGCTGCGGGAAGGCTTTTCCCGGGTCGCAGAGGGGGATCTGCGCGTCCGGCTATTTCCGGCCATGCGTAAACGCCGCGACGAACTCTCTACCGTTGCGCAAGCTTTTGATGCAATGGTCGAACGGCTGGATACCCTGGTGCGCGCCCGTGAAGAGCTGCTGCACGACATCTCTCATGAGCTGCGTTCACCGCTGGCGCGGCTGCAGCTGGCAACCGGACTGGCACGCCAGACGCCCGAAAATGTCAGCAGTTCACTCGATCGCATTGATGAAGAGGCGCGCCGGCTGGATAAGATGATCGGTGAGCTGCTGACGCTGTCACGAGCCGGGCATGAAAGCATCCCGGATGAGCAATATTTCGATCTTACCGGCCTGCTTGAGGCCGTAATCGCCGACGTGCGCTATGAAGCGCAGATCCCTGGCGTGCAGGTGGTGCTGCAGGTGGACGATCGGGCGGATTACACCGTTCGCGGTAACGCGGAGCTGATACGGCGCGCCACCGAGAATGTGCTGCGCAACGCGCTCCGCTTCTCCCTGCCGGGGCAGCGTATCGACGTGCATCTGCGCACGGATCAGCAGTGGCTGGCGATTCAGGTGCGCGATCAGGGCCCGGGCGTGGATGAGGAGAAACTCTCCAGCATCTTTGACCCCTTTGTCCGGGTTAACTCTCCGCTGATGGGGAAGGGGTATGGTCTGGGGCTGGCTATCGTGCGTAAGGTGGTGCTGGCACATCATGGGGAAGTCGAGGCGCGGAATCGTCCCGAAGGGGGGCTGGAGCTGACGCTGCGTCTGCCACGCTGGCAGCCTTAAGCCTTAAGCGCGTACAGCAGAAACAATAACGGCACCCGCAGGTGCCGTTATGTTACAGATAAACGCTTACTTTCTGATGCGAATTACCGGGGTTTCCCCCACGGTAACCTGGCCAGACAGCTTAATCAGTTCCTTGATCTCATCCATGTTGGAGATGACGACCGGGGTCAGGGTTGATTTTGCTTTCTCTTCCAGCAGCGGCAGATCGAACTCGATGACCACATCGCCTTTTTTGACCTTCTGGCCTTCTTCAGCGATACGCTTGAAGCCTTCGCCTTTCAGTTCAACGGTATCGATACCGAAGTGGACGAACAGCTCAATGCCGTTGTCAGATTCGATCGAAAAAGCGTGATTGGTTTCAAAAATCTTGCCGATAGTCCCATCAACAGGGGCAACCATTTTGTTGCCGCTTGGCTTGATGGCAATACCGTCGCCCACGATTTTTTCTGCAAACACCACATCTGGTACGTCTTCAATATTCACGATTTCGCCTGACAGAGGCGCTACGATATCAATAGTCCCAGCGCTATCCGTTTTTTCGCCAAAAAGTTTAGAAAACAAACCCATGATCTTCTCCTAAGCAGTAATTTGGGGCCAGCATCATGCAGATTAGCAGAGCGTTTTTTCCTTAATGAATCTGTTGACCAGGTTCATTAAATCTTCCGCAGTCGGTTGAGCCAGTGCCTGCTCTGCTAATGCCTTCGCATCTTCAAAATTAGTATTACGAATGATTTTCTTGATGCCAGGGATAGAAATGGCACTCATGCTGAACTCGTCCAGCCCCATTCCCAGTAACAGTAGTGTAGCACGTTCATCACCTGCCAGCTCACCACACATGCCGGTCCATTTACCTTCAGCGTGAGATGCATCAATGACTTGCTTAATTAAGTTAAGCACAGACGGCGTCATTGGGTTGTACAGGTGCGAGATCAAATCATTACCACGATCGACCGCCAGAGTATACTGCGTCAGATCGTTTGTGCCGATACTGAAGAAATCAACTTCTTTCGCCAGGTGGTGGGCGATCACAGCTGACGCCGGGGTTTCCACCATGATGCCGACTTCGATGCTTTCATCAAAGGCTTTGCCCTCTTCGCGCAGCTGCGCTTTCAGCAGTTCGAGTTCGGCTTTCAGGCTGCGGACTTCTTCAACCGAGATGATCATCGGGAACATGATGCGCAGTTTACCGAACGAGGAGGCGCGCAGGATAGCACGCAGCTGAGCATGCAGAATCTCTTTGCGGTCCATGGCGATACGGATTGCGCGCCAGCCGAGGAACGGGTTCTCTTCTTTTGGCAGGTTCATGTAAGGCAGATCTTTGTCACCGCCGATATCCATGGTACGCACGATAACGGCCTGTGAACCCATCGCTTCCGCGACGGCTTTGTATGCCTGGAACTGCTCTTCTTCGCCTGGCAGCGAGTCGCGGTCCATGAACAGGAATTCGGTGCGGTAGAGGCCTACGCCTTCTGCGCCGTTACGCTCAGCCCCGGCGATATCGCGCACGGTACCGATGTTGGCACAGACTTCAACCTGATGACCATCCAGCGTGACCGCGGGCAGATCTTTCAGCTTGGCTAATTCATGTTTTTCCGACAGATACTGGTTCTGTACGGCTTTCAGCTCTTCCTGAATCGCTTCTGAAGGGTTGACGTGAATCGTGTTGTTGACACCATCCAGAATCAGGAAATCGCCGTTTTTGATCGTGGCGGTGACGTTACCGGTGCCGACAATGGCCGGGATCTCCAGCGAACGCGCCATGATAGAGGTGTGCGAGGTACGGCCACCCAGATCGGTAATAAAGCCCAGCACCTTTTTCAGGTTCAGCTGTGCGGTTTCTGACGGCGTTAAGTCTTTGGCCACCAGAATGGATTCTTCCTGAATCGCGCTCAGGTCAACGATGTGCAGACCGAGAATGTTTTGCAGCAGACGCTTACCGATGTCACGCACGTCAGCCGCACGCTCTTTCAGGTATTCATCATCTAACTCTTCCAGTGCTTTCGCCTGGCCATCGATGACTGAGTAGGCAGCGGCATCGGCAGACGCGTGATCTTTCTTGATCAGGTCAATGATTTCCTGCTCCAGCTCTTCATCTTCCAGCAACATGATGTGGCCTTCGAAGATCGCTGCTTTCTCTTCACCCAGGGTTTCACCCGCTTTGACGCGAATCGCTTCCAGTTGTGTTGCCGCTTTGCTACGGCCATCAAGGAAGCGCTGAACTTCCTGCTCAACCTGGTCATCAGAAATTTTCTTGCGATTGATGACGATCTCGTCTTCTTTCAGCAGCAGTGCTTTGCCGAAAGCGATACCTGGTGATGCTAAAATGCCTGAAATCATAACGCTACCTTTTAATCACGATGGCTGATGGGACTCTTTGCGGTGCCATTGTCGCGGGACACGTACTCTACGAAAGCAATAACGCGGACAGGTTGTCCGCGATCAAGATGTTTGCACTCAATGGCGCAGAGGAGTCGATTTGCTGGAGAGCTGAGCGGAGATTACTCCAGTTCAGCCATCAGTTTGACCAGATGTTCAACGGCCTTCTGCTCATCTTCACCTTCTGCAGAGAGTGTCACGACGGTGCCCTGAGTCAGACCCAGCGTCTGCAGTTTGAACAGGCTTTTCGCACTCGCTGATTTACCGTTAGAGGTCACGGTAATTTCTGACTGGAAAGCTTTGGCTTCTTTAACGAATTGCGCAGCTGGGCGAGTATGCAGGCCGTTTGGTGCAGTAATAGTAACTTCTTGCTGGAACATTCTATTTCCCCAACGTTATCAGAATGAGTTTTATGGATCTAAAGTCTAGCCTGGAGCCTCTACTTTAGCCTGTGTCGGTGCGCGGGTATAGCATCCTGCTGACCAGAGACGCGCATGCGTCAATACGACAATCCGTTGCGTCTCAAAACCGATTCTACACGTCACCGGTTAATTATGCCGTGATTCGCCGTTTCACTGAATCCGTAAATCGATTCAGCTTGATCCACTTCAAACGCGGATTAATTTCAGGCATCGAAATAATTGGCAGTCTAAATACCAGAGCGGCATCACTGAAATCAATCTGCCGGGTGATGAAAGTGAGATCTGCGCCACAAAAAAGCACCCGTGCGGGTGCTTTTTTATCCATTTTAAGACTTTCGCCGCGACTAGGGCTGCAGCTCTTTTTCGGTGAAAAGATCGGCAAACAGCGCAGTACTCAGGTAACGTTCACCGGAAGAGGGGAGGATGACAACGATATTTTTGTTGGCGAAGGTCTCATCTTCCTGCAGCTTCAGCGCAGCAGCAACCGCAGCACCGGAAGAGATACCGGCCAGAATACCTTCCTCTTCCATCAGACGACGCGCCGTGCTGATCGCCTCTTCGTTGGTAATCGCCACGACGCGATCCACCAGGTTCAGCTCCAGGTTACCTGGAATAAAGCCTGCACCGATGCCCTGAATCTTGTGCGGGCCTGGTTTGATCTCCTCACCGGCCATCGCCTGAGCAATCACCGGCGAATCGGTCGGTTCAACCGCAACGGTAATCAGATCTTTTTTGCCTTTGGTGTTTTTGATGTAGCGGCTCACGCCGGTCAGCGTACCACCGGTGCCGACACCGGCAATAAACACGTCTACTTCGCCATCGGTGTCTTCCCAGATTTCCGGGCCGGTAGTCTTTTCATGAATTTCCGGGTTGGCCGGGTTGCTGAACTGCTGCAGCAGAACATATCTGTCTGGATCGCTGGCGACAATCTCTTCCGCTTTGCCGATAGCGCCTTTCATACCCTTTGCGCCTTCGGTCAGAACCAGCTTCGCGCCCAGCGCTTTCAGCAGCTTACGACGCTCAACCGACATGGTTTCCGGCATGGTCAGCGTCAGTTTATAACCGCGTGCGGCTGCCACATAGGCCAGCGCGATACCGGTGTTGCCGCTGGTCGGCTCCACCAGTTCAACACCCGGTTTCAGAATACCGCGTTTTTCTGCGTCCCAAATCATATTGGCACCGATACGGCATTTTACGCTGAAGCTCGGGTTACGGGATTCAACTTTCGCAAGGATGCGGCCGTTACCGATGCGGTTCAGTCGAACCAATGGCGTATGACCAATTGTCAAAGAGTTGTCTTCATAGATCTTACTCATAGCCTGTCCTTAACTGTATGAAATATTGGGAACCCTATGAGCATACCTGTTCTGCCTGGGGGCGGAAGGAAAGAAATCGTATATCTATATGTCACCCGGCAATAAGCCTCTGTGAAAAGAGCATAAGGCGCGCTGATGGTTTCAGCGCACGTCGCTGCGAGCCAGCTGCGACCGATAGCGATCCACCCACATAGCCGTCGCACCGCAGACGGCCACCGGCATGATGACCAGGTTCAGCACCGGAATCATGGTGAACAGGCTGGTCAGCGCGCCAAACTGCATGTTGGCCGTTTTGTGCTGACGCAGGGCATTACGCATCTGCCGGAACGGCACTTTGTGGTTATCGAACGGATAGTCACAATACTGGATAGAGAGCATCCAGGCGCTGAACAGAAACCAGAGCACTGGCGCAATGGTCTGACCAAACCCCGGAATAAAGTAGAGCAGCAGCAGGCCCAGCGCGCGGGGCAGGTAGTAGCCCAGTTTCTGCAGTTCCCGCTTCATGATGCGCGGCACATCTTTCACCATCGCCGCCCAGCCGCTGTCGGGCAGTGGTTTACCGGTCAGACGCCCTTCAAGCTGTTCTGCCAGCAAACCGCAGAACGGGGCGGCAATCAGGTTGGCCAGCGTCGAGAAGAAGTAGCTGAACACCAGCACAATCGCGATAACCGACAGCGGCCACAACAGATAACTCAGCCACTGCAGCCAGTCGGGAATATGGGCCATCAGGCGCGGGATCCAGTCGCCCAGCCGATAGAAGAGCCAGACGAAAGCGCCGCCCAGCATGATGATGTTGATCAGCAGCGGCATCACGACAAAGCGGCGAAGGCCAGGCAGGCGCACCAGTTTCCAGCCCTGGTTAAAATAGTGCATGCCATTAAAATCTGAGACGGAATTCTCACGGGCCATAAAGCCATTTCTCCTGAAGGTGTGAAGGCGCGCTCACTATAACCTGGCTTTTTCTCCAGTCCAGGTACCGTTTGGGTAAAAAAACAGCGAAAAAGCGTGGGTTGCCTATCTTATTTGTCAGAAAATAGTGCACAGACTTGCACTTGTGTAGCAGGGCAAATACAGTTAGAGGATAAAGTTTGCCGCGGTGGCAAGGTATTGGAACAACAGAGAATACAATGATGCAGGATTTGCGTCTGATATTAATCGTTGTTGGCGCGATCGCCATTATAGCGCTCCTTCTTCACGGACTGTGGACCAGCCGTAAAGAGCGTTCGTCAGTGTTTCGCGATCGCCCGCACAAACGTCTGAAACAACGTGATGACCATGATGAGCAGGACCTGACAGACGACGAAGATGACGGCGTCGGCGAGGTTCGTGTTCGTTCTGAGCGCAGCGTACACCAGGAACCGCGTTTCGATGCGATCCGCGACCCTCAGCCAGAAGCGCCGCGTCAACAAGCGCCTGCTGAGCCTGTGCGTCAGCCTGCGCCACGTCCCGCACCGCAGCCCGAACCTGAAAGCGATCCGCTTTTCAGCTCAGCACCGCAGCCTGCTCCGCAGCCGCGTCCTGAACCGGTTCGTCAGCAGCCTGCGCCGACTTTTGTCGCGCCGCCTGTTCAGGCCGATCCGCTGCTGGATCTCGATCCGCTGGAACCGGTACAACCTGCACCGCAGTACCAGGCAGAACCTGAGCCTCAGCCTCAGCCTCAACCCGTGCAGCCTGAACCGGCCCCGGCGCCTGCGCCAAAAGCCGCAGCGGAAAAACCGAAAGAAGCGGTGCTGGTGCTGCATGTTGCCGCGCATTCGGGTGGTGAGCTGAACGGTGAAGCGTTGCTGCAGGGGATTCTGCAGGCGGGCTTCCAGTTTGGCGAAATGAACATTTTCCACCGTCATCTTAGTCCGGCAGGCAGCGGTCCCGTGCTGTTCAGCCTGGCGAACATGGTTAAGCCTGGCTCGTTCAACCCGGACCTGATGACCGATTTCAGCACGCCAGGCATCTCTATCTTTATGATGGTGCCTTCTTACGGCGATGCGAATCAGAACTTCAAGCTGATGCTGCAGTCGGCGCAGCGTATCGCTGATGATGTCGGTGGCGTTGTGCTGGATGATGAGCGTCGCATGATGACGCCGCAGAAGCTGGAAACCTACAAAGCGCGAATCCGCGATGTGACTGGCGCCTGAGCATTGCGCTAATCACTGTCTGAATTGTTAAAACAAACCCCCGCCTGTCGGGGGTTTTTTATCTGATGGGGCTTTATGAAATCCGTCCAGGATCACATCACCGAACTGCGCACCACGTTGCGCCATCATGAATACCTCTATCACGTCATGGATGCGCCGGAAGTCCCGGATGCTGAGTATGATCGCCTGATGCGCGAACTGCGTCAGCTGGAAGAGGATCACCCCGAGCTGGTTACCCCTGACTCGCCCACCCAGCGCGTCGGGGCGGCACCGCTGACGGTATTTGAGCAGGTACGTCATGAGGTACCGATGCTGTCGCTGGACAACGCCTTTGATGAAGCCACCTTTATGGCCTTCAACAAGCGCGTGCAGGACCGGCTGAAAAGCAGCGATGATCTGACCTACTGCTGTGAACTCAAGCTCGATGGCGCGGCGGTCAGCCTGATGTATGAAAATGGCCTGCTGGTCCGGGCCGCCACGCGCGGCGACGGCACCACCGGTGAGAACATCACCGCCAACGTCCGCACCATCCGCGCCATTCCACTGCGGCTGAAAGGGGACAACATCCCGGCCCGGCTGGAAGTACGTGGTGAAGTCTTCATGACGCAGCGTGGCTTCGAAAAGCTGAACGAGGAAGCGCGCCGAACCGACGGCAAAGTCTTTGCGAATCCGCGCAACGCGGCAGCAGGATCGCTGCGTCAGCTGGATCCGCGCATCACCGCCAGACGCCCGCTGACCTTCTTCTGCTACGGGTTTGGTCTGCTCGAAGGCGGCGAAATGCCGCACAGCCACATGGGGCGTCTGCAGCAATTTAAAGCCTGGGGCCTGCCGGTCAGCGATCGCATTAAGCTGGTGCATAACGCGGAAGAGGCTCTGGCGTTCTACCGCGATATTGAGCAGCAGCGGCCGACGCTGGGCTTCGACATTGACGGCGTGGTCATCAAGGTCGATTCGCAGGCGCTGCAGGAGCAGCTGGGCTTTGTGGCGCGCGCCCCGCGCTGGGCGATTGCCTTTAAGTTCCCGGCGCAGGAGCAGCTGACCTGGGTGCGGGATGTTGAATTCCAGGTCGGGCGCACAGGGGCGATTACGCCGGTTGCGCGTCTTGAACCGGTGCAGGTGGCGGGCGTGATCGTCAGCAATGCCACCCTGCACAATGCGGATGAGATAGAACGCCTGGGCTTACGCATCGGCGATCGGGTCGTGATTCGCCGCGCAGGGGATGTGATCCCGCAGGTGGTCAACGTCGTTACCGCCGAGCGCCCCGCAGAGACGCGTGAGGTGGTGTTCCCGGCGCATTGTCCGGTCTGCGGCTCCGAAGTAGAGCGGGTCGAGGGCGAATCGGTCACGCGCTGCACCGGCGGCCTGATCTGCGGCGCTCAGCGTAAAGAGGCGCTCAAGCACTTTGTGTCGCGCCGGGCGCTGGATGTGGACGGTATGGGCGACAAGATTATCGACCAGCTGGTCGAGAAAGAGTATGTCAGTACGCCAGCCGATCTGTTCCGGCTGACGGCGGGCAAGCTGACCGGGCTGGATCGCATGGGGCCGAAATCGGCACAGAACGTGGTCGACGCGCTGGAAAAAGCGAAATCAACCACCCTGGCGCGCTTCCTTTATGCGCTGGGGATACGCGAAGTCGGCGAAGCGACCGCGGCGAATCTGGCCAACCATTTTGGCGAGCTGCAGAAGGTTATGGATGCTGATCTTGATGCGCTGATTGCGGTGCAGGATGTCGGCAAAGTCGTCGCTACTCATGTGCGCAACTTCATGGAAGAGGAGAGCAACCGCGAAGTTATCCGCCAGCTGACAGAAGAGATCGGCGTGCACTGGCCGCAGGTGGTGGTGGTGAAGGCTGACGAGATCGACAGTCCGTTCGCCGGTAAAACCATTGTGCTGACCGGTTCCCTGTCACAGATGAATCGCGATGATGCCAAAGCACAGCTTATCGCGCGGGGGGCTAAAGTCAGTGGCAGCGTTTCGAAGAAAACCGATCTGCTGATCGCCGGTGAGGCGGCCGGGTCAAAGCTGGCGAAAGCGCAGGAGCTGGGCATTGAGGTGATTGATGAAGCCGAAATGATCCGTCTGCTGGGAGCCTGAGATGGATGAGCACCAGCTGGTGGCGATAGCCAACACGCCGATGCCGTTTGGCAAATACAAGGGGCGGATGCTGATCGACCTGCCGGAGCCTTATCTGCTCTGGTTCGCCCGCAGTGGCGATTTTCCATCCGGTCAGCTGGGCGATCTGATGCAGCTTACGCTGGTCATCAAAACAGAGGGTCTGGAGGGGTTAGTCAGACCGCTCCAGACCCGCAGCTAATCGTGCCCGCGCAGGCGGGCCCGGTTACTTCTGTGACTCCATTACGGAACCTTTCACCTGCAGCGCCTGCTGCTTCTCGTTGCTCTTCTTGTAGCGTCCGGCAATAAACGAACAGACCATCAGCTGCACCTGATGGAAGATCATCAGTGGCAGCACGATAATCCCCACCGTACTGGCCGGGAACAGGATGTTCGCCATCGGCACGCCATTCGCCAGACTCTTCTTCGAGCCACAAAACAGCACCACGATCTCATCGGCGCGTTTAAAGCGGAACAGGCGCGACGCCAGCAGATTGATAATCAGCACGGCCGCCAGCAGCAGAACAGAACCCGCCACGATCCACATCAGCGTCGTCAGACCCACGCGATGCCAGATGCCGTTCACCACCGCTTCGCTGAAGGCGGAGTAAACCACCAGCAGGATCGAGGTCTGGTCGGTTTTACCAATCAGGCTGCGGTGTTTCTCAATCCAGCCGCCAATCCAGCGACGTGAGAGGTGGCCCAGCACGAACGGGACCATCAGTTGCAGCATGATTTTGCCAATCTGCTCCAGACCGTCGCTCGGCGCGCTGCTGTGAATATCCATCACCAGATTGACCAGTAACGGCGAAATAAAGACGCCCAGCAGACTGGATGCCGAGGCGCTGCAGACAGCAGCCGCAACGTTACCCCCGGCCATGGAGGTAAATGCAATGGCGGACTGCACTGTGGCAGGCAGGATACAGAGATAGATAAAGCCGGTATAAATTTCCGGGCCGACATCGACCGGATGCCACCAGACCAGCAGCAGGCCCAGCGCCGGGAAGAGCACAAAGGTGCTGAACATAATCCAGAGATGCAGCTGCCAGTGGCTGCTGCCGGCGATGATCTTTTCTCGCGACAGTTTGGCACCGTGCATAAAGAACAGCAGGGCTATCGCGGCCGTCGCAAGGTAGCTGAAGATATCGACATAGATCCCTTTTGCGGGCAAAAAGGAGGCCAGTAACACCGTGATGATGAGTTTCACCATCATCGGATCAAACTTTAAAAATCCCATTGTTAAATTCCGGTAAATTTTCAATAGGGCGATTGTGCGTGAAACGTGTTTAGAAATAAAATTGATTTATTAAATTAATCTATGAGCGTAATCGATGAATTATACCCTTCGGCAGCTTCGCACCTTTATCGCCGTCGCACACTACGGGGGTTTCAGTCAGGCCGGACAGGCGATAGGTCTGAGCCAGTCGGCGGTCAGCCACAGCATCAAAGAGCTGGAGGCGGAAACCGGCGTCCGTTTGCTGGATCGCACCACCCGCGAAGTGATGCTGACCGAAGCGGGTAAACAGCTGGCGTCACGCATGGAGCGGCTGCTGGAGGAGATCCACACCACGCTGCTGGATATCCGCAGTTTTGGCGAGCAGCGCAGCGGCACGGTCAGAGTCGCAGCCAGTCAGACTATCTCCGCCCATCTGATGCCCCAGTGTCTGGCCGCCAGCCAGCACCATTTTCCCGATATCAAAGTGATCCTGCACGATCGTGCTCAGCATTGGGTGCTGCAGAGTGTGCGGAATGCGGAAGTGGATTTTGGCATTGTGATCGGGCCACTCAGCGACACCGACTTCGACAGCATCGCGATTCTGGATGAGCCTTTCCTGCTGTTATGCCGTGAAGACGATCCGCTGGCGCAGGTGGAAAGGGCGGAATGGCCGATGCTGGAGGGGCGGATGATGGTGTTGCAGGATTACGCCTCCGGCAGCCGGATACTGATTGACGCGGCAATGCAGCAGCAGAATGTCAGGGCCGAAGTGGTACAGGAGATCGGCCATCCCGCAACGCTCTTCCCGATGGTGGAAGTGGGGATTGGCATCAGTATTCTGCCCGCGCTGGCGTTGCCGTTGCCCGCCGATCGCGCATTAACGGTGCGGCGGATCTACCCGGAAATTAATCGCAGCCTGACCCTGATAAAACGGAAAAACCGCTCGCTGACGCCCGCAGCCGAAGCGATCTGGCAGGAGGTGCGCCAGCAGGCGGCGCTGCTGGCGCAACAACGCGCGGCCAGACCGGCGTTTTAGGGTCAGATATAAACGTTTACTTTATTGCTGTCGGTTGGCCGGTTAATGCCATCCGCCTTGTTCTCACTGACGGTCATCGGGTCACTTTTCGGCTGATCCTGCTCGGCCTGCTTCTGTTCCAGCTGTGCAATCTGAGCCTGAATCATGGTGATTTGTGACTGGTACATCTGCTGCATTTCGGCTTTCTGTTCGTCAGTCAGCTCGTGGTTGTCGGCCAGTTCTTTAACCTGGGTTAAAACGTTCTGAATCTGTTTATTCAGCGCAGAGATCTGCGAGGCAATACTGCCACCGCTGCTGTCACCGCCACTGACGGCACTGCTTAAAATTCCGGAAATTGAAGACATCATTTTCTCCCTGTAAGTCGTCACCTACGTTATCGGCACGCAGCGAAACGACTTGAATGAATAGGGTAGTAAAAGGACGTAAAGAGGAAAGCCCGTAAATGGCGGTTCAGCAGAAACGAAAAAAGCGCCTTAAAGGCGCTTTCTTCTGAATGGGTGGGTCGTGCAGGATAGCCATCAGCCCGATGGGTGAGGCTGTCGCCTCAGCCTGAATCGCCTGCGATTCAGTCGAACCTGCTGCAGGTTCTCATCCTGCACGATTATCACTGTGCGTCAGAAACGAAAAAAGCGCCTTAAAGGCGCTTTCTTCTGAATTGGTGGGTCGTGCAGGATTCGAACCTGCGACCAATTGATTAAAAGTCAACTGCTCTACCAACTGAGCTAACGACCCGAAGTGGTGGGTGATGACGGGCTCGAACCGCCGACCCCCTCCTTGTAAGGGAGATGCTCTACCAACTGAGCTAATCACCCACTTCGTACTTCAGTACTGCTTTAACAGATAAGATATGGTGGGTGATGACGGGCTCGAACCGCCGACCCCCTCCTTGTAAGGGAGATGCTCTACCAACTGAGCTAATCACCCATATCTTCATACCTGTTCACTGCGGGCACCCTGTTAAGAGTGGTGGGTGATGACGGGCTCGAACCGCCGACCCCCTCCTTGTAAGGGAGATGCTCTACCAACTGAGCTAATCACCCCCGCTGTGTGGAGTCGCATTATAGGGATAGTTGATTTTGAGTCAACGCTTTTTAAAACATAAATGTGCGTTCGGTTTATTTTTAAACATCCTGTCGCGCTTTTAGCCAATGTGCTGGTTTTTCTGGCAGAAAAGCGCCTTTTCACGGCGGCCAACTGGCGGGCACGCATTGAGGATTCACCATCAGATGCTAGAATGTGCCCACTGTTTTTCGCGTCTAACCTGTTTTTTGTCATCCAGACAGAGAACCTGCGCATCTAAGGCACTATTTAATGAAAATCAAAACACGCTTCGCGCCCAGCCCGACGGGCTATCTGCATGTCGGTGGCGCTCGTACCGCTCTTTACTCCTGGCTCTTTGCCCGTCACAACCAGGGCGAGTTCGTACTGCGCATCGAAGACACCGACCTGGAACGCTCCACGCCGGAAGCGATCGAAGCCATCATGGATGGCATGAACTGGCTGAGTCTCGACTGGAATGAAGGCCCTTACTACCAGACTAAACGTTTCGATCGCTACAACGCGGTCATTGATGAAATGCTGGAAGCCGGTACAGCCTATAAATGTTACTGCTCCAGAGAGCGTCTGGACGCGCTGCGTGAAGAGCAGATGGCGAATAATGAAAAGCCGCGTTATGACGGCCGCTGCCGTGACAGCCATGAACACCACGCCGACGATGAGCCGTGCGTCGTGCGCTTCCGCAATCCGCAGGAGGGGTCGGTGATCTTCGACGACCAGATCCGTGGCCCGATCGAGTTCAGCAACCAGGAGCTGGATGACCTGATTATCCGCCGCACCGATGGTTCGCCAACCTACAACTTCTGTGTGGTGGTGGATGACTGGGATATGGGGATCACCCATGTTATTCGCGGTGAAGACCATATCAACAACACGCCACGTCAGATCAACATCCTGAAAGCGATTGGTGCACAGGTTCCGGTTTATGCTCACGTTTCAATGATTCTGGGCGATGACGGCAAAAAACTCTCCAAACGTCATGGTGCGGTCGGGGTGATGCAGTATCGTGATGATGGCTATCTGCCAGAAGCCCTGCTCAACTACCTGGTGCGTCTTGGCTGGTCACATGGCGATCAGGAAATTTTCAGCGTAGCCGAAATGGCAGAGCTGTTCACCCTGGATGCCGTCAGCAAGTCCGCCAGTGCGTTCAACACCGAAAAACTGCAGTGGCTGAACCACCATTACATTAATGCGCTGCCGCCGGAATATGTGGCAACCCATCTGCAATGGCATATCGAGCAGCAGAATATCGATACCCGCACCGGCCCCGAGCTGGCGAAGCTGGTGAGTCTGCTGGGCGATCGCTGCAAAACGCTGAAAGAGATGGCGGCATCCTGTCGCTACTTCTATGAAGACTTTGCTGAGTTTGACGCCGATGCGGCGAAGAAACATCTTCGTCCGGTGGCGCGTCAGCCGCTGGAAGTGGTGCGTGACAAGCTGGCTGCCATCACGGAGTGGACAGCAGAAAACGTGCACCAGGCTATTCAGAGTACCGCAGATGAACTGGAAGTCGGGATGGGCAAAGTCGGCATGCCGCTGCGTGTCGCCGTGACCGGTGCCGGTCAGTCACCCGCTCTGGATGTCACCGTCGAGGCGATTGGTCGCAGCCGTAGCGTGGCCCGTATCGAGCAGGCGCTGGCCTTTATCAGTGAGCGTGAAGCGCAGGCTTAATCTATACAGCCGGAAGCATCACGCTTCCGGTTTCTTTATGCTTCCTCACCAATACCCAGTCGCTGCAACACGCCTTTAATCCCTTCACGTAAGATTAATGCGGTGAACTGATCCTGCTCATCCTGACTCATTTGCTGGACTGAACTTATCAATAACGCAGGTAACGAATTGGTGACCGCGCCATAGGTTGCTGCGGGTTCATTGAGATTGCGGGTTGACTGAATAAAACTTTTTACACGTTCGTCAATATGGATAAGACGTGCCTTACCGCCCTGTACGCCGGGCTTTGGCGTGGTTGTCCAGTTTTCCCGCTTGATCCATTTATTTACCGTTTGCCGACTGTAACCCGTTTCTGCAGCCAGCTCTTCGGGAGTAAGCCATTCCTTTTTCACGATGCTGTCCCTGTTCAATACATTAGCGGTACATATTACAGCAAAACGTAACGGGAGAAAGTAACTGAAGCTGAAATTGCCTTTTGTCACCGGACAAAAGGCAAAACAGAATTACTGCGGATTGCTGACAGGTTCAGCGGCAGGACGGAAGGCCAGGAAGTAGGCCAGACCGACGAAGACGGCACCACCCACAGCATTACCCAGGAAGACGGCAACAAAGTTTGGCAGGTATTCTGCCCAGCTCATCTGACCGGCAAAAATGGCGGCAGGGATGATAAACATGTTGGCAACAACGTGCTGGAAGCCGATCGCGACAAACGCCATAACCGGGAACCACATACCGAAGATCTTGCCGACCATATCTTTACTGGCAAACGCCAGCCACACCGCCAGACAAACCAGCCAGTTACAGCCGATACCGGAAATAAAGGCGTGCAGGAAATCGGCATGGACTTTGGCAGAAGCGATTGCCACGGTTTTCTTCAGGTAGTCACCTTCAGTCATGCCCAGCATGTGTCCAAAGAACCACGCCACGGCCACGCTGCCGATAAAGTTAGCCAGGATAACCCAGAACCAGTTGCGCGCCACGCTCGTAAAACGGATGCGGCGGGCGAACCAGGCGACTGGTAAGGTCATCATATTGCCGGTCAGCAGTTCACCGCCAGCCAGCACGGTCATGATGATCCCGACCGGGAACACGGCCGCGCCTAACAGGCCGCCAAAGGAGCCCCATTCGGCAGGCAGGGAGTTAATCACATGCAGATCCAGCAGGAAGCCGGTCGCAATAAATGCGCCCGCCATAAAGCCAAGGATCAGGAGGGTGCTGACAGGCGAACGGCTTTTAGCCACGCCTGACTGGATCGCCAGTTGGGCGATTTCTTTGGGTGTATGCAGCGACATAGTATCTCAGTAATTTTTTATGATTAAGGGGACGTTAACGCCTGGTGGACGCGGGGTGCGCGGGAAAGGGTCCCGGCTGCCATTCAATTAGCGGGCTAAGTTTTGCATGTGAAAAAGCCGAAGACAAGAAAATTCCTATAACATATTTAACCGGGAATTAACCTGAGGAGAGTCTTAATAACAGTTCAGAGGCGCTATCTGTTGAGCTGGCACGATTTTCCCCTGCGGCATGCTACTGAAATCTGGCAGGTTGCCGCCTTTTTCAGCGATCAGACACAGAATGTCATTTTGCCGTTGACACCCAGAGGGCGGTTTCATATTATGCCGTCCGTCGCTTAACGCGATAGTTTTTCGGTTCGGGGCTATAGCTCAGCTGGGAGAGCGCCTGCATGGCATGCAGGAGGTCAGCGGTTCGATCCCGCTTAGCTCCACCAAACTTCTTCCCAAAAGTTTGGC
Organism: Pantoea graminicola; assembly: GCF_048452665.1. NCBI lineage: Bacteria > Pseudomonadati > Pseudomonadota > Gammaproteobacteria > Enterobacterales > Erwiniaceae > Pantoea > Pantoea graminicola. The sequence continues at coordinate 536,153 of NZ_JBLWSJ010000002.1, read as the reverse complement.
ACTGAAAAACGATTCCAGATGTGGGGGTATAGCTCAGCTGGGAGAGCGCTTGCATGGCATGCAAGAGGTCAGCGGTTCGATCCCGCTTATCTCCACCATTTTCTGACACGTCGCTGTCAACTTTCTGCTTATCAATCATCACGTCGTCGTTTCGCACGGATCTGAATCGCTGTTGCGTATTCTGCTGCAATCCAGTTGTCGTCTTAAATCGCTTTACTGTCGCATCTGGCAGGGCTTTGTGCTGTCTGTGGCATGGCGCTAAGACGTGGTCATGGCGTGCAAGCGAGAGAGGACAGAAGGGGATTCAGGGGGGCAGAGAAGAGAACGGTAGAGAAGGGCGAGACCGGCTCGCCCTTTTATCGCTGGAAGCGTGCTTAGAAGGCCAGAACCAGACCGGCGATAGCGGCAGAGAGCACGCTGACCAGGGTTGAGCCGTAGAGCAGTTTCAGACCAAAGCGGGAGACCACGTTGCCCTGTTCTTCGTTCAGGCCTTTGATCGCACCGGCCACAATCCCGATAGACGAGAAGTTAGCGAACGACACCAGGAACACGGACAGAATCCCTTCTGAGGTCGGCGACAACTGACCGGCGATTTTCTGCAGATCCATCATGGCCACAAACTCATTCGAGACCAGCTTGGTCGCCATAATACTGCCGACCTGCAACGCTTCACCAGACGGTACGCCCATCATCCAGGCAAACGGATAGAAGACAAAGCCCAGCACGCCCTGGAAGCTGATGCCGAAGATCAGGTCAAACAGCGCATTCAGACCGGAGATCAGCGCGATAAAACCGATCAGCATCGCAGCTACGATAATCGCAACGCGGAAACCGGCCAGGATATATTCACCCAGCATCTCAAAGAAGCTCTGACCTTTGTGCAGATCCTGCAGCTGCAGATCTTCTTCGTTCTCGACGCGGTAAGGGTTGATCAGCGACAGCACGATAAAGGTACTGAACATGTTGAGTACCAGCGCGGCGACCACATACTTCGGCTGCAGCATGGTCATGTAGGCACCGACGATAGACATCGAAACGGTCGACATCGCGGTTGCGGCCATGGTGTACATGCGGCGCTGTGACATCTTGCCCAGGATATCTTTATAGGCGATGAAGTTTTCTGACTGTCCCAGTATCAGCGAACTCACGGCGTTGAAAGATTCCAGTTTTCCCATGCCATTCACTTTCGACAGCACCGTACCGATAGCGCGGATAACCCACGGCAGGATACGGAAATGCTGCAGAATACCGATCAGGGCAGAGATAAAGACGATAGGGCAGAGTACGTTCAGGAAGAAGAAGGCCAGACCTTTGTCGCTCATGTTACCGAAGACAAAGTTGGTTCCCTGTGCAGCATACTTCAGCAGGTGGTCAAAGAAGCCGGCGAAGCCTTTGACAAAGCCCAGTCCCGCTTCGGAGGTCAGGAAGAACCAGGCGAGCACAATCTCAATCACCAGAAGCTGTATAATGTAGCGAACGCGAATAGATTTACGATCGTGACTGACCAGCAGGGAGAGTATCCCGACCACCACCAGTGCGAGAAGAAACTGCAAAATATGGGACATGATTGCTCCAAATTTGAGGAGGATTGTATTTTGCTGCGTATTCTATGTAACGCGTTACTTAAAAACGAGATCTGAACCACAATATAAGTATTCGCTATCGCTATATTTTCCAGAAAAGTTCCAGAGATCACGTCCTGTTTACAAATCATTCACCTCAAATATCCACATAATGATTGTCTATATTTTACTCCGGGCGTAGAGTGACATCATTGCTCACATTTTTAGCAATCACGTCCTTTACTGTAAGATATAGCAATGGCTATACTTTATAGCAGCATCTATTACACCGATAACAATAAACAAATTTCACTTGCACAGGCTAACCCCTAAGCTGCCGGGGCAGGCTAATCGTCGACAGGGTACCGGATATGTTTGAGAGTCGTACCGCCGAGCGTGCCGCTCGCGGAGTCAGAAAAGTCAAACTCGCACTGCTGGGGCCCGCCTTTATTGCCGCTATCGGCTATATCGATCCGGGTAACTTTGCCACTAACATTCAGGCGGGCGCAGCCTATGGCTATAAGCTGCTGTGGGTGGTGGTGTGGGCCAACGTTATGGCCATGCTTATTCAGCTGATGTCCGCCAAGCTGGGTATCGCCACCGGCAAAAATCTCGCCGAACATATCCGTGACCGCTTTCCCCGTCCTGCCGTCTGGTTCTACTGGGTGCAGGCGGAGATCATTGCGATGGCGACAGACCTGGCGGAATTTATCGGGGCGGCCCTGGGGTTCAAACTGCTGCTCGGCATTTCATTGATGCAGGGCGCGGTGCTGACGGGGATCGCCACCTTTCTGATACTGATGCTGCAGAGCCGTGGACAGAAACCGCTGGAGCTGGTGATTGGCGGGCTGCTGCTGTTTGTAGCGGCAGCCTATATTGTCGAACTCTTCTTCTCTCAGCCCAATGTCCGGGAGCTGGTCGCGGGTATGGCCGTGCCCGCATTGCCAACGTCGGATGCCGTTCTGCTGGCGGCGGGCGTGCTCGGCGCCACCATTATGCCGCATGTGATCTATCTGCACTCTGCACTCACCCAGGGCAAGAGCGAGGACAGCAAAGCGCAGCGTTACTCTTCGACCAAACTGGATGTGGCTATTGCGATGACCATTGCCGGATTCGTCAATCTGGCGATGATGGCGACTGCTGCGGCGGCCTTTCACTTCAGTGGCCACAGTAAAATCGCTGAACTCGACCAGGCCTACCTGACGCTGCAACCGCTGCTGGGTCAGGCGGCGGCGACGGTATTCGGTCTCAGCCTGGTAGCCGCAGGCTTATCTTCAACGGTAGTGGGCACCCTGGCGGGACAGGTAGTGATGCAGGGCTTTATCCGCTTTCATATTCCGCTCTGGGTGCGGCGTACTATAACCATGCTGCCCTCTTTTATTGTGATATGGGCTGGCTGGGACCCGACCCGGGTGCTGGTCATGAGTCAGGTGCTCCTGAGCTTCGGTATTGCGCTGGCGTTGATTCCGCTGCTCGCCTTTACCGGCAATCGCGAGCTGATGGGGGAGGATATGGTTAACTCCCGTCTGATGCAGAACACCGGACGGCTGATCGTCGTGCTGGTGATCGCGCTGAATCTCTATCTGCTGGTGGGAGAGGCGCTGGGGCTGTAAGGGCTTCGCAAAAGAAAAAACGCCCGGGTTTGCCGGGCGTTTTTTTAGTGGCGATCGTGACCGTGCGGGCCGGGACCACCGGGACCACCGGGGCCATGAGGCCCAAAGCCGTGCGGGCCAGGGCCGCGATAGTCATGACGATCCCAGTCGCGATCGCGGCGATGCTGATGTTCCCAGCGGCGTTCACGGTCGCGCTCATGCCAGCGGCGCTCACGCTCCCACTGCTGGCGACGACGCCACTCCTCATGACGCCACCAGCGCCGTTCGTTGTAGGTATAGCGGTCATTCCACCAGCGTGGTTCACGCCAGCGTCCCCCATCCCAGTAATATCCCCGGCGATCGCGATCGCCAAGATTCAGGGTGACGCCAGGAGCCAGAGTAATAGAGGCGCTGGAGGCCTGGGCTGTGTGGTGTGCCAGCGGCGACAAGGTGGCCAGCAGGGCAGCAAAAATAAGCGCTTTTTTCATTTTATTCTCCTCATCAACAGTCTGATGCTGTTGCGGCGCAGTCAGCCTGCGTAGTGCTGTTGTTACCACATTATTGTGTCGGAAAATTGTGAGGAAATTGGGGAGAAGCGGGGGTTTGAGACTATTCTGGCGCAGAAATCGCCCGGCCTGCACCGGGCGGTAAAACTGTTACAGCAGGGCCGCGTCAATCGCCGCTAATTCGCTGTCACTAAACTGACGGCGTGCCAGCATCGCCACCGCGTCATCGATCTGCGCTGTTTTACTGGCACCAATCAGCACCGAGGTAACACGTTCATCGCGCAGGACCCACGCCAGTGCCATCTGCGCCAGCTTCTGTCCGCGCTGCTGCGCTATCAGGTTCAGCTTACGGACCTTCTCCATCTTCTCTTCGGTCAGCTGACTCTCACTCAGGAATTTGCTGCCGCTCGCCGCGCGTGAATCATCCGGGATGCCCTGCAGATAGCGATCGGTGAGTACGCCACCGGCCAGCGGCGAGAAGGCGATACAGCCGACGCCTGCATCTCCCAGCGTCTGAAGCAATCCCTGCTCGGGCGTGCGTTCAAACATCGAATAGCGCGGCTGGTGAATCAGGCAAGGCGTGCCGAGATCGCACAGGATCGCGATCGCCTGCGCAGCCCGATCTGCCGGATAGTTAGAGAGGGCCACATACAATGCTTTTCCCTGGCGCACAACGTGGTCCAGCGCCCGCATCGTCTCTTCCAGCGGTGTGTCCGGGTCGGGACGATGATGATAAAAAATATCGACATACGACAGCCCCATGCGCTTCAGGCTCTGGTCCAGGCTGGCGACGAGATATTTGCGCGAACCCCAGTCCCCATACGGCCCCTCCCACATGGTATAGCCCGCTTTGGTTGAGATAATCAGCTCATCACGATGGGCACGAAAATCTTCGCGCAGGATCCGGCCAAAATTTTCTTCCGCAGAACCGGGTGGCGGGCCGTAGTTGTTGGCTAAGTCAAAGTGCGTGATGCCCTGGTCAAACGCGTGACGCAGCAGGGCACGGCTGTTATCGACCCGGGTCGCGTCACCAAAGTTATGCCAGAGCCCCAGCGAAATAGCGGGCAGTTTAATACCACTGCGACCGCTGCGACGATATTCCATCTGTTGATAGCGATCGGGATGAGGAAAAGAGGACATTCAACGCTCCAGGTTAAAAAACGGGAATTTGTGCCAGAACGCTATCAGTGTATACGGTTACACTCAGTGACAGCGCGCTGCAGATCGCGCTTTTACAGAATATTCCGCCAGCGTAACGCCGGCTTTCCAGGCATTGTGGCTGGCGAAAAGCGTTCTACACCTCGCTAATTTAATCGTCTGTCAGATACTTAACCCAACTCTTCCCTGAAAGGAATGCACAATGTCCACGTTCACTGTTGGAGATTACCTGCTGACCCGTCTGCAGGAGATTGGTATCAGGCATCTGTTTGGCGTGCCGGGCGACTACAACCTGCAATTTCTCGATCGGGTTATCGCGCATCCGCTCATCAGCTGGGTGGGCTGTGCCAACGAGCTGAATGCCGCTTACGCGGCAGACGGCTATGCCCGCTGCAAGGGCGCAGGCGCGCTGCTGACCACCTTCGGCGTCGGTGAGCTCAGTGCGATTAACGGCATCGCAGGCAGTTATGCGGAGTATCTGCCGGTGATCCATATTGTCGGCGCACCGGCGACCCAGGCGCAGCGTCAGGGTGACTGTGTGCATCATTCGCTGGGGGATGGCGATTTTCAGCACTTCATTCGCATGGCCGGAGAGGTGAGTGCGGCTACGGCACTGCTTACCGCCGATAACGCGACGGCCGAAATTGATCGGGTGATTGCCAGTGCGCTGCAGGCCCGCCGCCCCGGCTATCTTTCAATCGCTGTTGACGTCGCGGCCCATGAAGTCGCTCCGCCGACGCAGCCGCTGCAGATCGTGCAGCCCGCATCGGCGGCGGTTCGTCATGCGTTCCGCGAGGCGGCGCAACGCCTGCTGGCACCCGCAGAGCGGGTTTCCCTGCTGGCTGACTTTCTGGCGCTGCGCTGGCAGCAGCAGTCTGCGCTGGCCGCGCTGCGCAGAGAGCGTGCCATTCCCTGTGCCTCGCTGCTGATGGGTAAAGGAGTAGTGGATGAGCAGCAGCCCGGTTTCGTCGGCACCTATGCCGGTGCGGCGAGCGCGGGTCAGGTTCGTGAGCAGATAGAGCAGGTGGATGTGGCCATCTGCGTTGGGGTGCGCTTTACCGATACTCTGACCGCAGGCTTCACGCAGCAGTTTGACGCGGCACGACTGATCGATCTGCAGCCGTTCAGCGCCACGGTGGCGGGTGAAGATTTTGCGCCGCTGTCGATGGCGGACGCGCTCGCTGAACTGCAGCCGCTGTTCAGGCGCTATGGCGCGCAGTGGCAGCTCGCCGCCGCGCTGCCTGAAACGTCGTCAGCTGAACCGGCGGCCGCGATCAGTCAGCACGCCTTCTGGCAGGCGATGCAGCGCTTCCTGCAGCCGGGCGATCTGATCGTGGCCGATCAGGGTACCGCCGCCTTTGGCGCGGCGGCGCTGAGGCTGCCTTCGCAGGCGCAGCTGCTGGTCCAGCCATTGTGGGGCTCAATCGGCTATACTCTTCCGGCAGCGTTTGGCGCACAGACCGCCCATCCCGATCGCCGGGTGATCCTGATTATCGGCGACGGTTCGGCGCAGCTGACCATTCAGGAGCTGGGTTCAATGCTGCGCGATCGGCAGCCGCTGATACTCTTTTTACTGAACAATGAAGGGTATACTGTCGAACGCGCGATTCATGGCGCCACGCAGCGCTACAATGATATCGCGCAGTGGAACTGGACAGCCCTGCCGCACGCCTTCAGCCTGCAGGAGCAGGCGCAGAGCTGGCGCATCAGTGAAACGGTGCAGCTGGATGAGGTAATGGCGCGGCTGGCTGAACCTCAGACGCTGTCGCTGATTGAAGTGATCATGCAGAAAGAGGATCTGCCGCCACTGCTTCGAAAAGTCACCGCCTGCCTGAATCAACGCAACGGCGGCTAAGATTCAGATAGTTGCCGCTGTGCAGGGTGGCCTATCGCGGTTAGGCTGTAGCGCACCTGAGTAAGACGCTCACCAATCGCACCGGTGAGCGTTGTTGTTTTATGGGCAGAAATTTATAGTGTCCTCCAACTCTTAAGACCCCAAGCGGAGCAACAGAAGAATGACAACTTATGCCTTGGTCGGCGATGTCGGCGGTACTAACGCACGCCTCGCCCTTTGTGAGGTGGACAGCGGCAGCATCACCCAGGCCAAAACATTCTCAACATCAGAATACGACAGCCTCGAAGCCGTCATCCGCCACTACCTTGATGAACAACAGCAGGATGTTAAAGATGGCTGTATTGCCATTGCCTGCCCGATTACCGATGACTGGGTTGAAATGACCAACCACGACTGGGCGTTTTCCACGCGCAAGCTCAAAGAGAACATCGGTTTTGAACACCTGGAAATCATTAACGACTTCACCGCGGTATCTATGGCGATCCCGATGCTGACTGCCGATAACGTGATTCAGTTTGGCGGCACCGAGCCGGTTAAGGATAAACCTATTGCGATTTATGGTGCCGGAACCGGACTGGGCGTCAGCCATCTGGTGCACGTCGACAAGCGCTGGGTGAGTCTGCCGGGCGAGGGCGGTCATGTCGATCTCGCGGCCAACAGTGAGGAAGAAGATCAGATTCTGGAAGTGCTGCGCGAAGAGCTGGGCCATGTTTCAGCCGAACGTGTGCTGTCAGGCGCGGGTCTGGTTAACCTCTACCGGGCGATTGTGAAGGTCGATAATCGCGTGCCGGAAAACCTGAAGCCGAAAGATGTGAGCCAGCGTGCGCTGGATGACAGCTGCATCGACTGCCGTCGTGCCCTGTCAATGTTCTGTGTCATCATGGGGCGTTTCGGCGGTAATCTGGCGCTGAATCTCGGCACCTTTGGCGGCGTCTATATCGCGGGCGGCATTGTGCCTCGCTTCCTGGAGTTCTTTAAGGCTTCCGGCTTCCGTGCTGCTTTCGAAGATAAAGGACGCTTCCGTGACTATGTGGCCAGCATCCCGGTCTATATGATCACGCACGATCAGCCAGGCCTGCTGGGCGCGGGCGCGCATCTGCGTCAGACGCTGGGTCGCATTCTCTGATTCTGCTTTATCCCGCCTGAATTTCCGGTCCGCCCTGTCTGACGACGCCGGATCGGAAATTCCGCCACCCTTATTATTCTCTCTCCTGCCTGACCAGGTCTACAGACGCATCAGCTGTCGGAACTGCTTCACCTTACTGCGGCTGACGGGCACCTGAAACTCCAGATCGCGCAGCTTCAGCAGATAGGTATTATTAAACCAGGGTTCGATTTCGCGAATCTTGCTGAGGCTGACGCAGAAGGAGCGGTGGCAGCGGAAAAACTGCTGTTCCGGCAGGCGTGAGCAGAACTCGGTGATGTTCATCGACATCACGTAAGATTCGCGCCGGGTATAGACAAACGTCAGCTTTTCATGCGCTTCCACGTAGTAGATATCATTCACGTCAGTAACGATAATCCGCTCATCCTTAATCAGGTTCACCGTCTGCGGCGCGGAGGCGGCGTGAAGCGGATTGACCGCCTGCTGCGCCTGAGCCGTGGCCTCCAGTTTGTTCAGCATGGTGACGATCCGCGACTCCTGATAGGGTTTGAGTATGTAATCAAACGCCTCCAGCTCAAACGCCTCCACGGCATGCTCTTTCCACGCGGTGATAAAGACAATCAGCGGCTTATGCGCAAACTGATGGATATTCTTCGCCAGCAGCATCCCATCCAGTGAGGGGATGTTGATGTCGAGGAAAATCACATCAACCCGATGCTGCTGCAGATACTTCAGCACGTCGAGGCCGTCGTCGAAACAGGCCGCAATCTCAATGTTGCTGTGATGCTGGATCATCCAGCTCAGCTCCTGCTGGGCCAGAAATTCATCTTCCACAATAATGGCTTTCATAACAGATTCTCCGCCAGGCGCTGGCCGTTCTTGCTGAGCGTAAAGGCTATCTCTGTGCCTGGCTGATGACGCTCGATCTGTAATCCCTGGCCCGACAGCAGTTTAACCCGGTGATGAACGTTGAGCAGGCCGATTTTATTGCCGGGCATCTCGTTGCGCGCCACCCGCGCCATCACATCATCGCTGATGCCCTGGCCGGTATCCCGCACCGCGATCCGCACCCGATCGCCCAGATCCCTCACGCTCAGCGTCACCACGCCTTTACCCTTACAGGGCTGGATGCCGTGCACGATGGCGTTCTCCACCAGCGGCTGGATCAGCAGGCTCGGCAGAAGAAAGTGCAGATCGTCATCAACGTCATAGATCATCGTCAGCTTGTCGCCAAACCGTGCCTGCTCAATAGCGATGTAATCTTTGACCTGCCAGAGCTCCTTGCGGATGTCGATCAGCTCGTCGTCATTCAGCTCCAGGTTGTAACGCAGATAGCGCGACAGGTTAATGACCAGCTGGCGGGCAGTATCAGGATTGAGGCGGATAGAGGAGGAGATCGCATTCAGCGCGTTGAACAAAAAATGGGGATTTATTTTGCTTTGCAGCGCGCGCAGTTCCGCTTTATTGGCCATCTCGCGCAGCTGCTCCGCGCGGGAGACCTCAAGCTGAGTGGAGATGATTTGCGACAAGCCGATCGCCATCTCCTTCAGCGAACCGGTGATCCGGTGAGCGCGGCGATAGTAGATTTTCAGCGTGCCGGTCACCTTGCCTTTCTCCCAGAGCGGGATCACGATCATCGAATGGATATCTTTGGTGCGGTGCGCTTCATCGTTGTTTTTGATAATAATCTTACCGCTGGCGATCGACTGTGCCGTGGTGGGGCTGATGCCATCATCCCCGTGCTGATAGTTGTGTTCACCGTAGCCGACATAGGCCAGAATCTGCTTTTTATCGGTCATTGCGACGGCATCAGCCTTAATCTCCCGCCGGATAATGTCACAGACGTTGCGCAGCGAGTCGCTGTTGACCTGCCGGAACAGCGGCAGGGTTTTGTTGGCGATCTCCAGGGCCAGCTTGGCCTGACGGGCAGCGATCGCCTCTTTTTCACCCTCCACGCTCTGCACCAGCAGCACGATAATCCCGATGCTGGAGGCGCCGAGGATCATCGGCAGGGCGATCTCCGATACGATCGCCAGCCCGAGTGAGGTGGGGCGCGCCCACAGCACGATCAGCACCATCGTCAGGGCTTCGCACAGCATGCCGCCGAGGATTCCGGCGCGCCAGCGATGCTCTTTTAACACCCGGCGGTTGATGCCGCCCGCAACGATCCCGGCAATGACGCTGGTAATCAGGCAGGGCACGGAGGTCACGCCGTGAATGTCGATCAGGAAACGGTGCACGCCGGCAATCATGCCGGTTGCGATGCCGACCCAGGGACCAAACAGGATGCCGCCAGCCATCACGGCGATCACCCGCACATTCAGCAGCGAGCCATCGACATTCACACCCGACCAGGTACTGAACAGCGCAAACAGAGAAAAGATAACGGTAACCGCGATTTTCTCCGCGCGGGTATGTTCATCCTTCTGCAGCAGCTGGCGAAACGAACGGGTACGCGTCAGAAAAAACAGGCAGATCAGCATCAGGGCGGCGCGATCAAACACTGCCAGTAACATCGTAAAGTGGGAGGACACGGGCGCCTCGTCGGCAATGGAAAGTCTCTCTATGATAAAAAATGTGATCGGGAACCGCTAGCGTCCTGACAACGCATGCCGTCAGAGGCTGTTCCAGATCAATTCTGGCACCATCCGGTTAAAAAGGGGAAAAGTTGAGTCAGCATAAGGGGAACTGTTTTTCCCCCTCCGGGACTGGTCGCTGCGATCGCGTTTTGCTATGTTGCGCGATAACGCATTTCAGCGACTGCTGGAAATCGCGTCCATCGGGAGCCGCACATGCAACTTGTTACCCCCAGACTCACCCTGAGTAAACTGCAGCCGGAAGACTGGCAACTGTTCCGCGCCGTACACGAAGATCGCGACACCATGACCTGGGTCAGCGACATTCCGGACGAAGCGGATATCCGTCAGCGTTTCACTGAGCGTCTGGCCCCCTGGCAGCCGGGCAGTTTTCATATGCTCTGTCTGGTGGCGCGGCGTCGCGACAACGGCGAGCCGATTGGCCTGTTTGGCTGCAGCCCGGAATGGGAGCCGCACCGCCAGGCGGAGATCGGCTACATGCTGCTGCATCGCTACTGCGGCCAGGGATATGGCAGTGAGGCGCTGGCCGCGCTCTGCCAGTTTCTGTTCGACGCCGATTTCCACAAACTCACCGCAATGGTCATCGAAGGAAACGGGGCCTCACGGCGTATTCTGGAGAAGAACGGCTTTCAGCTTGAGGGAGTACTACGGGATAATTATCTGCTGAACGGCTGCTGGGTGAACGATTGGCTGCTGGGACGACTGAATCCGCAACAATAAAAATATTTTCCCCCACGCTCGACAAAATGATCCTCAGCACGTTATGTTCGTAACGGGTCACCACCGTGACCCGCGTCGCTCGGACGGTCCGGGCGCTTACGTAATCCAGAGGTCATCATGGCTGATAACAGCACACCCCGTCGTTTCTCGCGTATTGAACGTTTACCCCCTTACGTTTTCAACATCACCGCTGAACTGAAGATGGCTGCGCGCCGGCGCGGCGAAGATATTATCGATTTTTCGATGGGCAACCCGGATGGGGCCACACCGCCGCACATCGTCGAAAAGTTATGTCAGGTGGCACAGCGTGACGATACCCACGGCTACTCCACTTCACGCGGCATTCCGCGTCTGCGTCGGGCGATATCGCGCTGGTACGCTGAACGTTATCAGGTGGAGATTGATCCCGAATCTGAGGCGATTGTCACCATCGGCTCCAAAGAGGGACTGGCGCACCTGATGCTGGCGACGCTGGATCACGGGGATACCGTGCTGGTGCCGAACCCCAGCTATCCGATTCATATCTACGGTGCGGTGATCGCCGGGGCGCAGGTGCGCTCGGTGCCGCTGGTGGCGGGCGTCGACTTCTTCAACGAGCTGGATCGCGCCATTCGCGAGAGCTACCCCAAGCCAAAAATGATGATCCTGGGTTTCCCCTCTAACCCAACGGCGCAGTGCGTGGAGCTGGACTTTTTCGAACGGGTTATCGCGCTGGCGAAACAGTACAACGTGCTGGTTGTTCACGATCTGGCCTACGCTGACATCGTCTACGATGGCTGGAAAGCGCCGTCGATCATGCAGGTGCCAGGCGCACGCGACGTTGCCGTCGAGTTCTTTACGCTGTCAAAAAGCTACAACATGGCGGGCTGGCGCATCGGTTTCATGGTCGGCAACAAAGAGCTGGTCGCCGCGCTGGCGCGGATCAAAAGTTATCACGACTACGGCACCTTCACACCGCTGCAGGTGGCAGCAATTGCGGCGCTGGAGGGGGATCAGCAGTGCGTGCGCGATATTGCAGAGCAGTATAAACGGCGGCGCGATGTGCTGGTGAAGGGCCTGCATGAGGCGGGCTGGATGGTGGAGAATCCGAAAGCATCCATGTACGTCTGGGCAAAAATTCCCGACCACTATGCGCAGCTGGGATCGCTGGAATTTGCCAAAAAGCTGCTGCAGGATGCGAAAGTCTGTGTCTCACCCGGCATCGGCTTTGGCGACTATGGCGATACACACGTACGTTTTGCGCTAATCGAAAACAGCGATCGCATTCGTCAGGCGGTACGGGGGATTAAGGCGATGTTTCGTGCCGACGGTGTCCTGCCAGGCAGTCTGAAAACAGAAGAGGCGGAGTAACGGCTAGCAGGGGCGACTCAGAGGTCGCCCCGTAGCGGCACTGTCGCGCCATTACTTCAGCAGCAGAACGAAGGTTCCGAACCAAAGTAACGCGAAAAATGATATTCCCATCAAGGCATATTTCACAAAGCAACTCCTCTGAGCGGTTACGATGATGGCGATCCCAGACCAGTGCAACGCGAACAGACAGGGAATCGAGGTCACCATTATTCTGTATGGCTTACTCTCTTCCGGGTTGATCTGAATAACTCAGAACAGGATCGAGCGCTAATTTACGCGGAATCCGGACCAAATGAAATAGGTCCGTTCTGAGATATTGCTCACAATTCTATTTCACGTCAATTTCGGGGATCGCCGACATGCCGACACGTAACTGGGCCAGATGCTGTTGGTCACTATCCAGCACAATTTTCACCGGCAGACGCTGAACGACTTTAGTGTAGTTGCCCGTGGCGTTATCGGGTGCGATGGCAGAAAAAGTTGCACCCGTCGCCGGGGCGATGCTGTCGACATGGCCGGTAAAGGTCAGACCCGGCAGGGCATCGATCCGCACGCTGACCGGCTGACCCGGACGCACATCGCGTAGCTGCGTCTCAAGATAGTTAGCCGTAATATAGGTCTGCTGCAGGGGCACCACCGCCAGCAGGCGGGTGCCGGCTGAAACATAGGCGCCGGTGCGCACCGCGCGCTGACCGACCATCCCATCCACCGGCGCGGTAATCCGGGTATAGGAGAGATTCAGCCTGGCCTGATCGACGCTGGCTTTCGCCGCCGCGACATCCGCCTCCGCTGAACGTACCGCAGCCTGGAGCACCCCCACCTGTTTCATGGCCGACGCCAGCGCCGCCTGACTCTGCTGTACGGCCGCCAGCGCGGAACGCTGGTTTGAGCTGGCTTTCTGCTGGTCGTCGGCAGCTACCGTGCCGCTCTTATAGAGACGGTTGTAGCGATCGGCGCTCTGCCCGGCATACTGCGCGGACGCCTGGCTCGCCGCCACGCTGGCTTTCTGCTGATCGATGACTGACTGCTGCTGTTCCAGCTGCGCCTGGCTGCTCAGCAGCTTTGCCTGACTCACCTGCAGATCGGCTTCGGCACTCTCCAGCGCCACCCGGTAATCGCGATCGTCGAGCGTGGCCAGCAGCTGGCCCGCCCTGACCGGCTGGTTATCCTGCACCTCAACGCGGCTGACATAACCCGATACCCTGGGTGCGACCAGGGTGTAGTCGGCGTTGACGTAAGCGTCATTGGTTCGATGATCGTTGCCGCTCATCAGTGACCAGACCACAAAGGCCACGGCCAATAACACCAGCAGCATCAGGCTCAGCAGCAGGGTTCTTCTCATTTCGAAAGCACGCATATTTATTTATTCCGGAGGGGGTTTTGAATCAACGTCTGCGGCGGCCAGACCCGTTTAGGCAGGATGGCGGTCAGCATTAACAGGCAGGCGGCGAAGCCGATCAGCATCAGCCAGCTGTCGCTCAGGCCGAGCACCGTCGCCTGGTGTCTCACCAGGGTGGCAAAGCCGCTGAGATTTTCGCCGTTGCTGATGCTGCCATCCGGCAGCAGCGGCAGGCTTCGGCTGGCCTGACCGGCCACCGGCGCGGTCATCAGCCAGCTGCGATCGGCCGCCTGACTGAGCAGGACACTGGAGTGAAACTGCTCACGATGTGAAAGAAAGACCTCAACCAGCGTGGAGGCGGCGATGCTGGAAAAACCGCGCACGGTATTAAACATCGCCGAGGCAAAGGGACCTTCGGGTGGCGCGACCACGCTGGTGGCGCTCATCAGTATCGGCAGAATAATCATCGGCTGTCCGAACGCCTGCAAAATCTGTGGCAGCCAGAAATTCTGTCGCGCCCACTCACTGGTGATCTGCGAGCCGAGCAGGCAGGCGGTCACCAGCAGACCGACGCCCGCCGTCAGTACCCAGCGGCAGTCAATCCAGCGGATAGTGAGCAGGGCGGCAATCAGCGGTGCAATCAGCAACTGTGGCAGACCGACCGTCAGCGCCAGCGGAGCAAACTCAAGCGGACGGAAACCGCTGACCTGCGCAAAATAGACTGACGGCAGCGCGGAACCGGAAAGCCCGAGGATCAGTACGCAGGCCAGCCCCAGCAGGCCGTGCGCCAGATTGGGGCGGCGGAGCATCTGCAGTCTGAACAGCGGCAGTGGGTGATACCACTCATTGATCAGGAAGACCAGCAGCAGCGGCAGTGCGGTCAGCAGCATGCCAGCAATCAGTGGCGAATTGAGCCAGTCAAGGCGTTCGCCCTGCGTCAGCACCAGAACCAGCAGCGCCACACTGCTGCAGCCGGTGACCATGCCAAACAGATCGATCTGCTGAAAACGTTCCGGCCGCAGCGGATCCTGAGGTACGCCCCAGCCGATCAGCAGCATCGCAATCAGCATGCCGGGCACCACCTGCCAGAACACCATCATCCAGCTGACATGATCGGTCCATAACGACGCCAGCGAAGCTGCCATGTTGGGGCCGAACGTGGCAGTAAGGGCATAGCCCGCCAGACCAAACAGCTTAAACGGCGGCGGCAGAAAGCGCAGGGCGACGGTCATCAGCATCGGCGGTAAGGCACCGCCAAACAGCCCCTGCAGAACGCGCAGGCTGATAAACAGCGTGGGATCCGGCACCAGCGGCAGCAGCAAACCGGTCAGCATAAAGCCCGCCGAGACGCCGAGCGTAAAACGCCGCAGCGACAGGGTGACGGCAAACCAGGGCGCGATCATCATGGCGGCGACTTCGGCCGCCTGATAACCGGAAATAATCCAGCTACCCTGATCGTAACCGAGGCCAATAGCGGCACGGATATCGGCCAGGGCAATATCACTGACGCGATCGTTCAGCCCGGAGGTCAGTGCGGCGATAAGCACGCCAATCAGACCGAGTGCCAGTCGCAGTGTAAAAGGATGGGGGGCCGGCGCAGGCGCAGGCTGGGTAGTCATGGCAGGCGATCTCGTTATTATGATGCAGTGTACTGCAATGTGATACAGCGCGTAATATTACATCCCGGTATGCTGTATTGCAATGTGGTACAGGGTGTAAAACGTGCGCCATTCGCGCTACAGTAAGGCAGCTCAAACAGGACGACGCTATGGCACATCAACCCTCCAGCCGTGAGGATGAAAAATCGGGCGGTATTCAGGTCATTGCCCGTGCGGCAAAAATTCTTAATGCCCTCGGCGAACAGCCGGGCGGCATGAGTCTGGGTGAGATCGCCCAGGCGGTCGCGCTGCCCCGCTCAACGGTTCAGCGTATTGTCGCTGCGCTCGACAGCGCAGAACTGGTGCGCAGCACCGGTGCGGGCGGCCTGCGCCTGGGACCGGCGCTGTTAAAACTCATCTCCAGCGTTCATACCGATGTGGTTGATCTGGTCAGCCCGCTGCTGGAAAAACTCTCCTCTGACACCAACGAAACCGTCTCACTGGCACGCGCCAGCGGCAGCCAGCTGGCGATAATCCATCATGTGGTGGCGTCGCGTGAACTGCGGGTGGTGCCGCATATGGGCCTCAATCTGCCGCTCTACAGCACCTCCGGTGGCCGGGCATTACTGGCGCTGGAGTGCGAAAAAGATGTGCAGACGATCGTTGGCGACGCCTGGCAGGAGTTAACCGATATGACGGTAAAAACGCTGCCGCAGTTGCTGGAATTGATCAGGGAGGTGCGCGAAACCGGTATCGCCGTGGATCGCGGTGAAACGCTGGAAGGTATCTCGACTATGGCGTTTGCGCTGGATACGCTGTTTGGACGTTTTTCTGTCTCTTTGCTGGTGCCCTCTGCCCGTTTTCTGCGTCATGAAGCGCGTTTTCGTGACGAGATGCTGAAGTGCAAAGAGGCGCTGGTGCGTGAAATCGGCAAAGTCGCCGCGATTGAAGGATAAGCCCCTGATGAAAACTCTGCTGATGGCCATCGACCACTCTCCGATCGCCGAAAAAGTGGTCGCGTTAACGATTGAAGAAGCGCTGGCGCATCGCGCCGGGGTCGTAGTGCTCTGCTGTGTCGATCCTGCCTACTCCGCCTGCAATCAGCCGATGGAGATCGATGCGGGTGAAGATCCCACTGATTTTGTGGCGGCACAGGATGAGCAGAATACGGCTGAGATGGCGGTACGCCATGCCCTTGCACCGCTGCTGCGCGCGGGTATCGATGCGCGTGGCATGATTCTGGCTGGCGAAGCGGCCGATACCATCGTCGCGCAGTCGCAACAGCTCAAGGCCAGTATGATTATCATGGGCCGACGCCATCTCTCCTCGTTCAACCGGCTGTTAAAAGGCTCAGTTAGCGCGTCGGTCATCGAACGCGCTCACTGTCCCGTGCTGATTGACGTGCGTAAGGATTAACTCCGCAGCATGAACTTACTGCCTGTTATGACGCTGGCGGCGTTTGCGCTGCTGGCACTGATCGTCATTGTGTTGATCAAAACTACCCGGCTGCGTCTCTGGCAGGGGCTGCTCATCTTCCTGCTGCCGCTGATCGTGGCGAATCTGCTCTGGTTCAGCTGGGTTGCGCCGCAACAGAGACAGGCCGCTCAGCGTGAGCAGGCGGTCAGCCAGCTGTCAGCGATGCCCGGCTTCCGGGTGCTGCAGACGCAGGAACCAACGCTCTGGCTGCTGCTGACTCAGGAGCTCACGCGACGTATCCGCGCCGGAGAACCGGCGGATAAGGCCACGGGCGAGCTGCGGGGCTGGCTGATTGAGGTGATCAATCAGCGGCTGATGCGCGGTACAGATGCCGCCGTTGTTCATTACATCAGCGTCTCGGTCGAAGAGATGCAGGCGCTGAACCAGATCGATCCGGGCCTTTGCTTCCGCTATCTCTATCCGCAGGTGAGCGGGGGCATTAATCTGCAGACCACGCTGTCACCGGCGCTGAACCGCAGAGAGGCGGAAGCGATGGAGCAGCTGCTGCTGAACAGCCCGCCGCCGGAGCAGCCACTGGATAAAACGCAGGCGCAGGCCGATCTGCAACAGATCACAGGCCAGCTTTATCAGAAGTGGGGCGACAGGCTGCAGCAGCTGAATATGCCTGCCGACACCGCCGTGGATCGCTCATCGCTGTGTGCCATGTCAATTGACCTCTACAGTGCGATTCTGGCATTACCTGACAAGCGCGCCGCAAACCTGTTACGTAGAATGATTGCCCTGACTGGCCAGTAACCGGCAGCGATAGCGGGCGAAAAAAAGCCCGCTAAGCGCGGGCAGGGAAGAGAGAGGCAGAGTCTTATTATTGGCATTTCCTGGTGTGGTGCACTTTTCGTATCGTCTGAGTGCATACTGTCATGCCTGACACGATAGTAAAAGCCATTTAATCGAATTGAATTAATCGGTAAAAGCTTCGTAATTTTTCGTTTTTTCGCGCATTTATCCTATGGATGCGTGACAGGCTGCGTCTTAAACTGCGCGGCAACGTGAGGACAATCTGATGAAAAAACTCATTACCGGCGCGGTAGCGCTGATATTGCTGACAGGCTGTACTGCCAGCAAACCCGGGGCATTTGAACGTGTTGATGAAGATCCGACCTCAAATACTGTGCAGTATCGTTTTGATCCGCTCAAGGTCAATCGTGATGCGATGGATATCGATCTGGCGAATTACTGCAGTAATAAAGGATTCGATAAAGTCGAGGCGCTGCCAGCGCAGGAAAGTCATATTCCGGGACTACAGAAAGCGTGGTTCCAGTGTAATTATGCGTTGAAAAGTTAAATAAATCGGGCGGGATAATTATCCCGCCCTTAAAGTGTGTTTCTTTTATTTTATGCTGTGTGACATCTTTGCCCGTCAGTGGCGATGGTGACCGCCATGATACCCACCGTGATAGCCTCCATAGTAGCCTCCGTGATACCCGCCGCCACCTCCGCGGTGCCAGCCGTTATCATGTCTGGGAGTGATGATACATCCGCTTAATAACGTCATCAGCGCAATGACCGAAGCGACTTTTATCAATCTCTTCATAGGAATTCTTCTCCTCTTTTCCCATGAGGACGACACTACGCTGAAAAAGTGGAGTGAAGATGCAGGCTTTGTAGAGTTATTTAATCAGATATGACGAAATATTTCAGAATGCGGATTTTTGCAGCGGATCGAAATAAGAGAATCAGAATGGGCTGAATAATAAATACTCTCAGAGAGAATAGTCTCAAAATCAAGCGAAAATAATCTTCCTCTGAAAGTTTTTACAACTACATTATTAGCATGTCAGTTCAACAGGAGAGAAACATGGCGCACGACGTGAAACATAGACTGGCTTTGCAGGCAGAGCTGGGCGAATGTCCGCTCTGGTCGGTCAGGGAACAGGTGCTGTGGTGTGTCGATATTCTGGCACCCGCCATTCACCGGTTTGACCCGGTCAGTGGCGAGCTGCAAACCTTTCCGCAGGCGGAGCATGTGGGCTGCATCGGTCTGCGTGAGCAGGGAGGGCTGATCGCCGCTCTGCGTAGTGGTGTCTGGCTGCTGGATGCGCAGGGTAAACCGGAGAAAAAGATTGCAGACAACCCTGGTGAGGCCGCGCAGAGCCGTTTTAACGATGGCCGCGTCGATCCGTGGGGCAATTTCTGGTGCGGCAGCCTGTGGGAACCACAGGATAAAAATGGGGGGCTGCTGTGCCGCGTAACACCCGACCTCAGGCTGGAGGTGAAAGCGCGCGACATTAAAATCTCCAACGGACTGGCCTTTTCGCCTGACCGGCGCTGGATGTATCACAGCGACACGCCGAATGCGGCGCTCTACCGCTATCCGTTAGATGAACAGGGCGAACCGGGTGAGCGCACGCTGTTCCGCCGTTTCGACGCCAAAGGCGGCTTACCGGATGGCGCAGCGGTGGATAGCGAAGGTTTCTACTGGTCAGCACAGTTCGATGGCGGGCGCGTGGTGCGTATCGATCCTCAACGTGGAGAGATCGTCGATGAGATCCTGCTGCCGGTGAAGTGGCCGACGATGGTGGCTTTTGGCGGTGCCGATCTGAAAACGCTGTTTATCACCAGTTCGCGGGAAGATCGCACGGTAGAGGAGCTGGCGCGCTATCCACACTCCGGCGATATTTTTGCGGCGGAGGTCGCTGTCGCAGGTATGGCAGAGCCGCTGTTTCGCGGCTAGAGAGAAGCGGGCCACGTAAGGCGGCCCGCGCTGTTTAATGACGTTGCAGAACCGGCGCCGTCGTGACGGAACTCTGTGGTAAGCGGATGGTGAGTGACAGGAACAGGGAGATAACCAGCAGCGTCATGATCAGGCTGAAGGTGACGGTGAAACCGCCAGACAGCGAGGCGACCAGGGAACCCAGCACGCTGCCGATACCAAATCCCAGATAGAGCAGACCGTAGTTTTTGGTCAGATTGTTGAGACCGAAAAAGTCACTGACCAGCGACGGGAACACCGTGATGGTTCCGCCAAAGCTGAAGGCGACACAGGCGAGCGAGAGGAAAAAAGTCACCTCGTTCATCCGGGTAAAGAGCAGCACGCTCATGCCGATCAGTGAGACGATCTGCGCCAGCGAGATAACCCGGATACGCAGCATTCTGTCAGACAGCACTCCAAGCACCAGACGGCCGCTCAGGTTAGCGATCGCTATCACGGTGACGGCGCTGGCGGCACTCTGAGTCGAAAGATGCACCAGACCTTCGCCGATATCTTTGGCGACACCGATAACGTAGAGCCCGCTCATGCAGGCGGTCAGAAACATCAGCGCCAGCATCCAGTACTGCGGCATACGGACGGACTGGGCCAGTGTGTAATCCCGCGCAGGCTGTTGTCCCTGATGACGGGAACTTTTTTCCTGAACGGGCGCGTCACGCATCAGCAGCGCACCCAGGATGATCATCGACATCGCTATCACGCCCCAGATCATAAAAGTCTGCTCCAGACCGATCGTCGCCAGCAGGGCCCCGCAGATAAATTTGAAGCCCAGGCTGCCCAGACCATACGCGCCAATGGCGCAGGCGGAGATCATCCCTTTGCGTTCCGGGAACCACTTCACACAGTTAGAGAGCGTCATCAGATAGCCCGCGCCATCGGCCAGACCGACCAGCAGACCGGCGCTGAAATAGAGCATCATCAGGTTATCCGCCTGCGACGTAAGCCAGAATCCCATTGCCATCAGGATCCCGGCGCCAATCGTCACGCGGCGTACCCCAAACCGCTCCTGCAATTTACCGGCCAGCGACGAGGCAATAGCCAGACCCAGACTCAGCAGGCCAAACGAAAAAGCAACCTGACTGATGGGTGCATCCAGCTTCTGCGACAGCTGGCCGTTGAACAAACTCCATGTATAAACTGACCCCAGTGCGAACTGAGTGATGACGGTGCCGAATAATGTCAGCCAGCGTGAACGCTGGTAAGAAACCTGCTGAGTCTGGTTCATCATTTATCTCTCCCATCCGGGAATCTGGAAACTGCGGTCAGCATAACGCAGTCGCGTGCGCGGGCAGGCGGCAAAGGTATGAACGGAACGGATCGGGGAATGAAATGCCTTTCATCGGGTATGAATGGCATTGCGTCGTAAATCGCGGCACGGCGGTGCTGCGTGAAAAGTAACCAAAAAGGCAGCTTAATCAGGAAGCGTAACCACCCGTAAGATAATGTTTCAGCGCGTCGGTTAGGTGTGCAGGTTTGCGGATTATTTGCCAGGCTAATAGTTCACTTAACAGGAGGAAATATGAAAGACCGGACATATGAATCCACCACCAGTGAGGATGAAGTTTGCTGCATCATCGGTCAGGCCGTGATTGAACTGAGTACAGAACAACAGCCTGTGACCAAATCGACGCTGGCATTGAAACTGCTATCGATGGCCGATCGCGACAGCGATGATGAGCGTGTTCTGCTCTACTGGATCGCCCGTAAGGCGATCAATCAACCACAACAACTTCTTCAGCAGCAGTGGGCATAGTGCCTCTCCGGATGCGGGCCACCGCCCACTCTCTTGTCAGACGGTGACCCGGCGACGGCTTGCCGGCCAGCGGGCAAACATCACGATATTGCCCAGCAGAATCATGACAAGGCCAGGGATGGCGCTGGCATGCCATTCATATCCTTCGTAACGGGTAGAGAGTGCCAGCGCCACCAGCGGAAACAGAACCGTCGTATAGGCTGCCCGACTGGCGCCAATCCGTCCCACCAGTGTGAAGTAGGCCCCGAAACCGACCACCGATCCTACGATAGCCAGATAAGTTAACGCCCCCAGCCACTGCGTATTCCAGGTCGGTTGCAGTGAAACGCCCTGCAACAGCGAAACCAGTGCCATGATCAGCGCACCGTACAACATGCCGTAACTGTTGGTGGTCAGCACATCACGCTGCAAACGCTGATGCCGCTGACTGATCATATTGCCGAAGGAGAAGCCCAGTGTGCCCAGCGCACTCAGACCGATGCCCCAGATCAGTCCGGCCGAGGCCTCCGTGCTGCGTAAATCGTGCCAGAACAGCGCAACGATGCCGGTCATCCCCAGGGCGATGGCCGGGATTAGACGCACGGAAGGGCGCTGACGGAAGAACAGCTACCCGCCGCGCTCACGCCGGAACAACTCGATGCATTACAGCACCGCAATCCGCTGCCGCAGGCTCTGCTGGCAGAAACAGCGCAGCAGCTTACCCGGCTGGACCGGCTGCCGCCTGACTGGAATATTCGCTACAGCCAGCAGCTGGCAGAACAGGCGCAGAAACTCTGGCCGGAACAGGCAAAACCTCTGATGCAACGGTGGCAGCAGCAACTCAGCGCGGCTGCCCTGCCAAAAGAGCAGCTTAATGGCTGGCATCAGGGGATGTCATCGCTTCAGAAGCTCAGCGACAGACTTAACGGCCTCGACGAGCAGAAGGGAAAATATATGACGGTCAGCGAACTGAAGTCGGCAGTTTTTTCCACCATTCAGGCGTTTAATCAGTCGCCACCGGCTGAAGAGCAATTGCGGATCCTGTCGCAAATGCCAGCGGATGAACCCCTGCCTGATGCAGCCAGCGCGCAGCTGGAGATGCATCTGAAACAGCTGATTGCCCGCTACGCCGAAATCAGGCAGCGAGCATCCAGATAAGAAAGGTTTTTCAGCCCCCGACGCTGGCGGATGATAACCGCCACGCTTCCACCGCTCAGACGGACAATGTCGCGCATTTGCGGAGCGCGCTGCGCTTTCCTTCAGAAGCGAACGGGTACCAGCCCGGACATCGTTTTGCTCTGCCGGTAAACAGTCAGCATCATCAGTTCGTGTCGGGTATTGATAAGTTTCAGGGTTGAGCAAGAGAGAAGGCTGGGGCGATGAAGGTGGATGGCGATCAGAGTGGTGTCCCCTGCAGGAATCGAATTTTATTTTAATTTCTTGTTTTTAATGTAAAAAAATCAAAATTAAAGATTGGATACCATCATGAATACCATCAGTGCAGCGAGTCTACTCATATGTAGAAGTGCTCACAAAGCAAACAAAGATCTTTGATTTACAAAATAGAGCACTTGACTAAACGAGATTAAATTATTTTCAATGTATGATACCTATCACGCCGTTTTTTTTGTTATCTCAGCACTTATTTCATCTGGCCCCATTTCTTGAGCAATTTCAATCTCTTTAAGCTTTAGCTTATCAATTAAGTCATTATATCTAAGATCATATTCATTAAGAATTTGCTTCCAAGTTCTAACATAAATCTTCATGTTGTTTGTTTTTTGCACTAAGCCAAACTCACCATGAATTTTGTTGGATTCAAGGTCTGATGCTAAATTAGCTGCCGTTATTTTACTTTGAGATATATCATTCCCAACCAAAATAAAATCCCATCTAGTATTACCATCGTTAAATTCATCAGTATTCGAAATAATGTTTTTATATAATTTAATTTGATTAAGTTCTTCATCGCCAAGTTTGATGCTTGGTTTTTTTAACTCGATTACAATGCAGTGAAAATACTCTTCATTGTTTTCTGTGTAGCGCTTTATTTTTTGAGCGGCAAATATATCCATTTCTTTAAGTTTATCAGGGTGAGAGACGCTGTATTTATTATAATGTTCCTCATTAAAGCCTTTGACTTTTTCTAGATAGTTTCTTAGTGCTTTATCAAATTTTTCTTCTTCGGATGAAACAAGGGTGTATTGCTCACCAAAAAGCCATAAATTATTTTCTATGTTTTTTTGCACGTGATTGACTTCATATGAGATCTTTTTGTTTTCATATATAACTTTTTTAAAGTAGTCAATTATATCTAGTCTGTCATTGATGAATGATAATGTCCGTGTAATATTAGACAAAGAACTTCTTTTTATAACAGATGAAAGCTTATCAATTTCATCTTCGCTTAGCGATATAATACCTTCAAAAATATCAAATAAATTGGATAAATTATTGGTTTCAATAATTCTATCTATAAGCTTTACTAGTACTTTCTTTTGCTTTTTATTAAGTGAAGAAAAGATTTGAGGTTCAGCTTCATAGATTACCTTAATAGTTTCAATGAGTTGATTCCTTTTGAATTCGCTAAGCATCCTATTTTCACCTTTGTACTCGGGAAATACTCCTTCAGTTAAATAAGTTTGGATGAGATTGTCGGCAGCGTTATCCTTGTACTTTCTATATTCTTCTCTGAGCTGCCTTTTAACTGTAGCACTGATGAACTTGAAAGCCTCGGACTCAATAATGTTATCGCTTGGGCTTAGAAGATCGCTCTCTTCGGTAAAGTTATTAAACCAATCTGAAGTTACATAGGAAGAACAATCAAATCCTTTTCTGTTCATTTCGGATGATTCTTTATGCACTACATTGTTATTACTATCTAAGTAATAAATGCAAGACTTCTCTATAACCGGCTTCTGCGACCAGATTACTGTTTTTAGGTTGAATGTATCAGTTTCAAATTCGGTGACTGTTGATGATGATGCATAATTAACTGGCTGGATGTTATTGCCATTTATAATTAGGTTTAATTCAGGGTTGGTTATTAATAGCCAGGAAACATCATTCTGAATAAATGGTACAACTTCTGAATTAAAATGCTCTTCAGTGATTGTGATTGGGTTGAAATATACTTTAGTGCCGGGTTTTTTTTCTGAGTTTGGCAGTAAGTCTGAATGCTCATATTCATTTAGATGAGATGAAACAATGCTAAGTTTAAATTCTTTGCCTGAGTTCCAGCTTGTCCACTCTGCTTTATCTGAAAACTTACAGAAAGAAAAACGACCTTTTCCTTTATGTCCTCTGGTGGTAGGCGTTCTTTTTATTCTTTTCTTTGAATCTAAAAATTGCCCGAAAGTGTCGTCAATTTCATCAAAGTTTATTCCCATCCCATCATCAATTATTTCTATTGATGTCAGTCCACTGAGTCCATTAGGAATGGTGTTAATAATCACAGTTTTTGCATTAGCATCAAAAGCATTCCAAACATACTCGGAAATGGCTTTTTCAGCTGTAAGCTTTTCCAGCTGGCTTTGTATGCTTGTTTCAGAGTTTTTAGTTTGTTTTTTTTGAATAGC
Source organism: Pantoea graminicola (assembly GCF_048452665.1). Classification (NCBI taxonomy): domain Bacteria; kingdom Pseudomonadati; phylum Pseudomonadota; class Gammaproteobacteria; order Enterobacterales; family Erwiniaceae; genus Pantoea; species Pantoea graminicola. Next base: position 511,257 of record NZ_JBLWSJ010000002.1, on the reverse strand, counting down.
CATAATCATCCTGCATCCATACCAAGACCCACTGTAAGGGAGATTGTAATGGTTTTTTTAAAAAACACTATAAGTTGCAATGAGCATACGCTGCGTTCATTTAAAGAGCATGCGCATGCTCTCATGGTTCTGTGCATTGTGAAAGCAGGTGTTAACCATGGCCTTTACCCCTCTGCGCGCGCTCGTAGCCCCGCCACGCCTGCCCGCTTTATGCAGTGGTTTTCATGCACCTGCATGAGTGGCTCCGGGCCGCGCCGCTGCTGGCCTTTGCTGCCGCTTTAGGGTGCCTGAGACTCATGCGTTTTCATGCAGCATAGACATGCACGCTCACGCTGACGAGCGCAGGCACAAAAAAGCCCGGCACATGGCCGGGCATCTGTGGGATTTTAAATCAGAGACTCAGAAAATTTTGCGCTTGCGCCGGTCGGTTCTGGCTCCCCTGACAGGATAAGCGCCAGCCAGGCTGATGACGTCATCGCGGAACATCAGCGGCAGGTTTTTATGCGTCCACTTCTCAATGAGGTTCACGGCAAATTTACGGTACAGCGTATCCGCATCGTTCGCTCCCTCAATCACGCCGGGCGCATGCACCGAGCCGTTTCGCTCAAACTGGCTGTATTTCATTCTGAGCAGGCTGCCGAGTTCAACGCCGTTCACCATAAAAAATTCATCAATGAGCGTGTCAATACGCTCGTCCGTAATGCCGTCATGGCAGAACACATAGGCATTTGCCTTTCGTCCGGTCGCATCGGCCAGCGCGGGCAGCTGTTTTTCTCTTTCGGCAATCAGTCCGGCAAGGTCAGATGCCGTTTCCTGCTGCTCCAGATATTCTGCGCGCAGCGCTTTCATTTCCGGCGTGACGGTGCCGCCGTTCTGCTCAAGCAGCTCACGAAAGCGCGCACGGTTGTCCTGGCTGGCCTGCTCCGTTTCGGCCTTACGCTGGCGCAGCGCGCTGATGTTCTCCTCAGCGGCGGCTTCTGCCTGTTTTGCCTCCAGCCAGGCCAGCATTTTGCACTGGAGGTCCTGTACGCGGGCCTGCCAGCCAGCGGGAAGATCCCTCACCAGCGCGGTCGTGTGGCTGATAACGTCGGCCTCGGGCAGCTTCAGGAGCCATCCCGCATCCTGCAGCGGCTTCCGGCTTCTTGCCACGAGCGAGCCAACGAGTTCAGCGGTTGTCTTCATCTCTTCTTCTGTCATGTTCTGCTGTGTCATGCTTTTTTCTCTCTGTCAGGGCTGTGCGTGGCGGTCGCGGCGGGTGCAGGCGTCGCCATAGCGGCCCAGCGTCTGCGGCTGACGCGCCGCGCTCAGTGGTTCAGTTGCGGGTTCTGACTCCACAGGCTTCTGCGGCTTCATGATGATTTTCTCGACGCTCTCCAGCGCGGTGAACGTGCAGGAGCAGTCAAGGTTGGTGCACTGATACCAGGTGCGCTTGACGGTCGCTGACTCGTAGGCGCTGGTGCGTGTGTGCGCGGTGGTGCCGCACTCCGGGCATTTCAGGGCCATTGCGCGCCCTCCTGCGAAATCCGGTCCCGGCGGTGCGCAAAGCGCAGGTGCTGCGCGGGGGTGTGGCTGCCCTGACAGTCGCGCAGCATACCGGCCTCCGGGGCAAGGCCCGATTCGGCCAGCGCGTCCTGATAGGCTGCGGCCACCGCCGGGCGCGTCCGCTGCACCTCACGCGCCACGGCGCTGCGCAGCAGCCGGGCGGCCACGTCAAGCCCGCCGGGGCCGTTCAGGAACGGGGCCAGCGCGGAGGTGAGCGCCGGGCCGTGTTCGCTCATAAAACCGCTGAGCGCATCCTCCGTGCAGGCCTCCAGCACCATCCGCTGTGCATAAACGCCCTCGCGCGCGGCGCAGTTAATCTGCCAGTCCAGCACCGCGATGCGCTCGCGCAGCTGCGGCACACGCTCACTGTAATCAGCCGTATTTTCGCCAGCCGTGAGCAGGGTATTCAGCGCCGCTTCGGCCTCCTGACGCTCACTCAGGTGTGTCTGCCACTGGCTGCGGGCGGTGCGGAACTGCGCCAGCGCCTGTGCGGGTGTGGTTGCAACGGTCATTGTGCCTGCTCCTTCTGCGCCATTTCGCGGCGGATCAGCATTCTGTTCCGCGCTGCCGGTGTCGGGCCTTTGCTGAGGTCAGCGCGGGCTGCATGGTCCGGGAACACACCTGCCAGCCTGAAGGCTGCGTCCTCCTCCGGCAGGGCGTCGCGCTCAAGCGCAGGGCGCGTGATGTGTTTAGCGATGAATTCCCTGAGCACGCTTTCCGGGTCGTTGACGCCCCGGACGACGCCGGTGGTGATGGATGCCTCGCGGCCCAGCGTAATTTTCAGCAGGCTCAGCGTCTGAATCAGCGGCCCGCCGTGCGCCTGCATGAAGTCCTGCCACAGCTGCATGGCGCGCAGCCGGACGAGTTCGTTATGGGCGCTGATGTAATCTTTCGCGCGGTCGGCAGTCTCCCACGGCAGGAACTCACTTTCCTGTACGTGCAGGGCCAGCAAGGCGTCAAACTCTTCCAGCGACTCGCGGTCGAGCGCAATCTCCGTGCGCAGCTTCTTCATCTCCGGCGTCATCACGCCGCCGTTCTCACGGAACAGCCTGCGCCATTCGTCGTTCTGTGCGGTCGCGTTCGCCTCAGTCTCCGCGCGGCGCTGGCGGATGGTGTCAGCCTGCGAGGCCGCTGAATCCTGTTTATGGCGCGTCTCAATCCAGGCGTTTCGGGCTGCGTTTACTTTTTCCAGCGCGCTCTGCACGGAAGCGGGGAGCGCATCAGCTGCTGTTACGATGGTGTTATCGGTCATGGGCATTCCTGTCGGGTTATTTTCGGTCAGTCAATTGTGCCGTGGCTGGCACAGTGCATCTATCTGCGGGCTGTGTGTGGTGGCTGGTACAACGCCGGTTGGCATGACCGCCGTGCCTGACTACCGGCCTGCCAGAAAAAGAGGCTTAAACGGCGCTGCATATCAGACTCCTTCCTTTTCTGATGTAACACGGGTAACAGGTGTTACATCGTTGTATCTGAAAAGGTTTTTATAAAATATCTGGTGTAACACGACGGGTAACAGGGTGTAACAGCGGAGAGGAGAACTGTTACACCCGTTACACCTCACCGATTTATAAGGTGTAACAGGCTCAGCCCTTGCCGGATGCCGCTGTTACACCTGTTACACCTGTTACCCTTTAAAAATAAGACTCACGCAAAGCTCTTAACGTCAGCCCGGCACCTCGCTGTTGAAGACGTAGAGCCTGCGCACGTTCATCTCTGGCGGGCGGATGCTGGTCTGAAGCTTGCCGTCGGCGGAGGCCATGAGATAGCCACGGTCGGCGCACAGGCGCGCCACCTTGCGCGGGTCAAACCCCCTGCAGATTTCCTTCCAGCCGGACGGCATGACGTAGAACGTCGTGGCCGCCTCGGTGCCCTGCGCGGTATTGCCTTTTTCCACCCTGCGCCAGCCCACCATGTTGCCGGGGCGGTTGCGCTCGTCGTGCCAGTCGGCAAAGCGGCTGTACTGGTTGGCCGTGAAGAAGCTGCGCACCTGCTCAAGTGCGGCAATGTCTTCCTGGTTGGCGGTATGGCCGCGGTCTTTCAGCCAGGCGTTCAGGCATACGCGGGTTGCGCGCAGCGCCTCACCTTCCTGCCAGCCGGTAATACCCAGCCGGGTCGCCAGCTCACCGGCCATTGCCACCAGGGCAAAGCGGTTGACCGCGCGGCCCACCTGATTGCCCGCGTCAGACGGGGTCAGGGCGGCGGTGTACTCCTTCAGCAGCGTTTTAGCCTGGGCCGTCAGCCCGTTCAGGTCGGCGGTCAGCGCCTTCAGCCACTCGCGGAACGGTGCACCGTAGTAGCTGGCCGTGGCCCATTCCAGATGTTCGGCCAGCGCCTTGCCGCTACCGAAGCCGTGCAGCTCCTCAAACACGCCGAACTTCCCTGAGTCGCTGGGTATCTGGATCATCCTCACCTCCATTCCGGCAAAGGTGCGCTCACCCGCCTTCGCGGCGTGCTCGGTCAGCGACAGTTCGCCGGTGGAGAAGAACAGCAGCCGCCACTGCTTGCGGGTGCGCAGCTCGCCGTCCGTACCGGCACGGCCCTTGCCCTGACCGTTTGCCAGCATGTAGGCGATGTTGCCCGCTTCGCGCCCGTCCACCTCGCGGATTTCGTCGAGCATCATGGCCGCGTCGTTGCGGCGGCTGGCGCAGCCCTCCAGCGCGTTGCCGGTGGCGCGCCACGTCTGCCAGTAGTCCGGCCCGCCGCACACGGAGGTGGCCGCCTTCATGGTGGTGGTCTTGCCGTCCGTGGATTCCCCCTTGAGGTGGTAGCCGCCGCCGTCCATGCCGACCAGCCGCAGCAGCGGGGCGGCAAAGGCGAGGCTGACCGCAAACGCCACGCGGGAGTTGCCGGTGCAGAAGCGGGAAACGTGCTCGCGCCACTCCTCCGTGGTGCCGGACACGCGGAAATCGCGCCCCTGTACGGAGGTGGTCTGGAGTATCACGCTATCGGCCCCGTCGCCGCTCACCTCGTCCTGGAGGACGTAAACCTGACCGTGCCAGCCGGTGCGGCTCACGCAGGTCACGCGGCGCTCCGGCTTGCACAGCGAGATATATTCCATCAGGCGCGCGCGGGCCTCGCCGGTGGTGCTGATGTACGACAGGCCGTTGACCAGCAGCACCCGTCGCAGCTCCTCGCCGCTGCCGCTCAGCATCTCCATCGGCATGGCCCAGCGGCGGCGCTCGCCCCAGGTGTCCTCCCACTCCAGCAGGCGGCCAAAGTTGCCGCCGTCGGCGTCGCAGGTGATGGCCGTGACGCGCAGCGGATTGCAGATTTTGACGTTCTGGATTTCGGTTTCGCCGTTGCGCTGCACCTGCTTTTCGTACCAGAGATACTCCTGCGTCAGCCGGAACCCTTGCGGCAGCTGCGTGCGGCCCTCACCGCACAGCACCAGACCGTTACGGAAGGCTTCGCGGGCGCGGGTCAGGCCGTGCTCCCGGTGAAAGTCGTTCCAGTCGGCTTTGATTTCGCCCGGCGGCAGGCTCACCCAGCCACTGACGGCTTTTGCTGCCTTCTCCGCAAACGCCCTGCCGGGATTCTCTCCCGCATCCTGAAAATCGTTGTCACCGGCGATGATGATTTTCACCTCCGGCCAGCGCGCCCGCAGCGCCTGCGCCACGTTCGGCAGGTTGCCCGCCGAAATCGCGGCCACCACGCACCCGGCGGTCAGCTGGCTTACCGTGAGCGCCGTGGCGTAGCCCTCGGTGATGGCCACCTGCACCGGCGGCTCAGGCGGCAGCGGGTTGATCGCCACAAACGCACCCTTCATGGTGCTGCCGGGCAGCAGGCTCTTTTCACCCGTGGGAGCAATCAGCTGCGCGCCGGTCACCGCGCCGTCTGATGTGGTCAGCGGCAGCAGCAGGGAACCCGCAGGGAAGGCCGTGCCGCCAACGCGCTGTGCGCTGCCGGTCAGACAGGCCGGATAACCGGCAAAGCCTTTGCCTGCGAGGTAAACACTTTCACCACTGTGGCTGCCCTTCACCAGCGCACTGACGGTGGCGGCCATGTCGCGCTTCGGGGCTTTTTCTCTGGCAGGCTTAACCGGCAGGGCCTGCACGTCACGCCCGTCCAGCACCTCTGCCACCGCCTGCGCAGCCTGCTTTCCCCCTTTGCCCGTCACCAGCTTTACCAGGTCAAGGCCGTCACCGTGGCCGCAGTGGCTGCAAATCCACGTACCCCGGCCCTCAAGGTCATCCATGCGGAAACGGTCTTTGCCTTCACACTTAGGGCAGGGGCCGTGCCTGCCGCCGTCGGGCACGTTCACGCCCAGCACCTGAAGAATGACCGGCCAGCGGCCACGCGCGGCGGCAGTGATGTGTGATACTGACTGTACTGTCATAACGCCTCCTTAATGCCGGTACAGCGACGCGCCGGTGTCGCAGAACGATTCAAAAGCCGCCGGAAGCGTGGCGTAAAGCCCTTCCATCACCTCACACCCGCGCGCCGTCAGAGCGGGCGGCGCGGTCAGGAGCGTCGGCTCCACCATGTCGGTAAGCAGGGCCAGCGCCGCCGCAGCGCCGTGTGCTTCGCCATACTCGTTAACCATCGCGCTCTCAACATGCAGGGCGATAGCCATCTCGATACGCTCCACCGTCATGCGGTGCGGGCCGCGCATTTCGCTGCCGGTGTCGGCCAGATGCCTGGCCCGCCATGCGGAAGCAATGGCGCGGCGGTACAGTGCCGTGGTCAGTTCCGCCGGAAAAACGGATACCTGTGGCTTCTTCATGCGCGGATCTCCTCAATCAGTGCGCAGCAGCGCGTGACGTCTGTCAGGTCGGCGCGCAGGTAATCCATCAGTGCGGCCAGGCCGGGCACGCTGTGCGCGCTGAATGAACCCGGACAGGAATGCTCGGAAAACAGGAGCTGGAGGAGGTCGCAGGCTTCCTTTGCACGGGTCAGCTTTTCAAAAGCGTCTTCCGGCAGGCCGTAGGTAAAGGCGGCAAAAGTACCGTTTTCAGGCAAGGGGATGCCCTGAGCACCGTTGTGCCCGATTGAAACTGTCATGATTTACTCCGTTAAAGCTGGCTGTATGTCAGAGGAATTTTGAGTAGTGGCCGTCGTCAGGCTCCGCAGGCTGCTGTGCAGCCCGCTCCCGCCAGCGCTCGTACTTCACCGTGGGATGCAGATTAAACGGGCTGAACCCGCCGCTGCCTCCGGTCGGGGCGGTGAGGCGATGCGGTGCACCGGCAAGCCGGGTGTAGTTTTCCTCAAACCACGCCAGCGGGGAGGAGGTCACCTGACCGTCGCTGTCGTAGCGATACAGCACCTCGTGACTGAACTCAGGGTTAGCGGATGCGACTGACGCAGGCGCATCTGTAAAGCGCAGTACCGTCACCGTCCAGCCCTGTGAATGCTGCCAGCGTTCGCCGCTCTGAGGATATTCACGCATGGCAGCCTCCGCGGCAGGGCAGGCGGCCCGCAAAGAGCAGGATGTAATCAGTCGCCATCCGGCTGCGGGCGCTGCGCTCGTCAATGGCACTAATACGCAGCATGGCGGGGCGGCAGGACAACTGAGAACGGTTGATTGCCGCGAAGATCCAGGTAGACTTTTGTTTAGCCATTTTCGTTATCTCATCTAACGAGTGGTTAGGTGCCCGAGTTATGTTCCAGCATGCTCGGGCATTGTCTTTTATGGTAAGTGCCAGTACAATGGTAATTACCATGTAGGTTAATATAGGTATTGGTAATTACCATGTCAACACAAAAAGAGAAAAGATCACCGCCTTTCCAGATGCGGCTTACCGATGAGTTTAGAGAGCAATTAGAGAATGAAATGCGCAAAGATGGTGATGCAGCTTTAGCGTCATGGATAAAAAGAATTCTTCGTAAAGAGCTGCAAGATCGCGGCATAACACCAAAAGTTTGATATTCAGAAAACAGGCATAATTTCGCCTGTTTTCTAACTATGATTTTCATCATTGCTCTTAGCTCTCAAGTCTACCCATTCACGAATTTCCTCAGCTTTAAAGATTGATACCCTTTCGGATAAGCGGGTGGATTTTGGAAAGTCGCTTTTATTTTTCTGCCATCTCCACAATGTGACAGTACTTATCCTGAGGAAATCAGCTGTTGCTTTGGGGCGAGCATGGCCTTCAAGGGGGTAGGAATTGTTCTTCATGAATTTACCTGCTGTGTTAAGTTAACTATGAAATCAACACAGCGGATTAAACTATAAAAAAAACGGAGTTTCTTCGAAATTTTGAACTTGTTGTTAAAAATTTAGAGCTTCAAGTATCTTTCTAATGTTGGTGATGAAGGTATGTCATAGTCAACTTCAATACCTTTCCTCTTTAAGTTTTCTATATATTCTCTAAAAAGCTTATGCCTGTTGTTTGCAGTAGTGCTTAAAATATTTTTACTGATGGTTGGATTTGTTTTTATTAAAAATTTAATGAATTCAGAAAGTTTCTCTTTATGAGGGGATATGATTGTTTTTTCATTTTTATTATCGTCATCGAAATTTCTAGCGCCATCAACTAATGGCATTTCATTTCCGCTAATGGCGTGCGAATGAATTTTTTCGATGTATTTTTTAGTTATGAATATATTTGAAATTGATACGTCCATGCATTCTTGATTGTCTGGATGAAATAAGCATGACATTATTTGACTGGATGGTGAGACTATCGCAGTTATCGATTCATAATGTTTTTCATTGTTATTTAATAAATCCAGTAAGTTCCTAGAGGTTATTGACCAGATGCCCGATGCAAATGCTGGTATTTCATATTTTGTAATATGATTTTTAACTACAACTTTGGGTTCAAGCCTCTCCATATTTTCTTTTTTTATACTAAACAATTTTGAGTGGTGAGACCAAAGTTTTTGAACTCTGGCGAGTTCATTTAGAGTCATAACATTCTCATTATATAGCTTGAAAGCATCACCTTTCTTATTGTGTATTTCGGTGATTAATTTTCCTTTTTTTTCGGATAGTCTCAGGCACAAAGTTATTGAACCTACATCATGCCAATGAAGTAAATCTTCTATTTCGCATTTTAATAGTCTTATTGCTCGTGAGAGTGAGCAAAATTCAAGGGGAGCGATTTCGTTGGCTGACCACACATTTTTGCTGTTTCTATTACTCATAATTATTCCTCTAAATTTTGATAATTATGGAATTACATCTCATGCGGAGAAATAAAACCTTCAGAGTTTCTTGAAATATAATTAGACCACCACTGCATCATTTTGCGCCGTTCATGCATGTGCTGTGCCAGGTGAGTGTAAGCTGCACGGACTTCGTTTCTTTCTATATGACTCATTTGACGTTCAACTGCATCTCTTGACCACAGTCCAGACTCAGTAAGAGCTGAGCATGCCATAGCTCTGAATCCATGAAGACAAATATCTACCTGTGTGTCGTACCCCATGTTGCGTAGTGACTTATTAACTGTGTTTTCACTCATGGGTTTATAAGGATTGCTATCTCCGGGGAAAATAAGCTCATATTTCCCACTAATTTCTTTTATATTTTTTAAAATATTTATTGCTTCATTAGATAGAGGAACATAATGGATGCTGCCCATTTTAGCACCGCGTTCTGAGTGCTTTACTCCATCAATTTTTTCCCTCTTAGCAGGGATAATCCACATAGCAGTCTCGAGATTAATTTCTGCCCATCTTGCGTGCCTAAGTTCGCTGGATCGAACAAAGGTGTGAAGGGACAATAAGACCGCTAGTTTGGTTAATGGTCTTCCTGTGTACTCTTCAATTTTTGAAATTAACTCACATAATCTTTCTAACGGAAGCGCAGGGCGATGTTTGGTTTTGGGGTTGGTAATTGCCCCTTTGAGATCGTGCGTAGGATTGTATTCAACAATCCCAAGCTGAATAGCGTATCGAAAAACACTTGCAAGAGTAGTTTTCACTCTTCCTGTTGTGGATCCAATGCCTTGCTCACTCATTCTTACCAGCAACTTTAGAAGATCGCTTGTTTTTAGTGAATTTATAGGTTTAGTTCCAATAAACGGAAAAATATGATTTTCCATTTCTCTGAGTATCTTTATGCTCGTAATTTCTTTCCACTCAGGATGACCAATAGCGCCTTTGTGCCACTCTAAAGCGATAGTTTGGAATGTCGATGATGTTGGTTCTGTCGGAGCTATCCTTTTAGTAACCCTTGGGTCAACCCCCTCAGCTAATAGTTGTCTGGCTTCATCTCTGCGTTTACGTGCTAGTGCTAGCGAAACGTCAGGGAAGACGCCCAGCGCTAACGTAGCTTGCTTGCCGTTGTATCTGTAGTTCATTCGCCATGCTTTAGTCCCGTTCTTTTTGACTAAAAGATACAGGCTGCCACCGTCGGTCAGCTTGTAGTCTGTCTCTTTGGGTTTGGCGTTTTCAACTTTTTTGGGGGATAGCTCATTAAGTGCCATGAGGAGTGATCTTAGCTATTGGTTGATGGTATCGGCTTATCGAACCGTGAATACCATCAACAATACCATCAGAAGCATGCAATGTCATGAAATGAACTGAAACCTATTCGAGGCTTCATTCATTGATTTTAAAGGGTTTATCGGGGATTTTGTGATGTTATGAAACGTGATGAAATGAAAGAAAATTGTCCCCTGCAGGAATCGAACCTGCAACTAGCCCTTAGGAGGGGCTCGTTATATCCATTTAACTAAGAGGACCGCGGCGCGCAGTATAGCGCAAACAGGCCGGGAGATTCACTACATCGGTGTGCGTTTGCTCATTCCGCCAGCAATCGGGTAATTTGCCTGAGCATAACAGGGCACCACGTGGCGGAAACCGTTACATTCTGGCGCGGGATGATGCTCAGTTGCAGAGGCGGTGGTAACCGGCAGAACAGTGGCGCGTGCGGCCAGGGCGGGTGCAGGCGTTGCTGCACCCGTTAAGTTCCCGCTGGCGGCGCAAACGCTCAACTGCTGCACTATCTCAACGCAGAAAGCAGACCGGTCCGCTAAAGTGGCGCTGTCTGCCAGAGCGTTACTCTGCGTTTTCCTGCTCTTCGCGCTGACGGCGCTTCTCCTGCTTACGCTTCTCCGCCTTCGCTTTAGCCACGGCAGCTTCACTCATGTCATTGCGGATCTGCGCATGACTGATCAGGGCAAAAATCAGCGTGCCGCCGGTAATGTTGCCGAGCAGGGTCGGCAGGGCAAACGGCCAGAGGAACTCATGCCAGCTTATGCTGCCACTGAACACCAGATAGAGCACTTCTACCGATCCTACGACGATATGCGCCAGATCGCCCAGCGCAACCAGCCAGGTCATCATCACAATCACCAGCAGCTTGGCCCCGCCCGCAGAGGGGAACATCCAGACCATAGTGGCGATAATCCAGCCGGAGATCACCGCATTGGCAAACATCTCGCCAGGCGTGTTCTCCATCACCTTCTTACTGATCTCCGTAAATGCCTGACGGGTCGCCTCGTCGAATATCGGCATCTCATTAAAGGCCAGCGCACCCAGCGCTGTGCCAATCAGGTTACCCAGCAGCACAATCCCCCACAGCCGTAACAGCAGCCCGCCATTACCCCAGGTGGGCTTATGCATCACCGGCAACACGGCGGTCACGGTGTTTTCGGTAAAGAGCTGCTGCCGGGCCATGATGACGATGACAAAACCAAAGGTATAGCCGAGGTTCTCCAGCAGGAACGCACCCGGAACGCCATCAAGGTGGACCTGGAATATACCTTTCGCCATCAGTGACGCACTCATAGAGAGGCCCGCCGCAATCGCAGACCAGAGCAGCGCCATGCCGTCGCGCTCCAGCTCTTTTTCCCCATCCTGGCGGATCTCTTCATGGATTGCCGCTGCACGGGAGGGCAGCGCCTCCTCATCGACTTCAATATCAGTGCCCTGTTCCTTCTCTTCACTGTCTACGTCATTAGGACCCTGTTCATTACCTGATGAAGGCTTCATATTTTCTCCTGGTGATAGTGCTGCTGCGTAATAAGCGTAGCCCTTTTTTATTTGCCGATAATGTTACGGCTGATGCGAATAAGCGTAACAACCTTTTTCAGAACTGCATTTTTATTCAGATGCCAGGCAATACCGCACGAATAAGCCGCTGAGAGCAAAACTGAGCGGTAGCTCACACTTCGGCCCGCAGCAACATTGTGGTAATATCCCGGCCACTTTTTAGCTGGTGTGACTCCCCCCTCGATGTTGGAAATCATTACGCTCACTTGTGCTTATGACGAACGTTCGCTGTTCCGTCGGCTCTCATTTCGCGTTTCCGCAGGTGACATTGTGCAGATTGAAGGGCCCAACGGGGCGGGCAAGACGTCGCTGCTGCGCCTGCTGGCGGGCCTGAGCCGTCCGGAGGAGGGTGAAATACGCTGGCAGCAGCAGCCGATTCAGCGGCAGCGTGAAACCTGGCATCAGGCGATGCTCTACCTGGGTCATCATCCGGGCATCAAAGGCGTGCTCACGCCACTGGAAAATCTGCGCTTTTATCATCCCGACCGCAGTGACGCACAGATCTTTGCGGCGCTGGAGGCGGTGGATCTTACGGGGGAGGAAGAGGTGCCGGTCAGCCGTTTATCCGCGGGGCAGCAGCGCCGCGTGGCGCTGGCGCGACTCTGGCTCAGCCCGGCGCGCATCTGGATCCTCGACGAGCCACTCACCGCCATCGACAAAGCGGGTGTTGAAAAATTAATGGCACAATTTGCCCGCCATGCCGATAACGGGGGCGCTGTGATCCTGACCACCCATCAGGATCTGCCTGCGGAGGCGGCACGGGTGCGCAAAATCCGTCTCGGCGATGAGGAGGCTGACTGATGCTGTTTCGCCTGATCCAGCGTGAACTGCGCATCGCCTTTCGTGGCGGGGCGGATGTAATTAATCCGCTCTGGTTTTTCCTGATCGTGATTACGTTATTCCCGCTGGGCATTGGACCCGATCCGCAGCAGCTGGCGCGCATCGCCCCGGGGGTGGCCTGGGTTGCCGCCCTGCTGGCGTCGCTGCTGGCGCTGGAGCGGCTGTTTCGTGACGACTTCAGCGATGGTTCGCTGGAGCAACTGGCGCTGCTGCCAACGCCGCTGCCGGTCATCGTCATCGGTAAAGTGATGGCGCACTGGCTGGTGACCGGCGTGCCGCTGATTGTCCTGTCACCGCTGGCCGCACTGCTGCTGTCGCTGGATATAAACGGCTGGTGGGCGATGGCGTTAACGCTGCTGCTGGGCACACCGACCCTCAGTTTCCTCGGGGCGATTGGCGTGGGACTGACCGTAGGTTTACGGCGCGGCGGTGTGCTGCTCAGCCTGCTGTTACTGCCGCTGGCGATTCCGGTTCTGATCTTCGCCAGCGCGGCGATGGAGGCGGCCAGTCAGGGATTGCCGGTCGGCGGTTATCTGGCGATTCTCGGCGCGATGCTGCTGGGCAGCGCCACGCTCTCGCCGTTTGCCACGGCGGCGGCGTTACGCATTACTTTGCAATAACCGGTGTGGGAGTAACGCGCGTAAAAGACGCGGCAACCCTTTTTTATCGTTAATGTGAGCACTTGATATGTGGAAAGCGTTACATCAGCTGGGCAGGCCCGAACGGCTCTATCAGTTGTCAGGGCGACTGGTGCCCTGGTTCGCCATTTCAGGGCTGGCGGCGTTGCTGCTGGGCTGGGTCTGGGGATTTGGATTTGCACCCGCTGACTATCAGCAGGGCGACAGTTTTCGCATCATGTACATTCATGTGCCCGCCGCGATGTGGTCGATGGGCATCTACGCCTCTATGGCCATCGCCGCTTTCATCGGCCTGGTGTGGCAGCTGAAAATGGCCGATCTGGTCTCTGCCGCGATGGCACCAGTGGGCGCGATCTTTACCTTTATTGCGCTGGTCACCGGGGCCGCCTGGGGCAAGCCGATGTGGGGCACCTGGTGGATCTGGGATGCACGCCTGACTTCGGAGCTGGTGCTGCTGTTTCTCTATATGGGCGTGATTGCGCTCTATCACGCGTTTGACGATCGCCGCACCGCAGGCCGGGCCGCGGGCGTTCTGATTCTGGTCGGCGTGGTGAATCTGCCCATCATTCACTTCTCGGTGCAGTGGTGGAATACCCTGCATCAGGGATCGTCGGGCATTCTCCAGCAGGCGATTGCGCCGGTGATGCGCACGCCGCTGCGCTGGGCCATCATCGGTTATCTGCTGCTGTTTGTGACGCTGACCCTGATGCGGCTGCGCAACCTGATTCTGTTAACGGAACGTCACCGCCCCTGGGCCCTGACGGTTGCAACACGGGGAGAGCAGGGATGACGCCAGCCTTTTCCTCCTTGCACGCCTTCTTTGCGATGGGGGGCTACGCCTTCTACGTCTGGCTGGCGGTGGCCTTCACGCTGCTTCCGCTGATCGGTCTGACGCTGCACACGCTGCTGCTGCGCCGCCGCCTGCTGGCTGAGATCCGCCAGCGCGAGGCGCGTGAACGTCGTATCCGGGCAGCAAAAACTAAAAAAGCCGCAGCTGAAGCGGCAGGAGAGAGATTGTGAATACCCGTCGACGCAACCGCCTCTATGCGGCGGTGGCGATTCTGCTCGGCCTTAGCCTGGCGACCGCGCTGGTGATGTATGCGCTGCGCTCAAACATCGATCTCTTCTATACGCCGGGTGAAATCCTCTACGGCAAAGGCGAGTCACACGAGAAGCCCGAAGCGGGCCAGCGACTGCGCGTGGGCGGCATGGTGATGCCGGGCAGCGTCCGGCGCGATCCGAAAACGCTGGCCGTCTCCTTCAAACTCTACGATGCCCGCGGCGTGGTCAGTGTCACTTTCGAGGGCATCCTGCCGGATCTGTTCCGGGAAGGGCAGGGCGTGGTGGCGCAGGGCGTTCTCACGGCGGGTAACCGGGTTGTCGCCAAAGAGGTGCTGGCGAAACATGATGAAAAATATACGCCGCCGGAGATCGAAAACGCGATGAAGAGTCATCCGGGTGACCCGCAGTCGCCTTACCTGGCAGGAAGTAAATCATCATGATGCCAGAAATTGGAACCTTTCTGTTCTGTCTGGCGCTGGGCCTCGCGCTGCTGCTGAGCAGCTATCCGCTGTGGGGGGCCGTGCGTCAGGACGCCCGCCTGATGGCGATGGCGCGACCGCTGGCCGGTGGCCTGTTTGTCTGCATCGCGGCGGCGTTTGCCCTGCTGGTCTGGGCCTTTGTCAGCAACGATTTTACCGTTGCCTACGTTGTCACCAACTCGAACAGCCTGCTGCCGGTCTACTACCGTATCGCCGCCACCTGGGGCGCACATGAGGGGTCGCTGCTGCTGTGGGTGCTGCTGCTCAGCACCTGGACACTGGCGGTGGCGATCTTCAGTCGCGGGATGCCGCAGGATGCGCTGGCGCGGGTGCTGGCGGTGATGGGGATGATCAACCTCGGCTTCCTGCTGTTTATCCTGCTGACCTCCAATCCCTTTGCCCGCACGCTGCCGGACTTCCCGATCGACGGGCATGACCTGAATCCGATGCTGCAGGATATCGGCCTGATCTTCCATCCGCCGCTGCTTTACATGGGCTACGTCGGCTTTTCCGTGGCGTTCGCTTTTGCCATCGCCTCGCTGATGGCCGGACGGCTGGACACCGCCTGGGCGCGCTGGTCGCGTCCCTGGACAACGGCAGCCTGGGTCTTTCTGACCATCGGGATTGTGCTCGGCTCTGCCTGGGCCTATTACGAGCTGGGCTGGGGAGGCTGGTGGTTCTGGGACCCGGTAGAGAACGCCTCCTTTATGCCGTGGCTGGCGGGAACGGCCCTGATACATTCGCTGGCGGTTACCGAAAAGCGCGGCACCTTCAAGGCCTGGACCGTGCTGCTGGCTATCACCGCGTTTTCACTCAGCCTGCTGGGCACCTTCCTGGTGCGCTCCGGTGTGCTGGTGTCGGTGCACTCTTTTGCCTCCGATCCGGCGCGCGGGATGTTTATCCTCGCGTTTCTGGTGATTGTGATCGGCAGTTCGCTGCTGCTCTACGCCATTAAAGGCGGTCAGGTGCGTGGCCGGGTGCAGAATGAGACCTGGTCGCGCGAATCGTTTCTGCTGGGGAACAACGTGCTGCTGATTGCCGCGATGCTGGTAGTGCTGCTCGGCACGCTGCTGCCGCTGGTGCACAAACAGCTGGGCCTGGGCAGCATTTCGGTCGGCGAGCCGTTCTTCAACACCCTGTTCAGCTGGCTGATGGCACCCTTTGCGCTGCTGATGGGGATCGGCCCGCTGGTGCGCTGGCGGCGTGGTGAGCCGCAGAAACTGGCTAAGCGCCTGGCGCTGGCGCTGGTCGTCACCCTGGCCTGTTCCATCATCATTCCGTGGTGGCTGCAGGATCGCATCGCGGCGATGAGCGTGGTGGGTCTGCTGATGTCCCTCTGGATTATCATCCTGACGCTGCTCGAACTGCACGAGCGCGCCACGCATCGCCATCGCTTCTTTGCCGGTTTACGGCACCTGTCGCGCAGCCACTGGGGAATGGTGCTGGGGCATCTGGGCGTGGGCGTCACGGTTATCGGCATCGCGTTCAGCACGCAATACAGCGTGGAGCGCGATGTCCGCATGAAGGCGGGCGACAGCATTGATATCCATCACTATCACTTTGTTTTCCGCGGCGTGCAGAATCTGCAGGGGCCTAACTACAGCGGCGGCATGGGGATCATCGAAGTCACCCGCGACGGCAAACCGGAAGCGACACTGCAGGCAGAAAAGCGCTTTTATACGGCTGCCCGCACCATGATGACCGAAGCAGCGATTGATGGCGGCTTCAGCCGCGATCTCTATGCGGCGCTGGGTGAAGAGCTGGATGACGGCGGCTGGGCCGTGCGCATCTACTACAAACCCTTTGTGCGCTGGATCTGGGCCGGTGGCGTGCTGATGGCGCTGGGCGGCCTGTTCTGCCTGTTTGATCCCCGTTACCGTTCGCGCAAAAAAGCCGAACGTGAGGAGCGGACGTGAACAAAAAAATTCTGTTTATTCCCCTGATGCTGTTTCTGCTGCTGGCGGCGGCGCTGCTGTGGCAGCTGACACGCAACGCAGAGGGCGACGATCCGACCCGTCTCGAATCTGCCCTGATTGGCAAGCCAGTGCCGCTGTTCCGGCTGGAAGCACTGGATCAGCCGGGCCAGACCTACGATCAGCGCGTGCTGACGGAGGGTAAACCGATCCTGCTGAACGTCTGGGCAACCTGGTGCCCGACCTGCCGCGCCGAACATCACTACCTGAACAGCCTGGCGGAGCAGGGGATTCGGGTGGTGGGACTGAATTACAAAGACGATCGTCAGAAAGCGGTGAACTGGCTGAACACGCTGGGGAATCCCTATGCGCTGAGTCTCTATGATGGCAACGGCATGCTGGGGCTGGATCTTGGCGTCTATGGCGCGCCGGAGACCTTCCTGATCGACGGCAAAGGCATTATCCGTTATCGCCACGCGGGCGATCTCAATCCGCGCGTCTGGGAGCAGGAAGTGAAACCGCTGTGGGTGAAATACAGCGCGGAGGCGGGATCATGAGAGCGCTGATAGTGATCTGCGGCCTGCTGTTCAGCTTCTCACTCTGGGCCGCCATCGACACGTTGCAGTTTGACTCGGTCGCGCAGGAGGAGCAGTACCGCGATCTGACCGCCTCGCTGCGCTGCCCGAAGTGCCAGAACAACAGCATCGCCGATTCCAATGCGATGATTGCTGCCGATATGCGCCTGAAGGTCTATCAGCTGATGAAGCAGGGCCAGAGCCGCCAGCAGATCATCGACTATATGGTGGCGCGTTACGGCAATTTCGTCAGCTATTCGCCGCCGGTCACCCCTGCAACGCTGATTCTGTGGGTAGGGCCTGCGCTGTTTGTGCTGCTGGGCGGCGCGGTGATTATCGTGCGCAGCCGTCAGCGCAAAACCCGCAGTGAGCTGAGTGAAGATGAACAACAGCGTCTTGATGCGCTACTGAAATCTGACAGGAAGCCGTCATGAGTGCATTCTGGATCACCCTTTTTCTATTACTGCTGGCGGCCTGTACGCTGTTTCTGGCCGCAGGCTGGCGGCAGCGTGAGGCCAGCCCGGGCGATCGCGACCGTCTTAACCAGCGTTTCTACCATCAGCGGGTTGAAGAGCTGGCACAGGATGAGGCGCAGGGCGTCGTTGCTGAGCGACCGCTGATGGAGCGTGAGCTGCAGCAGACGCTGCTGGCAGATATTCCGCCAGCAGAAGCCCAGGCCTCACACCGCAGCCACCGCTGGATTCTGCTGCCGGGCGTTGTCGTGCTGGTTGTGGTCTCGCTGGGCACTTATCTGAAAACCGGCGGCCTGGCACAATTCTCCGGCTGGATGCAGGTCCGGCAGGCGTATCCTGAACTGCGGGCTCGCCTGATGGACCCTGGCGCGAAACCGCTGAGCATGGAGGAGCTGGCGCGTCTGCAGCTCGGATTGCGTACCGCACTGCAGCAGGAACCGGATAATCTGGCCGACTGGACGATGCTGGGACGGCTCGGCATGGTGCTCAACAATGCGGAGATCGCCAGCCAGGCCTTTGAGCGCGCATTGCAGCTCGCTCCCAACGATCTGGCGCTGAAGCAGGATTATGCAGAGGTACTGACGCGATCTTCCGATCCGCAGGATAACCGTCAGGCGACCCTGCTGCTGCAATCGCTGCGCAAAGCGGATCCGCAGAATCTGCGCACGCTGAGCCTGCTGGCGTTTAACGCCTACGGGCAGCAGCAGTACGATCAGGCTATCGACGCCTGGCAGACGCTGCAGGGGCTGCTGCCAGCGGGCGATGCGCGCCATGCGATGATCGCCCGCAGTATCGAAAAGGCCCGGAGTGCGGCCGGACAGCAGGGGCGTCAGCTGGCGCTTAAGGTGACGCTGACGCCGCAGGCAGAAAAAATGTTACCGCAGGACGGAGTGTTGTATATTTCGGTTTCTGACGGGGTGTCACCGGTGCCGGTGGCGGTTAAACGCCTGCCGCTCAGCCACTTCCCGCTGGCGCTGACGCTGGATGACAGCAACGCCATGATGCCGGATCGTCTGCTTTCGGCGCAGCATCAGGTGGCGGTCCGGGTGCGGATCTCCCGCGACGGCAGCGCCACTCCTCAGCCGGGCGACTGGCAGGGCCAGAGCGCGGTAACGCCCTGGGACGGGCAGCAGCCGATAGCGGTAGAGATTAGCCAGCAGACCCCCTGATGAGGCTCTGCGACAACATTAATAACCACAGGTGCCATTGCCTGCTGCCTCTGGCACAAAGTCAGCTATGCTCATCGGGTAAGCCGCTTCGATACCCGGCCGTAACCTGAACGATGGGTAGACCTTTTTCATCCGCACAGGGAGATTGGAATGAATTTTCGCCTGACCAGCCTGGCTGTTGCCAGCGTCCTTCTGGTGGGTTGTGCCAGTTCAAAGCCGGCGAATAGCGATCCTGCTGAACGCAGCGATCCGTTCGAAGGCTTTAACCGCACGATGTTTAACTTTAACTACAACGTGCTGGACCCCTATCTGCTGCGTCCGGTAGCGGTGGCCTGGCGTGACTATGTGCCGGTCCCGGCGCGTACCGGCCTGAGCAACTTCCTGGGCAACCTTGAGGAGCCAGCCAGCATGGTCAACGCCATTCTGGTAGGGGATGGACGCGATGCGGGCATTCACTTTACCCGTTTCTTCCTGAACAGCGTGCTGGGCCTGGGCGGTTTCATCGACGTTGCCGGTAAAGCGAACCCGGCGCTGGCGCGTGAAGAGCCGCACCGTTTCGGGACCACGCTCGGCCACTATGGCGTCGGCTATGGCCCCTACGTCGAACTGCCTGCGTACGGCAGCTTCACGGTCCGTCAGGATGGCGGCGACTACGTGGATACGCTCTATCCGATCCTCGGCTGGCTCACCTGGCCGATGTCGATCGGTAAGTGGACGCTTGAAGGGATTGAGTCCCGTGCGCAGCTGCTGGATTCCGATGGCATCCTGAAACAGCAGCGCGACCCTTATGCCTTTATCCGCAACGCCTACTTCCAGCGTCACGACTTCCTGGCGCGCGGCGGTAAGCTGAAGCCGGAAGATAATCCTAACGCGGCGGCGATTCAGGATGACCTGAAGGATATCGACGCGCCGTAGTTGCAGGCGAGCAGGCTGCGGATCCGGTATGCGATCCGCAGCCATAAAAAAAGGGCGACTCATCCGGGTCGCCCTTTTTTTCATGCCGTCTGTCAGAACTTATAGTTAAAGTTTGCGCCGTAGAGCCACGCCTTACCTTCAGAGGTAAAGGTATAGGGGCCTTCTTTCACCGTCACTTTTTGTCCATGCATGTAAGAGATGCCTACATCCACCGAGGCATCATCGTTAAAGGCATAGGAGGTCCCGGCGCTCAGCCACAGGCGATCCTGGTCGGGAATGGAGATGGAACGCTTGTCGGCGGGCACCGGACTGTCGTCAAACGCGATACCGGTGCGGAAAGTCCAGTTTTTGTCGTAGGAGTAGGTGGTGCCCAGCGCGATGCGGTAGGCATCGTGGAAGCTCTCATCTTTATAGAACAGCGTCTGGCCATTCGATCCGGTCGCTTTCAGCTCCTGGAACTGACTCCAGCTGGTGTACGCCATGCTGTAGTGCACCGCCCACTGCGGCGCCACTTTATGCCAGCCCGACACTTCCCACATCTCAGGCAGATTCAGGGTCAACGCACCCGGAACGGTGGTGCCGCTGGTGCCATAAGGGATGCCGGTCACGGTCGGATTGTTCACCGCATTCAGGCGCGATGAGAGGCTGCTCTTATAATCGCCATCGAAATCGACTTTGACTTCTGAACGGTAGGTAAAGCCGAAGCGGTTATTCTCATCCACTTCATACAGGACACCGGCGTTCCAGCCGTAGCCCCACTCGTCGCCTTTCAGATGGGCCACCTGCGTGTCTGCCGGTACGCCCAGTCTCGCGCCGGATTCACCCGCATAACGTTCAATTTTAGCTTTCGCATAGACCGCATCAAAACCGACGCCTACGCTGAAATGTTCATTTAACCGGTAGGCGGTGCTCAGATTGAAGTTGCCGGTGACCAGGTCGGTCTTGCCGCCATAGCCGCCTGCGGTGTAACCATTATTAAACTCTGTTGCTAAGCCGTAGTTAGAGGTGGCTGACGCCCCGATCCACCACTGATCGTTAATAGGCTGAACGTAATGAATATTCGGCACCCACTGATTCGGGGCAATATTATTCGCATCCAGGCTGCGTCCGCTGGGACTGCGACCACTGATATTGACGTCCGGCGCAATATACACCGCACCGATAGAAAACTCGGGGCGATCCATTAACGCCATGGTTGCCGGGTTACGGCTGGCGGAGGCTGCCGTATCACCCATTGCCCCTTCGCCTGAATATGCGCGACCTAAACCAATCGAAGAGAACTCATTTAACTGAAACCCAGCTGCGTAAACGTGTGAAGAGACAAGCGCCACTGCAGCCGCCACGGCTGACTTTGCAAACAGGTTTTTATGGTTCATGACCACAACCTCATGTGAATTATTATTTAACGCTATAACGTCGCGTAACAAAGGACGGCGGATTGTAGGGACTGACGTAAAGCGCACATATCAGACCAGTGCGGAGAGTATAGGTCCGACCTGTGTGCAAGTTGCAATATTGTTTTTAAAATATTTCAGGTTTGATCGTTTAAAAGTCGATCTGCATAACAAAACTGACCTGATTCTGCACAGCATACCGATTCCAGTTTGTTCTGGATCAATTTTTATTGTGATATTCGTCACTTAGCGCCAGGCGCGTGGCACATCCTCAGGCAAGCAGGTAAAATTTCGGCCATAAAATCGCTCAACCACCCGATTGCGGGTCAGGAGAATGAAATGACTGATGCCATTAAAAAATGCAGTGCGAATGAAACCGCCGCCTGCTGTTGTGTCGATGTGGGTACGGTGATGGATAACACCGATTGCACCGCCAGCTGGTCTGAGTGGTTTGCCAGCCGCGCGGAAGCGGACGCTAAATTAGCGCAGCTGACCCGGCGCGCCCGCGAGGTAGAGTCGGAACCCTGTGTCATTGCAGCCCGCTTCAGCGACGTGAATCAGGGCGTGCAGCTCGACATCGATTTCACGTTCAGCTGCCAGGCAGAAACCCTGATTTTCCAGCTCGGTTTGCGCTAAATCCCCCGACGCCGCGTCACTGCGGCGTTTTTCATTTTCGTGTTTCTCTTCGCACTTTTTCCTTTCCGGTATTGGCGGCTCACCCGCTTGTGGTTAACACTGATCAGGTCAGACCTCTTCAGGCAATGATGCCACAGTCCCAGCCACAGGTGAGAACAATGAGCAAAGCGCAGCCGCTGCTGACGCGCGATGGTGAACGCATCGCAATAACCCACGGGTTACGCACCCCTTTTCTGCGCCAGGCGACCGGCTTTCATGGCATCCCCGCCATTGAGCTGGGGCGAATGGTGGTCAGCGAATTAATGGCGCGCAGTGAGCTGCCGCCGGAGGTTATCGAACAGCTGGTCTTTGGTCAGGTGGTGCAGATGCCGGAAGCGCCAAACATTGCGCGCGAGATTGTCCTGAGCAGCGGGCTCGGCGTGCAGACCGACGCTTACAGCGTCAGTCGCGCCTGCGCCACCAGTTTTCAGGCGGTTGCCAGCGTGGCGGAGAGCCTGATGGCGGGCACCATCTCGGCGGGCATCGCCGGTGGCGCGGACTCCTCGTCCGTGCTGCCGATTGGCGCCAGCAAAACCCTGGCGCGTGCGCTGGTGGATCTCAACAAAGCCCGCAGCGTCGGACAAAAACTGCAGATCCTGCGCCGTCTGCGCCCGCGCGATCTGCTGCCGGTGCCGCCCGCCGTGGCGGAGTACTCCACCGGGCTGCGGATGGGCGACACGGCAGAGCAGATGGCGAAAAGTCACGGCATTACGCGGCAAGCCCAGGATGCGCTGGCGCTGCGTTCTCATCAGCGTGCCGCCCGAGCCTGGCAATCCGGCGTTCTGCAGCAGGAGGTGATGGCAGCCTTTGTGCCGCCGTGGAAAAGCGCCATCGATCAGGACAACAATGTGCGCATGGACGCGAAAGCTGAAGACTACGCCCGGCTGCGTCCGGCGTTTGACCGTCAGCACGGCAGCGTCACCGCCGCCAACAGCACGCCGCTGACCGATGGTGCGGCCGCGGTGATTCTGATGCGCGAAGGCCGCGCCCGGGAGCTGGGCCTCAGCCCGCTGGGCTATCTGCGCAGCTACGCCTTTACGGCAATTGATGTCCAACAGGATATGTTGCTGGGGCCTGCGTATGCCTCGCCGCTGGCGCTGGATCGGGCCGGGGTCACGCTGGATGATCTGACGCTGATTGATATGCATGAAGCTTTTGCAGCCCAGACGCTGAGTAACCTGCAGCTGTTCCGCGATGAGCGCTTTGCCCGGGAGGTGCTGAATCGTCCGCATGCGCTGGGCGAAGTAAATGAAGAGCGCTTCAACGTGCTGGGCGGATCGATTGCCTATGGTCATCCGTTTGCCGCGACGGGCGCGCGCATGATCACGCAGACGCTGAACGAACTCCGGCGGCGCGGCGGCGGGCTGGGACTGGTCACGGCCTGCGCGGCGGGTGGTCTGGGTGCGGCAATGGTTCTGGAGGCCGAATAATGGAGCAGAAAGCGTTTCATCTGACGATGCGCGGCGATCACGTCGGCATCATTACTATTGATGTTCCCGGCGAGAAGATGAACACCCTGAAAGCGGAATTTGCCGCAGAGATCACGGCCATTATTGCGGAGGCGCGGCGCGATCCGCAGCTGGCGGGGCTGGTGCTAATCTCCGGTAAAACGGACAACTTTATCGCTGGCGCAGACATCAGCATGATCGACCGCTGCCAGAGTGCGCAGGAAGCCGAAGCGCTGGCAAAGCAGGGCCAGGAGGTGATGGCCGCCCTGGATGCGCTGCCGTTTCCGGTGGTCGCGGCGATTCACGGCGCCTGTCTCGGTGGCGGCCTGGAACTGGCGCTGGCGTGCGATGCGCGCATCTGCTCGCTGGATGATAAAACCCGGCTCGGGCTGCCGGAAGTACAGCTCGGCCTGCTGCCGGGGTCAGGCGGTACCCAGCGATTGCCGCGGTTGATCGGCGTCCGGCAGGCGCTGCCGCTGATCCTGACCGGCAAAAGCGTGCGGGCGAAGCAGGCGCGCAGGCTGGGGATCGTTGACGACGCCGTGCCCCGGTCGATTCTGCTGGAAACCGCCATCGCCAGGGTAAAGAAAGGCAAGGTCAGCGGACGAGCGCTGCCGCTGCGTGACCGTCTGCTGCAGGGTCCAGCCGGTCGTCAGGCGCTGTTCACGCTGGCGGCCCGCCAGACGGCCGCGAAAACCCAGGGTAACTATCCGGCGGCACAGCGCATCATCGATGTAGTGCGCACCGGGCTGGCGCAGGGCAGCCGGGCCGGTCACGAGGCGGAAGCGCGCGCCTTCGGTGAACTGGCGATGACGCCCGAATCAGTCGCACTGCGCGGGATTTTCTTCGCCACGACCGCCATGAAAAAGGAGCGGGGCGGAGAGGCGGAACCCGCCAGCGTCAGACATGTTGCGGTGCTTGGCGGCGGTCTGATGGGCGGCGGTATCGCCAGCGTCACCGCCATCCACGCCGGCTTGCCGGTGCGCATCAAAGATATCAGCCTGGAAGGGGTTAACCACGCGCTGAAAAGCAGCTGGGAGCTGCTGAGCAAAAAGGTCAGGCGACGTCAGATTACCCCGGCACAGCGTCAGCAGCAGATGGCCCGCATTACCGGCGGCATCGATTATCAGGGCTTTGCCCGGCGCGATGTGGTGATCGAAGCCGTCTTTGAGGATCTGGCGCTGAAGCAGCAGATGGTTCGCGAAGTGGAAGCACACTGCCAGCCCCATACGCTGTTTGCCTCCAACACCTCCTCGCTGCCGATTGCGGAGATCGCCGCAGGTGCGCAGCGCCCGGAGAATGTGATCGGGCTGCACTACTTCAGTCCGGTAGAGAAGATGCCGCTGGTGGAGGTGATCCCCCATCTCAATACCTCCACCGCGACGCTGGTGACCACGGTGGCACTGGCGCGCAGCCAGGGCAAAACGCCTGTTGTGGTGGCGGACAAGCCTGGCTTTTATGTTAACCGTATCCTGACGCCCTACATCAATGAGGCGATGCGTTGTCTGCTGGAAGGGGAGCCGATCGACCATATCGATCGCGCGCTGGTGAAGGCCGGGTTCCCGGTAGGGCCGCTGCAGTTGCTGGATGAGGTCGGTATCGACGTTGGCAGTAAAATCAGCCCGATTCTGGAGCAGGCTTACGGTGAACGCTTTGCCGCGCCCGCCGCGTTTGATGCGGTGCTGAAGGATGGGCGCAAAGGCCGTAAAAACCGCAAAGGCTTCTATCGCTATGACCAGCCTCGCTGGCAGCGTAAAAAACCTGATGCTTCGCTCTATGCGCTGCTGAAGGTGACGCCGCAGGCCCGTCAGAGCGAAGCGGAGATTGCGGAACGCTGCCTGATGATGATGCTCAATGAGGCGGCTCGCTGTCTTGATGAACAGGTGATTCGCTGTGCCCGCGATGGGGATATTGGCGCGGTGTTTGGCATCGGTTTTCCGCCTTTCCTGGGCGGTCCGTTCCACTACATCGACCGGCTGGGGGCGGCAGAAGTTGTTAACCGATTAACCCGGCTTACGCAGCGTTATGGCGACCGGTTTACCCCCTGTGACGCGCTGATTCAGGCGGCCAGAAAATAGACGAAATTTTACATTTCTGCTGAAAGTGGAATAACCAACCCAATTCAGCGGGTTAGAAATGCGCCGCCAGAGTGTGCGGCGCAGCATGATTCTGAGAAGTGCTTATTTAATAAACAACCGGTTGACTATACTGAAGTCATTAGGGTAAAACACAGCGTTCACTCGCAGAGTGAAGAGTCTGGCGCGACGCGCCGGGCGATATCGACAAACAACAGCGGTGCTTTATGCAAGTTTTTATCATGCGTCACGGCGATGCGGCTCTGGAAGCAGCCAGTGATTCTGTCAGGCCTTTAACCTTATGTGGCTGCGATGAATCCCGTCAGATGGCTCACTGGCTGAACAGCCAGACGCCGGAAATTGAGCGTGTCCTGGTGAGTCCCTATTTACGCGCGCAGCAGACGCTCGCTACCGTGCGTGAAGCCTTCTCCCTGCCTGAAAATCAGGATGTGCTGCCGGAGTTAACGCCGGGTGGCGATCCCGAACGCGTCGGCTGCTATCTGCAGATGCTGGCGAACGAAGGCGTGAAATCGGCTCTGGTGATCTCACACCTGCCGCTGGTTGGCTATTTAGTCTCTGAGCTCTGCCCGCAGGAAGCACCGCCGATGTTTGCCACGTCTGCGATCGCCTGCGTAGAGTTTGACCCTGCAGAGCATGCCGGCAAACTGCTCTGGCAGGTCAGTCCGAAAAAGCTGGCCAAAGCTATCTGATCCCGCCGGGCCGCTAACACCGGCCCTCTTCTTAAGGCAACACGGGCGGTTGCCACTCCTCAATTTCAATCAGCACCAGCAGCGCGGCGTCGCCGCCGAACAGTTTCGGTGCCTGATGAAAAGCCATCACCCACGGATGCTGGGCCAGCCAGAGCGGCGTCTGCTGCTTCAGAATATGTTTTCCATGACCGGTCATAACGCTGGCGCAGAACAGATGTTCACGGCGGCAGGCGGCGATCAGAGCGCCCAGCTCCTGCTTGGCCTGCTGCTGTGTCAGGCCGTGCAGGTCGAGGAAAATTTCCGGCGTGTAGTCGCCGCGACGCAGTTTTTTCAGCTCAAAGTGGCTGACGTCGGCGCGCACATAGCGGGTTGCGCCTTCGGTCGACAGCAGCGGCTGAAACTCATCCGAGAAGTAGTGGCTGTTGTCCGCCTGCTCTGAAAGCAGACGTTTTATCGGCACCTGGCGCGTTTTTACTGGCGCTTTATGGACAAAAGTGTCCTGTTTTAACTGACGCGTGCCAGTCATTAACTGGCGAAACAGCGCCTGATCATCCGGGCTTAAGGGCGTTTTTTTACTCATGGCAGGTCAGTCATATCAGAAAAGGCTGTCACACAGCAGAGCCGATACCTTACCGTTAAGTATGATTAATTGTCAGCTTTTTCACCTCGCTGCGCTGAATTCTCTCCGGCTTCATGGCACACTACTGGCCGATTTAGCAAAAGGCCTGCGGAGGGCTACGTGGACAAAATTTTCGTCGATGAGGCAGTGAACGAACTGCACACTATTCAGGACATGCTGCGCTGGGCGGTCAGCCGCTTTTCCGCTGCCGGAATCTGGTACGGGCATGGCACAGATAACCCCTGGGACGAAGCCGTTCAACTGGTCCTGCCGTCACTCTGGCTGCCGCTGGATATTCCTGAAGATATGCGCAATGCGCGTCTGACCGCCAGCGAACGTCTCTTAATCGTTGAACGCGTGATCCGTCGCGTCAACGAGCGCATCCCGGTCGCCTATCTGACCAACAAAGCCTGGTTCTGCGGCCACGAATTTTTTGTGGATGAGCGCGTGCTGGTGCCGCGTTCACCCATCGGCGAACTGATAGAGAACCGCTTTGCCGGTCTGGTCAGCACACCACCGCGTCATATTCTTGATATGTGTACCGGCAGCGGCTGTATCGCGATCGCCTGCGCCTACGCCTTCCCGGAAGCGGAAGTCGATGCGGTTGATATCTCGACCGGTGCGCTGGCGGTGGCCGAGCAGAACATCGAAGAGCATGGCCTTATCCATCAGGTTACGCCAATCCGCGCCGACCTGTTCCGTGAACTGCCGCCGCTGAAATATGATCTGATCGTCACCAATCCGCCTTATGTGGATGCGGAAGATATGGACGATCTGCCGAACGAATATCGCCACGAGCCGGAGCTTGGTCTGGCGGCCGGCAGCGACGGCCTGAAGCTGGTGCGCCGCATTCTGGCCTGCGCGCCTGACTACCTCAGCGAGCAGGGCGTTCTGGTCTGCGAAGTGGGCAACAGCATGGTGCACATGATCGAGCAGTATCCTGATGTGCCGTTCACCTGGCTGGAATTCGACAACGGCGGGGATGGTGTCTTTACCCTGACGCGCCAGCAGATCGTCGACGCACAACACCATTTCTCTTTTTACAAAGACTAAAAGTGGGGCGACGCCTCGCCCGCCGAACTCTGACAAGGAAACAGCATGGCCGGAAACAGCATCGGGCAATTTTTTCGAGTAACCACCTTTGGCGAATCCCACGGTCTGGCGCTGGGCTGTATCGTTGACGGCGTGCCGCCGGGCATTCCGCTGACGGAAGCCGATATCCAGCACGATCTCGATCGTCGTCGTCCTGGCACCTCGCGCTACACCACACAGCGCCGCGAGCCGGATCAGGTGAAAATTTTGTCGGGTGTTTTTGAAGGGGTCACCACCGGCACCTCCATCGGCCTGCTGATTGAGAACACCGATCAGCGGTCGCAGGATTACGGTGCCATTAAAGATCTCTTCCGTCCGGGCCATGCTGATTACACCTACGAACAGAAATATGGTCAGCGCGACTATCGTGGCGGTGGCCGCTCGTCAGCGCGCGAAACCGCGATGCGCGTGGCGGCGGGGGCGATTGCCAAAAAGTATCTGCAGATGAAGCATGGCGTGGTGGTGCGCGGCTATCTGGCGCAGATCGGTGACGTCGCCTGCGAGCTGAAGGACTGGAGCATTGTTGAACAGAACCCGTTCTTCTGCCCGGATGCCGACAAGCTGGAGGCGCTGGATGAGTTGATGCGTGGCCTGAAAAAAGAGGGCGACTCCATTGGCGCAAAAGTCACGGTGATGGCGGACAACGTGCCGCCGGGCCTGGGCGAGCCGGTGTTTGACCGTCTGGATGCCGATCTGGCGCATGCGCTGATGAGCATCAATGCGGTGAAAGGGGTCGAAATCGGTGACGGTTTTGCCGTCGTGAACCAGCGCGGCAGCCAGCATCGCGACGAAATCCGCCGCGAGGGTTTCCAGAGTAACCATGCGGGCGGCATTCTGGGCGGCATCAGCAGCGGCCAGACCATCAGCGCCAACCTGGCGATGAAACCGACCTCCAGCATCACCGTACCGGGCAAAACCATTACCCGTGACGGCGAAGAGGTGGAGATGATCACCAAAGGCCGCCACGATCCCTGCGTCGGGATCCGCGCTGTGCCGATCGCCGAGGCGATGATGGCGATCGTCCTGATGGATCATCTGCTGCGCCAGCGGGCGCAGAACGGTGACGTCAACAGCACCGTGCCGCGCTGGTGATGGGATGAAGAGACTCCTGCTTATCCTGAGCGCGCTGCTGGTCAGCGCCTCCAGCCTGGCAGCCACGCCGTGGCAGCGTATTCAGCAGCCTATCAGCGGCGCACCGCAGTCCATCGGTGGCTTCGCCAACGGCTGCATTGTCGGCGCCGAGGCGTTGCCGCTCAATTCGCCTCACTATCAGGTGATGCGTCAGGATCAGCGTCGCTATTTCGGTCATCCCGATCTGATTCAGTTTATTCAGCGACTCAGTAACCAGGTGCACAACCTGCAGCTGGGCAATGTGCTGATCGGCGATATGGGGATGGCAGCAGGTGGCCGCTTCAGCAGCGGTCACGCCAGCCACCAGACCGGGCTCGACGTCGATATCTGGCTGCAGCTGCCGAAAACCCGCTGGAGCGCGCAGCAGCTGCTGAAGCCGCAGCCGCTGGATCTGGTGGGGCCGGGCGATCGCAATGTGATTGCCCGCCACTGGCAGCCGGAAATCGATAGCCTGATCAAACTGGCTGCGAAAGATGATGAAGTCACACGCATTTTCGTCAATCCGGCGATCAAAAAGCAGCTGTGTGCCGATGCCGGAAGCGACCGGGCATGGCTGCGAAAAGTGCGTCCGTGGTTCGCGCATCGCGCCCATATGCATGTGCGGCTGCGCTGCCCGGCGGGCAGTCCCGGCTGTGAAGAGCAGCCAGAACCGCCTGTGGGTGACGGCTGTGGTGCCGAGTTGCAGAGCTGGTTCCTGCCGAAGCAGCCGGGTTCCGGTGCGCCCGTGAAACGCGAGCCGCCACCGCTTCCGCCTGCCTGTCAGGCCCTGCTGGATAAACATCTACTGTAAGGGATTCCATGGATTGGTTTGTGGTCAGCCCGCTGCTGGTCGGGCTGCTGTTTTTAATCGCTATGCTCGCCGGTTTTATCGATTCCATCGCGGGTGGCGGCGGGTTACTGACCGTGCCTTCGCTGCTGGCTGCGGGTCTCTCTCCGGCTCAGGCGCTGGCGACCAATAAACTGCAGTCGGTTGGCGGATCGTTCTCCGCCAGCCTCTATTTTGTCCGGCGCGGTGCCGTCAAACTCAATGAGCAGTGGCTGAACATCGCCATGACGCTGCTGGGCTCGGTGCTGGGGGCAATCCTGATCCAGCGCCTGCAGGCTGATTTCCTGCGCCAGATGCTGCCGCTGTTTTTAATCGCTATCGGCCTGTGGTTCCTGCTGATGCCCCGCCTGGGGGAAGTGGATCAGACGCGCCGCCTGCACGGCCTTGCCTATGCGCTGGTCGGCGGCGGGGCGATTGGATTTTACGACGGATTTTTCGGACCCGGAGCAGGCTCCTTCTATGCGCTGGCGTTTGTCACGCTCTGCGGCTACAACCTCGCCAAAGCGACTGCCCATGCCAAGGTGCTTAACTTCACCTCCAACGTGGGCAGCCTGCTGTTCTTTATGTTTGGCGGCAAAGTTGTCTGGGGAACCGGTCTGATTATGATGCTCGGTGCGTTCTGTGGCGCACGCATGGGCGCCCGGCTGGTACTGAGCCGCGGACAGAAACTGATCCGCCCGATGGTGGTGATTGTCTCCGCCGTCATGAGCATGAAATTATTGTGGGACAGCCACGGCAGCGCCGTTATGGCCTGGCTTGCCACGCTGCAATCGTAACTTTTCGCGTGATACCGTCATGAACCCGACCCATCATTACGAACAGCTGATTACGCTGTTCGATCGCTGCTTCAGCGATGAATTTCAGACCCGTCTAATTAAAGGCGACGATGAACCCATCTATCTTCCCGCTGACGAAACGTCGCCGTGGAACCGGGTGGTCTTCGCCCACGGCTTTTACGCCAGCGCCCTGCATGAAATCTCTCACTGGTGCATCGCCGGGGAAGCCCGTCGCAGGCTGGTCGATTTTGGCTACTGGTATTGCCCGGATGGCCGCGATGCACAGACGCAGAGCCAGTTTGAAGCGGTCGAAGTGAAGCCGCAGGCGCTGGAGTGGATGTTTTGTACCGCGGCAGGCTTTCCCTTCAACGTGAGTTGTGACAATCTCGATGGAGATTGTGAGCCGGATCGCATTGCGTTTCAGCGTAAGGTACATGCTCAGGTGATGAGTTATCTGACGTCGGGCATTCCCGCTCGTCCCGCGCGTTTTATTACCGCCCTGGCGGAATTTTATGGCAGACCGCCATTAACCGCGTCACAGTTTCCCTGGCCGGACGATCTGTGATGCAGCAAGGCATGATTAAAAGAGGAATTGAGATGATCGCAGAATTTGAAGCGCGTATTCTGGCCCTGATTGACGACATGGTTGATCATGCCAGCGACGATGAGCTGTTCGCCAGCGGTTATCTGCGCGGGCACCTGACTCTGGCGGTCGCGGAAGTCGAGCAGCTGGATGAACACACCCCGGAGGCGCTGCAGATCCAGGTGTCACGCAGCCTGCAAAATGCCATTGCCGCCGGTGAACTCTCGCCGCGCGACCAGGCCCTGGTCGTCGGCATGTGGGATAACCTGTTCGTTCAGGCTCGTCAGATTTCCGCGTAAATCGTGTCGGGCGGCGTGCCGCCCGATGCGTCTGTCAGACTGCTTTTCCCTTCAGTAATTTTCTGACCCAGTAACGATTCGGATTGAGCGCCGCCAATGTCGCAGCATCCAGCGGCTGCGGTTCGCCCGCCAGCTGGGCTGCCAGCACTTCGGCCACCAGCGGTGCACTGCACAGGCCGCGTGAACCCAGCGCGCCAGCGATAAACAAGCCCGGCAGATCGGGTGCCTCAGCGACCTCACCGCCGCTGGCCAGTGTAGCCTGCAGGTCGGCATACTGCGCCAGCGTCGCCGCATAATCGGGTACGCTGCCCACCATCGGCAGGTGATCGCGCGATGCGCAGCGCACGCCCATTCTCGCTTCGCCGTCACTGACATCGACGGTTCTGGCCCACTCGCCGTCCGGCAGACAACGCACCAGGCGACTGCGGTTCTCCTGCTGATCCGCTTCGCGATAATCGGTGGCCGTCTCGCCCCGACGGTAGCTGGCACCAATGCAGTGCGTTCCAAACTGCGGGCTGACAGGCGTCAGATAGCCGTCGTAGCAGAGCACCGTCTGCAGCGCATCGAGGCCCGGCGTGGAAGGAACGTGGCTGACCTGACCGGCCACCGCATAGGTCGGCAGCGGGGCGCTTTGGATAAAGTCAGCAATCGTGTGACCGTTCGTCAGCACGACGCTGGTGTGGCGAACCGCCGGACGATCGCGGAAGGTCAGCGTCCACTGTTCATCTTCGCGTGAAAGCGCCTCGACACGGTGCAGCCAGTGAATGCGCAGACCCTGGGTTTCGCCCCAGGCCAGCATCGCTGTGGTCAGTTCAGCCGGTGAGAGCCAGCCGCCCTGCGGATAGAAAATACCCTCATGACCATGTTTAACATTCGCCAGCCTTTCTGCCTCAGCGACATCGACACGATGGGCGATCGTCTCAGGCAGCCCCATCGACAGCATCTGATCGATCTTTTTACGGCTCTTCTCATCCCAGCCCAGCTGTAGCACGCCGCTCCAGGCGTGTTCATAGCTGACGTTCAGCTGGACATAGCACCGCCGGGCGAAGCCAAAGGCCGCCGGAAAGAAGGTCGCCAGGGCTGGATCGTGCTGGTTAAGAAGCGGATAGAGCGCCCCCTGACGGTTGCCGGAGGCACCCAGTGCAGGCGCTTCATCGGCACAATAGAGCGTCACCCGCCAGCCACGACGCAGCAGCGCCAGCGCCAGGGTGGCACTGGCAACGCCACCGCCAATCAGGGCCACCTCGCGCTGTTCAGCGGCGCGACGGTGATACCACGGCTGCGGGCAGCGCAGTAAAGGCGCATCCTGCAGTGTGCCGCACAGCATCTCCCGCTTGGGGCCAAATCCTTTGCGACGGATAACCTCAAAGCCCGCCTGCTGCAGCCCGCGCCGCACAAAACCGGCGGCGGTGAAGGTAGCAAAGGTCGCCTGCGGCCGCGTCAGCCTTGCCATCATGCCGAACAGCTCTGGCGTCCACATATCGGGGTTCTTCGAGGGGGCAAACCCATCCAGGAACCAGGCATCCACCTGGCGATGCAGACTTTCATCCAGCTGATCCCTCAGCGCGTTTATATCCCCCAGCCAGAGATCCAGCGTGACGCGGCCGCCATCAAACAGCAGCCGCTGACAGCCGGGCAGGGCGGCAGGCCACTGCGCCTGCAGCGCCCCGGCCCAGTGTGCCAGTTCAGGCCAGTGCTGATGGGCCGCCGCCAGATCGGCGCGGGTCAGGGGGAATTTTTCAAAGCTGATAAAATGCAGCCGTCGGAGGGTGGCATCCGGCTGTTCACGCTGGAAGGTGTCAAACGCCTGCCACAGTGTCAGAAAATTGAGGCCGGTGCCGAATCCGCTTTCCGCCACGATCAGCAGGTCGCGTGGATGCGCAGCAAAACGTTGGGGAAAACCGTTCCCGCCGAGGAAGACATAGCGCGTCTCCTCCAGACCGTTGTCATTGGAGAAATAGACGTCATCAAACGCTCGGGAAACAGGTGTACCCTGTTCATTCCAGTTTAGCTGTGCATGTTCAACCGGGGTTAATTTCACGGCAAAGGCTCATTTTTCAGGCAGTGGCGCGATTCTAACGACCCGCGTGACATGACGCAAATTTACAAAAGGAAATAGCTGATCGGACTTGTTCGGCGTACAAGTGTACGCTAGAGTGCATGCCAATTAAGAAGAAGTGGATGAGGAAGATTGAATGAAACGTGCTGTGATTACTGGCTTAGGGATCGTTTCCAGTATTGGTAATAACCAGCAGGAAGTGCTGTCATCTCTGCGTGAAGGACGCTCTGGCATCACCTTTTCTGAAGAGATGAAAGATTCCGGCATGCGTAGTCACGTCTGGGGTAACGTTAAATTAGATACCACCGGCCTCATCGATCGCAAAGTTGTGCGTTTTATGAGTGATGCGTCCATCTATGCTTATCTCTCCATGGAAGAAGCGATTAAAGATTCCGGTCTCAGCGCTGAAATGTATCAGAGCAACCCGCGCGTGGGTCTGATTGCAGGTTCAGGCGGCGGTTCGCCACGTTTTCAGGTCTTTGGTGCCGACGCCATGCGCAGCCCGCGTGGTCTGAAAGCCGTGGGTCCCTATGTCGTGACTAAGGCGATGGCTTCCGGTGTCTCTGCCTGCCTCGCCACGCCATTTAAAATTCATGGCGTAAACTACTCGATCAGCTCCGCCTGTGCCACCTCTGCGCACTGCATCGGTAACGCGGTTGAGCAGATTCAGCTGGGCAAACAGGATATCGTTTTTGCCGGTGGCGGCGAAGAGCTGTGCTGGGAAATGGCCTGTGAGTTCGATGCGATGGGCGCACTCTCTACCCGCTACAACGACACGCCAGAAAAAGCGTCACGCACCTATGATAACGAGCGCGACGGCTTTGTTATCGCCGGTGGCGGTGGCATGGTTGTGGTTGAAGAGCTGGAGCATGCGCTGGCCCGTGGTGCGCACATCTATGCCGAAATCGTCGGTTACGGTGCAACCTCCGACGGTGCAGACATGGTTGCGCCGTCAGGCGAAGGCGCAGTGCGCTGTATGAAGATGGCGATGAACGGTGTGGATACCCCAATCGACTATCTGAACAGTCACGGCACCTCCACGCCGGTGGGTGACGTGAAAGAGCTGGGTGCCATCCGTGAAGTGTTCGGCGACAACACGCCATACATCTCTGCAACCAAAGCTATGACCGGTCACTCACTGGGTGCGGCGGGCGTGCAGGAGGCGATCTACTCACTGCTGATGCTGGAACATGGCTTTATCGCGCCAAGCATCAACATCAGTTCACTCGATGCGGCGGCGGAAGGCATGAATATCGTCACCCAGCCGATGGAAAAAGAGCTGACCACGGTGATGTCCAACAGCTTCGGCTTCGGTGGCACCAACGCTACGCTGACCATGCGTAAATATCAGGCGTAATCGTTACGTCAGGACAGAGAAGGGCCGGCCTGCCGGCCCTTTTTATTTGCCCGCCGCCGCGCGCTTCGCTGTCACATTGACGTTTCACCTGGCGTAGGGCGCATCCGTCTGAACGCTCCCTCCCCGCACCTGTTTCACGCTCCGCCTTAACCCGCCTGCAGCAGCTCTGACAATTTTTCGCATCCTGCCACGATCTCGTCCGGCGTCAGCGCCGCAAAGCCCAGGATCCAGCCCTGCTGGGGCATGGGCCCGGCATAGAGCGGGCTCAGACGCGGCAGCAGCAGACCCCGTTGTGCCGCCAGCGCCGTGAGCCGCACCTCCTCCTTTGGTGCCTGCTGCTGAAGTTTCACCGTGACCTGCAGGCCGCCGCCGCTGGCCATCGGGGTGAGCCAGGATGACAGCCGCTGCGTAATCTGCGCCAGCAGAAGATCCCGACGACTGTGATAGAGCTGCCGCATCAGCCGCAGATGGCTGGCGAAGTGTCCCTGTTGCAGAAAAGCGGCGGTGATCGCCTGTGACAGCAGGGCACTGTGGCCGTCCAGCACGCTGCGCGCCTGGCCGAGAGGGGTAATCAGCGCGGGCGGAACCACCATCCAGGCCAGCCGCAATGAAGGAAACAGCGACTTAGAAAAGGTGCCCAGCGTGATCACCCGCTGACAGCGATCCAGGCCCTGTAGCGCCGGAATGGGACGTTCGTCGTAATGAAATTCGCTGTCATAATCGTCCTCGATCAGCCAGCTCTGGTGGCGCTGCGCCCACGCCAGCCACGCCAGACGTCGTGGCAGGCTCAGCGTGACGCCCGTGGGATAGTGATGCGAGGGGGTCAGGTACATCAGCTTTGCGCTGCCGCTGGCGGGCAGGGCACCTTCAGCGTCCACCTCAATGCCGCGCACCTGCGCGCCTGCGGCCAGAAACGCATTGCGGGCGCCGGGATAACCGGGCTCCTCCATCCACACCTCATCACCCGGATCGACCAGCATCATAGCCAGCAGCTGTAGTGCCTGCTGCGAACTGGTTAGAATGATGACCTGCTCCGGCTGGCACACGACGCCCCTGGCAAGCGACAGATAATCGGCGAGGGCGCTGCGCAGCGGCAGATAGCCGCACGGGTCGCCATACCCCATGGCAGCACTGCCCAGGCTGCGCTGCACGCTGCTGGTTAACCGCCGCCAGAGATCGTGAGGAAACGCGCGCAACTCCGGCGAACCGGCGGCAAACGCATGGGGAAAAGGGGGATCCTGACAGCCGCCGGTCGCCAGCACCTGCCGGCCTCGCGCCGAGAACCGGGCAGGCTGAGGGCGGACCGGCGACGACGGCGGGCTGACGGGAACGGTAATGGCAACAAAGGTGCCACGGCCTGTCTCGCGTCGCAGATAGCCTTCACTCTCCAGCTGCCCGTAAGCCGCCTCCACCGTGACGCGGGAGAGTCGCAGGTCCTGCGCCAGCTGTCGGCTGGAAGGCAACTGCTGCCCGGCGTGCAGATGGTGACGGTGGATTGCCAGCCGCAGTGTGGCGCAGAGACGTTCCCGCACGCCGCCGCTCGTCTGATGCTGAAAAAGCTGTAACAGCGGAGAGCTCATATGGGTCTTATACCTGATGGGGAATGGGTATCAGAAAGCAGTCCAATTTGCCCTAAACTGGTCGTTCACCACAACAGGAGAAGCGCGATGTCATCAGTTTTACGCACAGCGGCCGCAACGCCGCAGGAAAGCCTGGCGTATTTACAGGCAAAACTCACTTACTACACCGATGCCTGGGATCTGGCGGAAGACTTAGGGCAGCAGTGCACCGGGATCGTGGTGATCGATGCGCGCGCCCCGGACGCCTATCGCGCCGGGCACATCAGCGGCGCGATTAACTTCCCGCATCGCAGCATGAACGCGGAGACCACGGCCCGGCTCGACCGCAGCAAAGTCTATGTCACCTATTGTGACGGCATCGGCTGCAACGGCTCGACCAAAGCGGCCCTGAAGCTGGCTTCGCTGGGATTTCAGGTCAAGGAGCTGACTGGCGGGCTGGATTCCTGGAAACGGGAGGGTCATCCGCTGACGTGGGGGGAGGCGGCGGGCGAATGGCCCGTTTCCGGGCCTGCGGCATCCTGCGGCTGCTGACTCAGAACACCAGCCAGAGCAGGAAGATGACTAACAGCGCGACAAACAGGCCCAGCAGGGGACGCTGAGCCAGAGGTTGCAGGCCCGCGGGCAGGGAGGCGACAAACGGCGACCAGATCGGCTGCGGCCTGATTTCGCCGGGCGCCAGCGGCTGCTCATGCAGCTTTTCTGCCCGCTCAGCGCGACGGCTGAACAGGAAGTTAAGCAGATCCTGCGTCTGGGTCACGGTGAGCACGGTCTGCGGCGTCGCCTGGAAACGCTGCTGGCTGTACTCCTCCAGCTGACTCTGCTCCTGCTTATCCAGCGGCTGTTTCAGGGACGCTTCCAGCAGTTGCAGCGTCGGTGCGCTCTGCTGGCTCAGCGTCTGGCGCACCTGCAGATACTGGGTCAGCAGCGGAAAGTGGCGCGACGGGATCGGGTCGCCGCTGGTCAGATTCACCAGCTTCAGGGCCGCCGACCACAGCTTGCCGGTTGATTCACCGGTAGCAGCCGCCAGACGAATGACCTGCTGGTTCAGCGTATGGTGCTCAGCAGGCAGCAGGGTGCGATCGCTGACGCGGATCTGCTGCGGCTGCGGGATCGTCATCTGCCCGTTCTGCAGCATGGTCAGCACCTGGCGCAGCTGATCCTGACTCAGTGCGCTCAGCACGGTCTGACCAAACTGCTGACGGATAAAATCGCTGACCGCCTGACGGTTGTTGCCTTTTGGCAGCAGTTCGGTGAGCTGGGTCATCAGCTGACGCGTGGCATGCCCGTTCTGGGCCTGGGTCAGACGGCTGTTAAGGTACTGTTCCGCTAGGGGAAAGTGGCGCGACTGCAACTCAGCTTCGCTCTTCACGCCGACCTCATGCCGCACACCCGCCCAGAGTTCAGGCGCTTTGAGATTGCTCAGTGAGGAGATACGCACGATCAGACGTTCTAAGGTGGTGCGCTGAGCAGGGGAGAGCGGCTGCTCACCAGCCACCGAACCGTGACGTGACGCGCCGGTTTGCGGATTGACAGATGAACGATCGCCGACCGGCACACCGGGGCCGCTGAGAGGTTGCATGGCGGATTCCTTGGAAAAACAGAACAGCGTGGGGTGCGCCGGAATAAGAATAGGCCATGATAGCAAAAGCCCCCGTGAAATCCCACGGGGGACATCTGTTTGATGCGAGATTTACTCTTCCGCCAGCTTCAGGCGATGACGACGCCAGCGTTTCCAGAGTGGCGGGACAAGCAGGACTGCAATCGCCAGCACCAGCAGCACTTTGCAAATCAGGCTTTCCCACAGGATCACCAGATTGCCGTTACTGATCGACAGGGCGCGGCGCAGGTTCTGCTCCAGCATTTCACCCAGCACAAAGCCCAGGATCAGAGGCGACATCGGGAAGTCCATTTTGCGCAGGATATAACCGAATATCCCCAGGCCGACCATCAGCAGCAGATCGAAGGTGGTGCTGTGCACGGCATAAACGCCCACGGCGGAAATCGCGGCGATGGCTGGCACCAGGAACCAGAGCGGGATGCTCAGCATGCGGGCGAAGACGTTGATCATCGGAATGTTCATCACCAGCAGCATAACGTTGCCAATCAGCAGTGCCGCGATCAGACCCCAGACGATATCCGGCTGCTCGACAAACATCGCCGGCCCCGGCGTGATGTTATAGAGCGTCAGGGCGCCGACCATCACCGCCGTCGTGCCGGAGCCAGGGATCCCCAGCGTCAGCATCGGGATAAAGGAGCCACAGGCGGAGGCGTTGTTTGCCGCTTCCGGGGCGGCCACGCCGCGAATATCACCTTTACCGAACTGGTCACTGCCGCTGATTTTTTTCTCCGTCATATAGGCGATGGCGCTGGCGATGGTCGCACCGGCACCCGGCAGAACGCCGACAAAAAAGCCCAGGAAGGAGGAGCGCAGCGTTGCACCGGTTGCCATCGCCGCCTCTTTCATGTTGAACATCATGCGGCCGCTGGCCCGCACCGCCTTCTGACCACTGCTGGTGGATTCCAGCATCAGCAGAATTTCACTCACCGAGAACAGGCCAATTACGACGACCACAAACTGAATGCCGTCGGAAAGGTGGACGCTTTCGAAGGTAAAGCGGTAGACGCCGGTATTCGCATCCACCCCGACCGTCGCCATGCCCAGGCCGATTAAGGCGGCAAGGAACGACTTCAGCGGATTGTGGCTCATCATGCTGCCCAGGCAGGCGATGGCGAACACCATCAGGGCAAAATATTCTGCCGGGCCGAACGCCAGCGACCAGCTGGCCAGCAGCGGAGCAAACAGAATGATCCCCAGGATAGCGATGGTGGAGCCGATAAAGGAGCTGACCGCCGAGATGGAGAGGGCAACGCCCGCTTTGCCCTGTTGCGCCATCGGGTAACCATCCAGCGCGGTCATGATGGCTCCGGCATCGCCCGGCACGTTGAGCAGAATCGAGGAGATTCGCCCTCCATATTCACAGCCGATGTAAACCGTTGCCAGCAGGATCAGCGCCGATTCGGCCGGCAGGTGCAGCGCAAACGCCAGCGGCATCAGAATCGCCACCCCGTTAATCGGGCCGAGACCAGGCAGCAGGCCGACGATGGTGCCGATAAAGCAGCCGATCAGGGCAATCAGCAGATTCTCTGGCGTCATGGCGACGGCAAAGCCCTGCATTAAAAAGGACCAGGTATCCATGATGCTCTCCTTAACTCAGCCAGCTGCCGACCGGAAGCGTGACTTCCAGCAGACGGTCAAATGCGTAAAACAGTGAGGTGCCCATCACCAGCCCGGCCAGCGCGGCGGCCCACCAGCGCGCGCCAAACAGCAGGCCAATGCCAAAGGTCAGCAGCGTCGTGCAGATGGCAAAGCCCAGCGTCTCGAACAGCCAGCCATAGAGCATCATCATCACCGCCAGCGCCGCCAGCCGTTTCAGGGTGCCGCTGGCAGGCCACTGAATAGTGTCCGGTTTACGAAAAAGCATCAGCACGGCGCAGATAGCCATCAGGCCCAGGATCGCCATCGGGAACGGACGCGGCCCCACCGGTTCGTAACTGTATTCACTCTGAATCTGCCAGGCCACCACCATGCCGCCGAGGCACAGTGCCAGCCACAGGGCAGCAAAAATACGATCGCTCATCATCTGCTCCCGTTATTTGTTATTTGGCCAGGCCAAAGGATTTTGCCTGCTCACGGTAATCTGCCACCTGCTTCTTCACGTAGCTGTCGAGCGCCTGACCGGTCAGGTTAAACTCGAACAGGCCGCGCAGGTCGCGCTGCTTTTTGAACTCCGGCGTCTCTGTCATCTTTTTGAACGCCTCTTCCCACCACTGATAATCGGCATCGCTGACTTTGGGACCCAGGTAGTAGCCGCGGATCACCGGCCAGACGATGTTAAAACCCTGCTCTTTGGCGGTCGGCACCTCCGCCAGCTGGCCCGGCAGACGCTGATCGGACATCACGGCCAGCACCCGCATTTTGCCGCCCTGCAGGTGCGGCACCATTTCACTCATGTCACCGGAGACCACCTGAATGTGGTTGCCGAGCAGCGCCGTCACCGGCTCACCGCCGCCCTCAAAGGCGACATAGCGCATCTTGCGGGGATCGATACCGGCTTCGCGTGCCAGCAGCGCGGTCTTCATCCAGTCCTGGCTGCCGATGGACGCTCCGGCACCCACCACCACTTTGGTGGGATCTTCTTTCATAGCCGCCATCAGCTCACCCAGGGTTTTCCACGGCGCGTCATCACGCACCGCCACCATGCCGTAATCGGTGCCGACGGCCGCCAGCCACTTCACGTCGTCAACGGTATAGCGGCCAAATTTGCCCTGAGAGAGGTTAAGCAGCGAGCCGCCGGAGAAGGCGACAACGGTGCCCGCTTCGGCCGGACGCTGGGCGATAATGGCGTTATAGGCGACCGCACCGACGCCGCCGGGCATGTAGGTGACGCGCATCGGCGTCTTAATCTGGCCGGTTTCCTGCAGTGAGACCTGCAACAGTTTGCAGGTCAGATCAAAACCGCCGCCGGGTTTCGCGGGCGCGATACATTCGGTGCGGCCCGGCCCCTCTGCGGCGACGGCATGGGTCGCCATCAGCGTCAGCAGGGTGGTGGCGAGGGCGGCAGGCATTAATTTTTTCATTGCAGGCTCCATTCATTCATCCAGAGTGTGATTGCTGCTGAAACATCAGCGTTATCGAATTGTTAAGACAGCTACCTTTCATTTACCTTTCAGGGAGCGGATTTAATAACAGGATGTGATATGCGTCTCTTACTGGTGGAAGATACGGCTGACCTGGCGCGCTGGCTGCAGAAGGCGCTGACGCAAAAAGGGTTTGCGGTTGACTGGGTAGCGGATGGCGTGGCGGCCGATCACGCGTTGCAGTGTGAAGCCTATGCGCTGGTGGTGCTGGATGTCTCTCTGCCTCGGATCGATGGCCTGGAGGTGCTGACCCGTCTGCGGCGGCGGGGTCAGAGCGTGCCGGTGCTGTTGCTGACCGCGCGCAGCGCGCTGGACGATCGGGTGCGCGGCCTGAACCTGGGCGCGGATGACTACCTGACCAAACCCTTTGAGCTGGATGAGCTGGAAGCGCGGCTACGGGCGCTGCTGCGGCGCAGTCAGAGTCAGACCCCGCAGAATCAGTCGCTGGGCCAGCTGAGGCTGGACAGCGAAGGCTATTTCCTGCTGGCCGACAGGCCGCTGGCGCTGACGCCGCGCGAATCGAGCGTCCTGACGACGCTGATGCAGCGTCATGGCCGGCCGGTCTCCCGGCAGTTTCTCTATGAGCAGACCTTCAGCCTGGCGGATGAAGCCAGCCCGGAGAGTATCGAGCTTTACGTGCACCGCGTCAGAAAAAAACTGGCAGGCAGCGATGTGGCGATTGTGACGCTGCGCGGGCTGGGCTACAGCCTGGAAACGCTGCCATGCGGCTGACGCATTCGCTGCGGGGTGAGCTGCTGGCCTGGTTTGGCCTGCCGCTGCTGTTGCTCTGGGCGCTGTCGGTTTACACCCACTATCAGAGCGGGCTGGCGGCCGCGAATCAGGCTTACGATCGCTCGCTGCTGGCGTCCGCCCGGACGGTGGCGGAGCGGCTGGTGGTGCGGCGGCAGCATCTGGAGGTGGATGTCCCCTGGGTCGTGCTCGACAGTTTTGAGCGCAACATGAACGATCAGCTCTTCTACCAGGTGATCTCCCCGGAGGGCAAAACGTTATCCGGTTACAACGACCTGCCGCCGATCCCCATCACCAGCAAAATGTCCACTGCCTATCCGGCGCTGGTGCACTTCTATGACGGCCGCTATCACCAGCAACGCATCCGGGTTGCAGCACTCTGGCAGCCGGTGAGCGAGTCAGGTGTGGATGGCATGGCGCTGGTGCTGGTGGCCGAAACCATTCACTCCCGGCAGGAGTTTGCCCGCGGGCTGATGCGAACCGCGCTGATCAGCCAGAGCGGACTGGTACTGATGACACTGCTGCTGGCGGGCCTGATGCTGCGCCGGGTGTTGCGCCCGCTGCGGCGGCTGTCCCGCACCGTGTTACAGCGCGACGGCGGTGAATTGACGCCACTTCCCTCGCTGCCCTGGTCGGAACTGCAACCGCTGATCATCGCCTTTAACCGCTATCTTGCCCGGTTGCGGGGGCTGCTGGCGCGCCAGGATCGTTTCAGTGCTGACGCGGCGCACCAGCTGCGGACGCCGCTCACCATCCTGAAAACGCAGGTCAGCGTTGCGCTCAGCAGTGAACGTCCCGAAGCCTGGCAGGAGAGTCTGCTCGGTATGCGCCATACGCTGGATGAGACTATTGTCCTGACCGATCGGCTGTTGCAGTTAGCCCGCATCAAAGCGCGTCACGGCGAGGATAAACCGATGACGCGGGTGGATCTGGCGGCCATCGTGCGCGACGCCTGCTTCAGCCGCTATACGGCGGCCCGCACCCGGCAGATCGATCTGGGCTATGAAGGAGAAGAGAGCAGCCTGATCGCGGGCGATGGCGTGCTGATTGGCGAACTCTGCGCCAATCTGCTGGACAACGCGATCAAATATACCCCCTGTCACGGCATTGTCACCGCCCGGGTAAGGGCGGGCGGGCTGGAA
Source organism: Pantoea graminicola (assembly GCF_048452665.1). Lineage (NCBI taxonomy): Bacteria > Pseudomonadati > Pseudomonadota > Gammaproteobacteria > Enterobacterales > Erwiniaceae > Pantoea > Pantoea graminicola. Next base: position 468,495 of record NZ_JBLWSJ010000002.1, on the reverse strand, counting down.
ATTGAGGACAGCGGGCCGGGCATCGAGGGGGCGGAGCAGCTGAAAGCGTTACAGCCTTTTCAGCGGCTGGACAATGCCGGGATGCAGCCGGGCGCCGGTATCGGCCTGGCGCTGGTGCAGGATATCTGCGCCTGGCATGGCGCGACCCTGCAGCTGGATCGCAGTTCGCAGCTCGGCGGACTGCGGGTGACGGTACGGTTTACAACGGATGCAGGTTAGTCGCTTTTCGCCGGGTGAGGGGAGTACGCAGCCGCTGCGCCAGGATCACACCAGCGAGGGTCAGACCGCCACCAATCCAGTGGTAGCTGTGCAGATGTTCATGCAGAAACAGCACGGCGATCAGGGCGGTAAACAGCGGGATCAGATTCATAAAGATACTGGTGGTGCTGGCCCCCAGGCGCTGCACGCCGTGGATCCACAAAAAGGGCGCGATGATCGAGGCGAACAGGCCGGCAAACAGCACCAGCGGCAGGTTGTGCAGGTTCAGTGCGATCGTCGGTGCCAGCAGGAAGCCTGGCAGTAACAGCAGCACACCAAAGAAAATCTGTACGTAGAGGCTGTGCCAGATCGGCAGCGGCAGCGCCCAGCGGCGGGTCAGCACGCCATAGAGCGCATAGGCAGTCGAGGCGGCCAGCATCATCAGTTCTCCCTTGCCCAGCCCCTGGCTCAGCAACCGGGTGACGTTGCCCTCGCTCACCAGCCACACCAGGCCGGTAAAGGAGATCACACTGCCGAGCAGGATCCCGAGCGTCGGGGCAATCCGCAGGATCACCACGCTCAGCAGCACCGTAAGCAGCGGGATCAGCGCACCAATAATCCCCATAAAGAGTGCGCTGACGCTGTGCGCGGCGTAATAGGCCAGGCTCTGATAAAGTGCCATTCCCAGCAGACCGAGCAGTGCCAGCCGCCACAGATGCGGCTTAATCGTCTGACGCGTGCGCCAGACGCCAGGCAGCACAAACGGCGTCAGCACCAGCAGCGCCAGCAGCCAGCGATAGAATGAGATCGCCGAGGGATCGATCGCGCTGGCCGAAAGCTTGCTGACAATCGAGTTAATCGACCAGATCACGACCGCAACAAGCGGGTAAAGAAAAAACATGCTGACGCTCCGGAAACCTTAAAGAGGCGCAGTGTACGCTTCTGCGGATTTATTCCGATAGTGAATATCGGACAAAATAATGTGTCAGGGGGACAGAATGATCCTGCAAGTCACCAGGCAGCCGCCGATGGATACGCCGCAGTCAGGCTACGTTCTGCGTCATGAGCAGGCAGGCACACCGTCAGATCGCTACCGCGCGCGGTTAGGCTAACGCGCCGCTTTGTGCCAGAATAATCCCCCTCATATGTAACTGACAGGAAAGCCGTGGTGAAAATTCTGGTCGATGAAAATATGCCCTATGCCCGTGAGCTGTTCAGCCGGACCGGCGAGGTGGTTGCGGTGCCGGGGCGTCCGCTGCCGGTGGCAGAACTGGCCGACGCTCAGGGGCTGATGGTGCGCTCCGTCACCCAGGTTAATGAGGCGCTGCTGGCGGGCACGCCGGTGAAGTTTGTCGGCACCGCCACGGCAGGCACCGATCATATCGACGAGGCGGGACTGCAGCGGGCAGGCGTCGCGTTCTCCGCAGCGCCCGGCTGCAACGCCATCGCGGTTGTGGAGTATGTCTTCTCCGCGCTGCTGCTGCTGGCGGAACGTGATGGGTTCCAGCTGCGCGATCGTACCGTCGGGATTGTGGGGGTTGGCAATGTTGGCGGGCGGCTGCAGAAGCGGCTGGAAGCCTGGGGCATCCGCACCCTGCTGTGCGATCCTCCGCGCGCCGATCGCGGTGATGAAGGCGAGTTTCTGTCGCTGGACGCCGTGGCAGCGCAGGCCGATATCCTGACGTTCCACACGCCGCTGTTTAAAGAGGGCCCCTACAGGAGCTGGCATCTGGCCGATGCGGCGCTGCTGATGGGGCTGAAACCCAATACTATTCTGATTAACGCCTGTCGCGGCGCGGTGGTGGACAACGCCGCCCTGCTGGAGGTGCTGAACATGCGGCACGATCTGAGCGTGGTGCTTGATGTCTGGGAGCCGGAGCCGGATCTCTCGCTGGCGCTGCTGGACAAGGTCGATATCGCCACGCCCCATATCGCGGGCTACACGCTGGAAGGCAAGGCGCGCGGCACGACCCAGGTGTTCGAAGCCTGGTGCGACTTTATCGGTCAGCCGCAGCAGGTGCCGCTCAGCACTTTACTGCCGGTGCCGGAGTTCAGCGAGATCACCCTGAATGGCCCGCTGGATCAGCCAACGCTGAAACGCCTGGCGCATCTGGTGTATGATGTGCGCCGCGATGATGCCCCCTTGCGTAAAGTGGCGGCAAAACCCGGTGAGTTCGATCGCCTGCGTAAGCAGTATCAGGAGCGCCGCGAGTGGTCATCGCTGCAGGTAAACTGTGATGATGCCGCCACGGCGGCGATGCTGAATCAGCTGGGCTTTAATGCACTCTTCTCCCCAACATAATACCGGCTGCGGGCCTGCCAGCTGTTTCCGTATGGAATAAGACGGAACGGTCGCGGTGCGCAGTGCTGACGCCCCATCGGACGGCGGGTTAAAGGGGGGGATAAATCTGAATCCCCGGGCGGTGAATATCACCGCCTTCTGTTTTTATGTCATTGTCTGGAGTAAACCAACATGTCTGACGGCTGGAATATTGCGCTACTTGGCGCGACAGGCGCAGTAGGGAACGCTGTACTGGAACTGCTGGCGGAACGCCAGTTCCCGGTTGGTGAATTATATTTACTGGCCAGCGAGAACAGCGCGGGCGAAACGAAACGCTTCGAGGGCCGATCGCTGCGGGTTGAAAATGCAGAGTCGTTCGACTGGTCACAGGCGCAGCTGGCCTTTTTCGTCGCGGGACGTGACGCCTCCGCGCGCTACGCCGACGACGCGGCCAACGCGGGCTGTCTGGTGATCGACAGCAGTGAGCTGTTTGCGCTGGAACCCGACGTGCCGCTGGTGGTGCCGGATGTAAACCCGCATGTGCTGGCGGATTATCGCAATCGCAACATTATCAGCGTGGCCGATAACCTGGTGAGCCAGCTGCTGACCGCCATTAAACCGCTGGTGGATGCGGCGGGCCTGGGGCGTCTGCAGGTGACGAATCTGCTCTCTGTCTCCAGCTACGGCAAAGTCGCCGTGGATGCGCTGGCGGGTGAAAGTGCCCGTCTGCTGAATGGTATTCCGGCCGATGAGCACCATTTCGGTCGCCAGCTGGCTTTTAACCTGATGCCACAGCAGGCCGATGCCGAAGGCAGCGTGGAGAGCGAGCGCCGTCTGATCGATCAGGTGCGTAAGGTGCTACAGGACGAAGGCTTACCGATTGCGGTCAGCAGCGTGCAGGCGCCGGTGTTTTACGGCAATGCGCAGATTGTCCACATCGAAAACCTGCGTCCGCTCTCGGCGGAAGAAGCGCGTGCCGAACTGGCGCTGGCGGCAGATATCCGTCTGAGCGAAGAGGATGAGGTGCCGACACCGGTGACGGATGCGTCGGGCAATGGCGAGCTGAGCATTGGCAGCGTGCGCAATGACTACGGTATCCCGGAGCTGCTGCAGTTCTGGTCTGTAGCGGATAACATTCGCTTTGGTGGCGCGCTGATGGCGGTGAAAACCGCCGAGAAACTGGTTCAGGAGTACCTGTAACCATGTCAGAAGGTCAGACGCACAAACTGGCGCTCGGCATCGAGTATGACGGCAGCCACTACTATGGCTGGCAGCGTCAGAACGAAGTCCGCAGCGTGCAGGAGAAGGTGGAGCGCGCCCTGTCGAAAGTGGCTGACCATCCGGTCAGCATTTTCTGCGCGGGCCGGACCGATGCGGGCGTGCATGGAACCGGGCAGGTGGTGCATTTCGACACCACCTCGCAGCGACCGGATGGGGCCTGGACGCTGGGCGTCAACGCCAATCTGCCGCCGGATATTGCAGTCCGCTGGGTAAAGGCGGTGCCGGACGATTTCCATGCCCGTTTCAGCGCCACGGCGCGACGCTATCGCTACCTGATCTACAATCAGCGCCTGCGTCCGGCGGTGCTGGCGAAGGGCGTGACGCATTTTTATCATCCGCTGGATGCGGAGAAGATGCATCGCGCCGGGCAGTGCCTGCTGGGCGAGAATGATTTCACCTCGTTCCGCGCGGTGCAGTGTCAGTCACGCACGCCGTGGCGCAACGTGATTCACCTCAACGTCACGCGCCTGGGCGCTTACGTGATTGTGGATATCAAAGCCAACGCCTTTGTGCATCACATGGTGCGCAATATCGTGGGCAGCCTGATGGAGATAGGCTGCGGCAATCAGCCGGAGTCATGGATGGCAACGCTGCTGGCGGCGAAGGATCGGACATTAGCTGCAGCCACAGCCCGGGCAGAGGGGTTATACCTGGTGGCGGTGGATTATCCATCGCACTTTGCGTTACCACAGCCGCCGATGGGACCCTTGTTCCTCGCGGATTAATTCACTTTCAGGACTTTAAAGGGCGCGCTATGGAGTTTCTCCATTTTCTGGTTGATTTTATTTTGCACATTGATGTGCATCTTGCCGAACTGGTTGCGCAGTACGGTGTCTGGATTTACGCTATTTTGTTCCTGATTCTGTTCTGCGAAACCGGACTGGTGGTCACGCCGTTCCTGCCAGGTGACTCGCTGCTGTTTGTCGCGGGCGCGCTGGCGGCGCTGCCGGGCAACGATCTCAATGTGCACCTGATGGTGACATTGCTGGTGGTGGCGGCCGTGCTGGGCGATGCGGTGAACTACACCATTGGCCGTCTCTTCGGTGAGCGGTTGTTCAGCAACCCGAACTCGAAGATTTTCCGTCGCAGCTATCTGGATAAAACCCATGCGTTTTACGCCCGTCACGGCGGAAAAACCATTATCCTGGCGCGTTTTGTACCGATTGTCCGGACTTTTGCGCCGTTTGTGGCCGGAATGGGCCATATGTCTTATCGCCACTTCGCGCTGTTCAACGTGACGGGTGCGCTGTTATGGGTGCTGCTGTTCTCCTATGCCGGCTACCTGTTTGGCGATCTGCCGGTGGTACAGGAAAACCTGAAGCTGCTGATTGTGGGCATTATCCTGGTCTCTGTTCTGCCGGGTGTGATCGAAGTCTGGCGTCATCGCCGTCAGGCTAAGCAGCAGAAGCTGCCATAACGTTTCGCTCAGGGGTAAGACCAGATTTTTATCCACAGTCTGAACAGGTTGTGGTTTAATGAGCGACATTTACCGTCTGCTGAAGCGGTTTTCAGCAGTATCAAGACGACTGGACCAGGTCAGTTTTAAACAGAAAGGTCATCAATGAGCTGGATTGAACGCATTCTTAATAAAAGCACCACGACGCCTGCGCGCAAAGCTAGCATCCCGGAAGGGGTGTGGACGAAGTGTGACAGCTGTGGACAGGTGCTGTACCGCGCTGAACTGGAGCGCAATCTTGAGGTCTGCCCGAAGTGTGACCACCACATGCGTATGCATGCCCGTGAGCGCCTCGGCAGTTTCCTCGATCAGGGCACTATGGTTGAGCTTGGCAGTGAACTTGAACCCAAAGATCTGCTGAAGTTCCGTGACTCGAAAAAGTATAAAGATCGTCTGGTTGCAGCGCAGAAAGCGACTGACGAGAAAGATGCGCTGATCGTGATGAAAGGTCAGCTGCACGGCATGCCGGTTGTGACAGCCGCCTTTGAATTTGCCTTTATGGGCGGCTCAATGGGCTCTGTCGTCGGCGCCCGTTTTGTCCGTGCCGTTGAGCAGGCGCTGGAAGATAACTGCCCGCTGATCTGCTTCTCCGCCAGTGGTGGCGCACGTATGCAGGAAGCACTGATGTCGCTGATGCAGATGGCGAAAACCAGTGCGGCGCTGGCAAAAATGCAGGAGCGCGGTCTGCCTTACATTTCTGTGCTGACCGACCCGACCATGGGCGGCGTCTCCGCCAGTTTTGCTATGCTGGGCGACCTCAACGTCGCGGAACCGAAAGCGCTGATCGGCTTTGCCGGTCCACGCGTTATCGAGCAGACCGTGCGTGAAAAACTGCCGCCGGGCTTCCAGCGCAGTGAGTTCCTGATTGAGAAGGGCGCGATCGATATGATCATTCGCCGCCCGGAAATGCGCTACAAACTGGCGAGCCTGCTGGCAAAAATGATGAACCTGCCGGCACCGCTGCATGACGGTGAACAGTCCGTTCCTGCGACGACTGAATCGGAAAGCAACGAGGCCTGACAGGAGATAGAGAGGCACGCCCGTCGTGCCTCTTACCAATGCACCGTATACCGCAGCATCAGTCTGACGGGTATCAATAAGCAAAACGGGACATATGGACAATCTTCACCTTCCTCAAGCCACGTCGCCTTTGGCCGCGTGGCTTTATTATCTTGAGCACCTGCATACTCAGGCTATCGAACTGGGTCTGGACCGTATTCGCCAGGTGGCACAACGTCTCGACCTGCTGAAACCCGCCCCTTTCGTCTTTACCGTCGCCGGAACCAACGGCAAGGGCACCACCTGCCGCACACTGGAAGCGCTGCTGATTGCCGCAGGCTATCGCGTGGGCGTCTACAGTTCGCCACATCTGGTGCGCTACACCGAACGCGTCCGGGTGCAGGGTGAGGAGCTGAGTGAGGCGCAGCACTGCGCCAGCTTCGCGGAGATCGACGCCGGACGTGGCGAAATCTCGCTGACCTACTTTGAATTTGGCACGCTCTCGGCGCTGAACCTGTTCCGCCAGGCGCAGCTCGATGTGGTGATCCTCGAAGTCGGTCTGGGCGGACGGCTGGATGCCACTAATATTGTGGATGCCGATGTCGCCGTCATCACCAGCATCGCGCTGGACCACACTGACTGGCTTGGCCCGGATCGCGAAAGCATCGGGCGCGAAAAGGCCGGTGTCTTTCGAGCCGGCAAGCCGGCCGTCGTCGGCGAAGCCGATATGCCGCAGAGCATTGCCCGCGTTGCGCAGGAAAAGGGCGCGCAGCTGCTCCAGCGCAACATTGACTGGTCATGGCATGCGCAGGCCGGGAGCTGGTCGCTGCGCGACGCGATCGGTGAACTGAACGATCTGCCACTGCCGCAGGTCCCGCTGCCGAATGCGGCGACCGCGCTGGCGGCGCTGCGGGTTTCCGGGCTGACGGTCAGCGAGGCGCAGATCCGCGCCAGCCTGCCGCTGGCGATGCTGCCGGGGCGCTTTCAGACCCTCAGCGAGTCACCGCGCGTGATTCTGGATGTTGCTCACAATCCGCACGCAGCGACCTATCTGGCGTCGCGACTGGCGGCGCTGCCGAAACAGGGCAAAGTGCATGCCGTTGTGGGCATGCTGCATGATAAAGATATCGCCGGTACGCTGGCGGCGCTGGTACCGGTCGTCGATGCCTGGTACTGCGCGCCGCTGGAAGGACCGCGCGGCGCTACGGCTGAGCAGCTGCTGGATGCGCTGCCGCAGGGCGAGGCGTTTGGCTCGGTTGAGCTTGCCTGGCAGCAGGCACGTCAGCGTGCCGCGCCGCAGGATATTGTGCTGGTCTGTGGTTCATTCCACACCGTAGCACAGGTCATGGAATCGATTAAAACGGAGAAAGGACGTGGCGAGTAAGTTTCAGAACCGTTTAGTCGGTACCATTATTCTGGTGGCCGTGGGCGTGATTGTGCTGCCCGGCCTGCTGGATGGTCAGAAAAAGCATTACAAAGAGGAGTTCGCCGCCATTCCGCTGGTGCCCAAACCCGACGATCAGCAGGATAGCGAGATGGTGCCGCCGGTCACGCAGTCGTTACCGGCTCAGCCGCCGGAAGGCGCGGGCAGTGCGGTCAGCAGCAGCAACAGGAGTAACGCTACGGCGGAGCAGGGGCGGACGCAACCTGAAGAAGAGAGCGAGCCGGTTGTGGTGTCGCCACCGCCTGTGCATCAGTCTGTGCCTGCACAGACGGTGACGAAGCCGAAAGCGGAAGAGACGCGCAAGCCCAAAGTGACCGAGCAGACGAAGCCGAAAACGGTCGAGCAGCAGAAGCCAAAAACGGCAGAGCAGCCTAAACCGAAGCCGGTCGAACAGCCAAAAGTGGTGGAGCAGCCGAAGCAGGAGCAGCCGAAGCAGGAAGAACCGCCGAAAGCCGCAGAGAGCACGGCCCCGGCAGGGCAGGCTTACGTTGTACAGCTGGGTGCGCTGAAGAACGCCAGCAAGGTGAATGAGATCGTCGCGCAGCTGCGGCTGTCGGGCTACCGCGCCTTTACCGTGCCTTCCACGCCGGTACAGGGCCACATCACCCGCATTTATGTGGGACCGGATGCCTCCAAAGCCAAAATGCAGAGCGCGGTGGGCGAGCTGAAAAGTATCTCCGGGCTGGGCGGCGTCGTGAAGCCGTACAGCGCACGCTAAGGGATCATTGACGCTGCCGATAGCAGTAACAGGCAGCGTCTTTGCGCCGCCAGACTCACCGGTTAAGCCGGTCTCTGGTCTGAAAATATGAAGATTTTCAACGGATTGTCTGGCTGAAAATCACCCGGGCGATGGTCTTTTTTTTCATCGCCCTTTTTATGGATGCAGAAAAAGAAAACCGCTACGCAAACGTTTTCTTTTTCTGTTAGAATGCGCCCCGAACTGGATGCAGGGGTGCAATTGCACTGGCGCTGGAAAAGTTCATGATCTGGATTGATTACGTCATTATTGCGGTAGTTGGTTTTTCGGCTCTGGTCAGCCTCGTTCGCGGGTTTGTCCGGGAAGCCTTATCTCTCGTTACCTGGGGATGCGCGTTTTTTGTCGCCAGTCATTACTACGCCTACCTTGCAGTCTGGTTTACAGGCTTTGACGACGAACTGGTTCGTAACGGTATCGCCATCGGTGTGCTGTTTGTGGCTACCCTGATTGTGGGGGCTATCGTGAACTACGTTATCGGCTCGCTGGTGGAAAAAACCGGCCTGTCGGGAACCGACCGGGTGTTGGGCGTCTGTTTCGGGGCGTTGCGGGGTGTGCTGATCGTAGCCGCTTTGCTGTTCTTCCTTGATACATTCACTGGCTTTTCCAGAAGTCCGGACTGGCAGCAGTCCCAACTCATTCCCGAGTTCAGTTATATCATCAGGTGGTTTTTTGATTACCTGAAAAGCACGTCGAGTTTTTTACCCCGGTGATGTGACCGGGAGTGCGGCTTAATGAGGAAATGACAACATGTGCGGTATTGTCGGTATCACCGGTTTCATGCCGGTCAACCAGTCGATCTATGACGCGTTAACGGTGCTCCAGCACCGCGGGCAGGATGCCGCAGGCATTTGTACTATCGATGCGCTGAAATGTTTTCGCCTGCGAAAGGCAAACGGCCTGGTCAGCGACGTTTTCGAAGCACGCCACATGCAGCGTCTGCAGGGCAACATGGGGATTGGTCACGCGCGGTATCCCACAGCGGGAAGCTCCAGTGCCTCTGAAGCGCAACCTTTCTACGTAAACTCGCCGTATGGTATTACCCTGGCGCACAACGGTAACCTGACTAACGCCCATGTGCTGCGTAAGCACCTGTTCGAAAAGGGCCGTCGTCACGTTAACACCACATCAGATTCTGAAATCCTGCTGAATATCTTTGCGCAGGAGTTAGACCGTTTCCAGAACGACCCGCTGGAAGCCGACAACATTTTTGCGGCGGTCGCCGCCCTGCATCAGCAGGTGCGTGGCGCCTACGCCGTCGTCGCAATGATTATCGGTCACGGTATGGTCGCCTTCCGCGATCCGAACGGCATCCGTCCGCTGGTGCTGGGTAAGCGCGTCATCGCCGACGGCCGCACCGAATACATGGTCGCCTCCGAGAGCGTGGCGCTGGATACGCTGGGCTTTGAGTTCATTCGTGACGTGGCACCCGGCGAAGCGGTCTATGTCACCGAGCAGGGCCAGCTCTCGACCCGCCAGTGTGCGGAAAACCCGAAGAGCAATCCGTGCCTGTTCGAGTATGTCTATTTTGCCCGTCCTGACTCTTTCCTGGACAAAATCTCGGTCTACAGCGCCCGCGTTCGCATGGGCACCAAGCTGGGCGAGAAGATTGCCCGCGAATGGGAAGATCTTGATATCGATGTGGTGATCCCGATTCCGGAGACCTCAACCGATATCGCGCTGGAAATTGCCCGTATTCTCGACAAACCCTATCGTCAGGGCTTTGTGAAGAACCGCTACGTGGGCCGTACCTTTATCATGCCAGGTCAGCAGTTACGCCGCAGCGCGGTGCGCCGCAAGCTCAACGCGAACCGTGCCGAATTCCGTGATAAAAACGTGCTGCTGGTGGATGACTCGATCGTGCGCGGCACCACCTCCGAGCAGATTATCGAGATGGCGCGTGAAGCGGGCGCGAAACGGGTCTATCTGGCCTCTGCGGCCCCGGAGATCCGTTTCCCGAACGTCTACGGTATCGATATGCCGAGCGCCACCGAACTGATCGCACACGGTCGTGAAGTGGAAGAGATTCGTCAGCTGATCAAAGCCGATGCGCTGATCTTCCAGGATCTGGACGATCTGATCGAGGCGGTGCGTGAAGAGAACCCGGAGATTGCCCAGTTTGAGTGCTCCGTGTTCAACGGCGTCTACGTCACCAAAGATGTCGATCAGCAGTATCTGGAGTATCTCGAATCGCTGCGTAACGATGATGCCAAAGCGCTGCAGCGTCAGAACGAGGTCGAGAACCTTGAGCTGCACAACGAAGGCTGATGCGGTGTTAAGCCGGGTCGCATAGAGCAGGGCGGGAGCAATCCCGCCCTGTTTGTTTTCAGAATCCCGCTGGCCGCGTATGATGGCGCACTGGCAGACATAAGGTTGGACTATGAAACGACTCATCATTGGCATCTCTGGCGCAAGCGGGGTGATCTACGGCGTGCGCATGCTGCAGGTGCTGCAGCAGGTGGAAGGGGTGGAAACGCATCTGGTCATGAGCAACGCGGCGCGTCAGACCCTGGGGCTGGAGAGCGACTATTCGCTGCGCGATGTGCAGGCGCTGGCCGATGTGGTGCATGACGTGCGCGATATTGCAGCAAACATCTCGTCCGGCTCGTTTAAAACCCTGGGCATGGCGATCTTACCCTGCTCGATGAAAACGCTGTCGGGCATCGTACATAGCTACAGCGATTCGCTGCTGACCCGCGCCGCTGATGTGGTACTGAAAGAGCAGCGCAAGCTGGTGCTGTGCGTGCGGGAAACTCCGCTGCACGTGGGACACCTGCGGATGATGACGACCGCGGCAGAGCTGGGGGCGATTATCATGCCGCCCGTGCCGGCGTTTTATCACCGTCCTGAAACCATCGACCAGCTGATCGATCAGACCGTAAACCGGGTCATCGACCAGTTTGATATTGAACTGCCGGAAGATCTTTTCACGCGCTGGCAGGGTGCATAAAGTTCCGCTGGCGCACTTATTTAGTGCATAAGCGCGCCACGGATCACTCTTCGTGCATTTGATGCACCAAAAGTTAACAACGTCGCTTTTTCTCTTTTACTTCGCTGCTATATTCCCCTCACAAACACAGCGTTTTCACCTGTCTGACATCACGCTAACTGCGTGGATTACTTGCAGAACTGGCATGAAACATGCAGATTAATTTGCGCAAGCACATCATGAACCACATAACAAAAAGCACTTTACTTGAGGGTAATCTATGAAAAAGCGTGTTCTGGCTCTTTCCCTGATGCTGGGCTTATCCAGTGCTGCCAGCGTTTTTGCGGCGGTACCGGGTTCCATCCGTATCGGCACAGACCCAACTTACCCACCGTTTGAGTCGAAAAACGCGCAAGGCAAGTTAGTGGGCTTCGACATCGACCTCGCTAACGAAATCTGTAAACGCATTCATACCCAGTGTACCTACGTGGAAAGTGACTTTGATGCGCTGATCCCGTCGCTGAAAGCGAAGAAAATCGACGCCATCATCTCCTCACTCTCGATCACCGCCAAACGTCAGGAAGAGATCGCCTTCTCAGAAAAACTCTACGCGGCAAATGCGCGTTTAGTGGCACCGAAAGGCTCTAAAATCGAACCGACCATCGAGTCGCTGAAAGGGAAAAATATCGGTCTGCTGCAGGGCACCACGCAGGAAACCTATGCCAATGAGAACTGGCGGCCAAAAGGGGTGACCATCACGCCTTACGCCAACCAGGATCTGGTTTATCAGGATCTGAATGCCGGACGTATCGATGCGGCCTTCCAGGATGAAGTGCAGGCCAGTGAAGGTTTCCTGAAGCAGCCGGTCGGTAAGAACTACGCGTTCGCCGGTCCTGCCGTGAAAGATGACAAGATTTTTGGCGTCGGCACCGGCCTGGGTCTGCGTAAAGATGACAGCGAGCTGAAAGCGGCCATCGACAAAGCGTTTACTGAAATGCGTAAAGATGGCACCTACGACAAGATTGCGAAGAAATACTTCGACTTTAATGTGTACGGCGACTAACCATCCTGTCGCTTTATCCGCTCTGCAGTACGCCGTTCTGCCCGCCTGAGCCGCTTCGCTCAGGGCAGAGGGTGTCTGCAACCACGAGATAGAGCTAAACTGCCCGTCGGACGCTGGCGGGCAGCGTTTCGTTTTCACCCCACGACAGGACCCTCTCGATGCTGTATGGCTATTCTGATGTAATTCTTCGGGGCACCCTGGTGACGCTGGAGCTGGCGCTGACCTCTGTGCTGCTGGCAGTGCTGCTGGGCCTGATAGGCGCTGGCGCAAAACTGTCGCGCAACCGGCCACTGGCGTTCGTCTTTGAAGGCTACACCACGCTGATTCGCGGCGTACCTGACCTCGTACTGATGCTGCTGATCTTCTATGGTCTGCAGATTGTCCTCAACCAGGTTACCGATGCGCTGGGCATGGCGCAGTTTGATATCGACCCGATGGTGGCCGGTATCATCACGCTCGGCTTTATCTATGGTGCCTATTTTACCGAAACCTTCCGTGGCGCCTTTATGGCGGTGCCGAAAGGGCAGATCGAAGCGGCCACCGCGTTTGGCTTTACCAGCGCGCAGGTGTTTCGTCGTATTCTGTTCCCCGCCATGATGCGCTATGCGCTGCCGGGGATCGGCAATAACTGGCAGGTCATTCTGAAAGCCACCGCACTGGTTTCGCTGCTGGGGCTGGAGGATGTGGTGAAGGCGACCCAGCTGGCAGGCAAAAGCACCTGGCAGCCGTTCTACTTCGCCATTGTCGCCGGTGTGATCTATCTGGTGTTTACCACCCTCTCCAACGGGGTGCTGTGGTGGCTGAACCGGCGCTATACCGTCGGCGTGAAGAGGGCGAGTTATGATTGATATTATTCAGGAATACTGGAAATCGCTGCTCTGGACCGACGGCTACCGTTTTACCGGCGTCGCCATCACCCTGTGGCTGCTGATCCTGTCGGTGACGCTGGGCGGATGTCTGGCGATTCTGCTGGCGATCGCGCGGGTTTCGCCTAACCGCTTTATCAGTTTTCCGGTCTGGCTTTTCACCTACGTGTTTCGCGGTACGCCGCTCTATGTGCAGCTGCTGGTGTTCTACTCCGGCATGTATACGCTGGAAGTTGTGAAGGGCTCGGAACTGCTGAACGCCTTTTTCCGCAGCGGACTGAACTGTACGCTGCTCGCGTTTACGCTCAATACCTGCGCCTATACCACGGAAATCTTCGCGGGAGCGATTCGCTCGGTGCCCCACGGCGAGATCGAAGCGGCGCGGGCCTACGGCTTCTCCACCTTTAAACTCTATCGCTGCATCATCCTGCCCTCGGCGCTGCGGACGGCGCTGCCGGTTTACAGCAACGAAGTGATCCTGATGCTGCACTCTACGGCGCTGGCCTTTACCGCCACGGTGCCGGATCTGCTGAAAATCGCGCGGGATATTAACTCCGCAACCTATCAGCCGTTTACCGCTTTTGGTCTGGCGGCTGTGCTCTATCTGATTATCTCTTACGTGTTGATCAGCCTGTTCCGCCTGGCGGAACGCCGCTGGCTGGCTCACGTGAAACCCTCTTCATCGCATTGAGTAGAACTATGGCTGACAACAAATTAAGCGTCACCGAATTGCATAAGCGTTACGGTGAACATGAAGTGCTGAAAGGGGTCTCGTTGACGGCTCAGGCGGGCGATGTGATCAGTATCATTGGCTCGTCCGGTTCAGGGAAAAGTACCTTTTTACGCTGCATCAACTTCCTCGAAAAACCGAGTGAAGGCGCCATCGTGGTCAATAATCAGCAGATCACGCTGGTACGCGACAAAGATGGCCAGCTCAAAGTGGCGGACAAGGAGCAGCTGCGGGCGTTACGCACCAGCCTGACCATGGTGTTCCAGCACTTTAATCTCTGGAGCCACATGACGGTGCTGGAGAATGTGATGGAAGCACCGATTCAGGTGCTGGGGCTGAGTAAAGCGGACGCGCGTGAACGCGCCATACGCTATCTGGATAAAGTGGGCATCGATGCGCGCGCCCAGGCGAAGTATCCGGTGCACCTCTCAGGGGGCCAGCAGCAGCGCGTGTCGATTGCGCGCGCGCTGGCGATGGAGCCGGAGGTGCTCCTGTTCGACGAACCGACCTCTGCGCTGGACCCGGAGCTCGTCGGTGAGGTGCTGCGTATCATGCAGAAGCTGGCGGAAGAGGGCAAAACCATGGTGGTTGTTACCCACGAGATGGAGTTCGCCCGTCACGTCTCCAGCCATGTGATTTTCCTGCATCAGGGCAAAATCGAAGAGCAGGGGCCGCCTGCCGAGCTGTTCGGCAATCCGCAAAGCCCGCGTTTACAGCAGTTCCTGAAAGGGTCGCTGAAGTAAGCCACTGCCCGCGTCGGATCGGCGCGGGCAGAAGCTTAAGCCTTCACCACATCCTGCAGCGCCTCCTGCAGATCGTACCAGCGGAAGCCAAAACCAGAGGCTTCCAGCCGCTTTGGCAGCACATGCTGTCCGCCCAGCACCAGAACCGACGACTCTCCCATCATCAGCTTAATGGCGCTGGCCGGCGTGCGCATAAAGGCCGGACGATGCATTACCCGGCCCAGCGTGGCGGCGAACTGCTCATTGCGCACCGCGTAGGGCGCGACCATGTTGAACGGGCCGCGCAGATCGTCATGATCCAGCAGCCAGAGGATGGCGTTGACCATATCATCCAGATGGATCCACGGCATATACTGCTTGCCGCTGCCGAGCGGGCCGCCGATCCCGAGCTTAAAGGGCAGTTTCATCCTGCTGAGCGCGCCACCTTCGGGGGCCAGCACGACGCCGGTGCGCAGCAGGCAGACGCGGGTTCGTTCGCTCTCCGCCGCCAGCGCAAGCTGCTCCCAGCGGGCGCAAAGCTGATGGGTAAACTCATCGTGACCCTGATCCTCTTCCGTCAGCACCAGATCGCCGGTATTGCCGTAATAGCCGGTCGCCGATCCTGAGATCAGTACGGCGGGCGGCGTACTGCTGGCGTTGATCAGGGAGGCGATCTGCTCGGTGATCTGCCAGCGACTCTCGCACAGTTGCTGCTTGTGAGGCTCCGTCCAGCGTTTATCGGCGATCGGTTCGCCCGCCAGATTAATTACCGCATCGATATTATTCAGGTCCGGCTGCTGTGCCAGACCGGACCAGAGCGCGACCTGATCGCCCAGTTTCTCACGCGCGCTGACCACATCCCGCGTCACCACGCTGATCTGATGCCCCAGCTGCTGCAGGCGCGGAATCAGGTGACGGCCAATCAGTCCCGTGCCACCGGTAATGAGAATGTGCATGTTGCGGCTCCCTTGATGTTTTTGTTATTTGCACCTTTCAGCATAGAAGAGTCGTGCCACTCTATCGTGCGTCGCGTCGCGCTTTCTTCTTCCGGCAGCAGAGATCGGATGAGCCCGCCGTTGCCTTCCCAAAAAAAAATCGGTAAACATGATGCAACCCTGACAGCCAATTGAGGTAACCGATGAATTATCCGCCCATCACCCTGTGGTCCGATTCATCATTTTTCAGTCCTTACGCCATGTCGGCCTATGTTGCTCTCTCCGAAAAAGGGATCCCCTTTCAGCTTAAACGCGTCGATTTGTCTCAGAATCAGCAATATGCCGAGGCGTACCGCGCGCTGTCGCTGACCTGCCGGGTTCCGACCCTGCAAATCGATACTTTTCTGTTAAGCGAATCTTCGGCAATTACCGAATATCTCGAAGAGCGGTTCCCGGCACCCGAATTTGAACGCCTGTATCCCCGTGACCGGGAGAAGCGCGCCCGCGCCCGGGAAATCCAGGCCTGGCTGCGCAGCGATTTTCTCTGGATCCGTCAGGAGCGACCGACCGAGGTGCTGTTTGCCGGAGAACGCTTTGCGCCGCTGACGGCCTCTGCGCAGCAGGCGGTGGATAAACTGATTACCGCGGTCGAGCGCCTGCTGCCGGACGGGCAGCAGAACCTGTTTGGCGAGTGGTCCATTGCCGATACCGATCTGGCGGTGATGCTTAACCGGCTGGTCCTGCATGGCGACCCCTTGCCCGCTCGTCTTCGGCATTATGCTGAGTTTCAGTGGCAGCGAGCCTCGGTACAGCTGTGATTAGCAGAAAGTGGTAAAAATCGGTAAGCGCCAGGGCTTGCTCAGGCTGGCGGAAGTGATTACCTTACGCCACATAAAAATAACGACGTGGCAAACTGCGTACCCAGGTGTACGCCAAACTGGAAAGGGTTACTGATGGTGGATCAAACCGCGGGTGACGGCATCGAGTGGGTCGATATCGTTAACGAAGAGAATGAAGTCGTTGCTCAGGCGACACGCGCGCAGATGCGTGCTCAGTGTCTGCGTCATCGTGCCACCTATATCGTGGTTCATGACGGCATGGGCAGGATTCTGGTGCAGCGCCGCACTGAGATAAAAGATTTTATGCCGGGCAAGCTGGATGCGACCGCAGGCGGCGTAGTGCAGAGCGGTGAAGATATGCTTGAATCTGCGCGCCGTGAAGCAGAAGAGGAGCTGGGGATTGCCGCGGTGCCGTTTGCTGAGCATGGCAAATTCTACTTCGAAGATCAGCACTGCCGCGTCTGGGGCGGTCTCTTCAGCTGCGTCTCGCATGGGCCTTTCGCCATGCAGGAGTCGGAAGTCGATGAGATTATCTGGATGACGCCCGATGAGATCACTGCGCGCTGTGACGAGTTCACTGACGATTCGCTGAAAGCGCTGTCACTCTGGATGAGCCGCAACGGCGATAACCGCGCCTGAGTGAACGCTCCCGGTCGCGTGACCGGGCGTATTGCCGGCTAACCGGCAAAAAAAAAGGCATGCCCTGCGGCATGCCTTTTTCGTGAGCACCAGAGGTTAGCCTTCCGCCTGCTGGGACTGAATGGCGGTCAGAGCGATGGTATAGACGATGTCATCTACCAGTGCGCCGCGCGACAGGTCGTTGACCGGCTTACGCATACCCTGCAGCATCGGCCCGATAGAGATCAGGTCAGCTGAACGCTGTACCGCTTTATAGGTGGTGTTACCGGTGTTGAGATCCGGGAAGATGAACACCGTTGCGCGACCGGCAACCTGCGAGTCTGGCGCTTTCGATTTCGCCACATCTTCCATGATCGCGGCGTCATACTGCAGCGGACCATCAATCACCAGATCCGGACGTTTCTCCTGAGCGATACGGGTCGCTTCACGGACTTTCTCCACATCGCTGCCTGCACCTGATGTGCCGGTAGAGTAGGAGATCATCGCCACGCGCGGATCGATGCCAAAGGCTTTGGCAGAATCGGCTGACTGAATAGCAATCTCTGCCAGCTGCTCAGCCGTTGGATCGGGGTTAATCGCGCAGTCACCGTAGACCAGCACCTGCTCCGGCAGCAGCATAAAGAACACGGAGGAGACCAGTGAGCTGTTCGGGGCGGTTTTGATCAGCTGCAGTGGCGGACGAATGGTGTTGGCGGTGGTGTGTACTGCACCGGACACCAGACCATCGACTTCGCCGCTCTCCAGCATCATGGTGCCCAGCACCACGTTATCTTCCAGTTGCTCCTGAGCGACCACTTCGGTCATGCCTTTATTCTTACGCAGTTCGACCAGGCGCGGCACGTAGTTTTCACGCACCTGTTCAGGATCAACAATCTCTACGCCTTTACCCAGTTCAACACCCTGAGCCGCAGCGACGCGCTGGATCTCATCCGGGTTGCCCAGCAGAACGCAGGTCGCGATACCGCGTTCGGCACAGATGGCGGCGGCTTTCACCGTACGCGGCTCATCGCCCTCTGGCAGCACCACGCGTTTGCCCGCTTTACGCGCCAGCTCGGTCAGCTGATAGCGGAAGGCTGGCGGTGAAAGGCGACGGCTGCGCTCTGAGGTGGCGGTCAGGGACTCAATCCACTCCGCGTTGATGTAGCCGGCGACATACTCCTGCACCTTCTCGATGCGCTGCGTATCGTCAGCCGGCACTTCCAGGTTGAAGCTCTGCAGGCTCAGTGAGGTCTGCCAGGTATTAGTTTTCACCATAAACACCGGCAGGCCGGTCTGGAAGGCGCGTTCACAAAGACGGGCGATGCGGTCGTCAATCTCGTAGTTACCGGTCAGCAGGATGGCACCGATCTCAATGCCGTTCATGGCGGCCAGACAGGCGGCGACCAGCACATCGGGGCGGTCGGCTGAGGTGACCAGCAGTGAGCCCGGACGGAAATGTTCCAGCATGTGCGGGATACTGCGCGCGCAGAAGGTAACCGATTTTACCCGGCGGGTCTGAATCTCACCTTCGTTAATGATGCGGGCATCCAGATGGCGGCACATATCGATCGCACGGGTTGCGATCAGATCAAAGCTCCACGGTACGCAGCCCAGCACTGGCAGCGGGCTGTCCGAAAAGAGCTGTTTAGGATCGATGTTGGCGATGCTGGCTTTGGACGAGTCATCGAAAATCTCTGACAGGTCAGGGCGGGTACGCCCCTGATCGTCAACCGGCGCGTTGAGTTTGTTGATGATCACGCCGGTGATATTTTTGTTCTTCTGGCCGCCGAAGCTGCTCTGTGTCAGCTCGATGCGCTCTTTGAGCTGTGCCGGAGAGTCATTGCCCAGCGCCATCACGAAGACGATTTCCGCGTTCAGGGTTTTGGCGATTTCATAGTTCAGCGCGTTGGCGAACTGATGTTTACGGGTCGGCACCAGACCCTCAACCAGCACCACCTCAGCATTCTGGCTGCTGGCATGGTAACGGGAGATGATCTCTTCCATCAGCGCATCCTGCTGGTTCGAACCCAGCAGTGATTCCACGCGTGACATCTGCAGCGGTTCGGCGGCAGGAATGGAGGAGTTTTTACGGATGATGGTGGTGGTCTGATCCGGGTTGTCGCCGCCGCTGCGTGGCTGGGCAATCGGCTTGAATACGCTGAGGCGGACGCCTTTGCGCTCCATCGCGCGGATCACACCGAGACTGACGCTGGTCAGGCCGACGCTGGTGCCGGTCGGAATGAGCATTATTGTACGTGACACGTTTAAACCTCTCAGTCATGGCTGGGTGTCAGAAACAA
The DNA here is from genome assembly GCF_048452665.1 of Pantoea graminicola. Taxonomy (NCBI): domain Bacteria; kingdom Pseudomonadati; phylum Pseudomonadota; class Gammaproteobacteria; order Enterobacterales; family Erwiniaceae; genus Pantoea; species Pantoea graminicola. The sequence goes on along the minus strand of NZ_JBLWSJ010000002.1, from coordinate 449,080 downwards.
CGCCGTCAGCCTGGGCTGACGGCGAAAAGGACTCAGGCGGTCAGACGCGCGGCGTCCTGGGCGATGACCAGCTCTTCGTTGGTCGGGATCACCAGCGCCGGGCGGGTGCCTTCCTTATTGATGTAGCCTGACTTGCCGAAACGGGCTGCCAGGTTGCGATCGTGGTCAACATCAAAGCCGAGCAGCGCGAGCTTTTTCAGTGAAAGTTCACGCACCATCGCGGCGTTCTCACCAATGCCGCCGGTAAAGACCACGGCGTCAAGGCGGCCATCCATCAGCGCAGTGTAGCTGCCGATATATTTCGCCAGACGATGACAGAAGACATCCATCGCACGCTTCGCATCTTCTTTAGTGGCGTAGTTATCTTCCACGTAACGGCAGTCGCTGGTCACTTCGGTCAGGCCCAGCAGGCCGGACTCTTTGGTCAGCAGTTTATTGATGGCGTCGACGCTCATGCCCAGGGTGTCGTGCAGGAAGAAGACGATGGCCGGGTCGATGTCACCGCTGCGGGTGCCCATGACCAGACCTTCCAGCGGGGTCAGACCCATGGAGGTGTCTACGCACTCGCCGTTGCGAATCGCGGAAACGGAACCGCCGTTGCCGAGGTGACAGGTAATGATGTTCAGTGACTCAAGCGGCTTGTTCAGCATTCTGGCGGCTTCGTGGGTCACGTAGAAGTGGCTGGTGCCATGCGCGCCATAGCGACGGACGCCATGCTCTTTATACAGTTTGTACGGCAGGGCGTAGAGATAGGACTCTTCCGGCATTGTCTGATGGAAAGCCGTGTCGAATACCGCCACATTCTTATCTGACAGGTGAGGGAAGTTTTTCATCGCTTCATCAATCCCGATCAGGTGAGCCGGATTATGCAGCGGTGCAAAAGAGGCGGCATCTTTAATGCCCTGAACTACCTCTTCCGTAATGACGACAGACTGCGTCAGCTTCTCGCCACCGTGAACGATGCGATGACCGATTGCAGCAATTTGTGCCGACAGCTCAGGTTTTTGTGCCAGAATGGTTTTAACGATAAAGTTCAGCGCTTCGCTATGCGCTGCGCCAGCACCCAGAGGCGCTTCCTGTTTTTCGCCTTCCAGCTTCCATTTGATGCGGGCTTCAGGAAGGTGGAAACATTCTGCCAGGCCCGACAGGAATTCTTCACCGCTTGCAGGGTTAAGGATGGCAAACTTGAGGGAAGAGCTGCCACAGTTCAGGACCAGAACTAACTTACTCGACATGGAAGTACCTATTTTTTGAGAGTGGCTAAATAAAACGCAATCAGACTAACAGCGTAGCCCATGAAAGCTGGTAGATTAATGACAAACATCATGCGGTAGACAGAATTCTGCTTTTCCGCAAAAAATTTCGTTAATCTTACGTGAAAATTTGAAAATTGCCTTGTCAAAAATAGGGCTCAGGCCTCTTCCCAAAGGCGCATTCCGCATCCGAAGGGTATCGGAGCGGCGTCAGGATAGCCGGAGTCCCCTTTAAAGACAAAAATAATTGAAGGATGTCACGTAAAGTTGTGTAGTTGTAACTATTTTTTAATCTTTGCAGTATTAGTTGAGGTGAGCCATGGCGAATGAATCTGGCAGTACCAGTTGGTTTCGGATATTTCAGCGCGGCCAGCACTATATGAAGACCTGGCCTGCTGATAAGCGCCTGGCACCCGTGTTCCCGGAAAATCGCGTTTCAACGGCGACCCGTTTCGCCATTCGTTTTATGCCGCCTCTGGCGATCTTTACGCTGACCTGGCAGATTGCGATGGGCGGGCAGTTAGGTCCGGCCGTGGCGACGGCGCTGTTTGCCTGCAGCCTGCCGATGCAGGGGTTGTGGTGGCTGGGTAAACGCTCTGTCACGCCACTGCCGCCGACGCTGCTGAACTGGTTTCACGAAGTGCGTACCCGGCTGGAAGAAGCGGGGCAGGCGATCGCTCCGGTAGAGGGCAAGCCAACCTATCAGGCGCTGGCCGATCTGCTGAAGCGCGCGTTTAAACAGCTCGACCGCACTTTCCTCGACGATCTCTGATCTTTCCCGGGCTGGCGGTATAATATTTACCGCTGACCTGCGGCCAAATCAATGAAAGGCGATACGGCGATGTCCGTGTCGCTGACGCTATGCAATCATCACGCTATTGTCGGTTAACTGAGCGGTCTCTGACCGGGAGCGAATGATGGAAATGACCCATGCACAGCGTTTGATACTCACCAACCAGTATAAAATCATGGCCATGCTTGAACCGGAGAATGCCGAGCGCTTTCGCCGCTACCAGACCATTATCGAACGCGGTTACGCGCTGCAGATGCGGGAGCTGGACAAGGAGTGTGGCGAACTCAGCGAAACGGTCTGCCGGACGGTTATCGACATCATGGAAATGCATCACGCGCTTCACGTCTCCTGGTCGAATCTCAAAGAGCGCCCGCAGCTGGATGAACGGCGGCTCGCTTTCCTGGGCTTCGATGCCGTCACAGAAGCCCGCCTGCTGGGCTATGTACGCTTCATGGTCAATACAGAAGGGCGTTACACTCACTTCGAATCCGGTACGCACGGCTTTAATGCGCAGACCCCGATGTGGGAAAAGTATCAACGCATGCTGGCTTTATGGCAGACTTGTCCGCGCCAGTACCATTTGAGTGCAAATGAAATTGCGCAAGTGATTAATGCCTGATGAGGAGGAGCGCGTGACCTACAGAGGTTTTCTTTTTGATTTAGACGGCACGCTGGTGGATTCCCTGCCAGCCGTTGAACGAGCCTGGAGCCAGTGGGGTGCCCGTCATGGCATCGCGGCGGATGAGATTCTGGATTTCATTCACGGCAAACAGGCGATTACCTCTCTGCGTCATTTTATGGCAGGCCAGCCGGAAGCCGCGATTCAGGCAGAGTTTATCGCGCTGGAACAGGCGGAGGCGGCGGACACAGAGGGCGTGCAGGCGCTGCCAGGCGCAGCATCGCTGCTAAACCAGCTGAATGCGCTGCAGATCCCCTGGGCGATCGTCACGTCCGGCTCAATGCCGGTGGCGCATGCGCGTCATCGGGCTGCGGGCTTACCGACGCCTGACGTGTTCATTACGGCGGAGCAGGTTGCAAAAGGAAAACCCGAGCCCGATCCCTATCTGCTGGGCGCGGAGAAGCTCGGCTTAGCGGCATCATCCTGTGTGGTGGCCGAAGATGCTCCCGCAGGGATCGTATCCGGCCTGAGCGCGGGCTGTGCGGTGGTCGCGATCAAGCCCTCCGCGCACACGCCACGCCTGGATGAGGTCGCGCTTCAGCTCGACTCACTGGCCCAGCTGGCGATAACCCGTAAGTCTGACGGCAGCTTCAGCTTCGGTCAGAAAGAGTAAGCAGAGCCCGGCGGCCTGGCCGTCGGGTTACAGCGGTGTCTCCTGCGAGATCTCATCCAGTGACAGGCTGAAACTCGGAATAAATACCTCAACGAAGTAATCCATCTCCGGTGAACGCCGCTGCGCCAGCGTCTTCTCCAGCCGCGCTTTGGCCAGTAAGAACTCGTTGTTCCCGGCAGAGAGCTCCTCAAGGCATTTTACATAAGCACAGAGCGCATCCGCCTGCTTTACGACGGCCTGCTCCTCTTCGCTGTGCTGATGCTCGTCGATCAGCGGCGCATAGATCGCCTGAAACTCTTCGGGCAGCATCGCGATCAGCTTCTGCTGGGCAATCTTCTCGATCTTCTTATATTCGTGGGCGATCTGCGCGTTGTAATACTTCACCGGCGTTGGTAAATCCCCGGTGAGTACCTCACTGGCGTCGTGATAGAGCGCCAGCATCGCAATGCGATCGGCATTGAGCGTTCCGCTGAACTTAAGGTTTTTGATCACGGCCAGGGCGTGCGCCACCATGGCGACCTGCAGGCTGTGCTCGGACACATTTTCGGTACGCACATTGCGCATCAGGGGCCAGCGATTGATCAGCTTAAGACGTGAGAGGTGAGCAAAGAAATGGCTTTGAGTCATGCGCGTTCCTGTTGGCCGGCAGGGGAGAGATCGGCTCTCCCCAAATAGCGTCAGTATACGCGCGCGTGATTACTGACGATAGCCTTGCAGGAAACGGCCAAACTTATTGATCGCCATCTCCAGATCGTCCACACGCGGCAGCGTCACGATGCGCAGATGATCGGGCCACGGCCAGTTAAACGCGCTGCCCTGAACCAGCAGCACTTTCTCCTGCAACAGGAAATCCAGCACCATCTTCTGGTCGTCGAAGATATTGAATTTTTTTGCGTCAATTTTCGGGAACATATAGAGCGCACCCTGTGGCTTCACACAGCTGACGCCCGGGATGTCGTTAATCAGTTCCCACGCGCGCTGGCGCTGCTCATAAAGACGACCGCCCGGCATGATAAATTCGCTGATGCTCTGATAGCCGCCCAGTGCCGTCTGAATAGCATGCTGTGCCGGCACATTGGCGCAGAGACGCATAGAGGCGAGCATCTCAAGCCCTTCAATGTAACCTTTTGCATGCTTTTTCGGCCCGTTCAGCACCATCCAGCCCTGACGGAAACCGGCAACGCGATACGTTTTGGAAAGGCCATTGAACGTAACCGTCAGCAGATCGGGTGCCAGTGCCGCAATAGAGTGATGCTGGGCCTCGTCATAGAGGATCTTGTCGTAAATCTCATCGGCGAAGATGATCAGGTTGTGCTGACGCGCAATCTCCACCACTTCCAACAACAGCTCTTTGCTGTACACCGCGCCGGTCGGGTTGTTGGGGTTGATAATGACGATCCCGCGCGTGCGGGGAGTGATCTTGCTGCGGATATCATCCAGATCCGGGAACCAGCCTGCTGACTCGTCACACAGATAATGCACTGCTTTACCGCTGGAGAGCGAAACGGCGGCGGTCCATAAGGGATAGTCCGGGGCGGGCACCAGCATCTCATCGCCGCTGTTCAGCAGCGCCTGCATCGCCTGTACGATCAGCTCTGAAACGCCGTTACCAATGTAGATGTCCTCTACCGTGACATCGCGCATCTCGCGCGCCTGGTAATGCTGCATGATCGCTTTACGGGCGGAATAGAGACCCTTGGAGTCGCAATAGCCCTGCGCGCTGGGCAGATTACGAATCACATCAACCAGAATCTCATCGGGCGCTTCGAAACCAAACGGCGCGGGGTTGCCGATGTTCAGTTTAAGAACTTTGTTGCCTTCTTCTTCGAGGCGCTTCGCCTCTTTCAATACCGGACCACGGATGTCATAGCAGACGTTATCGAGTTTTCCGGATTTATCAATTTGAAAAGTCATTGTTACCGCCTTAATGGGCAGCATCCTTTCGGCTGCCACAGAAATCGAACCAGCACAATGTACTCTCCTCACGGACACAAAAGAAGGGCGGTGCCCCGTTTTGGCGGGTTCAACAACTTTTCGCCCGGCGCACAGCGTAAAAATGATAGAGTGGGGAGAAGGGCGGTTAATAAAACCACTATTGATTACTGTTTCGATATTTTAATCTGGTGAAAGCCGAGCCCAGCCCACATATCGCTTTGCAGATGGTCGGGCAATAAAGAGGGTACGCCGCAACGTTTTTCCCGGAACAGGAAATACCCACTTAGTGAAATAGTTAAAATATATTTTACAAACGATCAATTTTCAGGCGTTTTTGGGCTATCCGCCAGGATGACGCCTTAACAGCGCTTAAGGGTCGCCATTTTAAGGCCACGCAAGCGCGGAAAAAGTGCCTGAAGAAGAGGCGCATATGAGACTCAGGTCGCACGATTGTGAGCCGCACTTAACACTTCCTCACTAAATTTCAGAATGCTGAAGGCTTAAAAAGTGATCAGTAATGTGGCATAAGGGTCCGTAAATGCCTTTGGCACAAAATTTACAGCGCTTTTCACAAAATCATTTCCATTTTGAAGTCAAAAATGATTAAGTATAATTTATTATTTAATGCACTTTGCCGCATCGTTCTGCCAGCGAGCAAAGCGTTATTTTTGTCCCGTCCGACACGTCCGGAGGGAATTGAGACAATTACGCAGCTTCCTGCATTTCCGCACCCAGTGCCATTGGTTCAGAAGTTGTCTCTGTCTTGAGGCGCATTGTGACCCCGTCAGGAGCGTCATCAGTGCAGGCTCCACATGAAAATTTCTTTGTGCCAGTCTTCACACAGGACTGTCATTGAGCACCATTACTGCTTATCACTTTGATAAGCCTGTAATAACACCAGGGTAGTAGTTCGTAAAAATCTTATAAGTGAAGAAAAAACATGACTAATGCAAATCGTCCGATACTGAATCTCGACCTCGATCTGCTGAGAACTTTCGTTGCCGTTGCGGATTTGAATACCTTTGCAGCTGCCGCTGCAGCGGTCTGCAGAACCCAGTCAGCAGTCAGTCAGCAGATGCAGCGTCTGGAACAATTGGTAGGTAAAGAGCTGTTTGCCAGACATGGACGTAATAAGTTGCTGACAGAGCACGGGATCCAGCTTTTAGGCTATGCCAGAAAAATCCTTCGTTTCAACGATGAAGCCTGTACCTCTCTGATGTACAGCAATATTCAGGGTGTCCTGACCATCGGTGCCTCTGATGATACCTCAGACACGATTCTGCCGTTCCTGCTGAACCGGGTGACCTCGGTTTATCCGAAGCTGGCAATCGATGTGCGGGTCAAACGTAATCCATTTATGATGGAGATGCTGAATCAGGGTGAAGTGGACCTGGTTGTGACCACCTCCAGCCCGGGCAACTTTACCTATCAGGTACTGCGTACTTCACCCACATTGTGGTACTGCGCCGCAGACTATATCTTCCAGCGCGGCGAAGCCATTCCGCTGGTGCTGCTGGATGAGCCAAGCCCTTACCGTGACATGGCGATCGACCACCTCAATGAGGCGGGCATTCCGTGGCGTATCTCCTATGTGGCTTCGACCCTGGCTGCTGTTCGTGCCGCGGTGAAAGCAGGCCTGGGCGTCACCGCACGTCCGGTAGAGATGATGAGCCCGGAACTGCGTGTGATGGGGGCGGCCGAAGGTCTGCCGGTACTGCCGGATACGCAGTATCTGCTGTGCCGCAATCCTGACAGCGACAATGAGCTGGCGCTGGCTATCTTTAATGCCATGCAGTCCACCAACGATCCTTATAACCTGAGCAACAACCCGGACGGTGCGCTGCTGCTGGATGACGAAGAGTAATATCGTTAACGTGTTCTCCTCAATGTCCGCTGGGCTGTCTTAATAAACGCTTATAAATAAGCCTCTCGTTCCCTGAAGAGAACGAGAGGCTTTTTTATGCCTGATTCCCTCTTTTTACCTTTTTTCAGTTAACCCTCCTGCCTTTATCCTGTCTGTAAATTCCACTCAAGCCTGAACTGAAATTTATCAGCCGAAAAAATGAACGCGCCGTTTCGTATCGCCATTTGAAGTGGAGAATTTTCACGCAAAAAGGGCAAAAGTGTGTTCTGGATCAAGAAAATACCCCTGGTAAGGGGAAGGAAAACAGAGTGATACCTGTCAAAATATGTTTGTTAAATGCACGATCCATGCATGTGAATACCCGCTACACTAAAATTAACCCTACAGACTGAAGCGATTTAGCTGGAAAGCGGGGCATCATTTGTTAATAATATGATGCAGGTGTGAAATAATGTTTGGATACTTTTGTCAAAGTTGACAAAAGGTTATAGAAAGGAGTAAAAAACCCCATAAAATTGCTGTTTATTAAATAATAACAGCAACATTTAAAAGGTTTTTACCCTTCCCTTGAATCGATGTGGTCAGTTTGCTGCGGGAAACGCGTGCAGGATGCCAGCGCCACTTTTGATGAGTAAGCAATGAGTATGTCAACTACCACCGAAATCATCGCTCAGCACTGGGCGTTTATCGTCTTTATCGTTATTGCCTTTGGCCTGTGTGCTTTCATGCTGACCGGAGGATGGCTGCTTGGCGGCAGAGCACGCGCACGCTACAAAGATACGCCATTCGAATCGGGCATCGAATCCGTTGGTGATACCCATATCCGCCTGTCGGCAAAATTTTATCTGGTTGCGATGTTTTTCGTCATCTTCGACGTCGAAGCCCTCTTTTTGTACGCATGGGCGACCTCGATCCGTGAAAGCGGATGGGTCGGCTTTGTGGAAGCCGCAATTTTCATTTTGGTGCTCCTGGCGGGTCTGGTCTATCTGGTACGCATCGGCGCACTGGACTGGGCGCCAGCTCGCCGTCGCGTAGTGGTGAAAACGACTACGGTCAGTCACACCAATCCTCATAAGCAGTAAAAGAGAGGCAATAAGATGGACTATACGCTCACCCGCATAGACCCGAACGGTGGTGAGAACGACCGTTACCCTCTGCAAAAGCAGGAAATCGTCAGTGATCCGCTGGAGCAGCACGTTCACCGCAGCGTTTACATGGGCAAACTCGAAAATGCCCTGCATGACATGGTGAACTGGGGACGTAAAAACTCACTCTGGCCTTATAACTTCGGCCTGTCCTGTTGTTACGTGGAAATGACGACCTCGTTCACCGCGGTTCACGACGTCGCCCGTTTCGGTGCAGAAGTTATGCGTGCCTCGCCACGTCAGGCTGACTTTATGGTCATCGCCGGCACCCCTTTCACCAAAATGGCACCAGTGATTCAGCGCCTCTACGATCAGATGCTGGAACCGAAATGGGTCATCTCCATGGGCGCCTGTGCGAACTCCGGCGGCATGTATGACATCTATTCGGTTGTGCAGGGCGTCGATAAATTCCTTCCGGTTGATGTTTATATTCCAGGCTGCCCGCCACGTCCAGAAGCGTACATGCAGGCGCTGCTGCTGCTGCAGGAGTCGATCGGCAAAGAGCGCCGTCCGCTCTCATGGGTAGTGGGCGATCAGGGCGTTTATCGCGCCAATATGCAGTCGGAGCGTGAAAGAAAACGCGGCGAGCGCATCGCAGTCACAAACCTGCGCAGCCCGGACGAAGTTTAACACCGTATGGATGGACAATCGCGCCTGCAGCAGAACATCACAATTTAATGCATGGCCCCATCCTGACGCCTTCATTTGAGTGCCTGAGACCAGGCCGGAATGGTGAGTAACGTATGACAGATTTGACCACGCAAGATCTCGCTCAGCCATCATGGCAAACCCGTGATCACCTCGATGACCCGGTGATCGGCGAGTTGCGTAACCGTTTTGGGCCGGATGCCTTTACCGTTCAGCCAACCCGTACCGGTATTCCGGTGGTGTGGGTAAAGCGTGAACAGATACTGGAAATCACCGAATTCCTGCGTAAATTACCCAAGCCTTACGTCATGCTGTATGACCTGCATGGCGTCGATGAGCGTTTACGTACCCACCGCGCAGGCCTGCCTGCAGCGGATTTTTCCGTTTTCTATCACCTGCTGTCGATTGAACGCAATCGCGACATCATGCTCAAGGTGGCGCTGTCTGAAAATGACATGCACCTGCCCACCATTACCCGCCTGTTCCCGAATGCCAACTGGTATGAGCGTGAAACCTGGGAGATGTTCGGGATTACTTTTGACGGTCACCCGCACCTGACGCGCATCATGATGCCGCCGACCTGGGAAGGGCATCCGCTGCGCAAAGATTACCCGGCGCGCGCGACCGAATTTGATCCCTTTACGCTCACCAAACAGAAAGAAGATTTAGAGATGGAGGCGCTGACCTTCAAGCCCGAAGACTGGGGCATGAAGCGCAGTACCACCAACGAAGACTTCATGTTCCTGAACCTCGGGCCTAACCACCCGTCTGCGCACGGTGCGTTCCGCATCATTCTGCAGCTGGATGGTGAAGAGATCGTCGACTGCGTTCCCGACATCGGTTATCACCATCGTGGTGCCGAGAAGATGGGCGAGCGCCAGTCCTGGCACAGCTACATTCCTTACACCGACCGTATCGAATACCTCGGTGGCTGCGTCAACGAGATGCCTTACGTTCTGGCGGTGGAAAAGCTGGCCGGTATCGTGGTGCCCGATCGCGTTAACGTGATCCGCGTGATGCTCTCTGAGCTGTTCCGCATCAACAGTCATCTGCTCTATATCTCCACCTTTATTCAGGACGTCGGCGCCATGACGCCGGTGTTCTTTGCCTTTACCGATCGTCAGAAAATCTACGACGTGGTCGAAGCCATTACCGGTTTCCGTATGCACCCGGCCTGGTTCCGTATCGGTGGCGTGGCGCACGACCTGCCGCGCGGCTGGGAACGTCTGCTGCGTGACTTCCTGGACTGGATGCCGAAGCGCCTGAAAGAGTATGACAAGGCCGCACTGCGTAACTCGGTGCTGATTGGCCGTTCTAAAGGCGTCGCCGCTTACAATATGGAAGAGGCGCTGGCGTGGGGGACCACCGGTGCCGGTCTGCGCGCCACCGGTCTGGACTTCGACGTGCGTAAATGGCGTCCTTATTCAGGCTACGAAAACTTCGATTTTGAAATCCCGGTCGGATCGGGCGTCAGCGATGCCTACAGCCGTGTTCAGCTGAAGATGGAAGAGATGTGGCAGTCGCTGCGTATTCTTGAGCAGTGCCTCAACAATATGCCAGAAGGGCCGTTCAAGGCGGACCACCCGCTGACCACGCCGCCGCCGAAAGAGCGCACGCTGCAGCACATCGAAACCCTGATCACGCACTTCCTGCAGGTTTCGTGGGGACCGGTCATGCCCGCCAATGAATCCTTCCAGATGATTGAGGCGACCAAAGGGATCAACAGCTACTACCTGACCAGCGACGGCAGCACCATGAGCTACCGCACCCGCGTGCGTACGCCAAGCTTCCCGCATCTGCAGCAGATTCCTTCGGTAATCCGCGGCAGCCTGGTATCCGACCTGATTGTCTATCTGGGTAGTATCGATTTTGTTATGTCAGACGTGGACCGCTAATTATGCACGATCAACACATTGCCATTAAAACGATCGACCCTAACGAGGTCTTCGTGCTGAGCGCGGAAGAACATCACGCCATCGAGCACGAAAAACACCACTATGAAGATGCGCGTGCAGCCTCAATCGAAGCGCTGAAGATCGTGCAGAAGCAGCGCGGCTGGGTGCCGGATGGCGCTATCAACGCGATTGCTGAGGTGCTGGGCATTCCGGCCAGTGACGTGGAAGGCGTGGCGACATTTTACAGCCAGATCTTCCGTCAGCCGGTTGGCCGTCATGTGATTCGTTACTGTGACAGCGTGGTCTGTCATATCACGGGTTATCAGGGCATTCAGGCTGCGCTGGAGCAGCAGCTGAACATTAAACCAGGCCAGACGACGGCCGATGGCCGCTTTACGCTGCTGCCAACCTGCTGTCTGGGCAACTGTGACAAGGGGCCAACGATGATGGTGGATGAAGATACACATGTTCATCTGACGCCGGAAGGCATCCCGACTTTGCTGGAGCAGTATCAATGACAATGAAAACGATCATTCGTACTGCTGAAACCCATCCGCTGACCTGGCGGATGCGTGATGACAAACAACCAGTCTGGTTTGACGAATACCGCAGCAAAAACGGCTACGCCGGTGCGGATAAAGCGCTGAAGACCATGTCACAGGATGAAATTGTCGCAGCCGTTAAAGATTCCGGCCTGAAAGGGCGCGGCGGTGCAGGCTTCTCTACCGGACTGAAGTGGAGCCTGATGCCGAAAGATGAGTCGATGAACATCCGTTACCTGCTGTGTAACGCCGATGAGATGGAGCCGGGCACCTATAAAGACCGTCTGCTGATGGAACAGATGCCGCACCAGCTGGTGGAAGGCATGCTGATCAGCGCCTTTGCCCTGAAAGCGTATCGCGGCTACATCTTCCTGCGCGGCGAATATATCGAAGCTGCGGTGCATCTGCGTCGTGCGATTGCCGAAGCGACTGAGGCGGGCTATCTGGGGAAAAATATTCTCGGAACCGGTTTCGACTTTGAGCTGATCGTCCACACCGGTGCGGGCCGTTATATCTGCGGTGAAGAGACGGCGCTGATTAACTCGCTGGAAGGCCGTCGTGCTAACCCGCGTTCCAAACCGCCATTCCCGGCGAGTGCGGGCGCGTGGGGTAAACCGACCTGCGTCAACAACGTCGAAACCCTCTCCAATGTCCCGGCAATTCTGGCTAACGGCGTGGAGTGGTACAAAGGCATCTCGAAAAGCGAAGATGCCGGCACCAAGATGATGGGCTTCTCCGGACGGGTGAAAAATCCCGGCGTCTGGGAGCTGCCATTTGGTATCACCGCGCGTGAAATTCTTGAAGATTATGCCGGTGGCATGCGCGACGGACTGAAGTTTAAAGCCTGGCAGCCCGGTGGCGCCGGTACGGACTTCCTGACCGATCAGCATCTGGATCTGCCAATGGAGTTCGCCAGCATCGGTAAAGCCGGAAGCCGTCTGGGTACCGCGCTGGCGATGGCGGTGGATCACGAAATCAACATGGTCTCGCTGGTGCGCAATCTGGAAGAGTTCTTTGCGCGCGAATCGTGCGGCTGGTGTACGCCTTGCCGTGATGGTCTGCCGTGGAGCGTAAAAATTCTGCGTGCGCTGGAGCAGAAGCAGGGTCAGCCTGGTGATATCGAAACGCTGCTGCAACTCTGCCGTCAGCTTGGCCCGGGTAAAACCTTCTGTGCGCATGCGCCGGGTGCGGTTGAGCCACTGCAGAGTGCCATCAAATATTTCCGTGAAGAGTTTGAAGCCGGCATGGCACCGCAGGTGTTTGGTAATACCCGCGCAATTGGCGGTATTCAGCCTAACCTGCTGAAAGCACGCTGGTAATCCGCCGCAGAACACGGAACAGGCCTGGTGCCGCCGCCCCGACAATGTCGTGTGTCGGGGCAAGAATATGATTAACGCTCGTCTCTGACGAGCCTTACGGAAGCATGTCACTATGGCTACAATTCATGTAGACGGTAAAGAGTATGATGTGAACGGAGCGGACAACCTGCTACAGGCATGTCTTTCTCTGGGCCTTGATATTCCTTACTTTTGCTGGCATCCGGCGCTGGGAAGCGTTGGGGCCTGCCGCCAGTGTGCGGTAAAGCAATTCCAGAATGCCGAAGATACCCGTGGTCGTCTCGTCATGTCCTGCATGACGCCGGCCTCTGACGGCACATTCATCTCCATCGATGATGGCGAAGCGAAAGAGTTCCGCGAAAGCGTGGTGGAGTGGCTGATGACCAACCACCCACACGACTGCCCGGTGTGCGAAGAGGGCGGTAACTGTCACCTGCAGGATATGACAGTGATGACCGGCCACAGTTTCCGCCGCTATCGCTTCACCAAACGTACCCACCGTAATCAGGATCTCGGTCCGTTTATCTCCCATGAGATGAACCGCTGTATCGCCTGCTACCGCTGCGTGCGTTACTACAAAGATTATGCCGACGGCAAGGATCTGGGTGTCTACGGTGCGCACGACAACGTCTACTTCGGCCGCCCGGAAGATGGCACGCTGGAGAGCGAATTCTCCGGCAACCTGGTGGAGATCTGCCCGACCGGCGTCTTCACCGACAAGACCCACTCCGAACGCTATAACCGTAAATGGGACATGCAGTTTGCGCCGAGCATCTGTCAGCAGTGCAGCGTCGGCTGTAACACCAGCCCGGGTGAGCGCTATGGCGAACTGCGCCGTATCGAAAACCGCTACAACGGCAGCGTCAACCACTACTTCCTCTGCGACCGTGGCCGCTTCGGCTATGGCTACGTGAACCGTAAAGATCGTCCGCGTCAGCCGATGCTGCTGCGTGGCAACGACTGGGTCACGCTGAACGCCGAACAGGCGGTCAACGCCGGTGCCGATCTGCTGCGTCAGGCGAAAAAAGTGATTGGTATCGGCTCGCCGCGCGCCAGCATCGAAAGCAACTTCGCGCTGCGTGAGCTGGTCGGTGCAGAAAACTTCTCGACCGGGATGCCCGCCGATGAGCAGGCACGTCTGGAACTGATGCTGAAAGTGCTGCGAGAAGGTGGGATCTATACGCCATCGCTGCGCGAAATTGAAAGTTACGATGCGGTGCTGGTGCTGGGTGAAGATCTGACGCAGGTCGGCGCCCGCGTCGCCCTGTCGGTGCGTCAGGCGGTGAAAGGCAAAGCCCGCGACATGGCGGCGGCGCAGAAAGTGGCTGACTGGCAGATCGCTGCGATCCTGAACATCGGTCAGAACGCGAAGCATCCGCTGTTTGTCACGCACGTCGATGAAACCCGTCTGGATGATATCGCCGCGTGGAGCTATCGCGCGCCGGTTGAAGATCAGGCGCGTCTCGGCTTCGCGATCGCCAGCGCGCTGGATGAATCCGCGCCTGCGGTTGCCGATTTCGACAGCGCGCTCAGCGGAAAAATGGATGTGGTCGTTCAGGCGCTGGCCGGAGCGAAAAAACCGTTAATTATCTCCGGCACCCACGCGGGCAGCACGGCGGTAATTGAAGCCGCAGCGAACGTGGCCAGAGCCCTGAAAGCGCGCGGCGCGGATGTCGGCATTACCCTGCTGGCCGATCACGCTAACAGCATGGGCCTGGGCATGATCGGCGGTAATCCGCTGGAGCATGCGCTGGAGCAGCTGAGCAGCGGTGAAGCGGATGCGCTGGTCGTGCTGGAAAACGATCTCTATCGCCATGCGCCAAAAGCGCAGGTGGACGCCGCCCTTGCCCAGACCACCAACGTTATCGTGGTTGACCATCAGCGCACTGCAACGCTGGAAAAAGCCGGTCTGGTGCTGTCGACCGCCAGCTTCGCGGAGAGCGATGGCACCTCGATCAACCATGAAGGTCGCGCTCAGCGTTTCTTCCAGGTTTACGATCCGGCGTACTACGACAACAGCGTGGTGATGCTGGAGAGCTGGCGCTGGCTGCATTCGCTGCACAGCACCCTGGAAAGCCGTCATGTGGACTGGACGCAGCTCGATCATGTGATCGATGCCGTGGTGGCCCGTCTGCCGCAGCTGGCTGGCATTAAAGAAGCGGCACCGGATGCCAGCTTCCGTATTCGCGGTCAGAAACTGTCGCGCTCGCCTATTCGTAACAGCGGACGCACAGCGGCACGCGCCAATATCAGCGTGCATGAACCGCGCCAGCCGCAGGATCAGGACACGATGTTCGCCTTCTCTATGGAAGGGAACAACCAGCCTTCGGCGCCGCGTTCGCAGATTCCGTTTGCCTGGGCGCCAGGCTGGAACTCACCGCAGGCGTGGAACAAGTTCCAGGCCGAAGTGGGCGGCAAACTGAGTCACGGCGATCCGGGCGTGCGCCTGTTTGACGCCAGCAGCGCTCAGCTGCCGTGGTTCACCACCGTTCCGGCTGCCTTCAGTCGTGATGCGCAGTGGCGCGTAGCACCGCTTCATCGCCTGTTCGGCAGCGAAGAGATGTCACAGCGTTCACCGGTCTTCCAGCAGCGTATGGCCGAGCCTGCGCTGGTGATTAACCCGGAAGATGCAGCGAAACTGGGCCTGAACCAGGGCGCAGCGGCAGAGTTCAGCTGTGCCGGTGAAACCGTGCGTCTGCCGGTTCGTCTCTCGGCGTCACTGCAGGCGGGACAGATTGGCCTGCCGCTGGGCATGCCGGGCGTTCCGCCATTCCTGGCGAACGGTAAAATTGAGACTCTGCAGGAGGCGGCGCAATGAGCTGGTTAACACCGGACGTTATCGACATTCTGCTGGCCATTGTTAAAGCCATCGTCATTCTGCTGGTGGTCGTGGCCTGCGGCGCGTTCATGAGCTTCGCCGAGCGTCGTCTGCTCGGCCTGTTCCAGAACCGTTACGGACCTAACCGCGTAGGCTGGGGCGGCTCGCTGCAGCTGGTCGCGGACATGATCAAGATGTTCTTTAAAGAGGACTGGGTCCCGCCGTTTACCGATCGCTTTATCTTTACCCTGGCGCCGGTTATCGCCTTCGTTTCACTGCTGCTGGCCTTTGCTATCGTGCCGGTGTCGCCGACCTGGATGGTGACAGACCTGAACATCGGTCTGCTCTTCTTCCTGATGATGGCGGGCCTGGCCGTGTATGCCGTGCTGTTTGCTGGCTGGTCGAGTAACAACAAATACTCGCTGCTGGGTGCTATGCGCGCCTCGGCGCAGACCCTGAGCTATGAAGTGTTCCTGGGGCTGTCGCTGATGGGCGTCGTCGCACAGGCGGGCTCGTTCAATATGAACGACATCGTTAACAGCCAGACGCATCTGTGGAACATCATCCCGCAGTTCTTTGGTTTCGTGACCTTCTGTATTGCGGGCGTGGCGGTGTGTCACCGTCACCCGTTTGACCAGCCGGAAGCGGAACAGGAGCTGGCAGATGGTTATCACATCGAATATGCCGGTATGAAGTTCGGCCTGTTCTTTGTCGGCGAATATGTGGCTATTACCACCGTATCAGCCTTGATCGTGACGCTGTTCTTTGGTGGCTGGCACGGCCCATTCCTGCCGCCGTTCATCTGGTTCGCCCTGAAAACGGCGTTCTTTATGATGATGTTCATCCTGATCCGTGCTGCGCTTCCGCGTCCACGTTACGATCAGGTGCTGTCATTCGGCTGGAAAGTGTGTCTGCCGTTGACGCTGCTGAACCTGCTGGCTACGGCCGCAGTGATTCTCTACACAGCGTCGTAAGGGGTTAACAAATGACTTTGAAAGATATTGTCGTAGGCTTTGGCACGACAGTTCGCAGTATCTGGCTGATCGGCCTGCACGCCTTCGCCAAACGTGAAACTCAGATGTACCCGGAAGAGCCGGTTTATCTGCCGCCACGTTACCGTGGTCGTATCGTGTTAACCCGCGACCCGGATGGCGCCGAGCGTTGCGTCGCCTGTAACCTCTGTGCGGTGGCCTGTCCGGTCGGCTGTATTTCGCTGCAAAAAGCAGAAACCAAAGATGGCCGCTGGTATCCGGAGTTTTTCCGCATCAACTTCTCACGCTGCATCTTCTGCGGCATGTGTGAAGAGGCCTGTCCGACCACGGCGATTCAGCTGACCCCCGATTTCGAACTGGGTGAGTTCAAGCGTCAGGATCTGGTGTACGAAAAGGACGATCTGCTGATTTCGGGACCGGGTAAATATCCGGAGTACAACTTCTACCGCATGGCGGGTATGGCGATTGACGGCAAAGATAAGGGCGACGCGGAAAACGAAGCGAAGCCTGTCGACGTCAAAGGCTTATTACCTTAAGGAGCAAGGCATGGAATTTGCGTTTTATCTTTGCGGACTGGTAGCGGTGCTGACGACGTTGCGCGTCATTACCCATACTAATCCGGTACATGCGTTGCTGTACCTGATCGTGTCGCTGTTATCGATCGCCGGTGTCTTCTTCTCAATGGGTGCCTACTTTGCCGGTGCGCTGGAGATCATCGTTTACGCCGGGGCCATTATGGTGCTGTTCGTCTTCGTGGTCATGATGCTGAACCTGGGCAAACAGACTGAGAAGCAGGAGCGTGAATGGCTCAGCCCGTCACTGTGGATTGGACCGGGTCTGGCTTCGATGCTGCTGCTGGTGGTGATGGTCTATGCCATTCTGACGGCAAATGATCAGGGCATCGATGGCACCGTCATCGACGCGAAAGCGGTCGGCATCAGCCTGTTTGGTCCTTATGTCCTGGCCGTTGAGCTGGCTTCCATGCTGCTGCTGGCGGGGCTGGTCGTGGCGTTCCACATTGGTCGTGAAGAGCGTCAGGGTGAAGTTCTGAGCAACCGTCCTGCTGACGCCGCCCAGGTGAAAAAGGAGAGCGCATGATCCCGTTACAACATGGATTGATTCTTGCCGCCGTGCTGTTTGTCCTCGGACTGACATCACTGGTGATACGCCGCAATCTGCTGTTTATGCTGATCGGCCTTGAAATCATGATCAACGCCGCCGCTTTAGCTCTGGTGGTTGCCGGAAGCTACTGGGGTCAGGCCGATGGACAGGTGATGTATATCCTGGCGATCAGCCTGGCGGCAGCGGAAGCCAGTATCGGTCTGGCACTGCTGCTTCAGCTCTATCGTCGTCGTCAGACGCTGAACATTGATACTGTGAGCGAGATGCGCGGATGAATCTTCTCTATTTAACTGTCTTGTTTCCGCTAATCGGCTTTCTGCTGTTAGCGTTTTCGCGCGGTCGCTGGTCTGAGAACCTGTCGGCCACGGTAGGTATGGGATCGGTGGGTCTGGCGGCCCTGACTACGGCGATGATCGGTTTCGACTTCTTCGCTAACGGTCAGCAGGCTTACACCCAGTCACTCTGGACCTGGATGCATGTCGGCAACTTTGACATGAAAGTTAACCTGACGCTGGATGGCCTGTCGCTGACCATGCTGTCGGTCGTGACCGGCGTCGGCTTCTTCATTCATATGTTCGCCTCCTGGTACATGCGTGGAGAGGAGGGCTATTCCCGCTTCTTCGCCTATACCAACCTGTTTATCGCCAGCATGGTGGTTCTGGTGCTGGCCGATAACCTGATGCTGATGTATCTGGGCTGGGAAGGGGTAGGGCTCTGCTCCTATCTGCTGATCGGCTTCTACTACAGCAACCCGGAAAATGGCAAAGCGGCGATGAAAGCGTTCATCATCACCCGCGTCGGCGACGTCTTCCTGGCTTTCGGCCTGTTCATCCTCTACAACGAGCTGGGCACGCTGAACTTCCGTGAGATGATGGAACTGGCACCGGCACATTTCGCTGCTGACAACCATATGCTGCAGTGGGCAACGCTGATGCTGCTGGGTGGCGCGGTCGGTAAATCGGCGCAGCTGCCGTTACAGACCTGGCTGGCGGATGCGATGGCCGGTCCGACCCCGGTTTCGGCTCTGATCCACGCCGCGACCATGGTGACGGCGGGGGTTTATCTGATCGCCCGCAGCCACGGTCTGTTCCTGCTGACGCCGGAAGTGCTGCATCTGGTGGGCATTGTCGGCGCGATTACGCTGGTGCTGGCAGGTTTTGCGGCGCTGGTGCAGACCGACATCAAACGCGTTCTTGCGTACTCCACCATGAGTCAGATTGGCTACATGTTCCTGGCGCTGGGTGTTCAGGCATGGGATGCGGCGATTTTCCATCTGATGACGCACGCTTTCTTCAAAGCGCTGCTGTTCCTCTCGTCGGGCTCCGTCATTCTGGCCTGCCATCACGAGCAGAACATTTTCAAAATGGGTGGCCTGCGCAAGAGCATTCCGCTGGTCTACACCTGCTTCCTGGTCGGTGGTGCGGCGCTGGCGGCACTGCCGCTGGTGACGGCGGGCTTCTACAGTAAAGATGAGATTCTGTTTGGCGCACTGGCTAACGGTCACATCAATCTGATGGTGGCGGGTCTGGTCGGGGCGTTCCTCACCTCCATCTACACCTTCCGCATGATCTTTATCGTGTTCCACGGTGAAGAGAAAATCCACGCGCACGCCGGCAAGGGTATTACTCATCACCTGCCGCTGATCGTGCTGCTGCTGCTCTCCACCTTCATTGGTGCGCTGATCACGCCACCGCTGGCGGGCGTTCTGCCAGCCAATGAATCTGGTGAAGCGGGCAAAGTGGGACTGGAAATCACCTCTGGCGTTGTCGCAATCGTCGGCATTCTGATCGCGGCTGCGCTGTGGCTGGGCAAACGTGAACTGGTTACCCGTATCGCAAACAGCGCACCGGGCCGTTTCTTCGGCACCTGGTGGTTTGCGGCCTGGGGCTTCGACTGGCTCTACGACAAAGTGTTCGTCAAACCTTATCTGGGCATTGCGTGGCTGCTGAAGCGCGACCCACTGAATGGCGTGATGAACCTGCCTGCACTGCTGTCACGTGTAGCTAACAAAGGCCTCGTCGTCAGTGAAAACGGCTACCTGCGCTGGTACGTGGCGTCAATGAGCGTCGGTGCCGTGCTGGTGCTGGCTCTGCTGCTGGTGATTTAAAGATTGATGAGCGGGGTGAGTTCGCTCACCCCAATGAAGAATGTCAAAATAACCTGAGTAATGAGCGTTATCGACGCAGCCCGTTTCATCATCGCCAGCGCACAGCGACCGGAGCATACTAAGGTATGTGAGGGTTGCCAGCACTGCCGGGGGTGAAAATGGCGAGTAGGGTAGCTCAGAAAAGGAAATATAAGGGAAGTGTGCCGTGTTATTACCTTGGCTAATTATCATACCCTTCGTCGGCGGTCTGATCTGCTGGCTCACTGAGCGCCTCGGCGCGAAGGTGCCACGCTGGATCGCGCTGATTACCATGGGGCTGACGTTGGCGCTTTCGCTGCAACTCTGGTTGCAGGGAGGCTATTCACTGACGCAGGCAGCGGGCATTCCGCAGTGGCAGTCAAGTTTCTCCGTTCCCTGGATCCCACGCTTCGGCATCAGCTTCCATTTAGCCATTGATGGGCTGTCGCTGCTGATGGTGGTGCTGACCGGCCTGCTGGGTCTGATGGCGGTGCTCTGCTCCTGGAATGAGATCTCAAAGTATCAGGGCTTTTTCCACCTGAACCTGATGTGGATCCTGGGCGGCGTGATCGGTGTGTTCCTCTCCATCGACCTGTTCCTGTTCTTCTTCTTCTGGGAAATGATGCTGGTGCCGATGTACTTCCTCATCGCGCTCTGGGGTCATAAAGCGTCAGACGGTAAAACCCGTATCTCCGCGGCGACCAAATTCTTCATCTATACCCAGGCGTCGGGTCTGGTGATGCTGATTGCGATTCTGGGACTGGTGTTTGTTCACTACAACGCGACCGGCGTCTGGACATTCAGCTATGAGCAGCTGCTGCAGACCCCGATGTCGAGTGGCGTGGAATACCTGCTGATGCTGGGCTTCTTTATCGCCTTCGCCGTGAAGATGCCGGTGGTGCCTTTGCACGGCTGGCTGCCGGACGCGCACAGTCAGGCACCGACCGCGGGCTCCGTCGACCTGGCCGGTATTCTGCTGAAAACCGCAGCGTACGGTTTGCTGCGCTTCAGCCTGCCGCTGTTCCCGAACGCCTCCGCCGAGTTTGCGCCGATTGCCAACTGGTTGGGCATCATCGGTATCTTCTACGGCGCCTGGATGGCTTTCTCGCAGACCGATATCAAACGCCTGATCGCCTACACCTCGATTTCGCACATGGGCTTTGTGCTGATTGCCATCTACACCGGCAGCCAGCTGGCGCTGCAGGGTGCGGTGATTCAGATGATTGCGCACGGCCTCTCCGCCGCCGCACTCTTCATCCTGTGTGGTCAGCTTTATGAGCGTCTGCATACCCGCGATATGCGTCAGATGGGTGGACTCTGGTCGCGCATCAAGTGGATCCCGGGTCTGTCGCTGTTCTTCGCGGTCGCCAACCTCGGGATGCCGGGTACCGGTAACTTCGTCGGCGAGTTTATGATCCTGACAGGCAGTTTCCAGGTGGTGCCGACGATTATCGTCATCGCGACCTTTGGTCTGGTGTTCGCCTCCGTTTACTCGCTGGTGATGATGCAGCGCGCTTACTACGGCGAAGCGAAATCGAAAGACCCGCTGCCAGGCATGTCCCCGCGTGAGTTTATGACCATCGGTGTTCTGGTGGTGCTGCTGGTGCTGCTGGGCGTCTATCCACAGCCGATTCTGGATACTTCGCACGCTGCCATGAGCAATATTCAGCAGTGGTTTACCGCTTCAATTTCAACTACAAGGCCGTAATTCGCCATGACAATAACTCCTCAACAATTGATTGCGTTGCTGCCGCTGTTAATCGTCGGATTGACGGTGGTGGTTGTGATGCTCTCCATTGCCTGGCGACGCAACCACTTCGTTAACGCCACGCTAACGGTGGCTGGCCTGAACCTGGCGCTGCTCTCGCTCTACTTTGTCGGGCAGGTCGGCGCGATGGATGTGACGCCGCTGCTGCGTATCGACGGCTATGCGATGTTCTATACCGCGCTGGTGATGCTGGCCAGTCTGGC
The DNA here is from genome assembly GCF_048452665.1 of Pantoea graminicola. Taxonomy (NCBI): domain Bacteria; kingdom Pseudomonadati; phylum Pseudomonadota; class Gammaproteobacteria; order Enterobacterales; family Erwiniaceae; genus Pantoea; species Pantoea graminicola. The sequence continues at coordinate 427,348 of NZ_JBLWSJ010000002.1, read as the reverse complement.
GACCTGTACCTTTGCCTATCCGTGGCTGGCAGGTTATCCCGATAACAAAGATGAGTTCTATCTGCTGGTCCTGATTGCGGCCCTGGGCGGCATCGTGCTGGCCAGCGCTAACCATCTGGCCTCGCTGTTCATCGGGATTGAGCTGCTGTCACTGCCGCTGTTTGGTCTGATTGGCTACGCATTCCGCCAGAAACGTTCGCTGGAAGCGGCGCTGAAATATACCATTCTGTCGGCGGCGGCCTCCTCATTCCTGCTGTTTGGCATCGCGCTGATCTACGCGGACTCCGGCAACCTGAGCTTTGTGGCGCTGGGCAAAAGTCTGACTGACAGCATGATCCATGAACCGCTGCTGCTGGTAGGGCTGGGCATGATGATCATCGGTCTGGGCTTTAAGCTTTCGCTGGTGCCGTTCCATCTCTGGACGCCGGATGTCTATCAGGGTGCGCCTGCGCCGGTCTCCACCTTCCTGGCCACCGCCAGTAAGATTGCGATCTTCGGTGTCATCATGCGCCTGTTCATGTATGCGCCGGTGACCGACAGCGAAGCCGTTCGCACCGTGCTGGCAGTGATCGCCTTCGTATCGATTCTGTTCGGTAACCTGATGGCGATTTCGCAGAGCAACATCAAGCGTCTGCTGGGGTACTCCTCGATTGCGCACCTCGGCTATCTCCTGGTGGCGCTGATCGCGGTAAAAGATCATCAGCTGTCGCTGGAAACCTCCGGCGTCTATCTGGCAGGTTACCTCTTCAGCAGCCTGGGCGCCTTTGGCGTGGTGAGCCTGATGTCCAGCCCGTATCGTGGCCCGGATGCCGACTCGCTCTATTCCTATCGTGGTCTGTTCTGGCATCGTCCAATCCTCTCTGCGGTCATGACCGTGATGATGCTGTCGCTGGCCGGGATCCCAATGACGCTGGGCTTTATCGGTAAGTTCTACGTCATCGCATCAGGCGTCAGTGCCCACCTCTGGTGGCTGACCGGTGCCGTGGTGGCGGGCAGTGCGATTGGTCTCTACTACTATCTGCGCGTGACCGTGAGTCTCTACCTCAGCCCGCCGGAACTGCATACCCGTGACACTCCGGCGAACTGGGCGTTTACGGCCGGTGGTGTGGTGGTGCTGATCTCCGCCATTCTGGTGCTGCTGTTAGGGGTGTACCCGCAGCCGCTCATCAGACTGGTGCAGCTGGCCCAGCCACTGATGTAAACCGCACTCTGCGACGAATTAATCAGGCCTTCGGGCCTGATTTTTTTTATCTGCAGTTCGGGGCACCGGCAGGTGCGGGGGATGGCGCGCTCAGGTAATGTATCCCTTTCATTCAGCAGGGAGAGACCATGGACATTGAGTGGCAGGACAGACATCACAGTGAACTCACGCCGCATGAACTCTATGCGCTGCTGGCGTTGCGCAGCGCCGTGTTCGTGGTGGAGCAGCAGTGCGCCTATCTGGACGTGGATGGTAACGATCTGCGGGCAGACAACCGCCATCTGCTGGGCATGGCCGGGGGACAACTGGTGGCCTATGCGCGACTCCTCTCCCCGGAGGATAAGAGCAGTCCGGTGAAGATCGGACGCGTCATCGTTTCGGGTCGGGTGCGGGGTGCACGGCTGGGCAACCGTCTGATGGAGCAGGCCATCGCCCGCTGTCAGCAGCACTGGCCGGGGCGAGACCTGTTTCTCTCCGCGCAGGCTCATCTGGAAAACTTCTACCAGCAGCACGGCTTTATCGCGGTGGGGGAGACCTATCCGGAGGATGGTATTCCGCACGTTGATATGCGAAAGCGCGCGCCATAAGACATAAGAAAAGGCGAGACCGGAGTCTCGCCTTTTTTCATCAACCCACCGTCATCTGACGGTCGTCGACATATTTCCGCTGATCCGGCGCAGGCGGGTGGTACTGATAGAGCCAGGTTTCGCTCAGCGTCTCCTCTTTGCTGCGCAGGAACAGGCGCATCTCCACCGGCTGCGTGGAGTCGCTGTTCGGATACCAGTCAAACAGGATGCGATAGCCTTTCAGCGGATCGACATAGAGGATCTCAACCTGCTTCACGCTGCCGGATGAGACGGTGATCACCGGCTCAATGCCTTTGGGGGCCGCGGCCTGCAGGTCACCACCAATAAAGTCGATAGCGAAGCGGCGGCACCAGGTTTCCGGGAAGTGTTCGCCAGGCGCCCAGCCTTCCGGAAAGCCACCGATACCGGTACGGGTGGCGTCAACGCGCGCCAGACCGCTGCGCACCGGCGGCAGACCGCTCCAGTAGAGTTTATAGGCGAAGCTCAGCTCGCTGCCCGCTTTGACCGGCTCAGATGGCTGCCAGAAGCAGACGATATTATCCAGGGTTTCACCGGTGGTCGGGATCTCCATCAGGTTGATCGCGCCTTTGCCCCATTTGCCGACCGGCTCCACCCACAGGCTTGGCCGTTTGTCATACCAGCCAATCACATCCTGATAATCTTTGAAGTCGTGATTGAGCTGCAGCAGGCCAAAGCCACGCGGATTCTCATCTTCGTAGGCGTTGAACTGCAGACGCTGCGGATTGTTGAGCGGACGGGCAATCCATTCACCTTTCCCGGTCCACATCGCCAGGCGATCGGAGTCGTGGATCTGCGGATGATAGGTGTTGCACATGCGGCGCTCGTTGGTGCCGCAACTGAACATACTGGTCATCGGCGAGATACCAATCTGACGGATCTCTTTACGGGCGAACAGGTGGTTCTCCACTTCCATCACCACGCGCTTCTCTTCGCAGTGGATAATAAACTTGTAGGCGCCGGTGAGGCTGGCACCATCCAGCAGGGCGTAACAGGTAAAGGTGGTGTCCTCCGCTTTTGGCGTTTCAAACCAGAAGGCGGTGAAATCCGGGAACTCTTCCTGTCCATTGCTGAAGGTGTTGATGGCGACGCCGCGTGCGGAGAGGCCATACTGGAAGGTTTCGTCAACCGCGCGGAAGTAGCTGGCACCGAGGAAAGAGACGATATCGCGACGAGCCAGTTCTGGTTTTTTAAAGGCGCGGAAACCAGCGAAGCCGAGATCAGTCTTGCCCTCCAGCTGCTTTGTGTCGACACCGGCATTGTTGTAGTTGAACAGCTCCGGGCGGAAGTGAATTTCGCGCGCCTCACGGCTCTCGCCATCCACAGAGAACATACGGATGCGCCGCTTAAAACCCATGCCTACATGGAAGAACTGCACATCCAGCTGACGGTCCGGCAGATTGTTCCACAGCGAGTGATTCGCATCATACTGAATTTCGTTGTACGCCTGCGGCGTCAGCGTGGCCAGGGTCTCCGGCAGTGCGCCAGGCGCGCCGCCCCAGGGCTTTTTCGCCAGTGCCGCCGCGTTTTTCTTCAGTACGTCGAAATCGAAGCGCACGGCATTCCCGTCAGCAATGCCATCTTCTGCCCATGCGGATTGCGCAAACAGCGTGGAGAGGCCGGTCATGCCGCTGACGGCCGAGAAGGCCATTGACGCTTTCATAAACATTCTTCGATTCATGCCAGAAATCATTCCTTAGCTGTTCGAGGGTGTCGTGACTGTCGTGCAGAATGCACTTTCATGGCCCGATAATCACAGGCAACAGAGGGTTACGACAGCAGGGTTACTGGAAAATTCAGTCACGTTAAAATTTATCAGATTAATCAAAGAAGCGAAGCGAAATTCAGGGGCGGCGGCCGGGTCTTACACTTCTTTGCGCAGCGAAGCGGCAGGCCGCCGGGATCGTCCGCTTTTAGCAGATGAAAAATCAGGGGATTCCTGGCGCAGGAAATCAGCAGTTCGCCAGATTGTGACTATAGTTAATGAACTGCTTTGCAATTCACACGGAGGAAACGATGGTAAATCAGACAAATCAATTCGAAACGGGCCTCGATGACGATATTGCGTTACTGACTGAAACGCTGGAAGAAGTGCTTAAATCATCAGGCGATCCGGCCGATCAGAAGTACATTGAGCTTAAAAGCAAAGCCGAACAGGCGCTGAACGACGTGAAATCCCGCGTCAGCCAGGCGTCCGACAGCTACTACTATCGCGCGAAACAGGCCGCATACCGGGCTGACGACTATGTGCACGAGAAACCGTGGCAGGGTGTCGGTATCGGCGCAACGGCTGGCCTGGTTCTGGGTCTGCTGCTGGCGAGTCGCTAATCGCGACCGGCTGACACCATGAACGTGAATAAATAAACGGCGGGGCGATCCCGCCGTTTTTGTTTTCCACTCCTGCGCCATTCCCCGGTTTTATACGCTACGTGCTGCTCCGGACGTCACAGCCATATTCGCTGACGCGGCCAATTGTGTTTCTCTGGCGGACTTCCTACAGTTAAGCAAACGTGAAAAGGAGAACCCGACGTGATTAGAGTAGAGATGCTGTCAACCGGGGATGAGGTGCTGCACGGCCAAATCGTCGATACCAACGCCGCCTGGCTGGCGGATGTGCTGTTTCAGCAGGGGCTGCCCATGACCAGCCGCACCACGGTAGGCGATTCACTGGAATCGCTGATTGCCACGCTGCAGTCACGCAGCCGCGAGGCCGACGTGCTGATTGTGAATGGCGGGCTGGGACCGACCAGCGACGATCTCAGTGCGCTGGCCGCCGCCAGAGCCTGTGGCGTGGCGCTGGAGATGCAGCACGAATGGCTGGCACAGATGGAAGCCTGGTTCGCCAGCCGGGGGCGCGTCATGGCTGCCAGCAATCGCAAGCAGGCTGAGATCCCGGCTGGCGCGGAATTGATCGATAATCCAGTTGGCACCGCCTGCGGTTTTGCTTTGCAACTTAATCGCTGCTGGATCTTCTTTACGCCCGGCGTGCCGTCGGAATTTAAAGTGATGGTGGAGCAGCAGATCATCCCGCGACTGAAAGCGAAATTCTCGCCGCCTGAGCCACCGATCTGCCTGCGGCTCACCACCTTTGGTCGCGGTGAAAGCGACATCGCCGCGGAGCTGGAGCCGCTGTCGCTGCCGGAAGGGGTGGTGATGGGTTATCGCTCCTCTATGCCGATCATCGAGATCAAGCTCACCGGCCCGGCGAGCCAGCGGGTGGCAATGGAGCAGGTGTGGCAGCAGGTTCGTCTGCAACTGGCAGAGTGCACGATTTTCGAAGGTACGGAAGGGTTACCGGCGCTGCTGGCCCGCGAGCTGGTGCAACGGGGGGAGCTGCTCGCGGTCAGCGAGCAATACACCGCCGGGCTGCTCTGCTGGCAGCTGGCGTCGGCCAGCGTACCGCTGCGCGGTGGAGATATTCTGCCGCCGCAGACGGAGACGCTGGAGCAGCAGGTCGCCCGCACCCGCCAGCTTGCAGCGCAGCAGCAGGCGAGCCTCGCGCTTTCGGTGGGCAGTCTGGATCAGGAGGCGATTTCAATCGCGCTGCACACGCCGGACGGCAGCGTGGGTCAGCGTGTGAAGTTCAGCACCGGTCGCCATAATCTGGAGACGCGGCAGAAGGTGGTGGCAATGATGGCGATGAACATGCTGCGCCGCTGGCTTCACGGCAGTGAGGTTAGCACGGGTCACGGCTGGATTGAGGTAGTGGAAACGGTCCGGCAGTAACATCTGCACATTAAAACGGGCGCCTGAGGCGCCCGTTCTGATTCTGACCTTTGCCTGCGCTGGCGCGACTTCACGCAGCGCGAGATCTCCTGGCCAGCCTTATAACTCAAGCTCAATCTCGCCTTTGGCTTTGCAGCAGCAGGGCAGGATCTCATCCTGCTGCACAAAAGCCAGTGGCTGCTGCGGGTAGTGTACTTCGCCTTTCAGCAGCCGCATCCGGCAGGAGCCGCAGTAGCCTTCGCGGCACTGAAACTCCACACAGAAGTTATTCGCCTCCAGCAGCGTCAGCAGGCTGGTGTGCTCGTCCGTGCATTCCAGCCGGGTGCCGGAACTGCGCAGAATAACAACGTCGCGGCTCATAATCAGAGCTGGAAGTCGTCGAAGTCGTTAGCGCCCACTTCAGAATCGATCTGACCCACCAGATAGGAGCTCACTTCCACTTCCTGTGGCGCGACCTGCACGTTGTCAGAGACCAGCCAGGAGTTGATCCACGGAATCGGGTTTGAGCGGGTCTGGAACGGCAGATCCAGGCCCACTGCCTGCATACGGATGTTGGTGATGTACTCGATGTACTGGCAGAGGATATCTTTGTTCAGGCCGATCATCGAACCGCCACTGAACAGATAGTCCGCCCACTCTTTCTCCTGCAGTGCGGCTTTCTTAAACAGCTCGAAGCACTCTTCGCGGCACTCTGCGGCAATCTCTTTCATCTCGGGATCGTCTTCGCCGCTGCGCAGCAGGTTCAGCATGTGCTGCGTGCCGGTCAGGTGCAGGGCTTCATCGCGGGCGATCAGTTTGATGATTTTGGCATTGCCTTCCATCAGCTCACGCTCAGCGAAAGCGAACGAACAGGCGAAGCTGACATAGAAACGGATCGCTTCCAGCGCATTGACGCTCATCAGGCAGATATAGAGCTGCTTCTTCAGGGCGCGCAGGCTGACGACGACCTGTTTGCCGTTAACCTGATGTGTGCCTTCGCCCAGCTGATGCCAGTAGTTGGTCATCTCAATCAGATCGTCGTAATAGCGCGAGATATCCTGCGCACGCGCCAGGATCTGCTCGTTGGTGACGATATCGTCGAACACCAGCGCCGGATCGTTGACGATGTTACGGATGATGTGGGTGTAAGAACGGGAGTGGATCGTCTCGGAGAACGCCCAGGTTTCAACCCAGGTTTCCAGTTCAGGAATTGAGATCAGCGGCAGCAGTGCCACGTTCGGGCTGCGGCCCTGAATCGAATCCAGCAGCGTCTGGTACTTCAGGTTGCTGATGAAAATATGTTTTTCATGCTCAGGCAGTGCCTGGTAGTCGATGCGGTCGCGCGAAACGTCCACTTCTTCCGGGCGCCAGAAGAAGGAGAGCTGCTTTTCAATCAGCTTTTCAAAGATGTCATATTTTTGCTGATCGAAGCGCGCCACGTTTACCGACTGACCGAAAAACATCGGCTCTTTCAGCTGATCATTTTTGTTCTGTGAGAAAGTGGAGTAAGCCATAAATGTTGTCCAAAAAAGTAGACGAAGCCAGGCCTCGTGAAATGAATGAGGCGGGAGGGATCTCCCGCCTGACCATTAGATCTTACAGGCGCCGCTCTCGCAGCCATCATCCTGGATAGAAGGTGCCAGGTCATCCTGCGCATCTTCTGCACCGTCACGGGTGTTCTGATAGTAGAGCGTTTTCACGCCGAACTTATACGCGGTCAGCAGATCTTTCAGCAGCTGCTTCATCGGCACCTTGCCGTTGGCAAAGCGTGACGGATCGTAGTTGGTGTTGGAGGAGATCGCCTGGTCGATGAATTTCTGCATCAGACCCACCAGCTGCAGGTAGCCGTCGTTGTTTGGCATTTCCCACAGCAGCTCATACTGATCTTTCAGACGGTCATACTCCGGCACCACCTGGCGCAGGATGCCATCTTTGGAAGCCTTGATGCTGATGTGGCCGCGTGGCGGCTCAATGCCGTTGGTGGCATTGGAGATCTGCGATGAGGTCTCAGATGGCATCAGTGCCGACAGCGTGGAGTTGCGCAGGCCGTGCGTTTTGATCGCTTCACGCAGCGCTTCCCAGTCGAGATGCAGCGGTTCATTGCTGATCGCATCCAGGTCTTTCTTATAGGTGTCGATCGGCAGAATGCCCTGCGCATAGGTGGTTTCATTGAACCACGGGCAGGCACCTTGCTCTTTCGCCAGTTCGTTTGAGGCTTTCAGCAGGTAGTACTGAATGGCTTCAAAGGTTTTGTGCGTCAGGCCATTTGCACTGCCGTCGGAGTAGCGCACACCATGTTTCGCCAGGTAGTAGGCGTAGTTGATGACGCCGATACCCAGAGTACGACGACCCATTGCACCACGCTGTGCAGCCGGAATCGGGTAGTCCTGATAATCGAGCAGGGCATCGAGGGCGCGGACGGCCAGGGTCGCCAGCTCTTCCAGGTCATCGAGGCTTTCGATCGCACCGAGGTTGAAGGCGGAAAGCGTACAGAGGGCGATCTCACCATTTTCGTCGTTAACGTCTTCCAGCGGTTTGGTCGGCAGGGCGATTTCCAGGCAGAGGTTAGACTGGCGAACCGGCGCGATGCTCGGATCAAACGGGCTGTGCGTGTTGCAGTGGTCAACGTTCTGGATGTAGATACGGCCGGTTGAGGCGCGTTCCTGCATCATCAGCGAGAAGAGATCGACCGCTTTCACGCGCTGTTTGCGGATGCTCTCATCCTGCTCATATTTGGTGTAAAGGCGCTCAAATTCATCCTGATCAGCGAAGAAGGCGTCATACAGGCCAGGCACGTCAGACGGGCTGAACAGCGTGATATCTTCGCCTTTCAGCAGGCGCTGATACATCATCTTGTTGAGCTGGACGCCGTAGTCCATGTGACGCACGCGGTTGCCTTCAACACCACGGTTGTTTTTCAGCACCAGCAGGCTTTCGATTTCCAGATGCCACATCGGGTAGAACAGCGTAGCGGCACCGCCACGCACGCCGCCCTGAGAACAGGACTTCACTGCGGTCTGGAAATGTTTGTAGAACGGGATACAGCCGGTGTGGAACGCTTCACCGCCGCGAATCGGGCTGCCCAGCGCACGGATACGGCCCGCGTTGATGCCGATACCGGCACGCTGAGAAACATATTTCACGATGGCGCTGGAGGTGGCGTTAATGGAGTCGAGGCTGTCGCCGCACTCGATCAGCACGCAGGAGCTGAACTGACGCGTTGGGGTACGCACGCCGGACATGATCGGGGTCGGCAGCGAGATTTTAAACGTCGAGATCGCATCATAGAAACGCTTGATGTAATCCATACGTGTGTCGCGCGGATAGCCGGAGAAGAGGCAGGCCGCGACCAGAATGTAGAGGAACTGCGCGCTCTCGTAGATTTCACCGGAGACGCGGTTCTGTACCAGATATTTGCCTTCCAGCTGCTTCACGGCGGCATAGGAGAAGTTCATGTCGCGCCAGTGGTCGAGGAACTCGTCCATCTGTGCAAACTCTTCCTTGCTGTAATCTTCCAGCAGGTGGCGATCGTATTTGCCCAGATCAACCATTTTAACCACCTGGTCGTAGAGCTTCGGCGGCTCAAACTGACCGTACGCTTTTTTGCGCAGGTGGAAGATAGCCAGGCGGGCGGCCAGGTACTGATAGTCAGGGGCATCGCGAGAGATAAGGTCTGCTGCGGCCTTGATGATGGTCTCATGAATGTCAGAGGTTCTGATGCCATCATAGAACTGAATGTGAGAGCGCAGTTCCACCTGTGAGACAGAGACGTTGTTCAGCCCTTCGGCAGCCCAGTCCAGCACACGGTGAATTTTGTCGAGGTCAATGCGCTCCTGGCGGCCATCGCGTTTAGTAACGAGCAGACTCTGGTTCATGTCGCGTTTTTACCTTTGCGTGAGTATCCAAAAATTAAAAGAAATCCCGGTTTATACACAGCCTATTCATTGTGAATAATATGTGGATAAACACTACATCTAGGGGGTGATGGGAAAAGCTACAACTACATGGAGGCATATTTTAGTATTTTGCGGCGGGTTAACAAGAGCAAAAAATGATGGCGGGAGGGGTTGTAATTCTGTCGAAAATTCTCAGGCCACGCCTTGTAAGGGCTGCCATCGTGTCAACCAGATCACACTTTTTTTTCTAACTTTGATCGGGCGCGTATTTCTTATTCAATCCTCCCGATTCTTCGCCAGCGGGGAGGAAAAATAGTCAAAAGCCGCTAGCAGGGTCATCGGCAGCCTGAAATCCGGCGGTCGCAAACGTGGCCTGAGCGCCGTAACCTGCTGGTAAGGCTCAGAATAGCGCGGGATGAAAAGCGGGCGGGGAGATGATGAGGCCCGCCCGGATTCGGGCGGGCGGCTCGCTTACACGGCGCGGTGGGTGTGGACCATGTAATTGACGTCGGTCCCAGGTGCCAGTTTGAAACGGTTGGTCACCGGGTTGTAGTGCAGGCCAATGATGTGGCGTTCGCGCAGAGCGGTTTCATCGACCCAGCCCAGCAGCTCAGAAGGGCGGATAAACTTTTTCACGTCATGCGTTCCGCGCGGCACCATGCGCAGCACATATTCTGCGCCAAACACCGCCAGCAGCCAGGCTTTTGGATTGCGGTTCAGCGTAGAGAAAAAGACGTCGCCGCCCGGTTTGACCAGCTTTGCACAGGCGTGAACCACCGAGCGCGGGTCCGGGACGTGCTCCAGCATCTCCATGCAGGTCACCACATCATATTTCCCGGCATGCTCTTCCGCGTGCGCTTCCACGGTCTGCTGCACGTAGTCCAGCGTGACGCCGCTCTCCTGCGCATGCAGGCGCGCCACGGCCAGCGGTTCCGCGCCCATGTCCAGGCCGGTGACGATCGCGCCTTCACGCGCCATGCTTTCGGCTAAAATGCCGCCGCCGCAGCCGACGTCGAGCACGGTTTTACCAAACAGGCCGTTGCTGTGCTCGGCGATATAGCCTAGGCGCAGGGGGTTAATACGGTGCAACGGTTTAAATTCACCCTCCAGATCCCACCAGCGCGAGGCAACGGCCTCAAACTTGGCAATTTCCTGCGCATCGACGTTCTGCTGATGATTCTGCGGTTGTGCATTCATTGAATCGTAACTCCTGACAAAATGTGCCCACAGTATAAACGCTTAACCGCAGATGGCACACCTTTCAGGCGGAAGGAAAAGCGGGCGATATCGGTGGTTAACGTTCACCAGAGGATTGCAGTGTGATATACTTTCGCACCTTTAAAATCCGGGATTAAGTAGAGGGATAGCGGCTCCATGAGCGACCTTGCGAGAGAAATTACACCGGTCAACATCGAAGAAGAATTAAAAAATTCTTACCTCGGTTACGCCATGTCGGTCATCGTTGGCCGAGCTTTACCCGATGTGCGTGATGGCCTGAAGCCGGTTCATCGTCGTGTACTTTATGCGATGAGCGTACTGGGTAACGACTGGAACAAACCCTATAAAAAATCTGCCCGCGTTGTCGGTGACGTTATCGGTAAATATCACCCGCATGGTGATTCCGCCGTTTACGACACTATCGTACGTATGGCCCAGCCTTTCTCCCTGCGTTACATGCTGGTGGACGGACAAGGCAACTTCGGTTCCATCGACGGCGACTCCGCCGCGGCGATGCGTTATACCGAAATTCGCATGTCGAAAATCGCCCACGACCTGTTAGCTGACCTGGAAAAAGAGACCGTCGATTTCGTGCCGAACTACGACGGCACTGAGCAGATCCCTGAGGTTCTGCCGACCAAAATCCCGAACCTGCTGGTGAACGGCTCTTCCGGTATCGCCGTAGGTATGGCAACCAATATCCCGCCGCACAACCTGCGCGAAGTGATTAACGGCTGCCTGGCTTACATTGAAGATGAGAATATCAGCGTTGAAGCGCTGATGGAGCACATTCCGGGGCCTGATTTCCCGACCGCCGCCATCATCAATGGACGCCGTGGCATCGAAGAGGCGTACCGCACCGGACGCGGTAAAATCTATATTCGTGCGCGTGGCGAAGTCGAGGCCGATGCGAAAACCGGCCGCGAAACCATCATCATTCATGAGCTGCCCTATCAGGTGAACAAAGCCCGCCTGATCGAGAAGATTGCGGAGCTGGTGAAAGAGAAGCGTGTCGAAGGCATCAGCGCACTGCGTGATGAGTCTGACAAAGACGGCATGCGCATCGTGATTGAGATTAAGCGTGATGCGGTCGGCGAAGTGGTGCTGAATAATCTCTACTCGCTGACGCAGCTGCAGACGTCGTTTGGCATCAACATGGTTGCCCTGCATCAGGGTCAGCCAAAGATTATGGCGCTGAAGGAGATTCTGGACGCCTTCGTTCGTCATCGTCGTGAAGTGGTGACGCGTCGTACCATTTATGAACTGCGCAAAGCCCGTGACCGTGCCCATATCCTGGAAGGTCTGGCGATTGCGCTGGCGAATATCGATCCGATCATCGAGCTGATTCGTCGTGCGCCAACGCCGGCAGAAGCGAAAGCGGGTCTGATCGCACAGGCGTGGGATCTCGGTAATGTGTCCGCGATGCTGGAGCGTGCAGGCGATGACGCTGCGCGTCCGGAGTGGCTTGATGCGCAGTTTGGTATCCGCGACGGTCGCTACTATCTGACCGAGCAGCAGGCTCAGGCGATTCTGGATCTGCGTCTGCAGAAACTGACCGGCCTTGAGCATGAGAAGCTGCTGGACGAGTACAAGGCGCTGCTGGAGCAGATTGCCGAGCTGCTGCACATTCTGTCGAGCGCCGAGCGTCTGATGGAAGTGATCCGCGAAGAGCTGGAGCTGATGCGCGACCAGTTTGGCGACGATCGTCGTACCGAGATCACCGCGAACTCTGCCGATATCAATATCGAAGACCTGATCAATCAGGAAGACGTTGTGGTGACGCTGTCGCATCAGGGCTACGTGAAGTATCAGCCGCTGAGCGACTATGAAGCACAGCGTCGTGGTGGTAAAGGCAAGTCGGCCGCACGTATCAAAGAAGAGGATTTCATTGATCGTCTGCTGGTGGCCAATACCCACGATACGATCCTCTGCTTCTCAAGCCGGGGCCGTCTCTACTGGATGAAGGTGTATCAGCTGCCGGAAGCCAGCCGTGGCGCGCGCGGACGTCCAATCGTCAACCTGCTGCCGCTGGAAGCCAACGAGCGTATTACGGCGATTCTGCCGGTACGCGAGTATACCGAAGGCTTCAATATCTTTATGGCGACCGCGCTGGGAACCGTGAAGAAGACTGCGCTGAAAGAGTTCAGCCGTCCACGCAGTGCGGGCATTATTGCCGTGAATCTGCGTGACGACGATGAGCTGATCGGCGTGTCGCTGACCAATGGTAACGATGAAGCGATGCTGTTCTCCGCAGCCGGTAAAGTGGTGCGCTTTGCAGAAACCGCTGTCCGTGCGATGGGGCGTACCGCCTCGGGCGTACGCGGCATCAAGCTGGCGGAAGGCGATCGCGTCGTGTCGCTGATTGTGCCGCGTGAAGAGGGTGCCATCATGACCGTGACGCAGAATGGTTACGGTAAGCGTACGGCCAACAGCGAATATCCGACCAAGTCGCGTGCGACGCAGGGTGTGATTTCCATCAAAGTGACCGAGCGTAACGGTCCGGTGATTGGCGCGGTTCAGGTTGTCGATAGCGATCAGATTATGATGATCACCGATGCCGGTACGCTGGTACGTACCCGCGTGTCAGAAGTGAGCGTCGTGGGTCGTAATACCCAGGGTGTGATTCTGATTCGTACCGCAGAGGATGAGAATGTCGTGGGTCTGCAGCGTGTTGCTGAGCCGGTTGAAGAAGAAGAGCTGGATTCCATCGACGGCAGCGTAGCGGAAGGCGAAGATGATATTGCGCCGGAAGCAGAGATCGATGATGAAGAGATTGCACCGGAAGAGGATGCTGACGGTGAAGACGACGCGGCGGAAGACGAAGAGTAATTTGTCTGGAATAAGCTAAGGTCGTTGCAGAAACGGCAGGTCAGGGGAAACCCGGCCTGCCGTTTTTTTTGGCTGTCGGTAGAGGAGGGGTAAATCGCTTTGAGCCGGGCGCTGCCGAAAGACCCGCTATGCCCGATTGCCAGGGAGGCCCGCATCCCTGCGGATCGGCCACGCCCTCCCTGGCGTGGACGCTTTGCTCCTGAGGCATGGCGGCTCTTGCCCGTTTAAAGGTGGAGTTGCTTAAGATTATTGTGAACAGGTGTTGGTTTATGGAGCAGAAGCGACCCTCTGGGGCAGGCGTTAACGATGTTGTTACGCTGTCCTAAAAGCGTCTCAAATCCCGCGCTAAGCCTGCGGCTGGCTGGCTTTTTACGCCCGATAAAGCTAGTGTATGAGCATTAAAAATCGACGATGCGACTAACCTTGCCAACTGCGAGTTACCTTTGAAATATCCTGTCTCTTTCCGCACCACGCTTCGCATCTCGCGTTATCTTTTCCGCGCGCTGGCGCTGCTAATCTGGACGCTGGGCGCCGTTCTGACGGCGTTTTACATCATCAGCGTGCTGCACAATAAAGAGACGCAGGTTCGTCAGGAGTTTGCCAGCAACTACGGCACGATACAGTGGTATGTGCGCCATTCGGCGGACATGATGCGTGAGCTGAAATATATCACCGAGAATCGCCTGACCAACGCCAGCAGCGGGCTGGATGTCCTGACGGGCATGATGCCGGGCAAAACCACCCAGCCGCAGTTTACACCGCTGTTTTCTGATGGCGACTGCACCGCGATGAGCAACACCTGGCGCAACTCGCTCGATTCCCTGAGTTACTACATCAATTACTGGAAAAGCAATTTCGCCTCGTCATATGAACTGAATCGGGTGTTCTTTATCGGTGGCGAGAGCCAGTGTCTGGCCGACTTCACCATCGGCAGCAGCAATGCTGACCGGGAGCGCAGCCTGAAATCGCTGCGTGAAAATGTGCTGCGCTACCGCAACAACAGCGAGGAAGAGCGCCGTAATCCGATGTACTGGATCAACAGCAGCGCGCAGCCCGGCGTCGGCACTTTCTATATGGTGGTGCCGGTTTACGTCGCGAATAAACTGCAGGCGCTGCTGGGTGTTGAGCAGAACATCCGGCTGGATGAGTTTATCCAGCCTGGCAGCCTGCCGATTATCGCCTCCATTACCGATGAAAATTACCGTCCGCTGCTGAACTCGCGGCGCGGCGGGCTGGGCTTCTCGCTCGATAGTCTGCCCGACGATAAAACCTGGTTCGGCTACCTGAACGGTTATCGTCAGCTGGTGCTGAAAAAGCCGCTGCCGCCTTCAGATCTCAACGTGGTCTGGTCGATACCGACCGACGTGATGGTGGATCAGCTTAAGCTGATGATTATCAATGCGCTGCTGCTCAACATTTTCAGCGCCGTGATCCTGATTACACTTGCCTGGATATTTGAGCGCCGGATGTTCCTGCCGGCAGAAGAGAACGCCCATCGGCTGGAGGAACATGAGCAGTTCAACCGCAAGATTGTCGCCTCGGCGCCGGTCGGGATCTGTATCTTACGCACCAGCGACGGCACCAATATTCTGAGTAATGAGCTGGCGCATAACTATCTGACGCTGCTGACTCAGGAAGATCGTCTGCGGCTGAATGAGATCATCGGCGGGCAGCAGGTCAACTTTGTCGATGTGCTGACCGGCAGCAATACCAACCTGCAAATCAGTTTTGTTCATTCGCGCTATCGTAACGAGAACGTGGCGATCTGCGTGCTGGTTGATGTTTCGGCGCGCGTGCGGATGGAGCAGTCTCTGCAGGAGATGGCGCACGCGGCAGAGCAGGCCAGCCAGTCAAAATCGATGTTCCTTGCCACGGTCAGCCATGAGCTGCGAACGCCGCTCTATGGCATTATCGGTAACCTCGATCTGCTGCAGACCAAAGAGCTGCCCAGCGGGATCGATTCGCTGGTAACGGCGATGAACAACTCCTCCAGCCTGTTACTGAAGATCATCAGCGACATTCTCGACTTCTCGAAAATCGAGTCGGAGCAGCTGAAAATTGAGCCGCGTCCGTTTGCCCCGCGTGAAATTGTCACTCACATCGTCGGCAACTATCTGTCGCTGGTGGTGAAGAAGCGGCTGACGCTCTACTGCTTTATTGAACATGATGTTCCACAGGTGCTGGATGGCGACCCGCTGCGCCTGCAGCAGGTGATTTCGAACCTGCTGAACAACGCCATCAAGTTCACCCACACCGGCTGTATCATCCTCCACGCCTATGTGGAGCAGGGCTATCTGGCGTTTCGTGTGCGTGACACCGGCGTGGGGATCCCGGCCAAAGAGCTGCCGCGCCTGTTTGACCCCTTCTTCCAGGTGGGAAATGGCGTACAGCGTAATTTCCAGGGCACCGGGCTGGGGCTGGCGATCTGCGAAAAACTGATCAATCTGATGGATGGCGATATTGAGGTCGACTCCGAGCCGGGTATGGGCAGCCAGTTCATCGTGCGCATTCCGATTTACAAAGGGCAGAAACCGTCACTGCTGCTGCTGGAAGATTTACAGGATAAGAAGATCTGGCTGGCCATGCGCAACGACTATCTTGCCGCCTTCATTACGCGGCAGATCCAGCAGCAGGGTATACAGGTGGCGGAGTACGACGGTAAGTCTGGCCCCGACGATGTGGTGATGACCGACTACGATTTCGAACCCGAACTGCCGCTGCGTGCGCTGGTCACCTTCGACGGATCGCATGTGGATATGCCGCGTGAACGTCAGCCCGGTCACTGGGTCCACTCTACCGCCACGCTGCATGAGGTTCCGGCGCTGCTGGCGCGCATTTACCGGATCGCGCTGGGACAGGATGCAGCGGATGCGCTGCTGCTGGCCGCACCGGTCGAAGAGAAGGTGCATAATGATGACATCATGGTGCTGATTGTTGATGATCATCCAATCAACCGTATGCTGCTGTCGGAACAGCTGGGTACGCTGGGCTATCAGGTGAAGACCGCCCAGGATGGCGTCGATGCGCTGAATGTCCTGAGCCGTAATGAGATCGACATCGTGCTCACCGACGTCAACATGCCAAACATGGATGGTTATCGTCTGACACAGCGGCTGCGCCAGCTGGGTCACCTCTTCCCGGTTATCGGTGTCACAGCGAATGCGCTGGCGGAAGAGAAGCAGCGTTGTATGGATGCGGGTATGGACAACTGCCTGTCGAAACCGGTGACGCTGGATGTGCTGAAGGGAACGCTGGCAATCTATGCGGAGCGGGTACGTAAAACGCGGGCAGGATAGGGCAGGTGAGGAGAGGCGGTACGGGCTGTACCGCCTCAGAAACACGTTAGTCTCTTTCGACCTGCGTCTGGCTGACAGATGACAGATAGTTCAGCAGTGCGATATCGTTATCCACGCCCAGCTTCATCATCGCTGATTTCTTCTGGCTACTGATAGTTTTGATACTGCGGTTCAGTTTCTTGGCGATTTCGGTCACCAGGAAGCCTTCGGCAAACAGGCGCAGCACTTCGCTCTCTTTCGGTGACAAACGTTTGTCGCCGTAACCGCCCGCACTGATCTTCTCCAGCAGTTTCGCCACGCTTTCCGGCGTATATTTTTTGCCTTTCTGCAGTGCAGCCAGGGCTTTTGGCAGATCCGTTGGCGCACCCTGTTTCAGCACGATCCCTTCGATATCGAGATCCAGCACGGAGCTGAGGATAGCCGGGTTATTGTTCATGGTCAGAACAATAATCGAGAGATCAGGGTAGTGACGTTTAATATATTTAATCAGCGTAATGCCGTCGCCATACTTCTCACCTGGCATAGAGAGATCGGTGATCAGGACGTTGGCGTCGAGCCTGGACAGATTATTGATCAGTGCTGTTGAGTCTTCGAACTCACCTACAACGTTGACCCATTCAATTTGTTCCAGAGATTTTCGGATACCGAAAAGGACAATTGGATGGTCATCGGCAATAATTACATTTAAGTTATTCATCTTATTGGTTACCTTGCTGCAGCAGTTGATTGACGTAAGCGTCAATATCACTGGTGGTATTTGTAATGTTTGAATCGTCACACGCTTTAATGTGGTGTTCTAACTCTTCACAAAGCTGTTTGCCGGGAGTCAGATTGAGCATGGCAAACACGCCCTTCAGGCGATGCGCTGTCTGAGCAAGCGAAGCGTAGTCCTTTTCCGCCGACTCAGTATACAGTCTCTTCACATCATCCGGTACTGTCTCCGTAAACAGCTGGAAATAGCCACCGCTCATCAATGGCGTGGCTGCGTCGTCTTCCGTGTCGTTATCCATCACATCATGCGACAGTTGCTTCTCAATCAGGGCCAGCAATGCATCAAGCAGCGCATTACTGAGATTGAAGTTAACCCGATACTGCTGGTCGTTGAGGGCATGATGCCCCAGTTCATCCCCGGCCAGCAGCAGTGCCCAGCCGCTGAGCTTTGAGGGATCGTCGGTGACCAGCACATCGTGATCCTGACCGGAGATACGCTCGTCAGGCGTCAGACAACGCGCTCCCCAGTTTTCCAGATGCCGGCAGACGATCTTATGCACGTCCTCCACGGTGATCTCCACCAGCGCGGTCACGCCATCCAGAATCTTTTCCTCTTCTTCTTCATGCTTCTGCTGCAGGGCCAGCGGCAGCTGCATGTTGTAGCGCGTGCCGATATCCGCTTTGGCCACGATATCGAGACTGCCGCCCATCTGCTTGCAGAGCTGCTTACACAGGAAGAACGCCATGCCCGACGCCTGCCCGTAGCGATCCTGACTGGTGTCGCCCAGGAACGGGAAGTCAACGTTAGCCAGCTCATCCACCGTCAGTCCGGCCCCGGTATCGACCAGTTCGATGATCAGTCTGTCGGGCTGCTTTTCTGTCGTCTTCACTTCCAGGGTGATTTTTCCCCAGCGGGTGGTGGTCAGAGCATAGTGCATCAGCGTGGTCAGCACCTTGCGCAGGGCGCGACGGTCGCCAAAGCGCGTCTCGTCATTCGCCCGATGGTTGTTCACCACCAGCGACAGCCCTTTGCGTCGCATCAACGGCAGGCTCTCCAGCGCAATCTCATCCAGCAGATCCTGCAGGTTAAAGACCGTCGCATCCGGTGACCAGTCGTGCGCCTCCAGACGGTTGAGCAGAACGATATCATCGACCAGCCGCGCCAGCCCCTGGCTCTCATCGAGCAGGTCGAGCACGGTTTCATCGGCATCGCGCTGACTCAGCTGCACCAGTTGCGCCACCATCTTCTCCAGCGGCTGATTCAGCGCATGGCCCAGATTGTGCAGCAGCTGCTGCCGCATCTGGTGGTTGCGATCCAGCACCTGCTGCGCCTTCTGCAGTTTTTTGTTCACCAGCAGCTCGCGATCCTGATCGCGCATCATAAACAGCTGCGTATGCGGCGACAGCACGCTGCGGGCGTGGCGGATCTCATACACTTCATTGTTGATCGTAGCCTGAAGCACGCCCTGATGCTGGTCGGACATATTAATAATCTTCTGCAGATTGAGGTGAGGCAGAAGATGTTCGGCAATTTTATTGCTCAGCAGGGTGCGGTTGCTGGCGAAGTCATAGACCAGCAGGCCAACCGGCAGGCTGGCCACGATCTCTTCATTCAGTACCCGCAGCGAATCGAGTTCCGCGCTCTGGTTTTCGCTGGGGCGCAGCGACTGCTGACGCAGCAGCACAATCCCGGCCAGCGACAGCAGGAACAGCAGCAGGTTGATCAGCAGCGGCCAGAGCAGGTTGTAGAGGCTGTCGAGGAGCAGACGGGTAATCGGCACCTGATAAACCAGCTGCAGCGAGGTGCTGGGCAGGGTCGCTGTGATTTCGATGTTCGGGTTCACCAGCGAGATGCGGGTGTTTTCCACCTCCTGCTGATCGCTGCTGCTGGCAGGCAGGCTGCTGTCCTGGCGCAGCTGGAAATTCTCCAGCGGCATGTTCTGCGGAATCAGGTCGTTGACCGGCAGATCGAAGGCGACCACCGTCGCCAGGTGGCCCGGCTGGTTAAAGGTCGTGCGCAGCGTGAAGTAGTGATCGTTCTGGAAAGCGAGATGGCGAAGCGGCGAGAAACTTTCCCGCTCATCCAGCGCATTGGCCTGCTGCAGCATCTCCGCGCGGCGCCCGTCAACCATAGAGCTGATGGCGCTCTCTTTGTAGCGCGTTGCCATATCTTTCAGCGGCAGGGTCGAGATCATAATCAGGCTGTTATCCTGACCGTTGAGAAAATACATCGACCAGGTGGGATTTTCCGCGCCCCACAGGGTATCGAGATAGTTCGACATCCGCATCGTCATATCCAGCGTGCTGCTGTCGTGCGAGCCGAAAATCAGTGCTTCGGTTTTACGCCGGGTTTTTTCCAGATAATAGACATCAGGACGCAGCCGCGTCTCCTGCAGATTGCTGCCGGGTGTGGCGCCCGCCGCGCTGGTGGAGAGATTTTCATAGATCTGCCAGGTCGCAAAGCGATAGGCGTCGATGCGCTTCTGTACGTCGCGCGCCAGATCGTCCATGGCATAACGTTTCCCGGTCAGCCAGGCATTCACCGAGTTATGCACCATAAAGCCCAGCGCCAGCAGGAGCACCAGATTGAAAACCACAAAAAAGCGGGTGACGTTGCCGGAGGTCAGTGGAAACTTATACAACATAGCGTGTCAGGTACCTGAATTATCGCGCAACTTTTCGCGCACTGGCGGCTACCGCTAACAGCAACAGGGCAATAACTAAAAATGCACCACTGAGGCTGATCCATTGCGAAATGAATCCGATTAAAGCCGGACCTGAGAGAATACCCGCATATCCCAGCGTTGTCATGGCAGAAATCGCCAGGTTCGCAGGCATATCCCGTTGATTCCCGGCAGCATTGAACAACATCGGCACCGTATTAGACAAACCGAAGCCAACCAGCAGGAAGGCGAGCAGGGCGATCTCCGGCCACGGCAGCCAGACGGCCAGGCTCATGCCCGCTGCAGCGGTCAGCGCACCCGTCAGCATTACCGGATAGCGGCCAAAGCGTGCAATGATCTTATCGCCGCTGAAACGGCCCAGCGTCATTGCCACTGAGAAGATCGCATACCCCAGTCCGGCATAGGCCGGGGTCATCGCCGGATTCTGCAGCAGCAGCAGGGCGCCCCAGTCCAGGACGGCGCCCTCCGCCAGAAAGAGAATAAAGCAGAGCAGGCCAAGAAATGCGACCCAGCCGCGCGGGATCACCAGCCAGGGCTGGTCGGGCTGGTGCAGGCGCTCGTTCATTAATACCGGCAGCCGCCACAGCAACAGCAGCAGCATAACGGCCATCACCACCAGCGTGGCGGCCAGCGGGGTAAAGGACCGGCTCAGCAGCAGGCTGACCGTGCCCGCGCCCAGAATGCCGCCCAGACTGAAGAAGCCATGAAAGCCGGACATCATCGGTTTGTCAGCGGCCTGCTCGACCTGCACCGCCTGATAGTTCATCGCCACATCCAGCATGCCCAGCCCGGCACCAAACAGCATCAGCGCCGCCGCCATCACCAGATGCGAGTCAGCCGTTGCCAGCAGCGGCATCATCATCAGCACCAGCAGCGTCGAAAAGGCCATCACCCGGCGGCAGCCAAAGCGTGCCACCAGCGTGCCGGTGACGGGCATGGCGGCGAGCGACCCGATCCCCAGACAGAGCAGCAAGGCACCCAGCGAAGCGCCGCTGAGCTGCAGGCGATCGCGGGCAAACGGAACCAGCGGTGCCCAGGCGGACATCCCTAAGCCATTGATCAGAAAGATGGTGCGCGTGCCCCAGTTCAGGCGGCTCTGCTGTTTATGTTGTTGTGCAGCGTCCAGTGCGGTCATAGGTCAGATTCATCAAAGGTAAAGCGGAAAAGTGTAGCACTGGCCGTGAGTGAGCGGCCCTTGCACCTCTTATCAGAAGTCGTGCAGCAACATCGTATAAATCATAAAGCCGGGAGTTTACCGACTTTTATTGCGCCGCGAATTTTTTCCAGAACTTTCCTGGCATCAGTCGGCGGTGCGCCTGTCGACTTAACGCAAATTTCCTGCTCGCTTTGAACGGGTTAACGGCGGCCAGCGAAAAAAGGGCCACCAATAAATGCTGGCCGACTCGCATATTTAACAAATTTTTTAACGCGCTATAAAGTTTCTGAAACGCGGGTTTGTTCACCTTTTTACATCATTTATGGAAACAGTCAGCAATAAATTGACATGAAAAAACAATGGGGAAGCGCATTTTCAGAAAACGCTTTTCCACGTTTCTCTTATGTAAAAAGTATTAAATCATAATGAAATCTGCACATTGAAATTGATTTTTCATCGGGCTACGCTAAAAATCAATCTGTCAGAACCGTTACGTTTCCCGCGAGTCTGTACGAAAACTCCAACAAAAAATAGCGACACTTCCCGTGATGATTCGGGTCTTTGCCGTAGTTTTGCTGCGCCGTTTATCCGGCCACCAGGTGGATATGCCTTCCGTTTCCGGGAGGATAACCTACATGTGAATTTCATAAGCATAAAAATAATTTATGTTTATGGATTCAGTATATTAGCCAGTCTGGTGGAATAGAGGTTAAAAATGGCAGAACTCACGCAAGGCCGTGTAGACATTATCTCGCGCGAAAATGGCACGCTCATCTCGCAATCTGTTGGCGGTTCATCACAATCCATTAACCTCACCGAGCCCAGCGTCGTGCGCATCAATGGCACGCGCGCCCTGGTGACCCAGTATGAACGTCAGGGCAACGACCTGGTGCTGCACATGCGCGATGGCAGCACCGTTCGCTATCAGAAATTCTTTCTGGACGACGCTGATGGCCAGCACAGCGAGCTGGTGTTCGACGATGGCGTCAATCCGCCGGAACATGCGCTTTTCCCGCAGACTGCCGAGAGCGCTGAACTGGCATCCAGTTCGGTTACGCCTACCTATGAATCCCTGGACAGCGTAGAGCCGCTGCTGCTGGCCGATAACACCAACACTTCGATGGGCGTGATCACGGCGGGCGGTCTGGGCGTGCTGGGCTTAGCCGGACTGGCCGTGGGCTTAGGCGGTGGTGGTGGCGGCGGCGGTGGCGGGGGGAACGGTGGCGGCAGCGATCCCGGAACCCCGGTCACGCCAGGCACCCCCGCCATCACCCTGAACGCCTTTGCCGGCGATGGCGTACTGGATAACGCCGAGAAAACCAGCGATCAGGTGGTGAGCGGCAGCACCAGCAATGTCGAAGCGGGCCAGATTGTCACCGTGACGCTGGGCGGCCAGACCTACAACACTACCGTCGGGGCGGACGGCAGCTGGAGCGTCACCATTCCGGCCGCCGCGCTGGCGGCCCTCCCGGCGGGCGCCACCACCATCGATGTCAGCGTCACCAACGGCGCGGGCACGACGGCGAATGGCAGCCTGCCCGTCACCGTGGCCGCACCGGATCCTGGCACGCCCGCCACGCCTGGTATCAGCGTCAATCCGTTTGCCGGCGACAATCTGCTGGATAACAACGAGAAAACCTCACCGCAGACCCTCTCCGGCAGCACCAGTAACGTCGAGGCCGGGCAGATCGTGACGGTCACCCTGGGCGGTCAGACCTATAACGCCACCGTGGGCGCAGATGGCAGCTGGAGTGTCTCCATTCCGGCCGCCGCGCTCTCCGCGCTGGCCGCAGGCAGCAGCACCATCAACGTCAGCGTCACCAGCGCCGCCGGCACCACGGCATCCGCCAGTCTGGGCATTCAGGTGCAGGCCCCGGATACCACGCCTGGCGTGCCAGCCCTGACCATCGCGCCGTTTACCGGCGATGACGTGCTGAGCAACGCCGAAAAAACCACGCCGCAGACGCTCTCCGGCAGCACCAGCAACGTCGAGGCCGGACAGATCGTGACGGTCACCCTGGGCGGGCAGAGCTACAGCGGCAGCGTCGCGGCCGACGGCAGCTGGAGCATCACCGTGCCTGCCGATGCGCTGGCGGCACTCGCCTCCGGCACCACCACCGCCACGGCCACCGTCACCAGCCAGGCGGGCACCGTCGCCAGCGGCAGCCTGACCTTTACCGTCGAGGCACCGGTGACGCAGCCGGGCACGCCGGTTATCACCATCGATCAGTTTGCGGGGGATGACATCCTCAGCAACAGCGAGAAAAACAGCGACCAGCTGCTGAGCGGCAGCACCGCCAACGTGGAGGCGGGGCAGGTTGTGACCATCACGCTGGGCGATCAGACCTACAGCGCGGTGGTGGATGCGCAGGGCAACTGGAGCGTCACGCTCTCGTCTGCGGCGCTGAATACCCTGGCCGCCGGATCGATCGCAATCTCCGCCGTCGTGACTAACCAGGCGGGCACCGAGGCCAGCGAAAACCGCACCATCAGCGTCGATACGCCGGTAGTGACCGGCCCGCCAGCGATCACGCTGGATGACTTTACCGGCGATAACCAGCTGAGTAATGCCGAGAAAACCACCGACCAGACCGTGACCGGCAGCACCAGCAACGTCGAGCCGGGTCAGCTGGTGACGGTGATCCTCGGCGGACAGACTTACAGCGGCACCGTGGATGCACAGGGCAACTGGAGCATCACGCTGCCGTCGGCAGCCCTGAGCGCACTGGCGGCGGGCACGACCACCCTGACGGTGTCGGTCAGCAATGCGGCCGGTGACACCGCGACCAACAGCCTGCCGCTGAATGTCGAGGCCCCGGTCACGCAGGCGGGCGATCCTGTGATCACCATCGGTCAGTTTGCCGGGGATGACATCCTGAGCAATGACGAAAAAGGCACCACCCAGACGCTCTCCGGCACCACCACCAACGTCGAGGCGGGTCAGACAGTGACCGTCACCCTGGGCGGCCAGACTTACCTGGGCACCGTGGATGGCGATGGAAACTGGAGCGTGAGCATCCCGGCCGCCGCGCTGGGGGATCTGCCTGCAGGTTCCAGCGCGATCGACGTATCGGTCAGCAACGCCGCGGGCGTCATCGCCACCGAAACCCGCGACATTGCGGTGGAGGCTCCGGCCACGCAGCCGGGCGAGCCGGGTCTTATCCTTGATAACTTCGCGGGCGATAACCTGCTGAGCAACGAAGAAAAAGCGGTCGGTCAGCCGGTCAGCGGCACGACCACCAATATTGAACCTGGTCAGATTGTCACGGTCACTCTGGGCGGGCAGACCTACAGCGCCAGCGTACAGAGTGATGGCAGCTGGAGCGTCACGGTGCCTTCAGAGGCTCTCAGCGCGCTGGCGGCAGGCAGCACCACGCTGACCGTTTCGGTCGCGAATGCGGCGGGCGACAGCGTTACCGCCACACTGCCGATCACCGTCGAGGCCCCGGCAACGCAGCCGGGCGCCGCTACCCTCACCATCGACGCCTTTGCCGTGGATGACATCCTCAGCAACAGCGAAAAAGCCAGCGATCAGCTACTGAGCGGTGGCACGACCAACATCGGCGAAGGCCAGCAGGTCTCCATCACCCTGAACGGAGAACTCTTCACGGCTACGGTTGGCGCGGATGGCCGCTGGAGCGTCACGATCCCGGCCAGCTCTCTGGCGGCGCTGAACGCTGGCAGCGCAACCCTGAGCGCCACGGTCAGCGATCAGAACGGCACGGCGATCAGCGAAACGCGTGACTTCCTGGTCGAGGCATCCGGCACCGCGCCCGGCGCGCCGACCCTGGTCATCAACGTTTTTGCCGGTGATAACATCCTCAGCAACGATGAGAAGCTGGAGGCGCAGGCAGTCTCCGGCAGCACGACTAACGTCGAGGCGGGCCAGCTTGTCACGGTGACGCTGGGCGGTCAGAGCTACAGCGGCACGGTCAACGCCGACGGCAGCTGGAATATCGCCATCCCGGCGGATGCGCTTGCCGCCCTGGCCGCCGGAACGGTCACTCTGGTGGCCACGGTCAGCAACGCGGCGGGAACCGCCGTCAGCGACAGCCTGCCGATCACCGTTGAGGCGCCGGTGACCCAGCCGGGCGAGCCCGTGATCACCATCAATCCGTTTGCCGGTGATGATGTGCTGAACAACGATGAGAAGAACAGCGAACAGCTGCTCAGCGGCACCACCTCGAATGTCGAGGCTGGTCAGATTGTGACGGTCACGCTGGGCGACCAGACATACAGCGCCACGGTCAACGGGGATGGCAGCTGGAGCCTGAACGTTCCCCCCAGCGCCCTGGCCGCTCTGGCGGCGGGAAGTGTGACCATCAGTGCCAGCGTCACCACCCAGGCCGGGATCGTAGCGAATGAAGATCGGGCGATTGTGGTAGAGACCCCGTCACAACCGGGCACACCGGCGATCGCGATCGCCATCTTTGCGGGTGATGACCTGCTCGATAACAGCGAGAAAGCGCTGGATCAGACCCTCTCCGGCAGCACCAGCAATGTGGAGGCGGGCCAGACGGTCCTGATTACGCTCGGCGGCCAGAACTACAGCAGCACGGTCAATGCCGACGGCAGCTGGAGCGTGTCGATTCCGTCTGCGGCACTCAGCGCCCTGGCGGCGGGGAGCGCCACCATCGCGGTCAGCGTTTCGACGGCGGCGGGGCTTCAGGCGACCAACAGCCGCGACATCAATGTGGAGCCCGCGCCAGGACAGCCGGGTGTTATCACGATCACCGAACCTGTCAGCCTGGATGGCTTCCTCAACCTGCAGGAGCTGAGCAGCGACCTGGTTATCAACGGCTCTGCGGTGGGTGTCAATCCGGGACAGGCGGTGCTGGTTGATTTCAACAACAGCACCTACAGCGCGGTGGTGAACAGCAACGGGTTCTGGAGCATCACCGTACCGGCGGGCGATCTTGCGGGGATCACCGACGGCATCAAACTGATTTCGGCGACGACCACCGACGCCACCGGCGCGCTGCTGACTGACGCCGCCCAGCTGAACGTGGTGGTGAACACGCTGCCACAGATTACGCTGGCAGAGAGCGCGATCAGCGATGGCGTTCTCAATCAGCTGGAGGCGGGCAGCGATCTGCTGATCGGCGGCAGCACCGGGAAAGCCGTGGCGGGCCAGCGGGTCGAGCTGCAGCTTAACGGCAGAACCTACAGCACCACCGTCAACGATGACGGAAGCTGGAGCCTGTCGCTGCCAGCGGGCGATCTGGCTCTGCTGCCGCAGGGTGCCAACAGCCTGACGGTCACGGCGATCGATGAGGCGGGCAACCGCGTGGACGAGACGCTGAACTTCAGCGTCAATACGCTGCCGCCGGTTCTGATTGTGGGGGAGATCGCGGGCGGCGATGGCATCCTCAACAGCCTTGAAGTGGCGGCAGGCGTGCCGGTCAGCGGTTCAGGTGCCCGGCCGGGCGAGGTCGTTTCTGTTTCGCTGAACAACCAGACCTACACTGCTACCGTGGATGGGGAAGGCAGCTGGCGTGTGGATCTGCCTGCGAGCGCGCTGCAGGCGCTGGCCGATGGCAGCAGCTATCCGCTGACCATAACGCTGACCGACGCCAGCGGTAACACGGCTTCGCAGACCGAAACCCTGACGGTCAGCACGCAGCTTCCGGTGGCCACCGTCAATGCGCCGGGCGGCGATGGTGTCCTGACAAACAGTGAACTGACGGTGCCCCTGCAGATCAGCGGCACCGGTCAGCCAGGCGACAGCGTGTCGGTGACGCTCAATAACAAAACCTACAGCGCCCTGGTTGGCGATGACGGCAACTGGAGTGCCGCCGTACCGGTAGCCGATCTGACTGTGCTGCCGAATCAGACCCTGCCGGTGACGGTCACGGTGACCGATCCGGCCGGGAACAGCAGCACCCGGAGCACCGCGCTGCGGGTGTCGACGGCGCTGCCGTCGCTGACGCTGAACGATCCTGCTCCGGATGGGGTGATTAACGTCGAAGATGCCCGGCAGCCGCTGATCGTCAGCGGAACCGGCGATGAAGGGGATATCGTTCGTGTCACCCTGAACAACCTGACCTATTCCGCTGTTGTGGCGCAGGATGGCAGCTGGAGCGTGACCGTTCCGGCCGCCGACCTGACCCGTGTGCCTGACGGCACGCAGCTGATATCGGTCGTGGCGACAGACGCCGATGGCAACAGCACCCAGACCGGCAGTTCGCTGATCTTTGCGACCACACCGCCGCTGCTGGAGCTCGCTACGCCAGCCAGCGATGGCTATATCAATATTGTGGAACATACTCAGGATCTGGTGCTTGACGGACGTGGCGGCGCGCAGGGCAACCTGGTCAGCGTGACGTTCAACGGTGAAACCTACACGGCGACCGTGGGCACTGATGGCCTCTGGAGCGTGACGGTGCCTGCCGCGATCGTCAGCCAGCTGGGCGATGCGAACTATCCGATTAACGTGGTGCTCAGCGACGCCTATGGCAACAGCAGCACGCTGAGCTCCGGCGTCACTGTGCTGGCGGAGAACCCGCCGGTGCTGACCATCAATGCCGTCACCGGCGATAACCAGATCGACAGCGCCGAACAGCTGACGGACATTCTGGTGACGGGCAGTGTCACCAACGTTCCGGCCGGCCAGCCGGTGCTGCTGACCATTAACGGTCAGTCTTATGATGGCGTCGTCCGGGCTGACGGCAGCTGGCTTGTCACGCTGCCCGCCGGATCGCTGGGCGCGGCGGGGGATAAACCCTTTACCGTGGCGATTTCGGACCTGGCCGGTAACCCGGCGCAGCCTTCCGGCGGACAGCTCACCGTCGTCACCTCTGCGGAACCGCTGCTCTCGATTGCGCCAGTCAGCGATGATGGCACGCTGAATGCGCTGGAAGCGGAGAGTGATCTTATCCTTAGCGGTGCATCGGCGAACCTGCCTGCGGGCAGCCCGATCAGCGTAACCCTGGTGCCGGGCGGGACGGTTTACACCACCCTGACCGATGAAAACGGTGCCTGGACGCTGAGCATACCGGCCGCCGATCTGGCGAATCTGCCGCAGGGCACGCTCACCGTCACCGCGTCGTCAGGTGGGGTGCAGGCCAGTCAGCCCCTGCTGGTGGCGACCACACCGCCAGGCGAACCGCAGGTGAATACGCCTTTTACCGATGGCGTCCTCAATACGGCGGAAGCCAGCGTGGCGCAGACGCTGACCGGCTCGGTCGAACCGGGGCAGGCGGTCAGCGTGACCCTGGGCGGTATCAGCTATCCGGCCACGGTTGAGGCGAACGGCAACTGGAGCGTGACGCTGCCGCCGTCCGTACTTCAGGCACTGGCGCAGGGCAGCAACCCGATTACCGTGACGGTCACGGATGTCGCGGGCAACAGCAACAGCATCAGCGTACCGCTGACGGTCGATACCGGACTGCCGGTGCTGACCGTCGATCCGATTGCCACCGATGGCATCATCAGCGCGGCGGAAGCGGCAGCCGATCTGACCATCAGCGGATCCGTGACGCCAGGCAGCAGCGTCAGCCTGACGCTGAACGGGGAGTCCTATGACGCGGTGGTGGACGCTGCTGGTCGCTGGACCGCCACGCTGCCCTCTGCCGACCTGCAGTCGCTGAACGATGGACGTTACGATCTTAACGTGACCGTGACCACGGCGAACGGCAATGTGGCTACCACGCCGTTCCCGGTGACCGTCGACACCGCCGCCCCGGACTTCAGCCTGAATACGCCTGCCGGGGATGGCATCCTGAATAACGCCGAGCAGGCGGCCGGCTTCAGCTTCAGCGGGTCGGGAAGCGCGGGCGACCGCGTCAGCGTGACGCTGAATGGCGTGACCTACACCGGCACGGTTGACGAGGCGGGTAACTGGTCACTGCCGGTGCCGCCTGCGGCGCTTGCCGGACTGACCAATGGCAGCAGCTATCCGGTGGTGGTGACCGTGACCGATGCCATCGGGAACAGCAACAGCCAGAACAGCGTGCTGACGGTAGACACCACGCTGCCGCCGCTGGCCGTCGCCCCGATCGGCGGGGACAATGCCCTGAACAGCAGCGAAGTCCTGCAACCGCTGCAGGTAAGCGGCAGCGGTCAGAATGGCGACATTGTCACCGTTCAGTTTAATGACCAGCTCTACAGCACCACCGTCGGTGTCAACGGTCAGTGGACGCTGCAGATTGCGCCTGAGGCGCTGGCTGCGCTGCCGCCGGGCACGCTTCCGGTTACCGTTACCGAAACCGGCACGAACGGCAACCAGAGCAGCCAGGTAGTGAATCTGAACGTTGCCACTGCGCCGGAGATCCAGCCGGTGCTGAGTGTCGACAGCAGCACCTTTGCCGGCGACGGCATCGTCACGGCGGCCGAGCAGCTGCAGCCGATTACGGTCAGCGGCAGCAGCAGTAACGTCGAGCCGGGGCAGCAGGTCATCCTCTCCCTGAATGGCACCGACTACAGCGGGGTCGTCGGGGCCAGCGGCAACTGGCGTATTATTCTGCCTGCGGGGGCGCTGGCGGAGCTGGGTGAGGGCAGTCAGAGCCTGAGCGTCAGCGTGATCAACGCCGTGGGGAACAGCACCAGCAGCCAGCTTGATTTCACGGTCGACACTACCCTGCCGTCGCTGGCGCTGGCGCCGATCAGCGGCGACAACTACCTCAGCGCGCTGGAGCGGGGTGAGCCTGTCGCGGTCAGCGGCAGCACCAGCGGCCTGCCTGCGGGCACGCTAATCACCGTGGTCGCCAGCGGCGCCACGGCCAGCACGACGGTAAATGCCGATGGCAGCTGGAGCCTGACGCTGCCGCCGGAGACCTTCAGCACGGCGGCCGATGGCCCGCAGACGATCACCGCGACCGCCAGCGACGTTAACGGAGTGACGCTGGCAACCGGCGACGCCACCCTGACCGTGGTGGCCAGCGCCCTGCCGGTCGCCACACCGGGCGTGGCCTTTACGGATGGCATTCTCAACGCTGAGGAAGCCGCTGCCGGTGGCGCGATCACCGGCAACACCGGCGTGACGGGCGACGGCCAGACCGTCAGCATCACCCTGGGCGGGATCAGCTACAGCGGCACGGTCGATGCCGCAGGCAACTGGCAGGTGGCGCTTCCGCCACAGGCGCTGGCTGCGCTGCCCCAGGGCAGCACCCCTTACACCGTGGAGGTCAGCGATGTCGCGGGCAACAGCAGTCAGGCCGGGGGGACGCTGCAGGTCGATACGCTGCCGCCGGCGCTGAACTTTATCACCCCGTCCGATGGCATCATCAACGCGGTGGAGAGTCAGCAGCCGCTGACGCTGAGCGGCAGCAGCGACGGCAATGCGCTGATCGTGGCCAGCTTCAATGGCACCACCCTGAGCACCACCGCTGACATCAACGGCAACTGGTCGCTGGCGCTGCCCGCCACTGTTTACAGCGGGCTGGGCAACGGCAGCTATCCGCTGACGGTCACCGCCACCGATGAAGCCGGAAACAGCACCACCAGCAGCCGCGATCTGACGCTGAAAGTGGAGGCGGGCACGCTGCCCACCCTGACGCTGGATGCCTTTGCCGGTGACAACGTGGTGGATGGCGCGGAACGCCTGACCGATCAGCGTCTGACCGGCACCACCACCAACGTCGAAGCGGGCCAGCTGGTCACGCTGGCGTTCGACGGTACGGTTTACAGCGGCGTCGTGCAGGCCAGCGGGGCATGGAGCCTGATCGTGCCAGCCGGTGCGCTGGCCGCCCTTGCCGATGGCAGCGCCACCTTCACCGTGGCCGTCAGCGATGCGGCGGGCAACACCACCACCCGTGATCTGACCTTCGACGTCAACAGCAACGCCTCTGGCCTGTCGCTTGACGCCATCAGCGGTGACAACTACCTGAATGCGCTGGAGCTGGGTCAGCCGCTGATCGTCACCGGCAGCGCCGTCAACGTGCCGCAGGGCGATCTGGTTACGCTGCTGTTCAACAGTGTCAGCTACACCGCCCAGGTGTCGGCCGACGGCCGCTGGAGCGTTATCGTTCCGGCTGAGGCGCTGACGGCGCTGGCTGACGGCCCTTACACGCTGACGGTCACGGCGACGGACAGCGGGGGGGCGGCCCTGAGCAGCGAAGCCTCGCTCAGCGTGCTGACCACGCCGCCGGCACCCCAGATTGTGTCGGCCTTCGGTGACGGCACGCTCAACAGCAGCGAGATCGCCACCGCCCAGACGCTGAGCGGCACCACGGGCATCACAGGCGACGGTCAGACGGTCAGCGTGCTGCTGAATGGCCTCACCTACACCGGCACGGTCGACAGCAACGGCAACTGGCAGGTCAGCGTGCCCGCCACGGCGCTGGCCGATCTGCCGGAAGCGGTGGTGGACTACACCGTGACGGTTCAGGATGCCGCCGGGAACAGCGGCAGCAGCCAGGGCAGCGTGACGGTCGATCTGACGCCACCGACCCTGACCCTGAATGCCGTCGCGGATGACAACATCGTCAATATCGCTGAAAGCCTTGCCCCGATTGAACTGAGTGGCAGCAGCAGTGCGGAGGCCGGACAGCGGGTCACCGTGACCCTGAATAATCAGATTTGGACCACCACCGTGGGCCAGGATGGCGACTGGAGCCTGACGCTGCCTGCCGGGGCGCTGGCGGGCATTCCGGCCGGGGCCTATATCCTGACG
Source organism: Pantoea graminicola (assembly GCF_048452665.1). Taxonomy (NCBI): domain Bacteria; kingdom Pseudomonadati; phylum Pseudomonadota; class Gammaproteobacteria; order Enterobacterales; family Erwiniaceae; genus Pantoea; species Pantoea graminicola. The sequence continues at coordinate 395,435 of NZ_JBLWSJ010000002.1, read as the reverse complement.
GTAACGGTCAGTGATGCGGCAGGCAATCCGGTGACTGAAACGCGCGAGATCAGCGTGGCGACCGGCGACCTCGCGATCAGCCTTAACACCCCGTTTGGCGACGGCTATCTCAACCTGGCCGAGTCGGCGCTCAGCCAGACGCTGAGCGGCACCACCGGCGTCGCGGGCAGCGGCCAGTCGGTAACGGTAACGCTGGGCGGAAATGATTACTCTGCGACGGTGGATGCGCAGGGCAACTGGACACTGACCTTAACGCCGGAACAGCTGCAGTTACTGGCCCCGGGCGTCAATGATCTGGTGGTCACGGCCAGCGATGCCGCCGGTAACAGCGGGTCGCTGACCCGCGCGGTGACGGTGGATCTGACGCCACCGGCGCTGACCCTGAATCCGATCGGCGGTGACAACATCATCAACTCACTGGAGGTGCTGGAACCCGTCACCATCAGCGGCAGCGCGTCGGTCGGGGATGCCGGACAGACCGTGACCGTCAGCTTCCAGAATGTGGATTACACCACCCTGGTACTCTCTGACGGCAGCTGGCAGGTCACGCTGCCCGCCAGCGTCCTTCAGGGGCTGGCAGACGGCAACTATCCGGTTGAGGTGACGCTGACGGATGCGGCGGGCAACCCGACCACGGTGCCGCAGACCCTGACGCTTGCTGCGGACAGCGCGAATCTGCCTGCCCTGACCATCGATCCCATCAGTGGCGATAACTTCCTGAATCAGGCCGAAGCGCAGCAGGATCTGGCTATCAGCGGCGGCAGCACCAACCTGGCGACAGGCCAGCTGGTGACGGTTACGCTGAACGGGATCCAGTACAGCGGCACGGTCGACGGAGAGGGACTCTGGACGGTGACCGTTCCTGCCGCCGATCTCGCTAATCTGCCGGATGGCGACCAGCTGCTGGTGGTGGTCTCCGCCGATGCATCGGGCAATCCGGCCAGCAGCAGCGCCTCGCTGGTCGTGCTGGCCAGTGATCAGGTTCAGCCGACGCTGACGCTCGATGTGGTGGCCGGGGATGATGTGATCAATGCGATTGAGGCCGCCGCGGATGTGGTGGTCAGCGGCGCCAGTACCCGGCTGGCCGCCGGCACGCAGGTCACGGTATCGTTTAACGGCAATGATTACACCACCACTCTCGACGCTGACGGCAACTGGAGCGTAACGGTGCCGTCCGGCGCCTTTACCGGCCTGGCGTCCGGCAGCACGCAAACCTTTACCGTCACGGCCAGCGACGCGGCCGGTAATCCGGCCACCGTCAGCCAGGAGGTCAGCTTCATTACCACCCCACCTGCACTGACCGGCATCACGGTCAGCGCAGGTGATATCCTGGACGTGGCGGAATCGCTCCAGGATCTCACCATCGGGGGCACCACCACTGGTGGCCTGCCGGTCACGGTGACGCTCAATAACGTCAGCTACACCACCACGGCCGCGGAGGACGGCAGCTGGTCGGTCACGATACCCACCGCCGATCTGCAGCAGCTGGCGGATGGCACGAACGGCATCAGCGTGTCGGTCACCGACGCCGCGGGCAATGTCACGACGAACAGCGATCTGTCGATCGATGTGGCGATTAATGCGCCGCCCGCCCTGACCCTGCAGACGCCGTTTGGCGATGCGCTGGTCAGTGACGCCGATATTGCAGGGTCGCTGACGCTGAGTGGCGGCAGCACCAACCTGGCGGAAGGCACCGTACTGAGCATCACTGTCGGTTCGCAGCCGTTCAGCACCACTACCGATGCCAGCGGCAACTGGACGCTTACGCTGGATCCGGACGCGCTGGACGCGCTGGTCGATGGGGTGACGCAGGTGGTGGTCACCGCCACAGATGCGGCCGGCAATCCGGCGCAGGTAACCGCAGACGTGGAGGTCCTGAGGACACCTCCGGTTTCCGCCGTTTTCACCGATATTCTGTTTGGTGACAACATCATCAACATCACGGAAGCGGGTGTGGTTCAGCAGGTCACCGGCACCTCAACGGTGGTGGCCGGTCAGACCCTGAGCGTCACGGTGGGCGATCAGAACATCCCGCTGGCAGTCACGGTTGACGCCAGCGGGAACTGGAGCGCCAGCCTGACGCCGGAGGTGATCGCCAGCCTGGGCGCCGGTGTGCACACGCTGACCCTGGTGACGACCGACCGCGCAGGCAACAGCAGCCAGGTGAGCAAAACCTTCACCTCGGCACTGACGCCACTGGCGGAGCCGACGCTGGATACGCCCTTCACCGATGGCCGTATCAATGCCGCAGAGGCGGCCGAGGGCGGTTTCCTGACCGGGGCCGTGAACAGTCAGGATGCCGAGAGCGTGACGGTGACCATCAATGGCACGCGCTATGACGCGGAACTGAGTGCAGACAGGACGCGCTGGACGCTCGACCTCTCTCCGGCCCTGCTGCAGAGCCTGCCGGACGGTAACTGGCCGGTCAGCGTGACGGTCACCTCCGCCAGTGGCAACAGCGCCAGCATCAACGGCACGGTGCTGGTGGCCATCAACACGCTGCCGGATGTCACACTGAATCTGCCGTTTGGCGACGGGGCGCTCAACGTGGCCGAGGCTCTCAATCCGCAGGTTCTGACGGGATCCACCGGTATTACCGGTGCCGGACAGACGGTGGCGGTGCTGATCTCAGGTTTCAACGACAATGAGCCACTGGCCGCCACGGTGCAGAACGATGGCAGCTGGTCGCTGACGCTCTCGCCAGATCAGTTAGCGACCTTTACCACCGGCAGCCACACCATCACCGTGACCGCGACAGACATCGCCGGTAACAGCGACAGCACCGCGCTGAACGTGGTGACGGCGGTTACCCTGCCGGTACCGACCTTTAGTCCGGACACCTTTGGCGGCGATAACCAGCTGAACATCAGCGAAGCCGCGGCCGGGGTCACTCTGACCGGTACTACCGGCAGCACCGGGGCAAATCAGGCGGTCAGCATTACCGTTGACCTCAACGGCAGCCGCTATTCCGGTACGGTGGATACGGACGGCAACTGGACGGTGGACATTCCGGCCAATGCCCTGAATTCGCTGACGAATGGCGCGCAGACGCTGACGGTTAACGTCGTGGATGCGGCGGGCAACAGCGCATCAGCGCAGCTGCCGTTCTTCGCCAGCTTCATCGCACCGAAACCGGTGGTCAGCCCGGATTTCCTGGGCAGCTATGTGAATGCTGATGAGGCTGCCGCCGGGATTAACCTGAGCGGCACGACCGGCAAGGCGGAGCCGAATCAGCGCGTCGAGCTGACGCTGGGGGGCGAACGCTACACCACCACGGCCGATAGCAGCGGTAACTGGGCGGTGCCGCTGACAGCGGACCAGCTTTCGGCGCTGACGGATGGCACCTATCCGGTCACCATCACGGTCACCGATGGCGCGGGTAACAGCGCGACGATTAACAGCTCGCTGGTGCTCGACACCACGCCGCCGGTGCTCAGCATCACGGACTTTACCGGCGACAACGTGCTGAATTACGGCGAGAGCATTCAGCCGCAGCTGCTCAGCGGCACGGCGACTGGTGCCGAACCGGGAACTGTGGTGACGGTTTCGCTGAATGACACGCTGCTTGGCACCGCGATTGTGGCGGCCAACGGCAGCTGGAGCGTGACGCTGACGCCAGAGCAGATGGCGACCTTTGGCACCACGACAACCCTGGCCCTGGCGGTGACCGATCTGGCCGGCAATACCGGCACGGGCTCGGTCAGCCTGGCGGTCGATCTGACGCCTCCGCCAGGGCCGCTGGTGACGCTGGGCACCGTCTCGGGTGACAACATTATCAGCACCCAGGATCTGGCGGGCGGGGTGGTAGTGAGCGGCACCTCATCCGGGCTGGGTGCCGGTGGCGTGGTCACGGTGGTGATCGCGGGGCTGGATTACAGCACCACGCTGGATGCGCAGGGCAACTGGTCAACGGCGGCCCTGCCGGTCAGCGCGTTTGGGGAGGCGGACGGCAGCGTGACGATCACGGTGAATGCCACTGACGGCACCACGCCGGTCAGCACCAGCGGAGATATTCTGATCGACCTGACGCCACCGGCGCTGTTTATCAATAACTTTGCCGACGATAACCAGGTGAACAGCAGTGAAAGCGGTGTCAGCCAAGTCATCAGCGGCACCACCGACGCCAGCGAAGCGGGCCGCCAGGTCACCGTCACCTTCGATAATCAGACCTACAGCGCCGTTGTGCAGAGCGACGGCAGCTGGTCCACCACCGTACCCGCCAGCGCCATGCAGGCGCTGACCGACGGCTCGACGCTGGTGATCACCGCGCAGCTCACCGATCTGGCGGGCAACGTGGGCACAGCCAGCCAGCCGGTCACGGTGAATACCTCTGCGCCGCTGGTGCAGGTGGATGCATTCCTGGGCGACAACCTGATCAACGCCGCTGACCTGGTGACCAGTCAGGTGCTGACCGGCAGTGCGCAGGGGGCCGAGGGCCAGACGATCGCTCTCTACCTGGGCGATGCGGCGCCTCTCGCCACCGCGACCGTCGGTGCGGATGGACGCTGGAGCCTTAACCTGACGCCGGAGGTGCTGGCGGGCCTGACGGAAGGTGTGCTGGTGTTTGGCGTGCGGGTCAGTGACGGCGCCGGAAACCAGACAGACGCCACGCTGACGGTCAACAAAGTGGTCAACAGCGCGCTGACGCTGGTGGTCGATTCGGTGTTTGGCGACGGCACGCTCAGCGCGCTGGACGCCACCGTGGCGCAGACGATTTCCGGGGTGGCGACCTCGGCGGGCGTGGGCGCGACCGTGTCGGTGCTGCTGGGCGGAACCACGCTCTCCGCCAGCGTAGGTCAGGATGGAAAATGGGCCATCGTGGTGCCGCCGTCGGTGCTGGGTCTGTTGGGCGATGGCAATCTGGCGTTTAACGTGACCCTGACGGATGGCGCGGGCAACACCCGTACCGTGGGGGAATCCGTGACGTCGATTGTCAATGCGGTGCCGGTGGTGGGTGAGCTTACCGGGCTGTTTGGCGGCGATAACCTGCTGAACATCGCGGAAGCCGCGGCCGGGCAGCTGGTCGGCGGCGTGATCCAGAATGCGGCGGCCGGTTCGCAGGTGACGGTTACCTTTGGCAGCAAGAGCTACACCACCACGGTGCAGGCGGGCGGGGCCTGGAGCGTAAACCTGCCGGCCAGCGATCTGACCGCACTGCTCGATGGCAACCTGACGCTGGGCGTCAGCGTCCGGGATGCGGCCGGCAACGTGGCCTCCGGCAGCACAACCATCGGTGTCTTTACCCAGGCGCCGTCGGTTTCGCTGACGTCGCTGTTTGGTGATGGCGTGCTGAACCTGGCCGATATCGCCACCAGCCAGGTGATCAGCGGCGTGGTGACCAACGTTGCCCAGGGCGCCACGGTGACGCTCACGGTCGGCAACAGCCAGGTCACCGCGACGGTGGGTGCGGGCGGGGCGTTCAGTGCCACGGTCACGCCGGATATTCTGGGCACACTGGCGCAGGGCAACCTGACCGTCGGCGCGTCGGTGACGGACGCGGCGGGCAACACCGCGTCCACCAGCGCCGGGTTCCGGGTCGATACGCTGCTGCCGACCATCACCATTAATCCGCTGTTTGGTGACGGTCTGCTGAATGTGGCAGACGCGCTGCTCGCACAGACGGTGGGTGGGGTGATTGGCGGCGCGGAAGCGGGATCGCGCGTGGTGGTTTCTGTCGGCGCGCAGCAGTTTGTCACGTCGACCGATGTGAACGGCAACTTTAATGTTCCGCTATCGCCAGCCCTGCTGCAGGGGCTGGCGGATGGCACGCTGACGGTCGGCGTCAGCGTAACCGACAGCGCCGGTAACACCAGCAGCGCGAATGCCACCGCCCTGGTCGGCATCCACACTCTGCCAAAAGTCACGCTGAATCCGCTATTCGGGGATGGCGTGCTGAACCTGGCGGAATCGCTGGTGACGCAGACCATCAGCGGCACCGTTTCCGGGGTCGCAGCAGGCAGCCGCGTCACGCTGGCGATTGGCAATACCACCGCCACGGCGCTGGTCAACGCAGACGGCAGCTTCTCAACGACGGTGTCGCCAGCGGTGCTCTCGACGCTGCTGAACGGTAACTTCACCGTCAGCGCGTCGGTGACCGACCTGGTCGGCAACGTCAGCAGCACCAGCGCGGGCGTTTCGCTGGGGCTGGTTCAGCCCACGCTATCCGTCAATACGGTGTTTGGCGATGGCGTGCTGAGCGCGGCGGATCTGGCCTCTAACCAGACGCTGAGCGGCACCTCCAGCCTCTCAGCAGGCTCTGTGGTCAGCGCCACGCTGAATGGCCTGACCTACACCACCAAAGTGGTCAGCGGCGGAAACTGGAGCATCAGCGTACCGAAGGCGGATCTGACGGCGATCACCGATGGCACGAAGACCGTCACGGTGACCGGTACGGACGCCTACGGCAACGTGGTCAACAGCAGCGGTACACTCAGCGTTATCAGTCAGTCGACGCCGGTGGTCGCCATTACCTCACTGTTTGGCGACAGTGCCCTGAGCGCCGTGGATGTGAAAACGGCCCAGACCATCAGCGGCACCGCCAGCAACGCCGAGGGATCGGTGGTGCGGGTGACGCTGGGCGGCCAGACCTACAGCACCACGGTCAGCAGCAACGGCAACTGGAGCCTCTCCGTGCCGGCGGCTAACCTCGCCGCCATCGCGGATGGCCTGCAGACCGTGACCGCCAGCGTGGTCAACGGCGCAGGCAGCACCGGTACAGTGTCGTCGTCGCTGGCGGTGGTGAGCCACACGCTGCCGACGGTGAGCGTGAACAGCTTCTTTGGCGGCGATGGTTACCTCAACATCGCGGAAGCAAACAGCGGTGAAATCATCCGGGGAAGCAGCACCAACGCGGTGGGCGGCAGGGTCACGGTTAACGTGGCGGGTGCGGTTCTCACCACCACGGTCGGGGCGGATGGCACATGGAGCGTCAGCGTGCCGTCAGCAACGCTGAAAGGGATCGCGGACGGCAGTCATCCGCTGACCGTGACGGTGGCGGATATCGGTGGCAACACCGCGACCAGCAACAGCACCTTTACCGCGCTGTCGCATAACCAGCCGCTGGTCGGGGTCGATCCGGTGCTCAGCCTGGTCGGTTCTGCGCTCTATGGCCTGGTGGTGCAGGGCGGTTCGCTGAATGCGGCCCAGGGCTCGAAAGTCAGTGTGACGCTGCTGCTCTCCAACGGCAGTAACGGACCAACGCTGACGACCACGACCGATGCGCTGGGACGTTACGCCGTTAACTTCTCACCGTCGCTGCTGTCGGTTGGCGGTCTGCTGCTGTCGCTGAATACCCTGGCCAAAGTCTCGATTGTCGATGCGGCCGGAAACAGCTACACCACCACCAACACCCTGATCCTGGGCTCGCTGCTGCCGGTGACGCTGGCGGCAACCGAGTCGGTTGCCCTGTTCTCGGTGGTGGATGACAGCGCCACGCTCGCCAGTGTCGGCTCTGAGACGCAGCACACGGCCAGCACCAGCGGCGAGGAGAGCAGCGCCACGGTGGCGGTAGCCTCCACGCTGGTCACGGAGGCGGATAGCGTGACGCCGGTCAGCAGCAGCGAAACCGCTCCGGTCAGTGAGACCGTGGCGGCAGTGGCCGCAGACCCGGCCCCGGCAGAGGAGGTGGGCTACACCATCGGCGGCGTGGTGATCACGCTGGCAGATGGCAGCACGGCAGAAGGCGCCTCGGTGGTCGGCAGCAGCGGTGCGGATATCGTGACGGTCAGCGACCTTAACTTTACCCACATCGACGGCGGTGCAGGCACCGATACCCTGGTGCTTAACGGTGAGAATCTCACGCTGGATCTCACCGCGCTGGGCCTGAAGGTCGAACACATTGAGGTACTCGACCTGGGCAGAACCGGCACCAACGCCGTGAAGCTCGATCTCAATGAGGCACTCAACATCACGGATAAACAGAGTGACGATCTGCTGATCAAAGGGGCGGATGGCAGCCAGGTGACGCTGGCGAACAGCAACGGCGGGATCTGGGAAGTCAGCGGCGAGCGCACGGTGGAGGGCAGAGTCTTTGAGATCTACCACAACTCGGCACTGAGCAGCGATAACACGCTGGGGGATGTGCTGGTGCAGCAGAATCTGCAGGTTCACGTCGTGTAACGACCCCGAACGCTGACAGGGTAAGGGACGAAGCGGGTGCGAAAGCACCCGCTTTTTTGCGTGTCTTCATCCCGGCACTTTCCAGACTATCGCCACTATCCATCAACAGCCTGAAAGTTTAGGGTAAGCGCAGCAAACGGCATCGCACCAGGGGGCCCGTTCCGGCGCTCTGTATCAGCGGCCCGCGCTGACAGGTCAGACGGTTCCGGAAGCGTGACAGAGGGTGCTGTTGCCTGTTTCAGGTGGCTGATTCAGAACGGCGTTACGCGATCACTACAGACCCGCTTAAACAGCGGCTGACGCCGTCTGCGGCACGCCCGGGATCAGGCGCGAATACATTAATAAAATCACTGCCTGCTGCGCCGTACTGTTCACTCAGCCTGGCGGCATGTGAGGCTGGAAGGTGGCTATTTTTCAGCCATCCGGCAGAAATATCAAAGATTTCATCTGTTTTTAGCAGGAATCTGCGCGTGAAATGATCTAATAATGTTAAAGGTCGTGGAGCGTCTGACTTGCGACCCATAAATAAAATATTGAAAAAGTACCCTCAGCTTCTGAGCAGCACCCCTTTTGCACGCTTTGTTCACCGGGAAAAACACCATGATGATAAGAACCCCTGTTGGTATGGATAATGAACAAAGCGCGATTAACTTTTTTGCTCTACGCCCTGAGTGGTGTTGTCACTCCTGCGGCACTGGCCGCACCCTTACCTAAAGCCGAATTTAACTGGCGTGCCGCCCCCAGCGAAGAGCAGGTTGCCAGCTTAACGCTGCGTGACGCCATTCTCCGTGCCTTCGCCCGCAATCCGAAAATCTCGGAAGCGGCGGCACAGATCCATGTGGGGCAGGGCGATCTGGATGCCGCCCGCAGCGCCTGGTATCCGCAGATTGCCCTGCAGGGCGCGGCGGGGCGCTCTCATCAGACCGACTCCGCTGGCAGCCTGAACAACAACGGTTCGGGCGGGATTACGCTCAGCCAGCTTCTCTATGACTTTGGTCGCACCGGCAGTGCCATCGATGAGCAGCATGCGCTGTCGGATGCCTATCGCTATGGGTTGTTCGACTCGATGACGACCGTGGCAGAAGATACCCTGCAGGCCTACCTCGAAGTCAAACGCTATCAGGCGCTGGCCGACACGGCGCGCACCAATATCACCTCGCTGCAGCGGGTACGCGATATTGCAAAACTGCGCGCTGATGCCGGGCTCAATTCGCAGTCAGATGTGCTGCAGGCGGAAACCCGCATCGCCGCTATGCAGGCAACGGTGGAGCAGTATCGCGCGCAGCTTCGTTCCGCTACCGCGCAGCTGACCGTGCTGACCGGCGTCGTCCCCGCCACGCTGCCTGAACTGCCTCAGGCGCTGCTGAAACAGCAGATCACCCTCGACCGGATCGCCTACGAAAGCAGCGCGGCGGTGCGCAGCGCCCAGGCGAAGCAGGAGGCGGCCCGTGAGCGGGTGCGTCAGGCCGAATCGGGCCACTGGCCGACCATCAAAGTGCAGGCGGGGCGAACCCGTTATGAAAACGATCGCCAATCCTACTGGGACGATGAAGTGCAGCTGCAGGTGGAAGCCCCGCTTTATCAGGGCGGCCTGGTCAATGCCAGAACCCAGTCAGCCGAGGGGGATCGTGAGGCGGCTCAGGCCGCGGTTCAGCAGGCCAAGCTCGCCATCAATCAGAACGCCTCGACGGCCTATGCTGACATGATCGGCGCACAGCAGCGACAGGCGGCCGGGGAAGTACAGCTCGCCAGCGCCGACCATACCCGCAATGTCTACGCCGATGAGTATCGCCTGAGTAAGCGCAGCCTCAACGATCTGCTCAGCGTAGAACAGGATGTCTTTCAGGCTGACAGCTCACGCATTACCGCGCTCTACGATGGCTGGGATGCGACCGTGCGTTATGCCGCCGCCGTAGACAATCTGCTCGACATCATGGGCATCGATCGCCAGCAAAGCAGCGGCGATCTCCTTCCTTCGCTGCAATAGGGATAAGGCATTAATCATGAGTATGAATACGGACAACTGGATCGCCGCCATGCTGCGTGTGGCCGCGCGATTCGGCAAGCCTGCCGAGGGTAAAACCCTGCGTCAGCAGATGCGCTGGTTCGAACATCTGCCGGTGGCACAGCAGCTCGAACGGCTCTCCGGGCTACTGGGGCTGCATCTGACCATGGTGCCGCAGGATTCGCTGCGCTGGCGCCAGGAGATCACGCCGGTGGTGCTGGTGCTGGAGAATGCCAGCGTGGCGGTGCTGGAGGAAATTGATGCCGATGAGAGTGCGCGTTACTGGCTCAGTGAAGGCGGCGATGTGGTGCGTGAGAGCCCCCTGTCAGAACTGCTGGCACGCGCCAGAGGTGATGTCGGTGTCGTGGGCGTGGCCGCGCGTGGCCGGGATGCGCGCATCGACGAGTTCATTCAGCCCTATGAACCGCACTGGTTCTGGAAAAATTTTCGCGGCATGGGACGGCGCATCACCGAGATCTCGCTGGCTTCGGTGGTCAGCAACGTGCTGGCGCTGGCCGGGATCCTCTTTTCGATGCAGGTCTATGACCGGGTGATCCCGGCCCAGTCGGAATCCACGCTGTGGGTACTGTTTGTCGGTGTGCTGATCGCGGCGGCCATTGAATATCTTATCCGGCTGATGCGAACCCAGGTCTCCGACCTGATGGGGAAACGCATCGACCTGAAAGTCTCGTCTATGCTGTTTGCCCGGGCGATGAGCATCCGCAATGAGGCGCGACCGAAATCGACTGGCTCCTTTATCTCGCAGCTGCGTGAGATTGACCAGGTGCGAGAGCTGCTGACCTCGACTACGGTCGGGGCGGCGGCCGACCTGCCGTTTGTGATCCTGTTCCTGTTTATCATGTCGTTTGTGGGCGGCTGGCTGGTGTTGATCCCGCTGGCGGCGATCCCACTGATCGTCATTCCCGGCCTGCTGGTGCAGATCCCGATGGCGCGGCTGGCGAAAGAGGGGTTGCGGGAAGGGGCACTGCGCAATGCGGTACTGGTGGAAACCATCGAAGGCATTGAGGATATCAAGGCGCTGCAGGCAGAACCCTACTTCCAGCGTCAGTGGGAGCAGACGCACGAAGTCAGTGCCTCAATCAGTAATCAGCAGCGGCTCTGGGGCGCGCGTCTCACCGGCTGGGCCTCAACCGTACAGCAGCTGACCTACGCAGGAATGCTGGTGTTTGGTGTCTATCTGGTGCTCGACTCGCAGATTACCACCGGGACGCTGGTCGCCTGTAGCCTGCTCTCCTCGCGCACCATCGCGCCGCTGATGCAGCTCACCATGGTCTTCTCGCGCTGGCAGCACGCCAAAATGGCGATGAAAGGGCTCGATGAGCTGCTGAAAAAGCCGCTCGATCAGCCGGACACGGCGACCCTGGCCCACTGTCCGACGCTCACCGGCCAGTACGATCTGCGCAATGTGCATTACAGCTATGACGAGGAGAACGAAAAGAATGTGCTGAATGTGCAGCAGCTGCAGATTAAGCCCGGCGAGAAGATCGCCATTCTGGGCAAGGTCGGGGCGGGCAAATCGACGCTGCTGAAAATTCTGGCCGGTCAGGCGCTGGCGACCCAGGGCAAAGTGATTGTCGATGGCGTGGACATTGAGCGTATCGACCCCATCGATTTACGCCGTCAGCTTGGCTGGCTCTCGCACGACTCCCGCCTCTTCTTTGGCACGCTGCGGCAGAATCTGATGCTCGGCAATCCTCATGCCAGCGAGCAGGAGATGCTGCAGGCGCTGCGCATCAGCGGCGCGCTGTCGCTGATCCAGCAGGATGCGGCCAGCCTGGATCGGATTATCAATGAAGGCGGGCGCGGCCTCTCGGGCGGTCAGCGGCAGATGGTGATGCTGAGCAGGATGATCCTGCGTCAGCCGCAGGTAGTGCTGCTTGATGAGCCCACTGCGGCGATGGATGAGCAGCTTGAGGAGCATGTGATCCGTCAGCTGCAGGGCTGGATCAGCGGCCGGACCCTGCTGCTGGTCACACACCGTCCGGCGCTGCTGAAGATGGTCGATCGTATTGTGGTGATGGATAACGGCCGGATCGTGGCCGATGGCCCGCGCGACGAGATCCTGCGCCGCGCGACGGTGCCGGCGACCTCGCCATCAACGAATAAAGGAGAGGGCGTATGAGTCTGGTTATCGTGGATAAAGATCTTGCCCGTCATGAACGCCGCACCTCGGCGATTATCTGGCTCTGCACCGCCGCGCTGGCGGTTTTCCTGATCTGGGCACACTTCGCGATACTCGATGAGGTCACGGTCGGCAGTGGCAAAGTTACGCCCTCCAGTCGCGCACAGGTGATCGACAGCCTGGATGGCGGCATCGTCAAACAGCTCAACGTGCACGAAGGTGACATTGTTGAGAAAGGGCAGGTGCTGGCAACGCTTGACCCGACCCGCTTTCAGTCAAACTTCGGTGAGGCGCAGGCTAAAGTGCGCACGCTGCGCGCCTCCTCGGAGCGACTGGAGGCGGAACTGGCGGGCACGCCGCTGACCTTCAGCGCCGAAACGCTGAAGGAGCCGCAGCTGGTGCAGCGTGAACGCCAGCTCTATGAGTCACGGCGTCGCAACCTTACGGAAACCATCAGCAACCTGCAGCAGTCGCTGCGGCTGGTCCAGGATGAGCTGCGGCTCACAGAACCGCTGGTGGCTAAGGGCGCGGCAGGGCAGGTAGAGGTGATCCGTCTGCGTCGTCAGGTCAGCGATCTGCGCGGCAAAATCGATGAGGCGCGCAACGACTATCTGGTGCGCGCCCATGAAGAGCAGGTAAAAAACAATGCGGAGCTGGATGCGCAGTTGCAGGTTGCCGCCGGTAAAGAGGATCAGCTGACACGCGCCACGCTCTACTCGCCCGTTCGCGGTATCGTAAAAGATATTCAGGTGACGACGGTGGGGGGCGTTCTGGAACCGGGCGGCAAACTCATGGAGATCGTGCCGCTGGAGGATCAGCTGCTGATCGAGACGCGCATCAACCCGCGCGATATCGCCTTTATCCGGCCGGGCCTGGCGGCGATTGTCAAAGTGACCGCCTATGACTCTTCTATCTATGGCGACCTGCCCGGCGAGGTGGAAACGGTCTCGCCAGATACCCTGCAGGATGAGGTGAAACGTGACCAGTACTACTATCGCGTCTACGTCCGCACGCAGAAAGCGGAGCTGACCAACCGTGCAGGCCGAAAATTCCCGATTGTGCCCGGCATGGTGGCCAACGTGGAGATTAAAACCGGACAGAAATCCGTCATGGATTATCTGATTAAGCCACTGAATAAAGTCAAAGAATCGCTGCGTGAGCGCTGATCATCCGGCGCACCCGAAATCGCCGCCTGCTTAATTACGCAGGGAAATTAACATGGCGGATATTTCACCACTACGCGACCCGATAGCGCCGGAATTTATCAATCTGTGCGGAAAGAAGGTGGGGTTATTTTAATCGGGTGAAGAAAGTTGACAGAGATATAGCGAAACGGCGGAGAGCAGGCAAAAAAAAGCCGGACGAATAGTCCGGCGGGAAATATTAAGTTGTACATCTCATTCGGGGAGAATGAAGGTAATAATGGAATAAATGATGATAGCGGGGGCTATTCTATTCCCGGATGAGACATAAGTTTTATCATTCAGTGCTTCGGAATGGTCTGATGTAACCCCTTGATAATCATAATTGAGGATCCGGATTAACGATTCGTGCGCCATTTTTTATCGATCTGTGCTGATGATAAGTTCCCCGAAAATTACATCCTGAAATAACTGTTTCGCATTATGAAACAGTTTTGGAAATTTCGTAGCATTTTCCTGGTGGATTATTACCCGCTATAAAACAACAATGGCCTGCCGGCTGAATTTTTAAGCGTTCAGCTCGCAGTGGCAAATAATAAAAGGCACATAACAGAGGGTAATAAAATGAAACGTCGCGTTCTCTCCCTGATGATCCCTGTATTGCTGGTGGCAGCAGGATCAGCAAACGCAGCTGAAATTTATAATAAAGATGGCAATAAACTGGACCTGTTCGGGAAGGTAGATGGCCTGCACTACTTCTCTGACAACAGCAGCGCCGATGGCGACCAGTCCTACGTGCGCTTTGGCTTTAAAGGCGAAACCGAAGTCAGCGATCAGCTGACCGGCTATGGCCAGTGGGAATACCAGGCGGCTCTGAACAACTCTGAAGATGAAGGCACCGCCAACAGCTTCACCCGTGTCGGCTTTGCCGGGGTGAAATTTGGTGATGCAGGCTCGTTCGACTACGGTCGTAACTACGGCGTAGCCTATGATATCGGCGCATGGACCGACGTGCTGCCTGAGTTCGGCGGCGACACCTATGGCGCGGATAACTTCATGTATCAGCGCGGTAACGGCATGGCGACCTACCGCAACAACAACTTCTTCGGCCTGGTGGATGGCTGGAACTTTGCCGTGCAGTATCAGGGCAAAAATGGCAACAGCAGCGAGTCACCGAACGGTCGTGACGTGCTGGGGCAGAATGGCGACGGCTGGGGCCTGAGCACCACTTATGATCTGGGTTCAGGCTTTGGCATTGGTGCGGCGACCTTCCAGTCCGACCGTACCAACGACCAGAACAGCGCCACCTCCGGCATCCTGGGCCGTGGCGACAAAGCCCAGGTCTACACTGGCGGTCTGAAATATGATGCGAACAACGTCTACCTGGCGGCGATGTACTCACGCTCACTCAACGCAACCCGCTTCGGCGACAGCAGCAACTCCTCAGCCTTTGGTTACGCGGATAAAGCGGATAACTGGGAAGTGGTGGCACAGTATCAGTTCGACTTCGGCCTGCGTCCGTCTCTGGCCTATGTCACTCAGCGTGGCACCGACGTTCAGAACTGGGGCAAACAGAATCTGAAAAAATATATCGACGTTGGCGCGACCTACTACTTCAACAAAAACATGTCTACCTACGTGGACTACCAGATCAACCTGCTGGACGACAACGCGTTCACCGACGCCGCCGGTATCAATACCGACGACGTAGTGGCGCTGGGCCTGGTTTACCAGTTCTGAGTTGTCAGGGCGCGCGGTTACGGCTGCGCGCCCGCCTGATCCTGCTGGCGGGGGGCATCTGCCTTTCGCCATGTCGTGGCTTTTGCCGCCACGGTCGCCGACGGCACGACGCAGCCGAAACGTGCGCCTTCAAACGCCACGCCTGCCAGGGTGAAGGCTGAAAAGCTCAGCCAGTGCTGCCAGACCGACTGCCACTTCTGTGAATTTTTCATTCTGCACCTCTCAGGGATAAACACTGTTTCAACAGTGCAGAATTCATGCCAGCTCTACCGCTCTCACAGCCACAGACATTTCGCCCGTTTTGGTACACTTGCCGCGCTGGTCACGGCTGCGTTGCCCCAAACTGGTGCAGTAAAGCCTGTTAATGGCGCGGACGTGACGGGGCCATGTGGCGATGACGGCGCTGTTCGATGGCTTTATAACTGCCAAAAACAAACAGGCCGAGGGCGATGGCGAGAATCATATAGATCATCTGCTGCTCCTTTATGTGATTCAGAGGGATCGCCTGTCGACAGGCGGGCTCAGGATAGATGACGGGTGAATGTTCTCGTGGTTCGGAGGAAGATTCAACGCTCTTTAAGCTAATTTACCCGAAGTTTATGCTTTGTAGTGGCTATTAATAAAGTGTTACATGCGAGGAATGATGCGTTATAAGCTTAATCTGCTGTTTGTGCCGCTGCTGGCGCTGATGCTGACCGGTTGCGATAAACCTGCGGCGACCTCCGCGCTGGTGCTGGAAGGTAAAACCATGGGCACCGTCTGGCGGGTAAGTCTGGCTGGCGTGGACAGCGAACGCAAAGCGGAGCTGCAGCAGCGTATCCAGCAGCGGCTGGACGCCGACGATGCCGAGCTTTCCACCTGGAAGCCGGACTCCGTGCTGTCGCGCTTTAACCAGAGCCGCGATCTCTCACCCCAGCCAGTCAGTGAAAACATGGCCGATATCGTCACCACCTCCCTGCGGATCGGCCGCAAAACCGGTGGCGCGATGGATATCACGGTCGGCCCGCTGGTCAATTTATGGGGCTTTGGCCCGACGAAACAGCCTCTGCATACCCCGGATGCGGCACAGATCGCGGCCGCCCGGGCAGAGACCGGATTACAGCATCTGCGGGTGCTGCAGGGCGCGAACGGACAGTGGCTGCAGAAAGATCTGCCGGGCCTCTATGTCGATCTCTCCACGGTGGGTGAAGGGTTTGCCACCGATCACCTGGCGCGACTGATGGAGCAGCTGGGGATAAATAACTATCTGGTGTCGGTGGGGGGCGCCGTGCTGAGCCGCGGCCTCAATGCGCAGCAGCAGCCGTGGCGGGTGGCGATTCAGAAACCCACTGACCAGGAAAACGCGGTTCAGGCGCGTGTGGATCTGCAGGGGCATGGGATCAGCACTTCCGGCAGCTATCGCAACTATTATGAACTGGACGGCCACCGCATTTCTCATGTCATCGATCCCGTTACCGGACGACCGATTGAGCATAAACTGGTGTCGGCCACGGTGATCGCCACTACGGCGCTGGAAGCCGACGGCTGGGACACCGGGCTGATGGTGCTTGGCACCGAGAAAGCCAAAGCGCTGGCGACCCAACAGCATCTGGCGGTCTATCTGATCAGCAAACAGGGCGATAAGTTTGTCAGCTGGATGTCGCCACAGTTTGCTGCTTTCCTGATCCCCGCCGAATCCGGAGAAAACTGATGTTAGATCTTTTCAGTGAAGAGCAACCCTGGCAGGAGACGCTGGCTGAGGGTGCGGTCATCCTGCGGCGCCGGGCGCGCGCTGACGCAGAGGCGCTTTATCAGCAGCTGCTGGCGATTGCCGAACAGAACCCCTTTGCCCATCGCATCACGCCTGGCGGGCATCGCATGTCGGTCGCCATGACCAACTGCGGCGATTTTGGCTGGTCGGTGGATTCGCGCGGCTATCGCTATCAGCAGGAGGACAACCTGAACGGACGTCGCTGGCCGGCCATGCCGCCGCTGTTCCGGACGCTGGCACAGGAGGCTGCGTCAGAGGCGGGCTTCGCCGGGTTTAATCCGGATGCCTGCCTGCTTAACCGTTATGAACCGGGCGCAAAGCTGACGCTGCATCAGGATAAAGATGAGAAAGATATGCGCCAGCCTATCGTGTCGGTGTCGCTGGGCTTACCGGCGGTCTTTCAGTTCGGCGGTTTCGAGCGGGGCGATGCGACCCAGCGCGTGCTGCTGGAACATGGCGATATCGTGGTGTGGGGCGGGCCGTCGCGCCTGCGCTACCACGGTATCCTGCCGCTGAAACCGGGCGTGCATCCGCTGGTCGGCGCCTGGCGCTATAACCTGACGTTTCGCCGCGCCTTATAATCCGTCATGCCCGCAGTGGCATGATGCGAATAACTATTGCTATCATTTGGCATCCTATTACACTGCAGGCAGTTTTTTGCTGATGGATTGCCTGCATGACGTTGCTAAGCGTTGTTTTTCGCCAGTTCCGCTGGCCTTTTATCGGGGTGATTGCGCTGACGCTGCTCAGCGCCGTGCTGGGGATCGGCATGATCGCCTTTATCAACCGCGAGATGATCGTCGCGATAAACACTTCGTTTGCCGTCCTGCCACAATTTCTGCTGCAGCTGGTGCTGCTGATGGCGGTAACGCTGGCGTCACAGCTGGCGCTGACGATGCTCGGCCATCAGTTTGTCTGGCGTCTGCGTGGCGAATTTATCAAGCGGATCCTCGATACCCGGATCGAACGCATTGAGCAGCTCGGCAGCGCCCAGCTGCTGGCGGGACTGACCAGCGACGTGCGGGCCATTACCCTGGCCTTTGTGCGTCTGCCGGAGCTGTTCCAGGGCGTCATCATCACGCTCGGCTCGGCGATCTACCTGGCCTGGCTCTCACCCGCGATGTTGCTGGTCACCAGCCTCTGGCTGGGCGTGATGCTGGTGGGCGGCTGGATGCTGGTGTCGCGGGTCTATCAGCACATGGCGAAGCTGCGGGAGATCGAAGATAACCTCTATCGCGATTACCAGACGGTGATCGAAGGGCGCAAAGAGTTGCAGCTCAATCGTTCACGCGCGCAGCAGGTCTATGACACCGTCTATCAGGAGGATGCCCGCGCTTGGCGTCACCACATCGTCCGCGCCGACACCTATCATCTCAGCGCCGTCAACTGGTCGAATATCATGACCCTGGGCGCTATCGGCATGGTTTTCTTCATGGCTAACAGCCTGGGCTGGGCCAACACCGCCGTCGCTGCAACCTTTTCTCTGACACTGCTCTTTTTACGCACGCCACTGCTCTCGGCGGTTGGCGCACTACCCACGCTGCTCAGTGCTCAGGTCGCCTTTCGTAAGCTCAACGCTTTTGACCTCGCCCCCTATCAGCCGGGATTCCACCCCCCTTCGGCCACCACTGAGTGGCAGACGCTGGAGCTGCGCGATGTCGCTTTTCATTATGGCGACAACGGTTTTCAGGTCGGGCCGGTTAACCTGACGCTGCGCCGGGGAGAGCTGGTATTCCTGATTGGCGGCAACGGCAGCGGGAAATCGACCCTGGCGATGCTGCTGACCGGACTTTACCGGCCGCAGTCCGGTACGCTGCTGCTGGATGGCAAACCGATCACAGCGGACGAACTCGACCACTGGCGCAGCCATTTCTCGGCGGTCTTTACCGATTTGCATCTGTTTGACAGGCTGATCGGACGCGAAGGCGTCGCGGCGAATCCCGCCCTGGTTCAGCAGTGGCTGGAGCGGCTGAAGATGCAGGATAAGCTGAAGATTGAAGGTAACAGGGTGCTGAATCTGCGGCTCTCCAAAGGGCAGAGCAAACGGCTGGCGCTGCTGCTGGCCGTCGCAGAGGAGCGCGACGTGCTGCTGCTGGACGAGTGGGCGGCGGATCAGGATCCCCATTTCCGTCGCATCTTTTATCGCGAACTGCTGCCGTGGCTGCAGCAGGCGGGGAAAACGGTGCTGGCTATCAGCCATGACGACCACTATTTCGTGCATGCCGACCGGCTGCTGGAGATGCGCGAAGGTCAGCTGACGGAGCTGACGGGCGGAGAGCGCGATCTTGCCACGCTCGACGCGGTAAAACGCACCGACACCGGCCTTTGAACGCGGCTGGCATAACTTAGCAGAAATGCGCACTGGCGCCTCTGCCGTGAATCAGGCTACGTTAGCCAGCGGCAGACGCGCCGGTTTCTGCCATCCTGAATATCTTCTTTTATCTGTGTTAACCCGGCTAAACCGCACACGCCCCGCAGCGTACTGTTTAGCCGGTTTTTTTACAGCGGATGGGTCACCTGCGTCATCACCTGATCCGCCTGCCACAGGAAGCTGGCCTGCAGTAACGTCCCCGCCGGAAAGCCTGTACTGAACGTCTGCGTCAGTCGCAGCGTGGCGCGCCCCTGCGTCCAGTCGACCGCCTCCAGCGCCGCATCCGTAAAGTCCATCGGCTGATGCAGTTGTGGCCACAACGCCTTGTACAGACTCTCTTTCAGCGAAAAGAGCAGGGTCGCGGCCGCGTGGAAGGGCACGGGCAGGGTGCCTAACAGCTGCTGCTCCTGCGCGTTCATCAGATACGCCGCCGTTTCACGCGCGGTCGTCTCAGACATCCACTGCTCAACATCGACACCAATAGCCAGATTCTGCCGGGTAGCCACGACAACGACGGTGCCTGTTGTATGCGACAGCGACGCCTGAATACCGGCGGGCCAGCGGGGGGAGCGGTCAGGGGCGCTGTTGAGAATAAAATCCGCGATGCCAAACTCCGCCATTACGGCGCGGACCAGCAGGCGGCTGGCCAGATATTCGGCCCGCCGTTTGACCACGGCGCGCTGCAGCCGCTCAGGGAGCGTAAGACCCCACTCCTCAGCCAGCGCGTCATGATAGTGCTGCGGATCAAAGTAGCAGACCGCCAGTAACGGATCACCGCGGTGAAGAAGACGGGAAAGAATAAAGCCGCCTGAAACAGGCGGCAGCGGCTGATCGGGAAAGTGCATGCGAAACCGTGACAAGGGCTAAAAAGCCATTAAATCAGGCGCAGCAGAGCAGGGCAAGGCGCCCGCGGCGATCAGTCGTTAGGCGGGATGGCAAAACTTTTCAGGGAAACGACGAAATGGTGATGACCTCTGCTGATGCGCGCGCCCCTGTCGCACCAGTGGCTTGCGAGACGAAAGAAGTCGTCGCTGCCAATGTCATACGCCAGTTCCACTTTGCTGATGCCCGAGTGCAGTAACGCTTCTGCATCTTTCAGGCTTTTCGCTTTGATCGGCATGATATTTATCCAACAATTTCCGGGGAGTTCAGAGTAAGTATTTTCTGTGACATTTTTGTTTCAGTTTGATGAAAAAGCGCTGAACGTGGCGAGTTTTGTGAGGCGGATCAGGTTATGAAATGCAGGCTAACCTGCTGTTCAGGAAGGAAATAACGTTTAAATGGGAAAACTCTGAATCTGTCATGAAGCCGGAGCAGAAACAGAAAGGCCGCGTCGTACGCGGCCCTGTGGGTTACTTCTGGTCTGGCGGGGAAGGTTGCTTGTCGCCAGATTCCGGTGCTTCAGTTGGATCGTCTTTTTCGATAAAGGTCATAAACTCTCCTCTGCTTACCCACGGACGTTTAAGTATAGAACGGATTACGCAGGGTGCCTCTTAAATCCGGACTTATAGGAAAAATGAGAGACACGAATCTCTGTTCATAAACGTATAAATTATAATTCTCTGTTTGCTTCACTACCCCAATCTAAGCTTCTTCGGACGGATCAGGTGGCATTGCATGCTTTAGTAAAATTCATTCAGCAAGGGGGGCCTTTGAGGATACGTTATTAACGGTGTAGGCGGGAATGAGTGGGATACAGGTGGTCGCTGGCTTTGAAGTCATAGCCGCTTCAGCTGCAACCGCAAATCTGACAGGGGTTGAATTTGGTGCGATGCTTTCACTTCATAGAGTGAATGGCATTCAGGAAACTGTAATGAATGTCATCACTGGAAAAAACTATCCTGGTGTAGTTAAAGAATTTGATAGCGGATAAGAATAGCAATCAACCCAAGTAGCAGACAGCATGAAAAACCCAATAAAAACGTATAGTAAAGTGGTCTGATGCTGTTGATCTTTTTTTGATTACTTTCTTCCTGGGGAAATTTATAAGCATGGTTATTACTGTCTAAAAAAATGATTTTTTTATTCTTTTTCAACCGGGTAAAAAAGTAGGTCATTAGTGGCGAACCTAAGTACCCCATATTACTATGCAAAAGATAAGGGGTTGGCAGAGTGTGCTTTTTCTGAAAGTCGGAAATCAACTTCTGGTAGCGCGATCTGTTGGTCAGATACAAAACAACGCTAACCACTAAGCAAACTAAAGGAAGCATAATTAAAACCATGATGACCGACTTCATTTTCAAATTCCCATGTATTCATAGATAGTATCCATGATAGAGTCGCTCGCTTTGGCACCTGCATAACCGGCAGCGATCGAACCAACTGCTGCGCAGACTACCGCTCCGGTTCCCGCAGTGGCTATCCCTATTGCTGCACATGCCCCTAATCCTGCTAAAGAACCTGCTGCACCAGCCCCCACTCCTGTTAAAGTTGAAGCGCCAAACTTCCCATACTCTTTGAATGCTGTCCTTTTACATTCGCTTTCACGCCCTTTAACGCAGGCATTGACCACGTCATTCGTTGTTCCGGCAAAGGAAAAACCTATACCTATATAGCCACCAGATTTTAAAAATTTTGCCGCTTTAGCTGCATTACCTGCATAAGTTGAATAGCCTGGTATCCCCCCAAGTCCTACTGTGGACCATTCATGTACTATAGAGCGGCTGGATAGATTCAGTGCTCTGCGCATGTCTTCGTAAGGTCTGAATTTAACCGTATTACGTATCAACGATTTTAGTAGCGGCTTGTTTACAAGCTCTTTTAGTTGAGTGAAGAGCTGGTTACGCTCTGCGAAGAATTGCTGACTAATCAGTGTTCCCTGCGTACGAAACTGGTTTTGATAGCTGACTTCTATCTTTTTAAGGGTATTCTCGATTTCTGAAAAATATCTCTCACCCACGTCACCAATAGTGCTAAAAATTTTATCTCCCGCAGTTGTGAGTGCAGCGATCAAACCGTAGTGTTGCTGCATGAAACTCGCTTCTTCAGAAGTTACGCCAACGAACGCAATATTGGTTTTTTGTTTAGCTTGCCTTAGCGTGCTCAACATTTGTGCAGTTTGCGCAGAAGCTGGGTCTGCTACAATGACTATCTGACCTGGGTTCAGCCATGGCGTGTCTGCATTGGTTTTTATAAAGAGGCGTGCAGCTTCTGAATTGCTGTCATTGAAAAGCATCCTTGCCTGAAATCCTAGACTGCCAGATTGCTGAACTACACAATATGCAGGGGAGAGGTTGCGTGACATTCCATTTGCTCCGCTAAAACAATGATTTAAAGAATGAGCCAGGCCTGTTGGTCCTGAATAGCCTGAATCAATTGTGCCGGGTACTGTAAATAAATTTAATGATTATGGCAAAAACTATCACCTCTTTACCGGGGGCAGGCAACGAAAAATTTCTCCTGAAGCAGATACAACACTACCTCTGTAATATCGTGATGTTTTTCCCTGTTTCCGTTTAGCTGTAGAGTACAAATCTAAAAGACAGGCTCAGGTAGGTTAGTGATGTTTGTGAGCAGTTTTCCTGATAGCCTGCCATTTTGCTGACAATGCTGTTCTGTCTTTCCGTACCTTCAGGGGCGATCGCTTTGCTGAAAATCGCGGGCAGACTCACCATGCTGGCGAACTCTTGAAAGCGAAGGGAAGGGGATAAACCAAAGCTGGTCGTGATGCATTCAGGCGTCCGGGGTCGGTAGTCACGACATCTTCAGAGCTGTGTAACTCCGGCAGTGACCTGTGATTCCCCTTCCAGGACCAATATCCGAATGTATGCCTGGCAAACGGCATCAGGCAGGTTTTGATCAGAAAACAGCAGGTCGTGAGAAGCAGATGTTCAGAGGATTTGCACTGACAGCAGCAGGCAGAAACGAAAAAAGCAGCCTTTTGGGCTGCTTTTCGGGAGAATTTGGTCGGCACGAGATCACTGGAGTTAGTTTCAATAAATCAATGATTTGTATCAGGAAATACTGATTTTGACTTTCTGACGCTAGGCCTAATATTAGGCCATAAATCTTGGCATACAATCAGACCGTTCAAATCAGACTAAGGTAATCTAAAATCTCTTCGATCTTGTAAGGTTCAGGGTAACGATATTCAGTAAACAGTTTACAATAGTAGTCACCAGCTATGTTATAAAGTAACAAATTTTTTTGAATGAAAATTTTAGCCCAAAATTGAGTGTGACTAGGTTATTTAAGCATTCCGTATTTAGAAAATTGAGGGATTCAATGTGATCAAGCTTGGAAGAAATGATAGGTGTTGGTGTGAGTCTGGTAAAAAGTATAAAAATTGTCATTTAGGACGCGATAAAGCAGCTCCTTATTCCAGTGGTGAAGCACACAGGCTTCTTAAAACATTCACAAATACGAGCAAATGCAGTGTTCCAGAAAAATTAAGAAAGGAATGTAATTCAAGAATAGTCAAAGCTCATACATTGTCTAAAGGAAACAGTTTAAAATCGATAGCTCATGAAGGTCATGTATTAGGTATCAAACATGGTTTAGGTGGTTTAGAGAAAAATAAAGGGCGAATTGTTTTGGAGAGGATAGGTATAAATCAGGCTTCTACTTTTACAGGATTTTGTTCACACCATGACAAAGAGCTTTTTTCAAGCATTGAAGACAGACCATTTGTCGAGAGTAGAGAACAGTGCACCATGCTCGCTTACAGGCCATTGATAAGAGAAATTTACGTCAAAGAAGCAAATTATAAAGTAATGGAAGAATCGAGAAATTTTGACAGGGGAATGTCTTTTCCTGAACAGTTGGAATGGGCTAGAATGAGCCAAATCAATCTAAAGGCTGCAGAATTATCGCTACAAGATTTAAGTCATATCAAAAATAAAGTTGAAATATCTATCGAAGAAAGAAAGTACAATGTGCTAAATCATTTTATATTACGTTTGATTGAACCTCCCAAAATTATGGCTTGTGGAGTACATGGTCCATTTGTCGATATCAATGGAAAAGATATTCAAAACATAGATTTAGATGAAAATGTCAGACCTGCGTATGTGGCTGTTAATCTTATAGCTTTGGATGGTAAAGGGTACATGATATTTTCGTGGTTGCCAGAAGACGATGAGGTTATTATGAGATTTATCAGTAGTATCCAAGAGTGTCCAATAGACTTTATAGGAGATAAACTCACAAAATATACTTTTACTTTCTTTGAAAATATTTTTTGCTCAGAGGTGTGGTGGGAGAAAATTGGAGGGTTACAAGAGAGGGTTAATGAAATGATGATGCAAGGTGTGATTATGAACATATATAATTTCTCTAGCATTGAAAATGACAGCAATAATTATCAAGCTATTAATGTTCAATCTATGACATTGCTTCGATAACTGTAAATAACCATAAATACCATGATTTTCAATCAAATTCTATTATTGGAGTATTTTTTTGATTCACAAACTGAAACCTTGCCGTTTAAAATTAACTTCTCAAATCTGATTTTCTCGGTAAGATGATTATCTAGTAATAATTCAAAGTGTTCTTTTATATCATTATAACTGGAGAAGTCTATACATAAATCTTCAGTTAATTTATCATTTAATAAGTATTTTAAATTTAAATAATTTTAGAAAGTTGTAATGAGCGCCTATCATAAAGCTTAAGCCAGTCATAGCAATGTCCACACTTGAATTAGTGAAAGTATTCTTCGAATCCCAGAATATAAAAAAAGTAATTAGTGATATTATGAAAAGAGTTGCAACTTCAAGCCTGCAACTCTTATATAATTTACGCATGTATGGCGTATTATAGTTCAGAGTGGACGTAACAAAATCAAAACTATAAATGATAAAAGTAATCCAGCTGGCAGAAATTAAATTATATTTAAACATGCCTACTGTAAGATTAAATGAATCAGCGAATATTTCATTGATATTTGTGCTAGGAGAGGTTAGCATTTTTAGTGGACTGTAATCTGGGAATGCATGCCAGCACCAGAAAGTGGATATAAAAAGAACAATCAAAATTATATATTTCATATGCGATATTAACTTCTCGTTACGTTGGGCGTAAAAAATTCTATACTTTAAAAGATTAAAGATAAGCGCTAAATTTCTTGGCTGGTTTTAATATTCCAACCCGACTGACTTTCTGCGCCTTTGCCGCCAGTAGAGGATTGCTCCCAATACTGGGTTTTGACTTTTGAACCCTGAAACTGGTAGGACAATCCGATAAGGTCACGATTTGTCGTACCATGGAATGTTACGTTTGTGATTAATACGTCTTCCAGAGTTATACGGCAATACTCTATCTGGCTGCCGCCTGCTTTACAGACTGATAGCTCTATTTTGCCGATATGCTTGCCGTTTGAGACGTATCGCATGATAGCGGGTGTTGCTTTGTCGATTTGGGTCTGTACTGTTAGATCGCGAAACTGAACCTTACCAGCGCCGCCGCCGCCGCCAACTGACATATTACCAGGTTGCGTTGCACCCCATGTGAAAGAGTCTACGTTGATCCAGCCTTTGTGGTTGCTGTCCTGAGATTCACCTGTAATGCCATCGATTTTTAAGAAGAGATCAGTACTCATGATTGGTCCTTTTTCTTTAACTCAGCAAACTTATCTGATTAAATAAACTTATAGATAAACATAATGACATAAAGGGTCAGTCATGGACTACTGGAAACCGAACAGATTCGCAGATTACTTCCTGACGATGGCTAATGCCGAGGCAAATCAGCTTCTTGCTCATGCTAATCACCTGTCTCTTATTTATCTTAAAGACGGGCTTAATCGCTTGCAGTTTCAGGACGATGTCAAAGCTTTTGTGAATGCTCAACTTAACATAATCCGGTCAGGATCTTCAGATGAGCAGTGCCAGAACTGCATACAGAATCTGAAAAAGGAAAATGAATATCTAACGATTCAGGACAGAATGCTTCGTGCTGGTACAGCTGCTGTACATGCGTCAGTTGAGCTCGTTAAGAAGGGAGATATCTGGGGCTATGTGATAAATGGAGTAGGTGTAGTTCTAAGTGGTCTGCAGGTCATAGCCGGAGTATCGGTCGTTGGCGCTTCCCTTGCTACCGGAACAATCATTGGAACGGCTTTTGGCGGAATGTTAGTTCTCCATGGGTTAAACGGTGTTCAGGAATCAGTTGAGAATCTGATTTATGGCAAAAGCGATAGCGAAGGGCTGCTGAAGCAGGGCTATGTAGCTACTGCGGAATTTTTGGGCTTTGATCAAAAGGTCGGACAGATAGCCTATAGCTCAATGGATCTCGCGCTATCGGTGTATGGCATTGTTCGTCTGGTTCAGAAACCGGAGGCTTGGAGACTTTTCTACTTCCTCAACACTGACTACGTTCGCGGTATCAAGGAAATGAGTAGAAAAGAGTTGTTTATTGAAGTTTATAACGACGGCATGGCAATCAAATCAATCAGTGATAATTATAATGAATGACCATGCTTTCTCATGAATCTGAACGCTTTAAATGCAGGTTTCAATGGAACAAAAACATACATGATTCCGAAACCTATTAAAAACGTAATCGAGTAAGAGACAAGGCTCTCATGAGTACCATGGCTTAATGTGAAGATAAAGCCTGCGAAAAGTATGATCAGCAGGATAATGGAAACAATAAATCTCTTTGACAGTTGAGATAACAACCAAGGATAGGGGTAGGCGTCTTTCTCAGCATGTTGACGAATCACGGAAATTTCTTTAGGTGTGAACCCTTCCTGTCGTAAAAGTTGTTCGATTTGTAGTTTATTCATATCCATTATCCGTGAAACATAAGAACATTTCAGGATTGTAACCGATAAGCTGTGCTTAACACAAACTAAAAGACCCCAGGTTTAAACCCGAGGTCTTAGCCATTAAGAGTTCTTTAAAGTCCGTTATGAACTGAATCGTTGCTCTCACTGAAAGACCAGTTCTCGACTTTGTCACCTGCAAATGTGATAGTCAGATTTTTACTTTTCATATCAGTTCCGTTCGAGAATAGTCCTACAATTGGGATATACGACGTTGCTGACATATTCGAGTTCATGATTGAGTAAAACCACATGTCTTCATTAGTATCAACGGTGGTTTTACGCGTTGGCTCACCGAATTGCTGCAAAATGTCCTGCTTAGTAGTTCGACCTTTCATAATCTTTGACGCAATACTTTGCTGCGTCTCATTTTTAATTGATTGATTCCCTGCTGTTGACGCACAACCGGATAAAACGATAATAGTTAATAAAGCTCCTGCAACCTTAGCTTTCATTATTTATTCCTTGTTAATAACCTGAGAAAGAACTCTCAACCAGCGTTTAATTTGCATTTCCATATCTTTATAACCCGTGTCCTGGTGAAACTTCCCTTTTTGCGGATAGAACCTGATCTGCCATTCGGGAAACATGACGTCCTTAACTTCAATGAAAAGACCTGAGTTGTTGAGATTTTGCTGTCTGATAGCGCCGGTACCAAAGCCGCCGTCATATCCGCCTGAGTCAAGATTGAAATGCCAACTGATTACTGAGCTAAACGGATACGTTTTTTCGTTAGCACCATTTTTGATAGTGATAGTTTGCTGCTTCTCATTAAGCAGTAGCTTTGAGTCGTTGAATTCATGGCTCCAGAAGCCGTCATTGCCTTCGTTGAAGCAATCAACTGTAGAAGCATTGTCTTTCTTATGTTTGTAGCTGACCCCTGCGGTTACCAGAAGAAAAAATGCAGGAATGCACCAGAGGAGCAGCATACCGAGAACGTCAGTGTGCTTCGCTTTGAAAACGATGAGGAGAGCTACACCAATAGTGAATAAAACTCTAACCGACCGAAAATATGAAGGTTTACGAATACTCATGCTGCTCATGTTGAATTCCTTGTAAAACCAATAGTTGAGGAATTTGTGGTTTGTAACTAACTGATTGGTCACTGCTTTTAGTGGGCATTTTTGAGCAAGCTCAAAACTTAAGCAAATCACTTGTACCGATCAATCGATCTTGTTTGATAGTCAATACCTATCATATATCGATTAATTGATCTGTAAAAACGATCAATTGTTTGTGTATTGAAGTGGTTAGGCAGGAAAGATGATGTTCTTCAAAGGTTTGGTTAATGAGGCGTGTATAAGCTTTTTGAAAAGTCTTCAGGTGCTTCGTTTGAAGTTTTGACGTCAGGCTCAGCTGATCTGACCGTGCTGATAACGGAAAATGAGGATTTTCTGTGGAGAAACGTTTTACCGGCCTTTTTAAGCAACTCTGTGAACACTGTAAGGTAGGGAATGCTCAGTAGCCATTTTATGACTGCTGTCATGATGTAGTCTTTCTTCCTTGCTGGTTCCAATGCTGTTAGAACAATGCTGGCAGGCGTATGTGCTTCGCAGGTTTCCGCTGTCTCTACTCTATGTGCTTGCTGGGGAGGAGGTACAATAATTTCTGACTCTAACGAAGCCGGTAATGACGGCGTAGTATCCTCGGTCGTAGCTTCTGTTACTGAATCACCCGTCTCATTACTTCTCATAGCCGGGGCTTTCAATGAAAAGAGCAGGGGGTTGTCGCGTTCAGGTGCGTAGCGAAGCTTCTCTTGCAGCGTTGCCCATGAGTAAGCTTTACCTAATTGAGAGGCTTTGAAAGCTATACCGGAATATTCGAACGAAAAACCATTCATACGACCCGTGGAGGAAATGTTAGGTAAGGGTTTTATCCCATTCTCAGCAAGTGCTTCAACGAAGCTCTGAATATCATTGTGAGTACGGAGGATTGTATCTATTGTATTCTGCAGGAACGCCTTGGGGCTTGGCTGACCTTCGCGCTTCTCTTTCTGTTCCTCACCACGTGATAGTCTCTTACGTCTACTGGAGGGGGAAGGACCTTGTAAAGGGGAAGGGCCCTTGGTTCTGGTCAGGTCATGTGCTGACTCGAGTTCCTGAATTACTCGTGTACTAATCAGATTTTCATTTTTGCCCAGGTATAGCTTCCCTCCTACCAAGTCGACTCTGGTGGCAATTATATGAATATGCTGGCCGGCCTCGTCGTCATGTATGACATAGCAGCGTAGGTGTGTCTCACTGAACCCCATGCGATTCATATAGTCGTCGGCAAACATAACCCATTGCTTACCTGTCAGGGATTCACCCTGTGGCAGGCGAAGCGAGTTGTGCCATACAGGTTTTGCAACGTCAGCCCGAAGTGAAGCAGAAGCGCTGAACTCAGTAATCAGTTCAGGTGCTGAAGCGCCCAGCATGTTCCCCCCTATAACCACTGGGTCAGTTTTATGGTGAATGCCTGGCTTTAACGCATATAGAACAACCCCTGCGAAGCTCTTACCTCGTTTGATCTTCTGCATGCCCTTCATGAGAGGGGATACTCCAAAGATCGGTTGTAATGAGGCGAGAGCGAAGATCACTGATTTGACGTTTCACAGCGAAGAGTTCTGTCTTGGTCAGAGGGCTGCATGATTGCTTAGCATTCAAGTGGTTTAAGAGCTCGTTGAGTTTGTGATTTATGTCAGCAAACATTTTCCATGCTGCTTTGTTGATCTCAGGAACGATAACAGGTTGGTTTTTCATGAAGCAAATTCGAAGCCATTCGCCTTTGGCATGCTTATCACGCTCTTTGTCTAACTTTGAGAGTTCACTGCTATTGAGTCTCACACTTACACAGCTGAGGCGAAGCGCCCGAGGTTTATGTTCGTAATTTGGATTAAGACAAAGTTTGTCTTCAGTTTGATTAGTTTGACTTGATCTTTTCATAGCAACTCCTTTTGCTGTAAAAGATTAAAAAAAACATAACCCATTGATTATGATGATAAATAACAAATATCAAATAAATTGATTTTGTCAACACGGTCACTATAATGAAAAGTATTATTAATGATGCTTGGCATTGAAGCTGATCGCTATGACCACAAATTGCATGTATACTGTGTTTTTATACAGTTATAATAGGTGGTGTATGCTAAACGGATTCGCTCGTTACGCTTTGACAGCTAGTTCAGTAGCACCCGTATGCCTGACACTGGCATTTTTAGCCTTCATTAATGATAATAATAAAATTCTTATATGCTCGGTTTCATTAGCTGTAATAAGCATACTTTTTTGTGTGTTTATTATTAACCAGGCTAAAAAGTATAACCCTGTGACTACCAAGAATCTGGAATCAGCTTCACCTGCTGATAAAGAGATAACGAATTACTTTTTAACTTATCTCTTTCCATTGATTTCAGGTCCAACAACCTTTATGGATTGGAGGCTTGCTTTATTTTTCTATTTAAGTCTCTTTTTCTATATAAAACACTCGTCTTCATATAGTTTTAACCCGATTTTATCCATTATTTTCGGATTCAAATTTTATGAAGCTGAAGACGATACCGGGGTGAGTTTTGTTCTTTTGTCAACCAAACCACTCACCGACGCCAAAGTAAAGGGTTTAAAGGTTAAAAAACTCACTGAACATACTTACCTCATAGTATAAGGACCATAAATGTAACTTTTTGCGATTACAGACAGCGAGATACCTACAAGAATTGTTAAAATTGATTTGGACGCTCCAGCTCAGACACTTGTTGAAAACTTATTCAGAACACAAAAAAGCGAGCTGTTTAACGATGAGTCAGAAGAAATTGATTTTTGCGCTTCATATAATGTGCAAGATAATGAAATCTTTTCAATAAACCCGTTCGATGACGAAATGGGGCTGATAAACGCTATTGAGCGACCAGACGCAGTGCCTGTTTGGGATCCAGACGATATCTCTGTTCATTATTTTAAAGCTCTATTTACTGGTGAACCTGCTTCAAATGGTAATCCTGCCGAAGTATTGATTCAATGCTTCGATAGAAGGCAAATAATCAATAATGAAAAGTCATTTTTCAAAATGGCAACTCAACCTGGAAATAGATTTTCAGTTTCAACCCGTCCAGGTTTTTCACTCAGTGACAGATTGACGGCTATTCTTATTGGAGACAAACTGGTATTCAAAAGCTTCTTTATGCTTCGCCGCTTCTTTAATATGGAAGAGTATTTTAATGAGGCAACAAAAGAGGATTTAGATAATTTTATAGCTAAGGAAATTTTTCATGTTGAAAGTAATGAGGGGTTCATGACATTCGCAGATTCTGCGATTAAGAAAAAAGTATCCTTGATCATGAGTTCAGGCATTTTAAATGACCAACCTATACAAAATCTAATAGAATGCGCACAGAAAATAGGATATCAGTTAGGTATAACAAATGTCGATGGTGCTGATAAAATCACTATGCCCAACTCAAAAAAAGAAGTGAAGCAACTATTATACTTTTTAGATCAAGGCTACTTTAATTCTATCATTACCAATGAACTAATGTTGACGAATTCTAAGCGTCCAATAAGAATTTGAATTTAGGGTTTCCCTTTACCAATCGAAGAGCGAGTAAAGCAAGGCTACACAGCTTCGCTGAGTTAGCCCTTGCTTAGTACGTATTATACAATATTTTAATTTTAAGACTGATGTAATTTGCATGCGCTGAGGTATAACATGAATTTTAGCAATCAACTAATATTGGCAGTTCTTATTACGAGTACTAACTCTTTTGCATCTGATAATTTAATTGATCAACAATTATTGTTAACCCGGAATGCAGTATCGTTATGCCGCGTTTTTGAAGCCTCGGGGAGTGAGTCTTCAATATCAGGAGGTGGTGATGCTAATATCGAGCTCAACTTAAAAAAACTAAAAAGTCTCGATTTGGGAGAATTGAAAGGGAATTTTAATGGTTCCCACTCAGACTGGGATGGTATACCGAGAGTAGAGAAAAGAGATCAGCTTTCTGAAAATAAGAGAATGTCTGACTGTGTTCTAAAGGCATTTTCTATGTTATCTCAAGATTATCTAAATAGACTCGAGTTACAAGATAAAAAACAAAATTTACTAAATCAAGAAAAAGTAATTCCAACATCGAATGAACTGCCTCGTGAATATATTTTTAGCAGTAATAAGTTGCGTTTATTGCCAGGGCTGTATATTGTCAGTAAATCTTATTTTTCCTTAGGAAATGATGAATCTTTGGATATTGAAACCTCTAATAATCATAAAATTCGAATGACCAATGGGGTTAAAGAAACTTTTGATTTCAAAGATAAATATTACAAAATATCATTTCGTACAAATAGTAATGGCCAAGTAATTATTAAATTGGAGGATGATAAATAGAAATAAATTTGATGTTTGAAATTTAATAAAGCATCCTTGTTAAATTATTAACAAGGAGCTATTGAAATGAAAAAAAATACCTTACTATTTTTTATGTTTTTGCCTGCATATTATGTCAATGCACAAAGTATTTGTGTAGATTATAAAAATGAGGCGCAGAATGAAAAGCTTTATGAATTGATTATTAAAAGGAGTTTTAGTTCTATAGAGCACAAAGATATAATAAAGGTTAAAAGTTTCGGTAATAAAACAATCCAAGTTTATGATATCAATAAGGATGCTTTTAAATCAACGAATAATGGTTATAACACAAAAGTTTCTTTTCTCAGAAATACAAAGATTTATATTGATATGTATTCAATGGATAAAGTCTCTTTAAACAATTGCACTATGATAGTGTTAGGCAACAATAAAAATAAGACTGCTAAACTAATTATCGATAATGATATCACGGTTGAGATTAAGAGAGACTAGGCTTGCAGGATATTTTTTAGTTCATTGGTGCTGGTTTACTTTGTCTTAGTCAGATTTTTTCTGCAAGAGTGCATTTAATTCCTCGCTGTCTATAGACTCCTAAAAGTGACCGCAATGCGGTCACCAATTATTAAGCGTACTGAGTCAGCCTCCAGGTAACCGACTTTCCGTTGTACGGAGGAAAACGATTGTTTTTTGCAATCGGTGCAGTCGTAGAGGGCGTTCCAACAACAGTCCATACTCCACTTTCAGGACATGTTCCGCCAGTAGTGCCAGTAGTTCCGAGTGGTACTTTTGACATATATCAATCTCCAGAGGTTTTGTTAAAATTGTTGACATGCTTTTTTCCTAATGCAGATTGATATTATCATGTTTATAAAGGCTGTTAACTTTGTTTGACTTAAGCGATTAAAAATTTGATAGCTGGAGCGATTAAGCTTATAAAATTTGAGTTAAATTGTAATGGTAATTAATTTCTACCAATACTTTTTTTACTAGTAGCTATTTTATGTATTTGATTGTTATCTTACGAATAAATATAGTAAATATAAGGCTTTAAGAAAGTAAAATATAAAAATTTCGGTGAGATATTACAGCAGGCCGAAGTTCCGCGATTAAAAAAAGCCCCGAAGGGCTTTTATACGTTTAAATTTAAAGTTATCATTTTTTCGAAGATTTACTAGGCTTCAGATCTGGAGTATTTCCAGGCGTGTTTTTGTTATCACGCTGGCGCTGATCAGGTTTGCCAGTTGATTCAGCAATGCGTTTTGGTCCTGGTTTAAGTGACATGATTGGTATCCTATATGTTCGAGAGGGAAATCTCTCAAGAATAGATATATACGTACTTGCAGGTGTTATCAAGTCTAATGAGAGAATTATTTTTTTATAATAAAAGAATCATTATTAATAATTGACTACGTTTTTTATGAGAGGATTTATGGAATGGATTATTGGTGGGGTCATTTTATTGGCAATTATAGGCGCGATTCTGAAACCACGAAGATGTGATATCTGTGGAGTGTTATTTAAAAGAAACTACTATACTTGGACAATTGAAGGTCGTAAACAACATTTATGTCCTAATTGCAACAATAAAATGAGCCGAAGAGTCAGTAACAAAAGATTTACCGACAGATTCGGATAATGAGATTATTGTAGATACTCTGTGCGGGTCTTTATTTTTTATTTTCTAAAGGTCAGGGTGGTGTAGTACTAGGATTGTATGTCCAAGATTACTAGATAACCACCCTTAAATAGTGTTCCAATTATACACTCAGTCAGCAAAATTTGTGCTAATTCTTTAAATGCCTTGTTTAACATCAACTTTATTTGTTTCGCGAAAACTATAGTTATTCGATTATTCAATCATTCGAAGTCTTCAATTATTTTTTGGTTATAATCTTCCAAGTATTTCTGTAATTCATTTCTGTCAATCAAACGTACTTTTGCTGATTCAGCAAGTTCTTTAGCCGAATTAGTGAAATGTGAATTTGTAATAACCATTGCTTCGTCACATGAGTAAAATGCCTTAGCGGAGATAGCTTGTTGTACTGCTGAATTACCAACTGAGCCAGAATAATTTTTTGCCTGAATAACAATATTTTTATCGAAACGAGTGACAAATAGATCTGCACCTTGATCTTGAGTTCTCTTAGTTTCTTTAACATCGTATCCAAGAGTTTGGAATATCTTGACTAAGAAGTCTTCAAATTCAAAACCATTCATTGAATCAACTGAGTACATATTAACATATTTATCGGGATTGAAATGTTCAAGGCGTATAGCCAATCTTTCTACCAGTATGTCAAAATATATAGTTTCACAGATTGATATATACTTTCTAACATTATCAATTGAGATCAATGGTTTGCCCGGAGTGTTTTGTGCGTTCTCATTGAATTCTAATGCAGAGAAGGCTATGTTATTGCTCCAGACAAAGTATAGAAACAATGATAGATCAGATCTAAATGTCGTTCCTGCTTCTTCAATCCATGATTTTAAAGATTCTGTTAATGTAGGTTTGATATGTCTTTTGATCTCTTTCGCAAACCCGTTATATACAGCGTTAAATGATGTAGTAAGTAAAAGCTTGTCCAAAAGCATTGGCAGCTCTTCCAATTCATTAAACCCCTTTCGAACAAGTACTTCACGAAATAATACAAAATCAGAATAAGTGCTTTTGTCTTCCGATAAATCACTTTCTGATCGCTTATCATGTGAAAACTTTGTTGTGTAAATGAAATTAGTGAAATAAGGATCCTTAAACGTTGCATATTTATCTAAAACATTTTGCAAGAGACTATTGAGTTGGGACTGCTCTTTCTTTTTCCCGAACAAGTCTTTGATAATTCCTTTTGACTGATACTGAAATTCTGGATAAAAAGAGGGATTAAGAGGGATCATTTGTTCTGAGGTAATAGGGGTGGGCGTTTTTGTGCCCCATGAATTCGTTGCAGTTGGTACTCCGCCAGAACACCAGGGACAAATAATTTCGAAAGATGTCTTGCTGCATGAGTAACACTGATAAATCATTAGGCTATTTCCTTATATAATTATTAGGCTTAGTCATGATCTTTGGATCATAAAGTTGAGTTGCTATTCTTGTAGTAGAGTACAATGTTAAATGCAAATAATTATTATACTTTTAAATCATGGTAATGATTTAATGAATCATTTTCCAATCCTGATGAAAAGCTGTAGTTGCAACTTGCTGAAAGTTCAACATGCCTTCCCCACCACGCCATCATATCTCTTCGTTGCTCTAGATATTGAGAACGGTTGTAAGCTCTTCTGACCTCATTAGTATCAATGTGTGCCAGTGCTGCTTCAATCACGTCAGGCTGAAACCCTTTCTCATTGAGAACAGTTGAGGCTATGGATCTCATACCATGCGCAACAAGGATATCTTTGAAGCCCATACGTTTTAGCGCCATGTTTGCCGTCTGACTGTTCATTGGTTCCAGTGGATTACGGTAGCCCGGAAAAACGTGTGGTCTATGTTTACTGATAGCCTTCATGATTTCTAATACGGCAAGTGCCTGGTCAGACAACGGAACAATATGCATACGTTTCATTTTCATGCGCCCGGCAGGAATGCGCCATTCCTTTGTCTCAAAATTGATCTCGTCCCACCGGGTCATTGCTGCTTCGGCTGGCCGCGTCATAGTAAGAAGCTGCTATTCAATCAGGCAACGCGTCTGTCTGCCAATACTCGCAAATGCGAGAGCCTTCATAAGTAGGGGGAGTTGTTCGGGTGCAAGGGCAGGGCGGTGCTTTACTGTCGGCTTATGGAAGGTTCTACTGATTCTCGCAGCAGGATTGAAAGTCACTAATCCTGAATTGAGGGCGTAGTCCATGACTTCATTGATACGCTGCGTAAGACGTTTAACTGTTTCCAGCCTTCCGGCTGAGTGAGTTGGTTCAAGCGCCCCAATGAATTGCTGAGCGGTGATTTTTGCGATAGGCAATGAGCCAATGTGTGGAAACACATACTTACTTAGAGAGCGCCAGATGTCGTTTAGCGTGTGCTGGGTTAGTCCGGCAGCTTCTTTAGTCTTGAACCATAATGCAGCAACCTTTTCGAATGTGTTTTCTGTTGCTTCTCTTTGTTGAAGTCTTTGCGCCTTCCTGTGCTCTTGCGGATCAATGTCCTGCTGCAGAAGTTTTCGGAAGTCTGTACGGAACTGGCGAGCTTCTAAGAGAGAGATTTCTGGGTAGGAACCGAAGCTGAGGATAGTGCGTTTGCTTGTAAAAGGTCTGTAGTAACGGAAGCGCCAGAGTTTTGAACCGGCTGGATTGATCTGAATTTCTAGTCCGTCTCCGTCATAGAGGACGATGGCACGTTCTGAACACTTGGCGTTTTTGATTTCAGTATTTGTAAGAGGTTTAGTCTGTCTTGCCACAGTAGCTCTCCATTTCAGTCCTTAGCAGTGATAGGCATATCGCTTTTCAAGTCAATGTATGACTAAGCCTAGAGATAGGCCTATCAATCGTGGATTTCAATGTAAGACTATGGACGTCACTAGACAATAAAAAGTACAGCGGATCATGTTAACCCACTGTACTTTCAATATTTATAGTCTTGTCTGGACTTAGCTGGACAAAACTTTGAAGAGGTTTATGGTCGGCACGAGAGGATTTGAACCTCCGACCCCGGACACCCCATGACCGTGCGCTACCAGGCTGCGCTACGTGCCGAACACTGGAGGATTAGTCTACTGGTTATCGTCATGAATGCAAGATACCTGTTGACTATTTGCCTGATAATTAATCAGTTAGCGATAAATCGCTTCTCTTCCGTTAACACCTGCAACAACAGTGTCAGTTCCGGCTTGTGATCTTTCAGCGCATTGCCCTGTGCATCATACGCGCGATAGCTGCCGTTGTTGTTGAGCACCAGCGTCACCTGCGGCGTGGTTATCACCAGCTTATTCTCTTCGCTGCTGGCAACCCAGTCGTGGCGACGACGTGCCGCGAACAGATCCTCACCCTGCGAGTAGTTCACCGGATTGGTCCGCACATGCAGCAGTCGCTGCATCAGCGTGGTCATCACATCCTGATGATCGGAGAGCCGATCGACAGTCTGCGCAGGCGTGTCGGGCCAGTGGATCACGAGCGGCACCTGCAGCGTCTGGCGATTACCGGCGCTGTCAGGATTGCCATCCAGCGCCAGACCGCGCTGTGCGGTGATCACCACCACGGTGTTCTTCAGCAAATCACGCGCCTGCAGTTCGTTAAGCACGGCGCGAATCTGATCGTCCACCGCAGGTGCCTGACGCAGATAGCTGCGCTGACGCGCCTTCGCACTCTCACCGGTTACGTCAGGGCCGTTCAGGGCAATCCATGAGAACCACGGTGCCTGCGAGCCTTTCTGCCTGTCCAGCCAGTTCTGCCATTGCGCTACGGTACTGGCGTTAGGCTGGCTGTTGGTGGCAGGCAGCGAATAGTCGGTCAGCAGCGCCTGTCGGTAGAGCGGCGGATTAAAGCCTTCCGACGAGAAGAGGCCAAACTGATAACCCTGGGTGCTCAGCGCGCCGAGAAGGGCGGACGGCGTCCGCGAGGCCAGAATACCGTTCATATAGCTGGAGGAGATGCCGTAGAACAGGCCAAACAGCCCTTTCTCCGGGGTATCTCCGGCGCTGTAGTGCTGCGTGAAGCGCACGTTCTCGCTGGCGAACTGATTAAGTGCCGGCAGCGCCTTAGGCAGCGTAGCGTTGTTCAGGCCATCGACCGTCAGCACCAGCAGGTTGTTGCGTGTGCCGCCATCGCGGAACGTAATATCACTGAGCGGATACTCCACCGCCAGTGCTTCCGGGTCGCCCTGTTGTACCAGCCGGCGCTGATACTCCTGCGCATCCAGCAGACCATGACGCTCCAGGAAGCGACGGGCGGTCATCGGGTAGGAGAGCGGCAGGTTGGCGCGCTGCATCGTAATCGGGCGATAGAAGTTCGCATCGGCCCAGATATACATCAGGTGGCTGGCAAAGAAGGCGCTGATAAACAGGCCAGCCAGAGGCTTGCCAAACGAACGGCGGTTCAGGCTGCGCAGTTTCTGCCAGCTCCAGGTCGCAAACAGCATCTCGACCAGGAATATCAGCGGCACGCTGATAAACATCAGCTGCCAGTCACGCGCCATCTCGCTCTGATCGGGGTTGATGACCAGCTCCCACACCACCGGATTAAGATGCAGGTGGAAGCGGCTGAAGACCGCGCTGTCGACCATCACCAGCGTCAGCCCGGCGGTGGCGACGACGGCCGATAACACCCGCATCAGCCGTTGCGACATCACCACAAAGGTCAGCGGGAAAATAATCAGCAGGTAAGTGGCGAAAACGATAAAACTGAAGTGGCCTACCCAGCTGGTATAGGCGTAGATACGCCCCGCCAGAGAAGAAGGCCAGTCGGCGACCAACAGGTAGCGACTGCCTAAAATCAGCGCGAATAGGATATTAAACAGAGCAAACCAGTGCCCCCAGCTAATCATCTGAGAGACTTTTTCGCGGTAGCGCTGCCGGTTGGTTACCATATTATAAAATCAAATCAGCTAATTAATGGGCGTTGTCGTCACGCACGGATGCCTGCAGGGCATCGGCGAAAGAGCGGGCCAGTGAGCGACGCTGCGCCGGCGCGACATCGCTGTTAATTAAGTTAGTCACCATGTTTCCCAGCACCATCAGGGAGAGGTCGGTGGGGGCTTTATCCTTGTGCAGGATTTGGGCCAGATCCGCGAGGAGTTGTTCCACGCGTTCGTCACTGTAACGGGATGATTGTGCCATATCGTCGTCTAAGCTCATTTCAAAAGGCGATATATTACCGGAACAACGCACTTTTTACCGCAATTTTATCGAAAGCAGCGCGTTCACTTTACGCATGGAGTTGAAAGCCGATGCTGGCGGTGTTTGAATACGCGCCTGTGCTAAAAGGAGAGTCTACCATGAGTCTGGATATCGACCAGATTGCCCTGCATCAGTTAATCAGACGCGATGAAAACCAGCTGGACGTGGCGCTGCGCGATTCGCTGCTGCCTGCGACCCAAACCGTCAACGCGATGGTGGAGGAGTTACACCGGGTTTACAGCGCAAAGAGCAAAGCCTACGGCCTGTTTAATGCGGAAAGTGAACTGGCAGAAGCCCTGCGCGATTGCCGTAAGGGCAACGACGATTTTCTTGCTTTTAGCCGTGCCGCGACGGGCCGCCTGCGCGACGAACTGTCAAAATATCCCTTCGCCGAAGGCGGCGTGGTGCTGTTTATCCACTATCGCTATCTGGCCGTGGAGTATCTGCTGATTGCGGTACTGAACAGCCAGTCCAGTATGCGGGTGAATGAGCAGCTGGATATCAGCAGCACTCACTATCTCGACATCAATCATGCCGATATCGTCGCGCGCATCGATTTAACCGAGTGGGAGACCAATCCTGAGTCGAGCCGTTACCTGACCTTCCTGCGCGGCCGCGTCGGCCGGAAAGTGGCGGACTTCTTTATGGACTTCCTTGGTGCCGAAGTCGGGCTGGACACCAAGGCGCAGAACCGTGGGCTGCTGCAGGCGGTGGATGACTACTGCAACGAGTCGGCGCTGGATAAGCAGGAGCGGCAGAACTATCGCCAGCAGGTCTACAGCTACTGTAACGAGCAGTTGCAGGCGGGCGAGGAGATTGCGCTGGAAGATCTGTCGAGCGAGCTGCCTCCGCTGGGCGAAAAAAGCTTCCAGGCGTTTACCCAGGAGCAGGGCTATGAGCTGGAAGAGAGTTTCCCGGCTGACCGCTCGACGCTGCGTCAGCTGACCAAATTCGCCGGCAGCGGCGGGGGACTGACCCTGAACTTTGATGCGATGTTACTGGGCGAACGTATTTTCTGGGATCCGGCAACGGACACTCTGACGATCAAGGGAACGCC
The DNA here is from genome assembly GCF_048452665.1 of Pantoea graminicola. Lineage (NCBI taxonomy): Bacteria > Pseudomonadati > Pseudomonadota > Gammaproteobacteria > Enterobacterales > Erwiniaceae > Pantoea > Pantoea graminicola. The sequence goes on along the minus strand of NZ_JBLWSJ010000002.1, from coordinate 355,171 downwards.
ACCGAATCTGCGCGACCAGCTGCAGCGCCGGACCAGCGGCAAATAAAAAAGCCGGGCTCAGCCCGGCTTTTTTACCCCTCCCGGCGATAAGTTTCACCGGGAGGGGACAAAACAAAAGGGCCGGTTTCGCAACCGGCCCTTCTGCTTTTCAACTCTGTCAGCGATTAAGCGCGAACGAAGTCGATATGGAACAGTTTTGGCTTGAACGGGTGACGCTGAACAGCCTGAACTTTCACTTTGGTTTCTTTACCGTCAACAACCAGAGTCAGCACTTCTTCGTAGAAACCAGGCTTAGCCTGCATGTTCATTACGGAGTCGTGATCCAGGTCGATGGCAACAGCCGCTTCAGAACCACCGTAAACGATAGCCGGGAAACGGTTAGCTGTACGCAGGCGGCGGCTCGCACCCTTACCCTGCTCTTTACGTTCTACTGCATTGATAGTGAACATTAATACGTCTCTTTATATATTTCCTGCTACAGGCGACCCAGTAACAGGCAGGTTATTCAACACTGCTGATGCACATGCAAAAGCGGGCGGCATTATAGCCGTAATGCCAGGCGGTAGCAAACGATATACCCATCCGCTCGGGGCCGGGCGGTCAGCGCAGCTCATTGGCCCGGCGATAGCGCCCCTGATAGTCGAACATCTTCTCGCGGATCTGCCAGTACTGGCCTTTGGCGCGCGCCACCACAAAGTCGGGATGGCGTAACAGCGGCTGCAGCGCCACGACGTCAGCGGCGGTCTGCCAGCCCAGCGGCACGCCGGGCGCGCGCTGGTGCGGACGCATAAACAGCTGCTCGAAGGCTTTGCGCTGGGCTGGCGTCTGCAGGCGAAATCGTTCGCTGACGCTGGTGCCGTCCTCGTCAAAATAGGTCGCCTTCAGCCATTCGCCTTTGGCATCCGCCCCCTGTTCCAGCGTCATGCCGCCACAGCGCAGCACCAGCGCATCTTTGAGTTTCAGCGCCGCTTTAAGCATATCGTCCGGGTCGACCAGAATTTTGTCGCACTGGTGGCAGCGGCGGGCGGCAATATCGTTCTCTGCGCCACAGTCCGGGCAGCTCTTAAAGCGGAAGCGGAAGTCACACTGCTCACGTTCGCCCTCATCATCTTCCAGCACGCCCTGGCAGCGGCGGCCAAAATGCTCGATCACCATGCCATCTTCTGTCGCTTTGCCCCAGAAGGTGTTGGCGAAACCGCAGGCCGGGCAGAAGACCTGTACCGGCTGGTTATCGCTTGCCCCTTTGGGCGCGCCGACTTCCGGCGTGAAGAGATCGTGCGGATTACCGGCATAATCGAGGATCAGACAGCTGGTTTTACCTGGCGAAAGCCGCAGGCCGCGTCCGACGATCTGCTGATAGAGGCTGACCGACTCGGTGGGGCGCAGGATGGCGATCAGGTCAACGTGCGGCGCATCAAAGCCGGTGGTCAGCACCGCGACGTTCACCAGGTATTTCAACTCCTGCGCCTTAAAGGCCAGAATCAGGGCGTCGCGCTCACGGGCGGGCGTTTCGGCGGAGATCAGCGCGCTGTTGTCGGGCAGCAGCCGCAGGATTTCATGCGCATGATCCACCGTGGAGGCGAAAATCATCACCCCGAGCCGCTCCTCCGCAAACTCCACAATCTGACGGATGATATGCGGCGTAACGCGCTGCTGCTGTTTCAGTTCACGATTGAGATCGGCCTCGCTGAACAGGCCACTGGCCTGCGCCGTCAGCCGGCTGAAGTCATACTGTACCACCGGCATATCCAGCCGCTCCGGGGGCACCAGAAACTGATGTTTGATCATGTAGCGCAGCGGCAGTTCATAGATACAGTCGCGGAACAGCGATTTTTCGTCGCCGCGCACCATGCCGTGATAGTGGAACTGATAGATCCAGCCTTTGCCCAGCCGGAACGGTGTGGCGGTCAGGCCCAGCAGACGCAGTTGCGGATTGTGTTGCCGCAGATGATTAAAGATCTGCTGATACTGACTCTCTTTGTCATCGCCAATGCGGTGACACTCATCCACGATCACCAGCGAGAAGGCGCTGTCGAACTGGTCGAGGTTGCGCGCGACGGACTGTACGCTGCCGAACACCACCTTGCGCTGGCTCTCTTTGCGCTGAAGGCCCGCCGCAAAGATATCCGCTTCCAGACCATAAGCCTGATATTTGCTGTGGTTCTGCGCCACCAGCTCTTTGACGTGCGCGAGCACCAGCACCCGGCCACGCGCCAGCCGGGCCAGTTCAGCGATGACCAGACTCTTTCCGGCACCGGTCGGCAGCACAATCACCGCAGGCTGGTGATGACGACGGAAATGCGACACGGTGGCATTCACCGCATCCTGTTGATAGGGGCGTAAGGTAAAGGACATGTTGCTCACTTTTGCAAAACTGGTGGCAATTATGCCACGAAAGGGCGGTAAACGCGCTGTCAGGCTGGCGTGGATCACGTTATACTTCCCGCACATTTTCAACGGTTAACCAGGCCGTTTCAGATTCCCTCCGCAGTAACAGGCAAAACGAATTCATGCGACTCGACAAATTCATCTCTCAGCAACTGGAAATCAGCCGCGCCATCGCCCATCGCGAGATCCGTGGTCAGCGTGTCACCGTGAACGGTGAAGTGGTGCGCGATACCGCGTTTAAACTGCTGCCCGATCACGAAGTGATGTATGACGGTAACCTCCTGCAGATGCTGACCGGCCCACGCTACTTTATGCTGAACAAGCCGCAGGGCTATGTCTGCTCTACCGACGATCCCGATCATCCCACCATCCTCTATTTCATCGAAGAGCCGATGGCCTTTAAGCTGCATGCAGCAGGGCGCCTCGATATCGATACCACCGGGCTGGTGCTGCTGACCGACGATGGCCAGTGGTCACACCGCATTACCTCGCCACGCCACCACTGCGAGAAGACCTATCGCGTCACGCTGGAGTCGCCGGTCGCGGACGATACCGCCGCACAGTTTATGGCGGGTGTGCAGCTGCACAACGAGAAGAGCCTGACCAAACCGGCCCGGCTGGAGGTGATTACGCCGACAGACGTGCGGCTGACGCTGAGCGAAGGGCGCTACCATCAGGTGAAACGGATGTTTGCGGCCGTGGGCAACCGGGTCGTGGAACTGCATCGCGAGCGCATCGGTGAGATTGTGCTGGATGAGGATCTGGAACCGGGTGAATACCGTCCGCTGACCGAAGATGAGATTGCCAGCATTGGTCTGCCAAAAGAGCTGCAGGCAAAATAGGGCCTGCGTCAGGATGATAAGGAGAGGAGAGGGCGTGCGTAAGGAAAAAAATTCGCCAACGGGATTGGTCGTTATCCTGGGGCTGTTAGCCATGCTGATGCCGTTATCGATCGACATGTATCTGCCGGCCATGCCGCAGATTGCCCGTGAGTTTGGCGTCTCCGCCGGCAGCGTGCAGATGTCGCTCAACCTCTATATCCTGGGCTTCGCGATCGGTCAGCTCATCTACGGGCCGCTGGCCGACAGCTATGGCCGCAAGCCCGTGATCGCGCTCGGTACGCTGATCTTTGCCTGTGCCGCCGCAGCCTGTGCGCTGTCGCAATCGATCGACCAGCTCATCCTGATGCGCTTTCTGCATGGCCTGTCGGCCGCCGCCGCCAGCGTGGTGATCAATGCGCTGATGCGGGACAGTTACTCGAAAGAGGACTTCTCGCGCATGATGTCCTTTGTGATGCTGATTACCACCATTGCGCCGCTGCTGGCCCCGATTATCGGCGGCTGGCTGCTGGTGCTCTGGAGCTGGCACGCCATTTTCTGGGCGCTGGCCGGGGCCGCGTTAGTGACCACCGTGCTGGTGACCACCCAGATCCGTGAAACCCTGAAGCCCGAGCAGCGGCAGCGCTTTCATCTGCGCACCACGCTGGGCAATTTCGTCACGCTGTTTCGTCACAAGCGCGCCTTCAGTTACATGCTGTCGAGCGGCTTCTCCTTTGCCGGGCTGTTTACCTTCCTCAATGCCGGGCCGTTTGTGTACATCGAACTGAATCACGTCTCACCGCAAAACTTCGGTTACTACTTTGGTCTTAACGTGGTGTTTCTGTTTGTGCTGACGCTGATTAACAGCCGCGCGGTGCGCCGCTTTGGTCCGGTAGCGATGTTCCGGCTGGGGCTGCTGATTCAGTTCTGCATGGGGATCTGGCTGTTGCTGGTCAGCGCCTTTGACCTGGGCTTTCTGCCGCTGGTGATGGGCATCGCGATGTTTATCGGCTGCGTGTCGATGGTCTCCTCCAACGCAATGGCGGTGATCCTGGATGAGTTTCCGCATATGGCCGGCACCGCGTCGTCGCTGGCGGGCACGCTGCGGTTTGGCGTCGGTGCGTTTGTCGGTGCACTGCTCTCCCTGCTGAGTTTCAACAGTGCCTGGCCGATGGTCGGCACCATCGCGCTCTGTGCCTCTCTCTCGCTGCTGCTCTTCTTCTACGCTTCCCGGCCCCGCGCATCCTCCCGCTGATTCGGCGCATTTTGCTGCCCGCCATCTCCGGCGGGCGGCGCGCCAGCACTATGTTTATTTAATGTGAAGATTTTTAGTTAAAAAAGTAACCATATTGCGTCTAAAATGATTGTTAACAGCGTGTGAACGCGGTAAATATAGCCTGAAGTGCGACATGAGTCGCAAAAATGCGCTTCTGCAGTTCGCACGGCGAAGAGATCCTGCCGGATTCCGCCACCACCGGCCGTTTTCGCGTCGGTGTCTGTGCGTTGCGACATACACTCATCCGGGGAGAGTAAATTATGCTGCAACTTTCAATCGTGCATCGCCTGCCGCAGCGTTTTCGCTGGGCCAGCGATCACCACAGTACCATCGAATCCGATGACGCTGTGCTGGATGATCAGGAGTTTGTGGCGCTGCGGCTGATCAGCCATGACGGCATACCGGCATGGGAGATCCTGCAGCAGCTGAAAGAGGTGCTGGCTGGCATTCAGGTTGACTGTAAAGTGGCCGAGTGTGAAGGACAGCCCTGCCTGTTCATTCGCCGTCGTGACGAAAGCGCGACCAACTGCTGCCTGAAAAATCAGGGCGTGGCGATCGCCGAAACCTTTATCGCAGGCTAGCTGGCGAGGCCTGCAGCAGCGCCCGGGTATACGCCGTCGCAGGTGACGTAAACAACTTTTCGCATTCGCCCTGTTCCACCACTTCCCCCTGACGCAGCACAATGAGCTGGTGACACAGGGCGCGCACCACATCGAGATCGTGACTGATAAAGAGATAACTGAGCTGGCGCTGCTGCTGTAAACGGCGTAACAGCGTCAGGATCTGCTTCTGCACCGTGCGGTCCAGCGACGAGGTCGGTTCATCCAGGATCAGTAACTCCGGTTCCAGAATCAGCGCCCGCGCGATAGCGATACGCTGCCGCTGCCCGCCGGAAAATTCAGCCGGATAGCGATGACGACTATCAGCATCCAGGCCCACCTCTGCCATTACCGCCATCACCCGCTGCTGCTGCTGCTCCCGATCGAGCGCGGGCTGATGCACCGCCAGCCCTTCAGCGATAATCTGCTGAACCGTCATGCGTGGATTAAGCGAAGAGTTCGGGTCCTGAAAGACCACCTGGATGCGCTGCCGCAGCGGCAACAACGCCCGGCGCGACAGCTGATGCAGGGGCTGCCCCGCAAACCAGACATCACCGCGTGAGGCAATCAGCCGCAGCAGCGCCAGGCCAGTCGTGCTTTTCCCCGATCCCGACTCGCCCACCAGCCCGAGACTTTCGCCCCGGCGCAGGCGGAAACTCAGACCGCTCAGCACCGTTTTCTCATCGTCCTGCCGACGGAACAGGCTGCGCCGCCGTGGAAAAGTGACCGCAAGCCGATCGACCTGCAGAATGACCGGCGCATCTGCGGGCAGCGGCAGCGCCCGTCCTTCCGGCTCGGCGGCCAGCAGCTGCTGACTGTAGGGATGCTGCGGCTGACTCAGCAGGATCGGGCTGCGGTTCTGCTCCACGATGCGCCCGTTACGCATGACGCTGATGTTATCCGCCAGCTGGCGCACGATGTGCAGGTTGTGAGTGATAAAGAGCATCGCCATGTTGCTCTCACGCTGCAGGTCGCGCAGCAGCGTCAGGATCTGCGCCTGTACCGTCACATCCAGCGCGGTGGTCGGCTCATCGGCAATCAGCAGCTGAGGCTCTGTCAGCAGCGCCATTGCGATCATCACCCGCTGACGTTCTCCCCCCGACAGCTGGTGGGGAAAATCATTGAGCCGAGCGGCGGGCTGGCGGATACCGACCCGATCAAGCACGCTGAGGATCTCCATCCGCGCGGCCGCGCGCCGCAGCCCGCGATGCAGCGACAGCACTTCATAAAGCTGCTTCTCTACGGTGTGCAGCGGATTGAGCGACACCATCGGTTCCTGAAAAATCATCGCGATCTGGTTGCCACGAAGGGCGCGCAGCCGCGGCTCCGGCGCCCGCAGCAGATCCTCACCGTTAAACAGGATCTCGCCGCCGGGATAAGCCACCGTCGATTCATGCAGCAGCCGCATCACGGAGAGCGCCGTCACGCTCTTGCCGGAGCCCGACTCACCGACCAGCGCCAGCGTTTCACCTGCCGCAATATGCAGGGAGAGATCATCCACCACCTGGCGAAGCGTCTCACCCTGACGAAAGGCGACAGAGAGGTGGTTAATGGCAAGCAAGGGCGTTGTCATCTAGGCTCCTTTGCCCGGATCAAAGGCGTCGCGCACCGCTTCGCCAATAAAAATCAGCAGCGACAGCAGGATCGCCAGAGTAAAAAAGCCCGCCAGGCCCAGCCAGGGGGCCTGCAGATTATTCTTGCCCTGCAGCAGCAGCTCACCCAGCGAGGGCGAGCCGAGCGGCAGACCAAAACCCAGAAAATCGAGCGAGGTCAGGGTGGTAATCGAACCGCACAGGATAAAGGGCAGAAAGGTCAGGGTGGCGACCATCGCGTTAGGCAGCATATGACGCAGCATAATCCGGCCATCGCTGACGCCCAGCGCCTGCGCCGCACGGATATAGTCAAAGTTGCGGGTTCGCAGAAACTCCGCCCGCACCACGCTCACCAGACTCATCCAGCCAAACGCGACGGTGACCAGCAGCAGCCACCAGAAGCCCGGCTGGATCACGCTGGAGAGCAGAATCAGCAGGAACAGCGCAGGCATCCCGGACCAGACCTCAATCAGCCGCTGCCCGATCAGGTCTATCCGCCCGCCGAAATAGCCCTGCAGCGCACCGATTACGATCCCGATGACGCTGGAGATAAGCGTCAGCAGTATGCCGAACAGCAGGGAGATGCGGGTGCCGTAGAGCAGTCGTGCCAGGACGTCGCCGCCATTCGCATCCGTGCCCAGCCAGTTCTGCGCCGACGGCGGCGAGGGGAAGGGAACCCGGGTGGCAAAATTGATGGTGCTGTCGCTGAAGCGGATCGGTGCCCATAGTGCCCAGCCGTTCTGGCTGATGCGCTGCCGCAGCCAGGGATCCTGATAATCCGCCGTGGTCGCCAGCACGCCGCCATAGTCGGCCTCGCTGTAGTCAGACAGCAGCGGGACCATCCAGCGCTGCTGATAGTGCACCAGCAGCGGCTTCTCATTGGCGATCAGGTCGGCGCCCAGCGACAGCAGGAAGAGGATCAGAAAGATCCACAGCGAACAGTAGCCGCGCCGGTGATGGCGAAAGCGCTGCCAGCGCTGCTGGTTAAGAGGAGAGAGCGGCATCAGCGGCGTCCAAAATCAATGCGGGGATCGACCAGCATATAGGTCAGATCGCTGAGGATATTCATCAGCAGACCTATCAGCGTAAAAATATAGAGTGTGCCAAACATCACCGGATAGTCGCGCTGCAGGGTAGCGTCGTAGCCCAGCAGCCCCAGGCCATTAAGGGAGAACATCACCTCGATCAGCACCGAACTGGTAAAGAACATGCTGATAAAGGTGGCAGGAAAGCTGGCGATCACCAGCAGCATCGCATTGCGAAACACATGGTGATAGAGGATACGTCGCTCCGGCACCCCTTTCGCGCGTGCGGTGACCACATAGAGCTTGCGGATCTCATCCAGAAAGGCGTTTTTCGTCAGCATGGTCAGCGTGGCGAAGCCGCCGATCACGGTAGCCAGCACCGGCAGGGCGATATGCCAGAAATAGTCCAGCACTTTGCCATACCAGGGCAGGGTGTCGGACTGCGCGGAGGTGAGCCCGCGCAGCGGAAACCAGTCGAGATAGCTGCCACCGGCAAACAGCACGATCAGCATGATCCCGAACAGAAACGCGGGGATGGAGTAGCCGATGATAATAAAGGCGCTGCTCCAGACATCAAAGGCGCTGCCGTTGCGCACCGCTTTGCGGATCCCGAGCGGAATCGACACCAGATAGATGATCAGCGTGCTCCAGAGCCCCAGGCTGATCGAAACCGGCAGGCTCTCTTTGATCAGCCCGATCACCGAGGCGCTGCGAAACAGGCTGTCGCCAAAATCCAGCCGCAGATAATTCCACAGCATCTCGCCATAACGCTGCCAGATCGGCTTATCGAAGCCGTAACGTTTTGTGATCTCCGCAATGACTTCCGGGTCCAGCCCGCGCGCGCCGCGATAGGTATTCCCGGCCGGGTTCAGCGGCGAGACGCTGGCGCGTGCACCGGCGCTTTCCGTCGCGCCGCCGGGCATACCGGTGGTCTGCCCGAACTGAATATTCGCCAGCGCCTGATCGACAGGTCCGCCCGGCGCAATCTGGACGATAAAGAAATTGAGCGTGATGATCGCCCACAGGGTGGGAATAATCAGCAGTAACCGGCGCAGAAAATAGGCGGCCAACGGTTCTCTCCTCAGCGTTTGCTGGCCGGCAGACGCCCGGCTTTGTGCGTGTCATACCACCAGTTGTCCAGCCCGCTGCTGTAGGCGGGCTTGATGGCGGGATGAGAAAACTTATTCCAGTACGCCAGCCGCTGCTCGGCGCTGTACCACATCGGGATCATATAGGCATTCCACAGCAGCACGCGGTCCAGCGCCTGGGCCAGCGGCCGCAACGCAACGGGATCGCCCTGATGCGCGACAATCTGCTTCACCAGGTGATCGACCAGCGGATCCCGGACCCGCGCGGTATTCCACGACGAGGCGATATAGTCAGACTGCCACAATATCTCCAGGCTGGAGGTCGGAATCGGCATCGCGCCATAGACGGTGGCTATCATGTCATAGTCCCCTTTGCGCAGGCGACGCAGATATTGTGAGCTGTCGACCTGCCGCAGGTTCAGCGCAATGCCGAGCCGGGAAAGATTGTGCTGCAGCGGCAGCGCCCAGTCGATGTTGCTGCCACTGCGCAGCAGCAGCTCCACGGTAAAAAGCTGACCGGTTTTCGCATTCACCAGACGGCGATCTTTTATCTGCCAGCCCGCCTGTTGCAGCAGGTCATAGGCTTTTAACAGGCTGGCGCGATCGTAGCCGCTGCCATCGTTCACCGGCGGCTGATAGGACTGGCTGAACAGCTCAGGCGGGAGCCGGGCGCGCCACGGTGCGAGCAGGGCCTGTTGTTCTGCGTCGGGCAGCCCGCGGGCGGCGTATGCCGTGTTCTGGAAATAGCTGCTGGTGCGCTGCCAGGCACCATAATAGAGGGCCCGGTTCATCCATTCAAAATCAAACATCTGTGAGAGGGCCTGACGAACGCGGCGATCCTGAAACAGCGGGTTTTCGTTGTTAAACGCCAGCCAGCGGGTATCGGTGGCGGCGCGAAAGGGCGTCGTCTCTTTGACGATGCTGCCTCTGGCGAAATTGCCGCCGCGATAGCGGATCGCCCAGTTCTTTGCTGAGGTCTCTTCACGCCAGTCATAAGCGCCCGCCTTGAAGGCTTCAAAGGCCACATTGTCATCCAGATAGTAGTCATAGCGCATCCGGTCGAAATTAAAACGTCCGCGATTGACCGGCAGATCGGCGGCCCAGTAATCCTTTACCCGGCTGAACTCAATAAACTGGCCCAGTTTCCAGCGCGTGATGCGATAAGGTCCGCTGGAGAGCGGAGGGGCGCTTAACGGCTCATTAAACTTTTTATCATGCCAGAACGCCTCCGCGATCACCGGCAGCGTCAGTAATCCCAGCATCAGATCTCTGTCCGGTCTGGTGGTCTCAATACGCAACGTCCGCGCGTCCAGGGCTTTCAGGCTCACCCCACGGTAGGCGACGCGGAACGGCGGCACACCTTCGGTCATAAATTTCTGAAAGGTGAAGGCCACGTCGCGGGCGGTGATCGGGGTGCCATCCTGAAAACGGGCGCGGGGATTCAGGCGAACCTCAATCCAGCTGAAATCGCTGGCGTAGCGTGCAGATTCGGCGATCAGCGGATAATAGCTGCCCGGTTCGTCGTCGGAGCTGGTGTAGAGTCCATCATAAAGCGCGCCGGTGTTGATGCCCGGATTGCCGCGTGAGGCGTAGCGGTTAAAATTATCGTAGGTGCCAGCCACCGCCAGCGTGATGCTGCCGCCTTTGGGCGCATCGGGATTGGCATAGTCATAATGATGGAAGCCGGGGGGATATTTCGCCTCACCGAGCTGCGTAAAGGCGTAGCTTTGCAGGACGGTTACCGCCTGAAGCGAACCGCTGAGCAGGGCGCACAGCAGCAGAAGTCCGGAACGAAGCAGCATAGCGGTCTCTTCTCCTGTCAGCGATCAGCCGTTATAACGCCGGAAATAGTCTATCAGCGTTTCCGGCCGCAGCGGACGGCTGAAGATGTAACCCTGCAGATGTGTCACACCACGATTGATCAGCCAGGCCGCCTGCTCGCCGGTTTCGACCCCTTCCGCCACGCTCTTCAGGTTCAGTTTCTTCGCCAGCTGTAGCACGGTATCCAGCACCGGTGAGGTCAGCGTCTCCGTTCCGATACTCTGAACAAAGCCGCGATCGATTTTCAGGTAATCAAACGCATAACGCTCCAGGTAGATCAGCGCGCTGTGACCGGTGCCGAAATCGTCGATCGCGATATGGATCTGCTGCTGATGGAGCCAGTCAAACTGCTCGCCGACATTGTCGTCGCGCACCATCGCGCGTTCGGTGATCTCAAACACATAATTAAAGTGAGCCGCAGGCATGGTATCCAGCCAGCGTAGCACATCCTGACGGAAACTGCTGTCAGCCAGATGCAGAGGCGAAATGTTGAGACTGAGACAGGCGTGGCGGGGAATGGTATGGCACAGCAGATGCGCATCGCGGGATACCAGCTGAAACAGATGCCGGGTCAGGGGGATAATCAGGCCGTGCGACTCAGCATAGTGAATAAACACATCGGGCGGAATCGCACCCTTCGTCGGATGGGTCCAGCGGAGTAATGCCTCCATCCCATAGGGCTGCCCATCGCGCGAGGTCACCAGCGGCTGATATTCAACATGAAACTCGCCGCGTTTCATGCCCTGAATCAGCTCTTTACCCGGACGCAGATAGATCGACAGCAGCAGCCAGCAGGCCCCGGACACCAGCAGCGACAGCAGCAGACTGCTCAGCAGGATGGCCTGATAATCGCTGAACGCCAGCGTGGAGCCGTAGAGCGCCAGCCGGAGCGGGTAGCCTGTCAGCGCCTGCTGATCCAGCGCCGCTGGCAGATTCTGACGCTCGATGATACCGGGCTGCCAGCTGGTCAGGGCGCTGCGCGGGTCGATCAGCGCCACACCGGTGATCTCCGGCCGCGTTGACGCCATCAGCTGATAGGGCGCCAGGGTAATATTCAGCGTGGCGAAGACGCCGGATTGCAGATTGCCGGGATTTTTAATCCACAGTGCGAGCGCCGGTTTATTGGGCTGCAGCGGCGTGCCGGGCATCAGCCGCAGATCGAGATCGCGCGAAATATCACTCTGCGGCGCAATCACATTGAGCGGCAGACTGAAGCTGCCGGTCGCCGAGGAGCAGAAAGCGTTGCCATTATTGACCAGCAGGATGGCGCGGAGATTTCCGGCGAAGGCGGCGCGTGAGGTGAGTTCACGATTAATGGTATGGCAGGCGGTCTGGGTGAACGGAAGCAGGGGGCTGAGGGTACTGTTGAGCAGCGAAGAGAGCGTCTGCTGTAATGCCGTACGGCTTTTTTCCAGCAGCTGCTGATGCTGCCGTTCGCGCTTTTGCCAGGTCTGATGAAGCGTCAGTGCGGCAAACAACAGAAAAAATAAGCCGCCCGCCATCGCGCTACTCCATGCGATACGGCGAGGATAGTTGGTGTGGCGCCGCAGCGCCCCCGACAGTGGCATGAGGTGCTTCCCCTGATCAAATTATTATTATGTTATTGCGCACGACTGCTTCGGTTTAAGCGACCGAGAATATAACGAGAACGTCCGTAATGTCTCGTTAATAATCTGAAATGCAATGCTTTTATCTTATGTCACCGCTGACGCTCAGAACAGGCAAAAAAAAACGCTGCATAGGCAGCGTTTCCTGTTCTCTGGCTGAGAGAAGATCGAAGGTGATTGTCAGCTCGGGTTACGGCTTAACACGCGGCGTCCTTCACGGTAACGCTTTTTCCAGTAGTCATCATTGAGGCTGGAGATCATCACACCACTGCTGGTGGAGGCATGAACGAAGTTGTCATTGCCCAGATAGATGCCGACATGGCGGCCGGTGGAGCCAGCACGGAACATCACCAGATCGCCAGGACGCAGTTTACTGCGGGTGATCTCTCTGCCGGTGTCCTGCTGCTCAGAGGTGGAGCGCGGTAATTCTAAGCCAAACTGATCGCGGAAGGTGCGCTGAACAAAGGCGGAACAATCGATCCCGCGTTTGGTATCGCCACCAAGGCGATAGCGCACACCTTTCCAGACGGCGTATTGTTCCATGATGCGCGACTTAACGTCGACATTACGCACCATTTCTTCAAACTCATCCTGAGACGCCTGAAGTAAAAAACCATTCTGGTTGTTAACTTCATGATTCTCGTTATTCGCGTTTTGACTGCTATGGGTACTGCTACATGCTGAGAGGAGTGTTGCCAGCGCCAGTGCGGGCACGATCCGCAAGATATATCTCAGTATTGGTTGAGACTTGACCATTATTCGGGTTTTCCTTCGGGTTCCTTACGACACAATTGTCGCCAGCCAGATGACAAAGCAGGGAGATTAATAAGCGAAACAGACTAAGACAAATCCTTAATCACTAAAATGTGTTAATGGACACATTTTAATGTAAAAAAAACTGGCTTTTCTGACGCTGTGGCCTCACTGCGACTGAGGTTAACTGATTACAGACGCCGTGGCGAGTGCTTTTAATCAATTTCACATAGGTTTTTTTGATGAGAATCAAAACGTAACACAATGACTAATTTAGCGACAATTGTGAGCGAATGATGGTGAGAACAGGCGGTGAAACGGGCGTCAATTCAGGGCATAGCCCCGTTTTCGCGGTTTTCTGAAGAATTAACAGGGAATGATGACTATTTAACCGGTCTGCGGAAAAGATAACCTTTTCTTTTCGTCATATTAATTAGCAGGCTAATAGTGAGAGGGTGTTTCTTATAAGCGCGGACGGTTCAGTGGCGGATGATTAAACCGACCGCGCTTATCATTTACATCACGGGCTTATATTTGCCCGGTAATTTGCGATTAAACCAGTTAACCAGCACGTCGCTGGCTGGCGTTAATAACCACCAGCTCAGCCCGACCAATACCACCGACAGCGATCCGACGGCAATATCAGTAAACCAGTGCGCACCGGCCATAACGCGCGGCAGCGAAAATAGCACCACAATGGCGGCGGCAATTAAAAAACGGCTGAAACCAAAATAACGCCAGATAAAGCAGGCAAAAATAATCAGCATCATACCGTGGTCGCCAGGGAAGCTATCTTTCGACGCATCCTTCGCCGGGATACCGGTGAGTTCGCTGACACGATGCACATTCTCAAAGAACAGCGTCGGGCTGGAATGCTTCACCGGCAGCAGGTGGCCCAATTGATTGAGGATAACGGCCGTCAGCAGCATGGTGATGCCGATCGCCAGCATCCGGCGCCGAGCGGGCGGTGTCTCCTGACGCCAGATCGACAGATAGAGCAGGCCCATCGCCAGCAGTGATACCACATCAAAACCCCGGAAGTTGGTGATCGCGACGATCAGGGCAAACAGGGGATGAGTCACCATCTGGTTATTGAAGCCATAAAAGATCGCTTTATCGATGCCGAACCAGAAACCATGTTGTGGTGGCAGATACCAGGACAGAAACAGTACTACACCCAGTGCATTCAGCAGCAGGATGGTAACGAGGCGGGTTGCGCGCATAAGTAAACTCATTTCAAAAAAATAACCGCCGACAATACCTTTACTAGCGTAAACGGCACTTCAACAACGCCGATTGTAGTCGATTCCAGTCAGCCTGCTGAGAATGAATGACTTCAATACGGCTATCGGGTGGCGACACAGCAGAGGTTTCACTGTGCAGCGCTTTTGCCTCGCCGTTAATACGCATTGTGCCTTCGGCCGTGCGCATCACCCCTTTTATCCGATCAACCTGCGCCTGCTGCGCCCACGCCAGCAGGGCGGCGCTGTCGAACAGCGTGTCGCCATCAAACAGCCAGCCGCAGGCGCTGTAGCCCTGGCCCTGATTCAGCGACCGGCGCCAGCGCGCGCCACCCGTCAGCCGCAGCGCCGCTACGCCGCTGGCGGGCACGGCCGGATGATGATGGTGCGGAAGGGGAAGCGCGCGAGGCTGATGGGGCGCATCCAGCAGATGAAGGGGGATGCGGCCAAATTCTGTTTCTGTCACGGGACGTGGCGGCTGGCTCTGCTGCAGCCACTCAGTCAGCCGCTGGCGATCCTGCGTGTCCCAGCTATCGCGCTTGCTGGCGATGATGATATCGGCGGCCGCCAGCTGATCGCGAAAGTTTTCATTGGCTGCGATACGCGGATCGGCGAGCTGACGGGGATCAAGCAGCGTCAGGGTGGCATTGAGCTGCAGCCAGGTCTGATAGACCGGGGACTTCAGTATTTCCAGCACCCGGCGCGGATGACCGAGGCCGGTAGGCTCAATCAGCAGCCGGTCGGGCTTATCTTTCAGCAACAGATTCAGCCCGACCTGCAGCGGCAGACCATTCACGCAGCACAGGCAGCCGCCGGGGATCTCTTTAACGGTTGCGCCGCGATCGGCCAGCAGCGCACCATCGATTCCGATCTCGCCAAATTCGTTGACCAGCACCGCCCACTTTTCGTTCTGCGGCCGGGCGGCCAGAAGATGGCAGAGCAGCGTGGTTTTTCCGCTGCCCAGAAAACCGGTGATCAGATTAACGCGTGTCATGGTGCGGGCTCCTGCCTGGAATGCTGATAATGTTATATTATAACACTACCAGACTCCGGCCTGCGCCAGTTAATCGGCACGACCCATATAGCGGCGTTCAGCGATATGAATACGGATGCGGTCACCGTTGCTGAGGTATTCCGGAACCTGAATGGAGAGACCGGTACTCATTCCGGCGGGTTTGGTGCGGGCGCTGGCGGAAGCGCCTTTGATGCCCGGCGAGGTATCCACGATTTCCATATCCACCGTCTGTGGCAGCTCCAGCGCCAGCACCTGGCCATCCATCGTCAGTACGTGAATGCCAGGAATGCCGCCTTCGGGGATAAACAGCAGCTCTTCTTCGATCTGATCCTGCTTAAAGGCGTAGGGGGTGTAATCCTCATCATCCATGAAGATATATTCGTCACCATCTATATAAGAGAAGGTGACGCTGCGACGGCTGAGCGAAATGGCATCGATAATCTCGTCGCCCTTGAAGCGCTCTTCCACTTTTAAACCGGTGCGGACATCGGTAAAGCGCATTTTGTAGAGGGTCGCCGCACCGCGTGCGCTGGGGCTCTGGACATCAATATCTTTAACCAGCAGCAGTTTGCCGTTGTGCGTGACGGCCATCCCTTTTTTGATTTCATTGGCTTTTGGCATTGCTGTTCTCGCTATCATGAGAGTGAAGTGCGCGCAACGTTACCCGCGCCAGGGAAAACTGGCAATATCGCGGGTGCGAAATTTTGTGTCAGGCCGTGGCTTTCATGGTAATTGTCGTCACGGGCTGCTATTGTCAGCGCCTCTTTTTCTGCCGGAGCACAGCATGCAATGCCGTAGCCAATGCGGTGCCTGCTGCACAGCACCCTCTATCTCATCGCCTATCCCCGGCATGCCTGACGGCAAGCCTGCCAACACGCCCTGCGTTCAGCTTGATGAAGATCTTCGCTGTAAACTGTTTGGCTCGCCGCTGCGGCCTGCCGTCTGCGCCAGTCTGCAACCCTCATTCAGCATGTGTGGTCAGTCGCGCCAGCAGGCGATGACCTGGCTGCTGAAACTTGAAGCCGATACCGCCCCCTGAAAGGCTGACACAGCTGACGCTTTTTGCCTGATGAGTGGGACGTGACAGCAACTGCGTCAGCCTGACTCTCCGCTGGTCCTCTTCCTGCCGCCGAAATGTGCGTAACGTCAAAAATCTGCTACGCCGTTTGCGCATTTTCTTGCCTGACGAAAGCGTCTGCATCACAATTCCTGAAACGTTTCAGCGGTGACGGGGCTGGCTGACAGAGACAGCAAGGCGTGAAAACCTGCCTGCTAGCTGAAACGATTCAATCTCAGCAAGCGAGGAGAATTATGTTCCAGCTCGAATTGCAGGCCATCCACACCGGAGCCAGCGCCCAGAATAAAGAAGAGGCCATTCGTCAGGTTGCTGCCGCGTTAACCGCGGCGGGCAATGTGGCTGAAGGCTATGTCAACGGTATGCTGGCGCGCGAACAGCAGACCTCCACCTTTCTTGGCAACGGCATCGCAATCCCGCACGGCACCACCGACACCCGCGACCTGGTGCTGAAAACCGGCGTCCAGGTGTTTCAGTTTCCGCAGGGTATTGCCTGGGGTGACGATCAGACCGCCTATGTCGCGATCGGGATTGCCGCGAAGTCAGATGAACATCTGGCGCTGCTGCGTCAGCTGACGCATGTGCTCAGCGATGACTCCATTGCCGAACAGCTCAAAACCGCCTCTGCTGAAGATCTTCGTGCGCTGCTGATGGGCGAGAAACAAGCCGCCGAATTCAGCTTCGACACCTCACTGGTGACGCTTAACGTCGCGGCCAGCGATCTGATTACCCTGCAGGCGATGAACGCCGGCCGGCTGCAAGCCGCGGGCGTGGTTGATGCCAGCTACGTCGCCGATGTCGTCTCAACCCCGCCGCTGAGCCTGGGGCAGGGCATCTGGCTCAGCGACAGCAGCCTGGGCAATCTGCGCAGCGGCGTGGCCGTCAGCCGTACCGAGCATGCCTTTGAACATCAGGGCGAACCGGCGTCGATGCTCATCAGCGTGTCAGCCACCGATGAACGTCCGCTGGAAGTGCTGGGTTACCTCAGCGCGCTGCTGCAGCAGGGCAAAGCTGATCGTCTGCTGAAAGCCGATGCGGCGGGTGTCTACGCCCTGCTGACCAGTGAAGTCGATGAGCAGGCCGACGTGCTGACCGCCGAATTTACCATCCGCAACGAACATGGCCTGCATGCCCGTCCGGGCACGGCGCTGGTCAGTGTGATCAAGCAGTTCAACAGCGACATCACCGTGACCAACCTCGACGGCAGCGGTAAACCGGCTAACGGTCGCAGCCTGATGAAAGTCGTGGCGCTGGGCGTGAAGAAAGGCCACCGCCTGCGCTTTACCGCCAGCGGTGAAGATGCACAGCAGGCGCTGAACGCGATTGAAGAAGCGATCACCAGCGGTCTGGGTGAGGGGGCAGCATGAGCAGACGTGTCGCCACCATTACGCTGAATCCGGCGTATGACCTGGTGGGATATACCCCTGAAATTGAACGCGGCGAAGTCAACCTGGTGAAAACCACCGGACTGCACGCGGCGGGCAAGGGGATCAACGTCGCCAGAGTCCTGAAGGATCTGGGTATTGATGTCACCGTGGGTGGCTTCCTGGGCAAAGAGAATCAGGATGGCTTTCAGCAGCTCTTCAGCGAGCTGGGCATTGCCAACCGTTTCCAGGTGGTGCCGGGCCGGACCCGTATCAACGTTAAACTGACCGAACAGACCGGTGATGTGACCGATCTGAACTTCTCCGGTTTTCAGGTGACGGCGCAGGACTGGGATCGTTTTACCAGCGATTCACTGACCTGGCTGGGCCAGTTCGATATGGTCTGCGTCAGTGGCAGCCTGCCAGAAGGTGTGGATCACGAAGCCTTTACCCGCTGGATGACCGAACTGCGTACCCATTGCCCCTGCATCATCTTCGACAGCAGCCGCGAGGCGCTGGTGGCAGGACTGAAAGCCGCGCCGTGGCTGGTCAAACCTAACCGCCGTGAGCTGGAGATCTGGGCCGGTCGTAAACTGCCCACCTTGCAGGATGTGATTGGCGCGGCGCACGAGCTGCGCGAACAGGGCATCGCCCATGTGGTGATCTCGCTGGGCGCAGAAGGCGCGCTGTGGGTCAACGCGTCTGGCGAATGGATTGCGAAACCGCCGGTGTGTGAAGTTGTCAGCACCGTCGGTGCCGGTGACTCAATGGTTGGCGGGCTGATCTATGGCCTGCTGATGCGTGAATCCAGCGAGCACACGCTGCGTCTTGCGACGGCGGTGGCGGCCATGGCCGTCAGCCAGAGCAACGTTGGTGTGTCCGATCGTACTCAGTTGGCCGCAATGATGGCGCGCGTCGACTTACAACCCGTTAACTGACAGCAGGAGAGCGATAATGAAAACGCTGCTGATTAAAGACCCTACACTGGGACTGGCCTCCGCCTATATGGCGCAACAACGTCTGGCTGCCGCTGCGGCGGCGGCAGGCCTGACTCTGACTGAAAACCCTGCTGAGGCGGAACTGGCGATTGTGCTGGGCAAAAAGGTGCCGGACGATGCGGCCCTGAACGGCAAGCCGGTCTGGCTGGGCGACCTCCAGCTGGCGGTTCGCGAGCCGGAAAACTTTCTGAACCGGGCGAAGGCAGAAGCCAGAACCTGGCAGGCTCCGGCTGCGGCGGCAACCCCGGCGGCGGCGTCAGCCGCGACCCCGGCGCAGGCGGGTGCACCAAAACGTGTGGTTGCCGTGACAGCCTGTCCGACCGGCGTCGCGCACACCTTTATGGCGGCTGAGGCGATCCAGGCCGAAGCGACCCGTCGCGGCTGGTGGGTCAAGGTTGAAACCCGCGGTTCCGTAGGTGCCGGAAACGCGATTACGCCAGAAGAAGTGGCGGCGGCCGATCTGGTGATCGTGGCGGCGGATATCGAAGTGGATCTGGCGAAATTTGCCGGTAAGCCGATGTACCGCACCTCCACCGGTCTGGCGCTGAAGAAAACCGCGCAGGAGCTGGATAAAGCGGTCGCAGAAGCGAAGCCTTATAAAGTGGCGGCCAGCGGCCAGAGCACGGCAAACAGCGAAGAAGAGAAGAAACAGGGCGGCGCGGGCGCCTATCGCCACCTGCTGACCGGGGTGTCCTACATGCTGCCGATGGTGGTGGCGGGGGGGCTGAGTATCGCTCTGTCGTTCGCCTTTGGTATCACCGCCTTTAAAGAGCCAGGTACGCTGGCTGCCGCGCTGATGCAGATCGGTGGCGGTAGCGCCTTTGCCCTGATGGTCCCGGTGCTGGCGGGCTTTATCGCCTTCTCCATCGCTGACCGTCCGGGTCTGACGCCGGGTCTGATTGGCGGCATGATCGCCACCAGCATCAACGCAGGCTTCTTAGGCGGGATTATCGCGGGCTTCATTGCCGGTTATGCGGCGAAGCTGATCAGCGGCAAAGTGAAACTGCCGCAGAGCATGGAAGCGTTGAAACCGATACTGATTATTCCGCTGTTCGCCAGCCTGATCACCGGCCTGCTGATGATCTATGTGGTCGGTAAACCGGTGGCGGGTATCATGAGCGGCCTGACGCACTGGCTGGCAAACATGGGTACGGCGAATGCGGTCCTGCTGGGCGCGATTCTGGGCGGCATGATGTGTACCGATATGGGTGGCCCGGTAAACAAAGTGGCCTACGCGTTTGGTGTCGGCTTACTGAGTTCGCAGACCTATGCACCGATGGCCGCCATCATGGCAGCCGGTATGGTGCCGCCGCTGGCGATGGGTCTGGCCACCCTGGTTGCCCGTCGTAAATTCAACAAAGGTCAGCAGGAAGGCGGTAAAGCGGCACTGGTTCTGGGGCTCTGCTTTATCTCTGAAGGGGCGATTCCGTTTGCTGCCCGTGACCCGATGCGCGTTCTGCCATGCTGTATCATTGGTGGCGCCGTGACCGGTGCGATCTCAATGGCGATTGGTGCCAAACTGATGGCCCCGCACGGCGGACTCTTTGTACTGCTGATCCCTGGCGCAATTACACCGGTGATCGGTTATCTGATGGCGATTGTCATCGGCACCGCAATTGCCGGTCTGAGCTATGCGGTTCTGAAACGCCCGGAAGAGCAGCTGGCGAAAGCCTGATTAACGCGGAAGTGAAGATAACAGGGAGCCGGATGGCTCCCTGTTTGTTTTTGCAGACGGCGCAGGCAGAGCAGGGCAGGGATGGCAGGGCACAGATTTTCTGAAGCTGCAGGCGATAGCCGCGAAAAGGGAGCCAGACGGCTCCCTTTGATTATCCCTGCTGCTCGGCTTTCAGCCAGGCGATCTCATCTTTCCAGATATCGGGATTGATGGTCTCCAGAATCAGCGGGATCCCGTCAAACCGGGGATCTTTCATCAGCCAGCTGAACACCGTCCGGCCGATGTTGCCTTCCCCCAGGCTGTGATGGCGGTCAACGCGGCTGTCAAACGCGCTTTTGGCATCGTTGAGATGCATACCGCGCAGATAATTGAAACCGACGACGCGCTCAAACTCTCTGAATGTCGCTTCGCAGTCCGCTTCGGTACGGAGGTCATAACCGCCAGCAAACGCATGGCAGGTGTCAATGCAGACGCCGACGCGCGACTTATCTTCGACATGCTCAATGATGGTCGCGAGATGCTCGAAGCGGAAGCCCAGGTTACTGCCCTGGCCTGCGGTGTTTTCAATCACGGCGGTGACGTTCTGGGTCTGGTCGAGCGCAACGTTAATCGACTCGGCGATCCGCTTCAGGCAGGCTTCTTCCTCAATCTGATGCAGATGGCTGCCGGGATGGAAGTTCAGCAGCGTCAAACCCAGCTGATCGGCCCGGCGCAGTTCGTCGATAAAGGCCGCACGGGATTTCTCCAGCGCCTCCTCAACCGGATGACCGAGGTTAATCAGGAAGCTGTCGTGCGGCAGGATTTGCTGCGGGCTGAATTTATAGGTCTCGCAGGCGGCGCGAAAAGCATCAATCATCTCTGTGGAGAGCGGGGCGGCCTTCCACTGACGCTGATTCTTGGTAAAGAGCGCGAAGGCGGTGGCTTCCAGTTCATGGGCGCGAATCACTGCCTGATCCACGCCCCCTGCCGCACTCACATGTGCGCCGATATATTTCATGCCTTTCTCCTGGGGCTATGCACGGATGAAACGGCATGATACCTGATGGCGTCAGCCCATGAAATGTTGCACCAGCAGATTGATGGTGCCGCCCCCCGCGATTAACCAGCCAGAGACCAGCGCGCCCAGCAGGAGCGGCCTGACGCCCGCCTCGCGCAGCGCCCCGAAACGGGTGGTCACGCCCAGCGCGGCCATCGCCATCGCCAGCAGCAGCTCCGCCAGCGCATTCAGCGTGGCCACCAGCGCCGCAGGCAGCAGTTGCAGTGAGTTAAACAGGGCAACGGCGATAAACAGCAGCGCAAACCACGGGAACGTCACCGGCTGACGGGCATTGCCCGCGTGGCGTTTACCACGGATGACCGCACTCAGGCAGAGCAGGAACGGAGCCAGCATCATCACCCGCAGCATTTTGGCGATCACCGCGCTGTTTTCCGCCGCCGGGCTGATGCTGTGCCCGGCGGCCACCACCTGCGCCACTTCATGGATGGTGGATCCGGTGAAGACCCCGAACTGTGCCGCACTCAGTCCCGGCAACAGATGGTGAGCCAGCGGCCACAGCAGCGGATAGACAAAGATCGCCAGGGTGCCGAACAGCACCACGGTCGCGATCGCCACCGCGACTTTCGACGGCGCGGCTTTCACCACCGGCTCGGTCGCCAGCACGGCCGCAGCACCACAGATACTGCTGCCCGCGCCAATCAGCCAGACGGTATCGCGGTCCAGCTTCAGCAGCCGGACGCCCAGCAGGCAGGTCACAAAGAACGTGCTGCTCAGCGTCAGCGCATCGATCAGGATGCCGCTAAAACCGACATCTGCGATCTGTTGTAAGGTGATACGAAAGCCAAACAGGATAATGCCCAGCCGCAGCAGCTTCTGTTTCGCCAGCACCACGCCGCTGTCGCAGCGGGAGGCCAGCGGGTGATAGAGGCTGTTGCCGACCACGATGCCCAGCATAATCGCCAGCGTCAGCGAGCCCAGCCCCAGCGAGGCGATCAGAGGCTGCTGCGCCAGCCAGCTGGCGGCGGCAGCAATAGCGGCAGTCAGCAGCAGGCCGGGGAACCAGAGCGAAAGAGGGTGGTGTGGTTTAGCGATGCTCAGTTCGGTCATGGTGGTCACTCCTCGTGGTTGAGTCATGATCATGAAGGCGACTGGCTTAAAAGTGAAATTGATAATATATTTATAATTGACCAGAATTTACGATAAGGCTGCTGTCATGATAGTGTCACGTCTGCGCCGCTGGGCGACGCTGATCAAACGAGATGTGTTTGTGCTAGGGTTCGCCTTCCGCGATCCGCGCACGCCCTGGTGGAACAAGCTGGGGATGCTGGGGCTGGTTGCGTACGGCATCAGCCCGATCGATCTCATTCCCGACGTAATCCCCTTTGTGGGGTTGCTGGATGACGCGGTCATTATTCCGACGGGCGTCATGCTGCTGCTGCGGTTACTGCCGAAAGAGGTGCGCATCAGCAGCCTTGCCCGGGCAGAGGCGCAGCGCAGCCGCGGCAAAAAGATCGCCGGCTGGCTGGTGGCGATGGGGCTGATCTGGCTGGCGCTGATCGTTTATCTCCTCAGGCAATCACTGAGTTAAGAGGCAACCATGCACATTACGCTGCGGCAGATTGAAGTGTTTACCGAAGTGCTCAAGAGTGGTTCCACCACCCAGGCGTCTCAGCTGCTGGCCCTGTCGCAGTCGGCGGTCAGCGCGGCGCTGGCCGATCTGGAGAGTCAGCTCGGGGTGCAGCTGTTTGACCGGGTCGGTAAACGGCTGGTGCTGAATGAACATGGAAGGCTGCTCTATCCGCGTGCGGTCGGGCTGCTGGAGCAGGCGGGTGAGATCGAGCAGCTGTTCAAAGAGGACAACGGCGCGATCCGCATCTTCGCCAGCAGCACCATCGGTAACTATCTGCTGCCCGGCATGATGGCGGCCTATCGTCGCGATTTTCCCGGCCTGCCGCTGGAGCTGAGCGTCGGCAACAGTCAGGATGTGATCCAGGCGGTGTCCGATTTCCGCGTGGATGTGGGGCTGATTGAAGGGCCGTGCCACATGACCGAACTGGTCAGCGAACCCTGGCTGGAGGATGAACTGGTGGTGTTTGCCGCGCCCGATGCGCCGGTTCTGCAGCAGCCGGTGACGCTGAAAACCCTGGCGGAGGCGCCGTGGATCCTGCGCGAACGCGGCTCCGGCACGCGGGAAATCGTCGATTATCTGCTGCTGTCACATCTGCCCAGTTTTCAGCTGGGAATGGAGCTGGGTAATTCTGAAGCCATCAAACATGCGGTGCGGCACGGCATGGGGATCAGCTGCCTGTCACGCCGGGTGATTGCCGATCTGCTGGAAGCGGGGACGCTGGTGGAACTGGCGATCCCGCTGCCGCGGCTGACCCGCACGCTCTACCGTATTCATCACCGGCAGAAGCATGTTTCAAAAGCCCTGACGCGCTTTCTCTCCTACTGTCGTGAGTGACTGCTAATAATCCGGGCGCGATCATGAACTTAACTAATAACAGCATGGCATCGCTATACAGAGGCGGTCTGGCTGCTACAATCGCGCCTCATTTTTACCCAGCGTAGCGTTAACACATGCATAATGACTCAAAAACAACACAACAACCTGCATTACGACGTGCGTTAAAAGCCCGTCATCTGACGATGATTGCCATCGGCGGCTCCATCGGTACCGGCCTGTTTGTGGCCTCGGGTGCCACCATTGCCCAGGCCGGCCCCGGCGGCGCACTTCTCTCCTATATCCTGATCGGCCTGATGGTCTACTTCCTGATGACCAGCCTGGGCGAACTGGCTGCCTTCATGCCGGTGTCAGGCTCCTTTGCCACCTATGGCGCAAAATATGTCGAAGAGGGCTTTGGTTTCGCGCTCGGCTGGAACTACTGGTACAACTGGGCGGTGACCATCGCGGTTGACCTGGTGGCCTCACAGCTGGTGATGAACTACTGGTTCCCCGACACGCCCGGCTGGATCTGGAGCGCACTGTTCCTGGGGCTGATGTTCCTGCTCAACTACATCTCGGTGAAAGGCTTTGGCGAGGCGGAATACTGGTTCTCGCTGATCAAAGTGGCGACAGTGATTATCTTTATCGTGGTCGGCGTGCTGATGATCACCGGAATTATGCGCGGCGCGGAGCACGCGGGCTGGCATAACTGGCAGGTCGGGGATGCGCCGTTTGCGGGTGGCTTTGCCGCGATGATTGGCGTGGCGATGATTGTCGGATTCTCCTTCCAGGGCACCGAGCTGATCGGTATCGCGGCGGGCGAATCTGAAGATCCGGCGAAAAACATTCCGCGTGCGGTCCGGCAGGTCTTCTGGCGTATCCTGCTGTTCTATGTCTTCGCTATCCTGATCATCAGCCTGATTCTGCCCTATACCGACCCGCAGCTGCTGCACAACGATATCAACGATATCAGCGTCAGCCCGTTCACTCTGGTCTTCCGCAATGCCGGTCTGCTCTCGGCGGCGGCGGTAATGAACGCCGTGATCCTGACGGCGGTGCTGTCGGCGGGTAACTCCGGCATGTACGCCTCCACGCGCATGCTTTACAACCTGGCCTGCGAAGGCAAAGCGCCGCGCATTTTTGCGAAGCTCTCAAAGGGCGGCGTGCCGCGCAATGCACTCTGGGCGACTACCGTGGTAGCCGGGCTCTGTTTCCTGACCTCGAAGTTCGGGAATCAGGAGGTCTACCTGTGGCTGCTGAATACCTCCGGCATGACCGGTTTCATCGCCTGGCTGGGCATTGCCATCAGCCACTATCGTTTCCGCCGGGGCTACATCGCCCAGGGATATGACCTGAACGATCTGCCTTACCGTTCCGGCTTCTTTCCGCTGGGGCCGATTTTCGCCTTCGTGCTCTGCCTGATCATCACGCTGGGTCAGAACTATCAGGCGTTTCTCAACGAGAGCATCGACTGGTACGGCGTGGCGGCGACCTACATCGGCATTCCGCTGTTCCTGATTATCTGGTTCGGCTACAGGCTGGTGCGCGGCAGCCGTCTGGTGAAGTACAGCGAGATGGAGTTCCCGGTTCATAAGGATTAACGCTGTACGCTGACGCCGTTCAGTCAGCCAGCAGACACAGCGCGTTGAGGTGCCTCTTCTGCCACTTCAATGTGTTGTGTCTGCACTTTCCCGCCCATATCAACACCCTTTTTTACTGTTTTTTCGCGTCTCGCTTGTGCTAACGAATTGATAATTATTATCACCTGGACTATTGTGGCTGCGTTTTCTGACGTGATAGCCACACAGGGTTAAAACATGACTACCGAAACTTCGCTGCTGGCGGGGGAAGAAACGCTTCACCACACCATGCAGAACTATCATCAGGTGCTGCGCCGCCGCCTTGTCTGGATTGGCGTGCTGCTGCTGGCGATCGTCGCCTCACTGATCCTCGATTTCACGCTGGGTCCGGCCGGACTCTCCCTGGATACGCTGTGGAATACGCTGCTCAATCCTGACAACGTCGATGCCGGCACCCGCGTTATCGTCTGGGATATTCGTCTGCCGTATGCGCTGATGGCGCTGGTGGTGGGGCTGTCGCTGGGCCTGGCGGGCGCGGAAATGCAGACCATCCTCAATAACCCGCTGGCGAGTCCGTTTACCCTGGGGGTTTCCTCGGCGGCAGCCTTTGGCGCGGCGCTGGCCATCATCCTTGGCATCGGGATCCCCGGCATTCCCGATCAGTGGTTAATCTCGGCCAACGCCTTTGTTTTTGCGCTGTTAGCCGCGCTGATGCTCGATGCCGTTACCCGCTGGACGCAGGTCTCCTCGGCGGGTGTGGTGCTGTTCGGTATTGCACTGGTCTTCACCTTCAACGCGCTGGTCTCCATGATGCAGTTCATCGCCAGCGAAGATACCCTGCAGGGCCTGGTGTTCTGGACCATGGGCAGCCTGGCGCGCGCCTCCTGGGAGAAGCTGGGGGTGCTGAGCCTGGCGCTGATTATCCTGGTGCCGTTCTCGATGATGAGCAGCTGGAAACTCACGGCGCTGCGTCTGGGCGAAGATCGTGCGGTTAGCTTTGGCATCGACGTGCGTCGTCTGCGCCTGACCACCTTACTGCGCATCAGCGTGCTCTCCGCGCTGGCCGTGGCGTTTGTCGGGCCGATCGGCTTTATCGGCCTGGTCGCGCCGCACATTGCCCGCATGATGTTTGGTGAAGATCACCGTTTCTATCTGCCTGCCAGTGCGCTGGTCGGCGCCCTGGTGCTGTCGCTGGCATCGGTCGCCTCGAAAAACCTGATCCCTGGCGTGATCATCCCGGTCGGCATCGTGACCTCACTGATCGGTGTGCCGTTCTTCCTGAGTATTATCTTGCGTCATCGGGGGACAGTATGATGGAACAGGGTCTGACCTTACGCGGCTTCTGCGCCGGGTATCCCAAACATAAAGTGATTGAGAACCTGAACGTTGCGCCACTGCCGCGCGGCGAGATCACGGTGCTGCTGGGGCCGAATGGTTGTGGTAAATCGACGCTGCTGCGTGCGCTGGCAGGGCTGAATAAAGGGCAGGGCGAGATGTGGCTGAACGGCGAGGATCTGATGACCCAGCCGTTTGCCCGCCGTGCAAAGAATGTGGTCTATCTGCCGCAGTCGCTGCCTGCGGGTGTACATCTGCATGTCCTGGAGTCCATCATCGTGGCGCAGCGCGCCTCGGGCGGGCTGCACAGCGCGAGCAGCGAAGCGGAAATCATGCATCTGCTGGAGCAGCTTGGCATCGCGCATCTGGCAATGCGCTATCTCGATCAGCTCTCCGGGGGGCAGAAGCAGCTGGTCGGTCTGGCGCAGTCGCTGATCCGCCGCCCGGCACTGCTGCTGCTGGATGAACCGCTGAGCGCACTGGATCTCAACTATCAGTTCCACGTCATGGATCTGGTGCGGCGCGAAACAGCCCTGCGTAACATCGTTACGGTGGTGGTGGTGCATGATATCAATATCGCGCTGCGGCATGCGCAACATGCCCTGATGCTGAAGCAGGGGGCGCTGGTGGCGCAAGGGCAGCCGGATAAAGTGATCACGCCTGACACGCTGGCGAAGGTCTATGGGGTAAATGGCCGTATCGAACACTGCTCACGCGGCATTCCGCAGGTGATGATCGATGGGCTGACCGGCCCGGCGCTGGTCTGACAGGGCTGAAGCCCGTGATGAGGCGAGCGGCAGTAACCTTAATCCTCTCCCGCAGTAAAAATTCAGGGCCGCTAATGCGGCCCTGAATGTCAGCTACACCAGCAGATGCTGGGCATGGAAACGCAGATGATCTTCCACAAAGCTGGCAATGAAGAAGTAGCTATGGTCATAACCCGGCTGAATACGAAGGGTCAGCGGGAAGCCCACGTCGCGGGCAACCGCCTCTAACCGCTCCGGCTGCAGCTGATCGGCCAGGAACTGATCGTTGTCCCCCTGGTCAATCAGCATCGGCAGCCGGTGTGACACCTCTGCCATCAGCTGGCAGCTGTCATACTCACTCCACGCCGCCCGATCCTCGCCCAGATAGGCCGTAAAGGCTTTCTGCCCCCAGGGCACCTGCATCGGATTGACGATGGGTGCAAAGGCAGAAGCCGAGGCGAAACGGTTGCCCAGACGCAGCGCCAGCATCAGCGCGCCGTGACCGCCCATAGAGTGCCCCATAATCGACTGACGTTCACTGACCTTGAAGTTATCCGCAATCAGGGCGGGCAGCTCGCTGCTCAGATAGTCGAACATGCGGAAATGGCTGGCCCAGGGTTGCTGAGTGGCGTTGAGATAAAACCCCGCCCCCTGGCCCAGATCGTAAGCCTCATCATTTGCGACCCCTTCGCCACGCGGGCTGGTGTCCGGCATAATCAGCACCAGACCCAGCTCCGCCGCCACCCGCTGCGCGCCCGCTTTGGTGGTAAAGTTCTCATCGTTGCAGGTCAGCCCGGCCAGAAACCAGACGACCGGTGGCGGCGCATCACCGTGCGGATCGGGCAGATAGATGCTGAAGGTCATCGGGCAGTTCAGCACCGCTGACGGATGCCGCCAGCGCTGCTGCCAGCCGCCAAAGATACGGTGTTCTTCCAGTAGCTCCAGAGTGGATGCCATAACGCCTCCTGATTACTTATTAAAATGCACGACCGAACGAATTGATTTCCCTTCATGCATCAAATCAAAGGCGTCGTTGATCTCTTCCAGCGGCATGGTATGGGTGATGAAATCATTCAGCGCAAATTTGCCGTCGAGATAATCCTGCACGATGCCCGGCAGCTGCGAACGTCCCTTGACGCCGCCAAAGGCGGAGCCACGCCAGACGCGACCGGTCACCAGCTGGAAAGGACGAGTGGCGATCTCTTCACCGGCACCGGCAACGCCGATAATCACGGACTCGCCCCAGCCTTTATGGCAGCACTCCAGCGCCGAGCGCATCACGTTGACGTTACCAATACATTCAAATGAGAAGTCCACGCCGCCGTCGGTCAGCTCGACAATCACATCCTGAATCGGCTTATCGTAATCTTTCGGGTTGATCAGATCGGTGGCACCCAGCTTGCGCGCCAGATCGAATTTGCTGGTGTTAAGGTCGATGGCGATGATGCGGCCCGCCTTCGCCATCTTCGCCCCGATCACGGCGGAAAGACCGATGCCGCCGAGACCGAAGATCGCCACGGTGTCACCCTCTTTGACCTTGGCGGTGTTCATCACCGCGCCCATACCGGTGGTGACACCGCAGCCCAGCAGACAGACCTCTTCCAGCGGCGCTTCTTTGCTGATTTTAGCCAGCGCGATCTCCGGGATGACGGTGTATTCAGAGAAGGTCGAGGTGCCCATGTAGTGGAAAATCGGTTTGCCATCTTTGAAGAAGCGGGTAGTGCCATCCGGCATCAGCCCTTTGCCCTGGGTGGCGCGGATTGCCTGGCAGAGGTTGGTTTTGCCCGACAGGCAGAACTTACATTTGCCACATTCCGGCGTATAGAGCGGGATCACATGGTCGCCCACTTCCACACTGGTCACGCCTTCGCCCACGGCTTCCACGATGCCGCCACCTTCATGGCCCAGGATCGCCGGGAAAACGCCTTCCGGATCGGTGCCGGAGAGGGTATAGGCATCGGTATGGCAGACGCCGGTCGCGACAATACGCACCAGCACTTCGCCTTTCTGCGGCGGCATCAAATCCACTTCTTCGATTTTCAGCGGTTCGCCAGCAGCCCAGGCAACAGCGGCACGGGTTTTGATCATGTTCATGCAATCCCTCTTCCAGTCAGATTGTGGCGCGCAGACGCGCCGGGTGGTCGTGATGATTCAGGGCCGGATGGGCCAGACTCTTAAACATAGCGCGGAACGCTTATTCCGCCGCCTGTAATGGATGCATCAGCTCATCATTGAGCGGACGATCGTCAAACTGTTCGATAATCAGATACTTCAGCGCCTCAACATTCGGCGTAAAGGCGTCGCGTCGCCACATCAGCCAGGTGGCCGTGTCGCGGTAAGCGGGAGGCAGCGTGTGGACCTGCACACGCGACCGATCCGCCATCTGTTTCAGCACCGACGCCGGGATCATCGCGACCCCGGCGCCGCCCGCCACGCAGGCCAGCATGGCGTGATAGGACTGAATCTCCATCACATTATCGGGCGCGGTCTGGCTGTCGCGATACCAGCTTTCCAGCTTGACCCGGTAGGAGCAGCTGTTGCGGAAGGCGAACAGGGTGTCGCCCTGAACGTCGCGCGCTGTGGTAATCGGCGCATGGTCGAGCCCGGTGATCAGCACCATCTCCTCACGAAATGCGATACAGCCATTCAGGTCGTCGTGGGCGACCGGGCCATCCACCAGTGCGGCGGCCAGGGTGCCTTCACGCACCCGATCGATAATTTCGCCCGAGGTGCCGGTGATCAGCGACAGCGCCACCGCCGGAAAACGCTGGTGATAGGCGGCGAGCAGGCCGGGCAGACGGGTCGCTGCCGTGCTCTCCATGGAGCCGAGCGCAAAGTTGCCCGCCGGTTTACCGGTGCGGGTCATGCTCATCGCTTCTTCGCTCAGTGTCAGGATGCGCTGCGCATAGTTGAGAAAATTATGGCCCATCGGCGACAGGCGAATGCGCTGCTTCTCACGAATAAAGAGATCCACCCCTAATTCTTCTTCCAGCTGGCGCAGCCGCGTGGTGAGATTAGAGGGAACGCGATGCAGCTGCTCTGCCGCGCGAGCCAGTGAACCCGTTTCGGCGACGGAACAGAACATACGCAGCTGAACCAGATCCATATCTTCTCTTCCTGTAAACAAGTTGGTTAATAATATTCACTTTCCGTGAGTTTAGTCATCCTGCATGCTGTTAGCAAGTCAGATGAGATCTCAGGGCAGCACAGCAGGAGTTCAGCAATGGCGTTACGCGTCGCGCTCAGCGCGTTTTTAACTTTATTTGTGGCTATGGGGATTGGCCGCTTTGCCTTTACGCCCCAGGTGCCGCTGATGATTCAGGCACACCAGCTGACGCTTACCAGCGCCAGCCTGGTCGCCGCGTTTAACTATCTGGGCTATCTGTGCGGCTCGTTTGATGCGATGCGGGCGCACAGACGGGTCGAGCTGCGGCTGCAGGCGGGCGTGTGGGGCGCAGTGATCCTGACCCTGCTTTCCGCCTTCGCCAGCGGGCCATGGCTGCATGGCGCAATCCGCTTTCTGATTGGCTGGGCCAGCGGCTGGGCGATGGTGCTGGTCGCGGCCTGGAGCAATGAACAGCTGCATCGTCACGGGCGGGCAGGGCTGTCGGCCGCCGTTTTTGCCGGGCCAGGGTGCGGCATTTTTGTCAGCGGCCTGCTGGGCGTGCTGCTGCATACGCTGCAGGTCTCTGCCGGTGTGGCCTGGGCCGCCTACGGTACGCTGGCGCTGCTGCTGATCGCGCTCATCACCCGACATCTGCCGCGTCCGGGTGAACTGCATCGCCCCGATCAGACGCCTGTACCGCTGGTGCTGGATCGCAACCTTAAACGTCTGGTCGCGAGTTACACGCTGGCGGGCTTCGGCTACATTCTGCCCGCCACCTTTTTGTCGCAGATGGCGGCCACGCGCTTTCCTGACGGCATCTTCGCGCAGTTTGTCTGGCCCGTTTTTGGGGGCGCAGCGGTGATCGGCATCGGGCTGGGGATCCTGACACGCCGATGGGGGCACAGCCACGTCCGGCTGGCGCTGGTGCTCTGGGCGCAGGCGCTGGGCGTTTTTGCTGCGGCTCTGCTGCCAGGCTTCAGCGGTCTGCTGGCAGGCGCGTTGCTGGTGGGCGGCGGCTTCCTCAGCGTGGTGCAGCTCTCAATGCTCTGTGCCCGCGAACTGGCACCTGACCATCTGCGCTACATGGCGGGCCTGCTCACCACCGGCTATGCGATCGGCCAACTGGCCGGGCCGCTGCTCTCCTTTCTCTCTGCCATCCTCTGGCACCGGCTGGAGCCTGCCCTGTGGGTCGCCGGGATCAGCCTGGTCTGGGCGGGTCTGCTGGTCTGGCGACGAACCGGATAAAAAGCTTTCTTCACCAATCTGATTGATTGCTGGATTCCCCGCAAAGAAAGTTTCACAATACGCGCCTGATTACAGGGCCCGCTGGCAAAGGCTTGCGGGCGCAACACCAGCCGGAGAAGAGTACGATGAGCACCTTAAGTCAGGAAGCTGCCCTGGTCCATGAAGCGCTGCTGGCGCGAGGACTGGAAACGCCGTTACGTGCACCGACGCGCGACATTGATGACGAAACGCGTAAGAGCCTGATTGCCGGGCACATGACGGAGATCATGCAGCTGCTGAATCTGGATCTGGAAGATGACAGCCTGATGGAAACGCCACACCGCATCGCCAAAATGTATGTGGATGAGGTCTTTTCCGGTCTCGACTACGCCAACTTCCCGAAAATCACCGTTATCGAAAATAAGATGAAGGTTGATGAGATGGTGACCGTGCGCGACATCACCCTGACCAGCACCTGTGAACACCATTTTGTGATCATCGACGGTAAAGCCACCGTCGCCTATATCCCGAAAGATAAGGTGATTGGCCTGTCGAAAATCAACCGCATCGTCCAGTTCTTTGCCCAGCGTCCGCAGGTGCAGGAGCGTCTGACGCAGCAGGTTCTGGTCGCGCTGCAGACGCTGCTGGGCACCAATAATGTCGCCGTCTCCATTGATGCGGTGCATTACTGTGTGAAAGCGCGTGGCGTGAAAGATGCCACCAGCGCCACCACCACGACCTCCCTGGGCGGTCTGTTTAAGTCCAGTCAGAATACCCGCCAGGAATTTTTGCGCGCGGTGCGCCATAGTTGAATTTACGGCGGGCGCATAACGTAGCCCGCCTCATTGGGGCAGGGTGCCGCATGCAACGCTATCACGCGCTGGATTTCATTCGTGGCTGTGCCATTCTCGGCATTCTGCTGCTTAATATCGTCGGCTTTGGCTTGCCCTCGGCCGCCTATCTCAATCCCGCCTGGCAGGGCAGTGTCACCCTGAGCGATGCCTGGACCTGGGCGCTCTCTGACACCTTCGCCCAGCTCAAATTCCTCACCCTGTTTGCCCTGCTGTTTGGCGCGGGTCTGCAGCTGCAGCTGCCGCGTGGCAGCCGCTGGCTGACGGCCAGGCTCTCACTGCTGGTGATAATCGGTTTCCTGCATGCGGTTTTTTTGTGGGAGGGCGATATCCTGCTGGATTACGGTGTGATCGGGCTGGTGGTCTGGCGGGTGTTGCGCGACGTTCCATCCACCCGCAGTCTGATGAATACCGGTATTCTGCTCTATCTGGTGGGCTGTGGCGTGCTGCTGGTGTTCGGGTCGATCTCCGACCCCGAACCGACCCGTTCCTGGCTGCCAGGCGCTGCCGATCTGCAATATGAACAGTACTGGAAACTCACCGGCGGGTGGGAAGCCGTACAGAACCGGCTGGACCATCTCTCTTCCGGGCTGATGGCGCTGGCGGCGCAGTATGGCTGGCAGCTGGCGGGCCTGATGATGATCGGCGGCGCACTATTACGCAGCGGCTGGCTGACCGGTCAGTTTTCCGCGCAGCACTATCGCCAGGCGGCGGCACGACTGCTGACGCCCGGATTCGCCATCGCGGTTGCCGGGGTGGCCGCGCAGTGGCTGTTACACTGGGAGTTTCGCTGGAGCGGCTTCTATCTGCAGACGCCGCGCGATCTCGCCAGTCCGCTCATCAGCCTAGGCTATGCCGCGCTCTGTCTGGCTTACTGGCCGCAGATAGCGCGCTGGCGTATCAGCCATGCCATCCAGTGTGTTGGCCGCATGGCGCTGACCAACTATCTGTTACAGTCACTTATCTGCACCACGCTTTTTTATCGCTTTAACCTCTATATGCACTTTACCCGGCTGGAACTGGTCATGATGGTGCCACTGATATGGCTCATCAATATCCTGTTTTCACTCATCTGGTTACATTTCTTCGCTCAGGGTCCGCTGGAGTGGCTGTGGCGGCGGCTTACGCTGTTCTCCGCCGGTAAATCGCGCCTCACCGATCGCGCAGGATAATGACCGCCATCACAAAGGTTACAGAATTGTATGTAACCGTTTTCATTGATGTGACGCAATTCACGCTGCACATTGCCTGCCCCTGACAAAATAGCGCCGGTGTACAACCCGGCGTGATGCCCTCTTTTTCCTTTCTGGAACTGCTGCATGATAACAATCCGTGATGTTGCCCGTCAGGCTGGCGTATCCGTAGCGACCGTGTCGCGCGTGCTTAATCAGAGCAACGCCGTGACCTCTGACACCCGCGACGCCGTGTTACAGGCAGTCGAAGCGCTGGGCTATCGTCCCAATGCCAACGCCCAGGCGCTGGCCACGCAGGTCAGCGACACAATCGGGGTGGTGGTAATGGATGTTTCCGATCCCTTCTTCGGGGCGCTGGTGAAAGCGGTAGATACCGTGGCGCAGCGCGTCCATAAGCATGTGTTAATCAGCAACTCCTGGCATCAGGAAGAGAAAGAGCGCCATGCGATCGAAGTGCTGATTCGGCAGCGCTGCAGCGCCCTGGTGGTCCATGCCAAGACCCTGCCGGACGCGGAGCTGGCGGAGTTTATGCAGCATGTGCCGGGCATGGTCGTCATCAATCGCATCGTCCCCGGCTTTGAACATCGCAGCGTCAGCCTTGATAACGTTACCGGGGCACTGATGGCCTCACGCACTCTGTTACAGCAGGGACATAGCCGCATCGGTTATCTCTGCTCCAGCCATCCTATCGAGGATGTGGCACAGCGTCGCGAGGGCTGGCTGCAGGCGATGGCAGAGCAGGGCATCCGGCCTCAGGAGAGCTGGATCGCCAGCGCGGAGCCGGATATGCAGGGGGGTGAAGCCGCGATGGTGGAGCTGCTGGGACGAAATCTGAATCTCACTGCCGTGTTTGCCTACAACGACGGCATGGCGGCGGGCGCGCTCACTGCGCTGAAAGATAACGGCATTCAGGTGCCACAGCATTTTTCTGTCATTGGCTTTGATGACATTCCTATCTCACGTTACACCGATCCGCAGTTAACCACCGTCCGCTATCCCATTATTTCTATGGCAAAAATCGCCACTGAGCTGGCGTTACAGGGCGCGGCTGGCGTGCTTGATGACACCGCAACACACATCTTTATGCCGACCCTGGTGCGGCGTCATTCGGTGGCGCTGCGGCAAAATGTGGAGTCCGTCACTAATTCAGGCGATTCAGGCATGTAACCGTTTTCAATCTGTGATTACATTCACAGTTAATTAACATTGCCCTCACTATGATGGCAGCGTCTTACCGGACTGAAACATTATGTAACGCCAGTGTAACGGCATCAGTTGTGGTCTCAGTAGCCGGTTATCGGGTTTACACCCGCCTCAGGGAAGCATTCTGGCACAGGGAAGTCAGGTTTGAGATGGCGTTCAAAGGCTTAACGCCCTTATTACGTTAGCCAGCGCGCCCGTCTGTTTTACCGATTGGTCTGCCGCCTGGTTGCGCGGCAGCGCTAAAAAGACCCTGCATAATAAAACCGGAGATACCATGAATAAGAAGGTTTTCACGCTTACCGCCCTGGTCGCCAGCAT
The DNA here is from genome assembly GCF_048452665.1 of Pantoea graminicola. Taxonomy (NCBI): domain Bacteria; kingdom Pseudomonadati; phylum Pseudomonadota; class Gammaproteobacteria; order Enterobacterales; family Erwiniaceae; genus Pantoea; species Pantoea graminicola. Next base: position 319,837 of record NZ_JBLWSJ010000002.1, on the reverse strand, counting down.
GATGTTTGGCGCAACCGCTCACGCAGCTGATACCCGCATCGGGGTAACCATTTACAAATATGATGACAACTTCATGTCAATGGTGCGCAAAGATATCGAGAAAGAAGCGAAAACCATCGGTGGCGTGCAGTTGCTGATGAATGACTCGCAGAATGACCAGTCTAAACAGAACGACCAGATTGACGTGCTGATGGCTAAAGGCGTGAAAGCACTGGCGATTAACCTGGTTGACCCGGCCGCTGCTGCGGTGGTGGTGGATAAAGCGCGTGCCAACGACGTGCCGGTTGTCTTCTTCAACAAAGAGCCGAATGCCAAAGTGCTGGCCGGTTACGACAAAGCCTATTACGTGGGTACTGACTCTAAAGAGTCCGGCATTATCCAGGGCAAGCTGATTGAGAAGCACTGGAAAGCGACGCCAGCCTGGGATCTGAACAAAGATGGCACCATCCAGTTTGTGTTGCTGAAAGGCGAGCCAGGCCACCCGGATGCGGAAGCCCGTACCAAATATGTGATCGACACCCTGAACAAAGATGGCCTGAAAACGCAGCAGTTAGCGATGGATACGGCGATGTGGGACACCGCGCAGGCTAAAGATAAGATGGATGCGTGGCTCTCTGGCCCGAACGCGAAGAAAATCGAAGTGGTGATTGCTAACAACGACGCCATGGCGATGGGTGCGGTTGAAGCGCTGAAAGCGCATAACATGTCCTCTATTCCTGTCTTCGGCGTCGATGCCCTGCCAGAAGCCCTGGCGCTGGTGAAATCCGGTGCGCTGGCCGGTACCGTGCTTAACGATGCTGAAAACCAGGCGAAAGCGACGCTGGATATTGCCAACAACCTGGCAAACGGCAAAGCCGCTACTGACGGAACCAACTTCAAGATGGTTGATAAGATCGTCCGCGTTCCTTACGTGCCGGTTGATAAAGAAAACCTGTCTCAGTTCCAGAAATAAGATCGATTACGGGCGCGACCGCTGTCGCGCCTTTTTTATGTCACCACCGTTTTTTAGCCAGGTAAATTATGGCCAGTGATAATACGACCGCGCAGCGAGAATATCTGCTGGAAATGACGAATGTCTCTAAATCATTTCCCGGTGTTAAAGCGTTAGATAATGTGAATTTAAAAGTGCGGCCTCACTCTGTTCATGCATTAATGGGCGAGAACGGTGCCGGGAAATCCACCTTATTAAAATGCCTGTTTGGTATTTATAAAAAAGATACCGGCAGTATTCTGTTCCAGGGTAATGAGATCGATTATAAAAGTTCCAAAGAGGCGCTGGAAAATGGCGTGTCAATGGTGCATCAGGAATTAAACCTGGTTCTGCAGCGTACGGTCATGGACAACATGTGGCTGGGACGTTATCCGCGCAAAGGATTCTTTGTTGATCAGGATAAAATGTACCAGGATACCAAAGCGATTTTTGACGAGCTGGATATCGATATCGATCCGCGCGACAAAGTGGCCAATCTGTCTGTCTCACAGATGCAGATGATTGAAATCGCCAAAGCGTTCTCCTATGACGCGAAAATTGTGATTATGGATGAGCCGACCTCCTCGTTAACCGAGAAAGAGGTTAATCATCTGTTCACGATTATCCGTAAGCTGAAAGATCGCGGCTGTGGCATTGTTTATATTTCGCACAAGATGGAAGAGATTTTCCAGCTGTGTGATGAGATCACGATTCTGCGCGATGGTCAGTGGATCGCCACTCAGCCGCTGGAAGGGCTGGATATGGATAAGATCATCGCCATGATGGTCGGCCGTTCACTGAATCAGCGTTTCCCTGATCGTACCAACGTGCCGGGTGAAACGATTCTTGAGGTGCGTAATCTCACCTCTCTGCGTCAGCCTTCGATTCGCGACATCTCATTTGATCTGCGTAAAGGGGAGATCCTCGGCATTGCCGGGCTGGTGGGCGCCAAACGTACCGATATCGTCGAAACGCTGTTTGGCATTCGCGAAAAGTCGGGCGGCACCATAAAACTCCATGGCAAACCGATTAATAACCACAGCGCCAATGAAGCCATTAACCACGGCTTTGCGCTGGTGACGGAAGAGCGCCGTTCGACCGGTATTTATGCTTACCTCGACATTGGATTTAACTCGCTTATTTCCAATATCAAAAAATATAAAAACAGTATGGGGCTGCTGGATAATAAACGCATGAAGAGTGATACCCAGTGGGTGATAGATTCAATGCGGGTAAAAACGCCAGGCCACCATACCCAGATTGGTTCGCTTTCGGGCGGTAACCAGCAAAAAGTGATTATTGGCCGCTGGTTATTGACCCAGCCTGAAATCCTGATGCTTGATGAACCTACCCGCGGTATTGACGTGGGGGCAAAATTCGAAATTTACCAGTTGATTGCTGAGCTGGCGAAAAAAGAGAAGGGCATCATTATTATCTCATCCGAAATGCCGGAGCTGTTAGGCATTACCGACCGTATTCTGGTAATGAGTAACGGACTGGTGGCAGGCATAGTTGATACCAAAACGACCACGCAGAACGAAATATTGCGTTTAGCGTCATTACACCTTTAATGAAGCAAGGGCTGTTAACATGAAAGCGACTACAAAAAAGAATGCGCTAACCTGGTTAAAAGAGGGCGGCATTTATGTCGTTCTGCTGGTATTGCTGGCTATTATTATTTTCCAGGATCCTTCATTCTTAAGTTTAATGAACCTGAGTAATATCCTGACTCAGTCGTCGGTGCGTATTATTATTGCACTGGGTGTGGCAGGGCTGATCGTGACCCAGGGTACGGACCTGTCAGCCGGTCGTCAGGTAGGTCTGGCGGCGGTGGTTGCGGCAACGCTGTTGCAGGCGATGGATAACGCCAACAAGGTCTTCCCGACGCTGGATACGGTGCCAATCCCTCTGGTTATCCTGACCGTGTGCATCATCGGCGGGGTGATTGGTCTGGTCAACGGTGTGATTATCGCGTACCTGAAGGTCACGCCATTTATCACCACGCTGGGCACCATGATCATCGTTTATGGTATCAACTCTCTCTATTACGACTTTGTGGGTGCATCACCGATTGCGGGTTTTGATGCCGGGTTCTCTAAATTCACCCAGGGCTTCCTGCGTTTCGGTGATTTTAAACTCTCCTTCATCACCTTCTATGCCGTGATTGCCATTGTTTTCGTCTGGGTGCTGTGGAACAAAACCCGCTTTGGCAAAAACATTTTTGCTATCGGCGGTAACCCGGAAGCGGCGAAAGTGTCAGGTGTGAACGTGCCGTTGAACCTGATCATGATCTATGCGCTGTCAGGTGTGTTCTATGCCTTTGGCGGGATGCTGGAAGCGGGTCGTATCGGTTCGGCGACTAACAACCTCGGCTTTATGTATGAGCTGGATGCGATTGCTGCCTGCGTGGTCGGCGGCGTCTCCTTCGCCGGTGGTGTGGGAAGCGTGGCGGGTGTGGTTACCGGTGTGTTGATCTTCACCGTAATCAACTACGGTCTTACCTATATCGGCGTTAACCCTTACTGGCAGTACATTATCAAAGGCGGCATCATCATTTTCGCCGTGGCGCTGGATTCACTGAAGTATTCGCGCAAGAAGTAAGGCTGATCGAACAACAGGAAAGCGACCTTCGGGTCGCTTTTTTTATGGGTCAGATAGGGGGGTAATGCTGTGAGATGGCGTAAGCGAGTGGAACAGCAGGGCTTCAGAAGATGCTAAGCAAGTCCGTGAGGCGCCCGGTCCGCTCGTTTCAGGCGGAGTGCTGTGCGGTGACGCTGTCAGACGGGGCAGGCGCAGGGAACAGGGTCAGATCGGAAAGACGCTAAACCTGTCATCCGTGACACGCTCGGCCCGCGTCGTCACTGACGCGGGACGCTTTCCTCTTCTGAACCTGTTCCCTGCGCGCTGAGCTTATTGATTGCGGTGAGAACTACCGGGCTCTGCGCATCAGCGCCGGAACTGCTTTTGTGTCGCTATTTGCGCAGCTTCTGCTCGAGTTCCAGCAGCTGCTCCGGCGTCACTGCCGGATAACTTTGCGTATCTTCGGGCACATCGCGCACGGCAGGAATTGGCACCAGCGGACCCAGGAAGCGGGGCTCGCGTTTCAGCAGGAAAAGATCCGCCAGCGCACCCAGCCGGGCACCGACCTCACGGAAGCGTACGCTAAGCATATTTTTTGGCGATGGCACGGCGTAGCACTGCGCCTGAATACCGAGTTGCAGGGCAATAAACAGGGCCCGCTCACAGTGGAAGCGCTGCGTAATAATAATGAAGTCGTTGGTGTCGAATACCTTGCGGGTGCGCACTATCGAATCGAGCGTGCGGAAACCAGCGTAATCGAGCACGATATCGGCCGGATCGACCCCTGCCTTGATTAAATCGCGGCGCATGGTCATTGGCTCGTTGTAGCTCTGCTGCGCGTTATCGCCGCTCAACAGCAGATAGTTTATTCTGCCGCTGTTATAGGCGTTCAGCGCACCCTGTATGCGGTAAAGATAATACTGATTGATGACGCCGGTCCGATAATATTTCGCCGTTCCCAGCACCACGCCAACCTGACGATGAGGCAAAGAGGCGACATTCTCGTAGATAAAGGGCGCAGTTTTCCAGCTGATCCAGCGATCAAGGCCGAGCGCCGTCGCCATCATCAGTAAGATGATGAAAAGCAGACCAATGAGAACGCGTTTCAGCATGCGCCTGGAGACTCGATGTCAGAATTTTGAGATGGGACAAGGCTACTTGAGCTGTCGCAGCGAAGCAAGTTAGCGGCGGCTGGCTGTGCTCTTTTTGAACACTGCCGGATCGAAAAGCGATCCGGCAGTCTGAAGATTAAATCGACGTACGGCGATAATGACGATACTGCGGCAGCCAGAAGTTATTGGCGATAGCCTGCGACAAGACATCTTCAGAAGTTACGACGGCAACGCCGGCCAGCTGCGCGGCTTTACCCACTTCCATCGCAATAATCTTCGAAACGCCCTGAATATCTTTGATCTCCGGCAGAACCGGACCTTCACCTTCGTTCACCAGTGGCGAGCAGTCGGCGAGCGCACGGCTGGCGGTCATCAGCATGGTGTCAGTCACGCGGCTGGCACCCGATGCGATCACGCCCAGACCAATACCCGGGAAGATATAGGAGTTGTTGCACTGCGCAATCGGGTAGGTTTTACCATTCCAGCTCACCGGTGAGAACGGGCTGCCAGTGGCAACCAGTGCAGCACCGTCGGTCCAGGCAATGATATCGGCAGGTGTGGCTTCCACGCGTGATGTCGGGTTCGACAACGGCATCACGATAGGGCGGCTACAGTGCTTGTGCATCTCGCGGATAATCTCTTCGGTGAACAGGCCCGGCTGGCCGGAGACGCCAATCAGGATATCCGGTCTGGCATTGCGCACCACATCCAGCAGTGAGATAGAGTCGTTGGTGACATCCCAGTCCTGCAGGCTTTCGCTCTTCTGCACCAGCTTGCTCTGGAAATCGAGCAGGTTCGGCAGTTTGTCCGTGAGCAGACCAAAGCGATCCACCATAAGAACGCGGCTGCGTGCTTCATCATCACTCAGACCTTCAGACTTCATCTGCGCGATGATCTGTTCCGCGATGCCACAACCGGCGGAACCGGCTCCCAGGAACACCACTTTCTGCTCACACAGGCGGCTTCCGGCGGCGCGACTGGCGGCGATCAGCGTTCCCACGGTCACGGCGGCGGTGCCCTGAATGTCATCGTTGAAGCAGCAGACTTCATCGCGATAGCGGTTCAGCAGCGGCATGGCGTTCTTCTGGGCAAAATCTTCAAACTGCAGCAGCACTTTCGGCCAGCGGCGTTTCACGGCCTGGATAAACTCGTTCACGAACGCGTCATACTCTTCGCCAGTGATGCGCGGATGACGCCATCCCATATAGAGCGGATCGTTCAGCAGCTGCTGGTTATTGGTGCCGACATCCAGCACCACCGGCAGGGTGTACGCCGGGCTGATGCCGCCACAGGCGGTATAGAGCGAGAGCTTACCGATCGGGATACCCATGCCGCCGATGCCCTGGTCGCCGAGGCCCAGGATACGCTCACCGTCGGTGACCACAATCACCTTCACATTCTGTTTGGTGGCGTTCTGCAGCATGTCTTCGATGCGGTCGCGGTTAGGGTAGGAGATGAAAACCCCACGCGCACGGCGGTAGATTTCAGAGAAGTGTTCACAGGCAGCGCCGACGGTCGGCGTGTAGATAATCGGCATCATCTCTTCGAGATGGTTATCCAGCAGGCGGTAGAACAGCGTTTCGTTGGTGTCCTGAATGTTTCGCAGGTAGACATGCTTATCGTTATTGTTTTTGAAGTCCTGGAACTGACGCCAGGCGCGCTTCGCCTGCTCTTCGATCGACTCCACCGCTTCTGGCAGCAGACCGTTGAGGTTAAATTCGTTACGTTCTTCGAGGGTAAAGGCGCTGCCTTTGTTCAGAAGGGGAAATTCCAGCAAAATCGGGCCAGCATAAGGGATATACAGCGGGCGTTTACTTTCGTATTCGAGTTCCATGCAGTGATGCTCCGGTTGCAGTGTTGTCTGGCGTCACGCCGGACAGGTAGCGCCAGTTTTTTTACTTCTCATAGTTCAGACTGCAGGCCCGGCAACGGCAGCGTGCCGCTGCCGAAAAATTCACGACCGTGCTGCCATCCCGCAACCTGAATTATTCAGAGTAATTTGTAATGACGTGAATTCTGGCGCCAGATCCTATGAAATTTCCCACAGAAATACAGCGTTTTTTCATAAAAGCTCACAAAAGTGTGGCCGCGCTGGCAGCGGGTTATGCTTTGTGCAGCGTCACCTGTAGCAGCTCACGGCAACCAAATGTCTCAAGCGTCGCCTGTGTGGCGGCGAACTGGCTTAACGTGGCATTTTCTGCTTCCGCCAGTACCGCTTTTTTTATCTGATGCACATCGCCACCCTGCATATTCAGCAGGACCAGCGCCGCCTGAAGCGGGGGAAAGCTCGGGTTAAACGCCGCGTTTTCGGCATAGCGACCGGCGACGATCGTGCCGTTTTCAGTCAGGAGCGCCACGCCTGCGTGTGACTGACTGTAAGGCGCGTGGCTGGTATTGGCTGCGGCCACCGCCGCCTGCACCAGCTCGTCGCCTGCGGCTTTATAACCATGATCCACCTCATCCATCAGGAAGGTGGTGATATCGAGATCACGCGGGCCAAACGCATCCGGCAGATAGTCGGCCAGCGTACTGACCGCACGTTGCGGCAGGCTGATCCGAATGGTGGTGCCGCTGTTCAGCTCGTTCATGAACTGACGGCAGTGGCCACACGGCGTGTAATTCACGGTGATGGTTTCTATCTGGCGTTCACCCCGCAGCCATGCGTGCGTAATGGCGCTCTGCTCGGCGTGCACCGTCTGCTGCATAGGGGTGCCGACAAACTCCATATTGGCCCCGAAGTACCAGTTGCCGCTCACGCCACGGGCGATCGCGCCGACGTTGAAATGGGAGACCGTGGCAACCGCACAGGCGGCCGCCAGCGGCAGCAGCGCCAGCGCCAGGGCATCGGCTTCCATCCGGGTCTGTTGCTGCAGCAGGGCGACCTGGTCGGCGCTGAGCACCGCCTGAAAATCGGGATCGTTCAGCAGGGGAGCGAGTGCGGTCTGCAGCGTTGACGGCAATGCCTCAAACGCAGAGAGGAAACGGGATTGCATGTGAGCCTCATTAAAGTCAGCAGGGCGATATGCCGGTCAACGGTTTATATGTGATCTACATCGCTCTGACAATGTAACCTGCGTTGCATGTTTCAACTTTGCGAGATCTCTCGCAAACTTTCAGCTTAAGCTGTGCAGCAACAGCGGGAAAATAAACGGTGCCAGAAGTGAGGTGATAATCCCGCAGATCACCAGCGCCAGCGAGCTGAAGGCCCCTTCCTGAAAGTCCAGTTCGGCGGCGCGCGCCGTGCCGAGCGCATGCGAGGCGTTGCCGATTGCCAGTCCTCGTGCTGCTTTCGATTTCACGCCGAGCAGATTCAGCACCATATGTCCGAAGACTGCGCCCAGCACACCGGCGATCAGCACGCAGATCGCACTGATGGCGGGAATGCCATGCAGCGATCCAGAGACGGCCATCGCGATAGGCGTGGTCACTGATTTGGGGACAATCGTGGCGGCAATTTCGGGCGTCGCGCCGAGCCACAGGGCAATGGCGGTGCCGGAGGTCATGGCGGTGAGGCTGCCGATAAAGCAGACGCCGATAATGGATTTCCAGCGGGCACGAATCTGGTGCATCTGCTCATACAGCGGCAGCGCCAGCGCCACCACGGCGGGCTGCAGGAGCTGATTGAGAATCTGGCTGCCCGCGAAATAGCGCGAATAGGGCAGATGCAGCAGCAGCAGGATCGGAATAATAATCGCCATCGCCACCAGCAGCGGGTTAAGCAGCGAAATTTTCAGCCAGATTGCCAGCCTGCGCGCCAGGAAAAAGGCGGCCAGCGTCAGCGGCAGCGACCACCATATTTCACTCATCGTCGGCGTCTCCTGCCGGGCGGCGGCTGTGCAGATGCTGGGCGCTGACACCCACAATCGAGAGCACCAGAAACGTGCTGACGACACAGGAGATGACGATAGGCCCGAACTGGGCGCTCAGAATATCGGTGTAGCTCATCACCCCGACGCTGATTGGCACAAACAGCAGCGCCATATAGCGAATCAGCAGATGGCAGCCCGGTTTAACCCAGTTTACCGGCAGGATCTGTGAGGCCAGCAGTGCGAACAGGATCAGCATGCCCAGAATACTGCCGGGCAGTTTAATCGGCAGCAGGGCGGCGAGGCCGATGCCGGCGTACAGGCAGAGATAGATAATGATAAAGGCGCGAAGATATCGGCCGCAGACAGAGAGTAGGGTGCGCATGGCAGGCTCCTGTTTTTACTGCGTATCATCATACGCATTAACCGCTTAGCGTGCTAGCGATCACATTTACAGGGCAGGGTGACAGACAGAAGAACGAAGATTGTGCGCAGAGGAAGAGAGTGACCCTTTGCGCCTGCGGGAGACGCAAAGGGTCAGGACAATACGTCACCGTGGTTTACGCGGCGGCGTGCAGCGGCTTACTTAACCGGCATGCCCGGAACGGCACCGCTGTCTACGGAAAGCACAAACAGATCTTTGCCGCCCGGTCCGGCGGAGAGCACCATACCTTCAGAGATACCGAAGCGCATTTTACGCGGCGCGAGGTTCGCCACGATGATGGTCATCTTACCGACCAGCACAGACGGGTCCGGGTAGGCCGCGCGGATGCCGGAGAAAATCTGGCGCTTCTCACCGCCCAGGTCGAGTTGCAGACGCAGCAGTTTGTCTGACCCTTCAACCAGTTCCGCCTGCTCAATCAGGGCAACGCGCATATCCACTTTGGCAAAGTCATCAATGGTGATGGTGTCACCAATTGGCGCGTCTGCCAGCGGACCGGTGACGGCTGGCGCATTCGCGGCGGCAGCATCCTCTTTCGACGCTTCAATCAGCCCCTCTACCTTCGCCATCTCAATGCGACTGTAGAGTGCTTTAAACGGCGCAACCTGATGATCGAGCAGTGGCTGTGCAATCGCATCCCAGCTCAGTTCGGTGTTCAGGAAGCTCTCTGCACGGGCGCTCAGTGAAGGCAGCACCGGCTTCAGCCAGGTCATCAGAATGCGGAACAGGTTGATGCCCATTGAGCAGATCGCCTGCAGATCGGCATCGCGGCCTTCCTGCTTCGCCACCACCCACGGAGCCTGCTCATCGACATAACGGTTTGCCAGGTCGGCCAGCGTCATGATCTCGCGGATAGCGCGGCTGTACTCACGGCTTGCCCAGGCTTCGCCAATCTTCTCAGAAGCCTCAACAAAGGTCTGATAGAGCGCCGGATCGGCCAGCTCAGAGGCCAGCTTGCCGTCGAAGCGTTTGGTGATGAAACCGGCGTTACGCGACGCCAGGTTAACCACTTTATTGACGATGTCGGCATTCACGCGCTGCACGAAATCTTCCAGGTTAAGGTCGATGTCGTCGATACGGGAAGAGAGCTTCGCCGCATAGTAGTAACGCAGGCTGTCGGCATCCAGATGCTGCAGCCAGGTGCTGGCTTTAATAAAGGTGCCGCGCGACTTCGACATTTTGGCACCGTTGACGGTGACATAGCCGTGTACGAACAGGTTGTTTGGCTTGCGGAAGTTGCTGCCTTCCAGCATCGCTGGCCAGAACAGGCTGTGGAAATAGACGATGTCTTTACCGATAAAGTGATAGAGCTCGGTAGTGGAGTCTTTGCGCCAGAACTCGTCGAAGTCGATGTCGCCACGTTTGTCGCACAGGTTCTTGAACGAGCCCATGTAACCGATAGGCGCATCCAGCCAGACGTAGAAATATTTGCCTGGCGCGTCCGGAATTTCGAAGCCGAAGTAAGGCGCATCGCGGGAGATATCCCACTGCTGCAGGCCGGATTCGAACCACTCCTGCATCTTGTTCGCCACCTGATCCTGCAGCGCACCCGAACGGGTCCAGGCCTGCAGCATCGCGCTGAACGACGGCAGATCAAAGAAGAAGTGCTCGGAATCACGCATCTCCGGCGTCGCGCCAGAGACCACCGATTTCGGCTCAATCAGTTCGGTCGGGCTGTAGGTCGCGCCGCACACTTCGCAGTTATCGCCATACTGATCGGCCGCTTTACATTTCGGGCAGGTGCCTTTCACAAAACGGTCCGGCAGGAACATCCCTTTTTCCGGATCGTAGAGCTGGGAAATGGTGCGGTTCTTAATAAAACCGTTCTCTTTCAGACGTCCGTAGATCAGCCCGGCCAGCTCACGGTTCTCGTCGCCGTGGGTCGAGTGATAGTTGTCGTAGCTGATATCGAAACCGGCAAAGTCCGCTTCATGCTCGCTTTTCATTTCGGCGATCATCTGCTCCGGTGCAATTCCCATCTGCTGGGCTTTCAGCATGATAGGCGTGCCGTGCGCATCATCGGCGCAGATGAAAAAGACCTGATTGCCACGCATTCGCTGATAACGCACCCAAATGTCTGCCTGAATATGCTCGAGCATGTGGCCGAGATGGATTGATCCGTTTGCGTAAGGCAGTGCGCACGTTACCAGTATTTTTTTAGCGACTTGAGTCATAGTTTGCGTAGCTTTCTGTTGATTGAAAAAACGGGCTTAGATGGTAACTGAAGGCTTCTCCGGCGTAAACACAAGGGATTCACCCCCGCCAGTCGCCGCGAACCGAAGTGCATCTGATATCATTGAGATTACCTCGCTGAGACACAGCGTAAGCAGAGCAGAAATAAGGAGCAGGGGATGACAGCACAATCCCGGGAAACGCATACGCCAGAAGGGCTGCGCGCCATTGTCGCGGGCGTATTAAGAAGCTTTGAGCATCCGACCCTTAAACAGAATCTCACCGCCCTGAAGGCGCTGCATCATGTGGCGCAGCTCGACGGAACGCTGCATGTGGAACTGCTGATGCCGTTTGCCTGGGCCAGCGGCTTTGACGCGCTGAAAGAGCAGGTCAGCGCCGAGCTGCTGCGTCAGACGGGCGCACGCGCCATCGACTGGCGGCTCAGCCATGAAATTGCCACCCTGAAGCGGGTAAAAAATCAGCCTGGCGTGAACGGCGTCAAAAACATCATCGCGGTCAGCTCCGGCAAAGGCGGCGTCGGCAAATCCAGCACCGCCGTCAACATGGCGCTGGCCCTGGCCGCAGAAGGGGCGCGGGTCGGTATTCTCGACGCCGATATCTATGGCCCGTCGGTGCCGGACATGCTCGGCACTCAGGACCAGCGGCCTACCTCGCCGGATGGCACCCATATGGCCCCGATTATGGCGCATGGACTGGCGACAAACTCGATCGGCTATCTGGTCACGGATGACAACGCGATGGTGTGGCGTGGGCCGATGGCCAGCAAAGCCCTGATGCAGCTGCTGAACGAAACCCTGTGGCCGGAGCTGGATTATCTGGTCCTGGATATGCCGCCGGGCACCGGCGACATTCAGCTGACGCTGGCGCAGAATGTGCCGGTTACGGGCGCGCTGGTGGTGACGACGCCGCAGGACATCGCGCTGATCGATGCCCGCAAAGGGCTGGTGATGTTTGAAAAGGTCAACGTGCCGGTGCTGGGGGTGGTGGAAAACATGAGCATGCATATCTGCAGCCAGTGTGGTTTCCACGAGCCGATTTTCGGCACCGGCGGCGCCGAAAAACTGGTCAGGGATTATCAGACGCAGCTTCTGGCACAACTACCGCTGCACATCGATCTGCGTGAAGATCTCGATGAGGGGCAGCCGACGGTCATCCGCCGACCGGAAAGCGAGTTCACCACGCTCTATCGCCAGCTGGCCGGACGGGTCGCCGCACAGCTCTACTGGCAGGGCGAGGTCATCCCGGGCGATATCGCGTTCCGCGCGCTCTAAGTCCGACCCGACCCGCTGGCAGAGTGCGAGGCCAGCGGGTAGTGCATTAAGACATAGCCGCCGTGCTCGCCTTCCCCCTGCGAAATCTTCTTCCAGCCATGTTTCAGGTAGAAAGCCTGCGCTGCGGTGTTCTTCAGCAGGCACTTCAGCGCGCCGGTGGAGGTAAAATGCGCCTCGGCCGCCCTGAGCAGGGCGCTGCCGATGCCGCGCCCCTGCCAGTCAGGATCCACATAGAGGCTGTGCAGAAAATTATCGTTCTCCAGCAGGCCGGCAAAGCCGGTACGCCGCCCGTCCGTTTCGGCGACCAGCACGGTTTCCCCCAGGATTACCTCATCGAAATCTTCCAGTTGCCACTCGCTGCCGTCCAGCCAGTGCCAGTTATGCCGGCGTGCCGCCAGGAAAAGCGTACGCAAAAAGGGACGATCGGCTTCAGTAAACGGACGAATCTCCACAAGTCAGCTCCTTTATCATCGGGTCTTACAAAATTAGCAGCGATTCGCGGAAAGGGTTGCAGAGGATAAAGCGGGTTTCATGTCAGGGAAATCGCTGTACACTGCCTGCCGGGCCAGAGAGCATGAGGCTTTCAGCGTTTGATAGCTTTCGTTAATCAGATTGATAACGTCTGCATATTAGATGTTGGCCCGGAAATTATGTAACCTGCATCACATATTTTAACGGAGGCCACCAGATGTCTATTATCAATACCAAAATCAAGCCGTTCAAAAACGCAGCATTTAAAAACGGCGAATTCATCGACGTAACCGAGAAAGACGTTGAAGGTAAATGGAGTGTGTTCTTCTTCTATCCAGCTGACTTCACCTTCGTCTGCCCGACCGAACTGGGCGACGTGGCTGATCACTACGAAGAGTTCCAGAAACTGGGCGTAGATATCTACTCCGTTTCGACTGATACCCACTTTACCCACAAAGCCTGGCACGGTTCTTCTGACACCATCGCAAAAATTAAATATGCGATGATCGGTGACCCGACTGGCGCGCTGACCCGTAACTTCGAAATCATGCGTGAAGACGAAGGTCTGGCTGACCGTGGTACGTTCATCGTTGACCCGGAAGGCGTTATCCAGGCTATCGAAATCACCGCTGAAGGCATTGGCCGTGACGCCTCTGACCTGCTGCGTAAAGTGAAAGCGGCTCAGTACGTGGCTTCACACCCAGGTGAAGTATGCCCGGCAAAATGGAAAGAAGGTGATGCTACCCTGGCGCCATCTCTGGACCTGGTTGGTAAAATCTAATTCCGCTTCGGCCTTTCGACCATTCTCCAATCGGGTGCTGCGGCACCCGATTTTTTGACCAGGATATCACTATGCTCGACACTAATCTGAAAACACAGCTCAGGGCTTACCTTGAGAAATTAACAAAACCTGTTGAGTTGATTGCCACCCTGGATGAGGGCGCAAAATCAACCGAGATCCGTGAACTGTTGGTTGATATCGCTGAACTGTCTGACAAAGTCAGCTTCCGCGAAGAGAACGATCGTCAGGTGCGCAAGCCCTCTTTCCTGATCACGAACCCAGGTTCGAACAGTGGCCCGCGTTTTGCCGGTTCGCCACTGGGTCACGAATTTACCTCACTGGTGCTGGCCCTGTTACAGACCGGTGGGCATCCGTCGAAAGAAGCACAGAGCCTGCTGGATCAGATCGCAGCGCTGGACAGTGACTTCCACTTCGAAACCTACTATTCGCTCTCATGCCATAACTGCCCTGACGTCGTTCAGGCGCTGAACCTGATGGCGGTGATTAACCCGCGCATCAGCCACACCGCGATCGACGGTGGCCTGTTCCAGAACGAGATTCAGGAACGAAACGTTATGGGCGTGCCAGCTGTTTTCCTCAACGGCAAAGAGTTTGGCCAGGGCCGTATGAGCCTGGCGGAGATTGTCAGCAAAGTCGATACCAATGCTGACAAACGTGCGGCCGACGAACTGAACAAGCGTGACGCTTATGACGTGCTGATTGTCGGCAGCGGCCCGGCGGGCGCTGCTGCTGCTATCTACTCGGCACGTAAAGGGATCCGTACCGGCCTGCTGGGCGAACGCTTCGGCGGCCAGGTGCTGGACACGGTCGATATCGAAAACTATATCTCCGTGCCGAAAACTGAAGGGGCAAAACTGGCGGGTTCACTGCGCGCTCACGTTGATGATTACAACGTCGATGTAATTGAGAGCCAGAGCGCGATTAAGCTGATCCCGGCCGTGAAAGAGGGCGGCATGCACGCCATCGAAACGGCATCAGGTGCCGTGCTGAAATCGCGCAGCATCATCCTGGCGACAGGCGCACGCTGGCGTAACATGGGCGTGCCGGGCGAAGAAGAGTACCGCACCAAAGGCGTGACTTACTGCCCGCACTGCGATGGCCCGCTGTTCAAAGGCAAGCGCACGGCAGTTATCGGTGGCGGTAACTCCGGTGTGGAAGCGGCTATCGACCTGGCGGGCATCGTCGAACACGTTACGCTGCTGGAGTTTGCCGGTGAGATGCGCGCCGACAAAGTGCTGCAGGATAAACTGCGCAGCCTGAAAAACGTCGATGTGATCCTGAATGCACAGACCACCGAAGTCAAAGGTGACGGCAGCAAAGTTACCGGTCTGAACTACATTGACCGCACCACGCAGACAACCCGTGAGCTGGCGCTCTCCGGTATCTTCGTCCAGATTGGTCTGCTGCCGAATACCCCGTGGCTGGAAGGGGCGGTTGAGCGCAATAAGATGGGTGAGATCATCATCGATGCTAAATGCGAAACCAGCCTGAAAGGCGTATTCGCGGCAGGTGACTGCACCACCGTACCGTACAAGCAGATTATTATCGCCAGCGGTGAAGGTGCAAAAGCCTCGCTGAGTGCGTTTGACTATCTGATTCGGACCCAGTCGGCAGAGTAATCTGCCGCAGACTGAAAGCCTCCCGTCATCGCGACCGGGAGGCTTTTTTTTGCCCGTAAGCGTCACGCTGTATGACGGCCTCTTTGTATCGCTTTGCCGGTGTGCGACGCGCACTGTTAAGCGCTTGCAGGCGTCTCTGCGCAAAAAGCGCAGACTGACCCGTTTGTATCATTACGCAGAGTCAGGCGTTGTCATCTTCCGGGGTAATAAGCATATCAATTGAAAAGCGCGCCCCGCCGGACGCCCCGGCAGCATTGACAGCGAAACCTGACCGCCAGCGACGTGATGTTGTTCTGTCTGACCCATTTCATCCCAGCCAGCGTCGCGCCTGGCGATCGCTGATATCACGATAATAGATACGATGGATAGTTTCACCGCAGCCTGAACACCAGGCGGAAAGAGAGGTGGAGAGATAATATCTGCCATTGGGAGCGATAGCACCGCGCCGCTCGATAATAATATTCTGCCATCGATGACAGTGTGGAATAATCGCTGAAAATCGCATCATACGTCCTGAATAGTATGAAGTTCAGTTTCTGAAATAACCTGGCCGGGTGCGTAAAACTTAATGTGAAGCCCGATATTTACCGACAGCCATCGCGGCCACTGCAACAAAAAGGCGTTCTGGAAATGACTTTACGGGTGATACCTCTAAAGAGGTATTTCACTGGCCCGCAGCATTAGGCCTCTTTTTGCACCACGCGGTGTTGATCAGGATCATAGTAAAGAGGCGATGCAACCCGGTTTTCTCAGCCTGGCGCCATGCTGAATTGCAGCAGGAGGCGTGCAAAGGCGACCGATCATGACCTGTCACGCTTTCCGTTTTATTACTCGCAACCTTGAGTCTCTGTTTGCGTGCCCGGGTGACATTACCGCCATAATATCTCTTTATTCAGGTGATCTGATTCACAGTTGCTAAGAAACGGAACGGGAGTTTTAAAAAAAGTAATTGCGGCAAACAGAGGCGGTGCTGCATAAATCAGACATGGAAAGTCTGAGGTAAAAATTAATGGAACAGGTAAAAGAAAATGACTCTTTCTGCTGGTTAGTCGAACGGGAGAATATCAGATCGTTATTCAACGACAACGCGCTATATATTAACGCTATCCTTTTCCCGGATATAGCGTCACCTGTGCTCGACAATCTGAAAAAAGAGTTTCTCTCTTTTTCACCGACGATGGCAGAAAAGGGTAAAAGATTCATTTTCAGCTTAGACGGCGATGGGCGCAGGGCCGGAAGTTTTACTCTGCGTCACGATGAACAGGTTATTGAAGTCTCGGCCAGTGAGATGACCGGATTACTCTATGGCTGGTTTGAGCTGTTAAAACGTCTCCGGCTGAACGATTTTTCCTGCGGCACGTACATCTCCGACTCTCCCGCCATCACTATCCGGATGCTGAATCACTGGGATAACATGGATGGCACCATCGAGCGCGGCTATGCTGGCCGGTCACTGTTCTTTGCTGATAACAGATTCACGGGCGATCATGAGAAAACAGGCCGCTATGCTCGCCTGCTGGCCAGCGCGGGCATCAATGCGCTGACCATCAATAACGTCAACGTTCATCAGGTAGAGACACGGCTGATTACGCAGGAATACCGGCAGGCGCTGATTGAGCTGTGTGACCTCTTTCGCGGATGGGGGATTCAGCTCTTTTTATCCGTGAATTACGCCAGTCCGATAGAGCTGGGGGATTTAACGACAGCCGATCCACTCGATGCGCAGGTCAAAGCCTGGTGGCGTCACTGTTTTGATGCGCTTTATCGCGACATTCCCGATTTCGGTGGCGTGGTGGTGAAAGCGGACTCAGAGCATCGTCCCGGCCCCTTTACCTATCACCGAACCCATGCGGACGGGGCCAACATGCTCGGCGAGGCGCTGGCTCCCCACGGCGGACTGGTTTTCTGGCGCTGCTTTGTCTACAACTGCCAGCAGGACTGGCGCGATCGTCAGACCGACCGGGCGCGCGCCGCCTGTGAACATTTCGCGCCGCTGGATGGTCAGTTCCGTGAAAACGTGATTCTGCAGATCAAAAACGGCCCGATGGATTTTCAGGTGCGTGAACCGGTTTCGCCGCTGCTGGGGGCAATGCCTGCCACCAATCAGGTGCTCGAACTGCAAATCACCCAGGAGTATACCGGGCAGCAGATCGACCTGTTCTGGCTGGTGCCGCAGTGGAAAACGATTCTGGCGTTTGATACCCGACTCTCATCCGGCCCCTCCACCATCGAAGATCTGGTCTGCGGGCGGGCAAACGGAATGCCACATGCCGGTGTAACTGCGGTCGCTAATACCGGCGACGACCGCTTCTGGACCGGACATCTGCTGGCGCAGGCCAATCTCTATGGCTATGGCCGGCTTCTCTGGGATCCAGCTATCGAAGCTGAGGGGCTCGCCAGGGAGTGGAGCCAGTTAACCTTCGGGACAGATGCAGAGGTGACCCGCACGGTCAGTGAGATGCTGCTGTCCAGCGGTCAGATCTACGAAGATTACACCGCGCCGCTGGGCGTGGGCTGGATGGTCAATCCCCATCATCATTACGGACCAAACATTGACGGCTATGAATATGACGTATGGGGAACGTATCACTATGCCGATCGCAATGGCCTGGGCGTGGATCGCACGCTCGAAAGCGGCACGGGCTATGTCTCGTTATATGCGCCAGAAAATTGCCAGCTTTATAACGATCTGCAGCGTTGCCCTGATGAATTAATCCTCTTTTTCCATTTTCTGCGTTACGACCACCGTCTGAAAAATGGTAACAGCGTCATTCAGCATATTTACGACACCCATTTTTCTGGCGTTGAGGCCGTAGACGAGTTTATTCATCGCTGGCAAACGCTGGCGGGTTTAATGCCCTCTGATATTCATGAGCACGTCGCTGAGCGTCTTCAGAAACAGAAAAAGAATGCCAGCGAATGGCGTGACAGAATTAATACCTATTTTTACCGCAAGTCGGGAATTGACGATAACAAGGGACGGAAAATATATAAATAACGTTTGAGGACGGTGGGCAATCGTGCCCACCCTACTGCATGGAGCTGATTATGAAAGAACCTCGTAAGATAACCTTAAAAAATTATATGGGTTATGGTGTCACCGATATACTCGGCAGTGGCGCTTTTGCCGTAATGGGTGCCTGGCTGATGTTTTTCTATGTCACCTATTGCGGCTTAAGCCCGATGCAAGCCGGTTCAATCCTCTTTATTGCCCTAATCCTGGATACGATTATCAGTCCGCTGGTTGGCTATTTGACGGATAATATCGGCAATACCCGTATCGGACGGCGATTTGGCCGTCGCCGATCTTTTTTATTACTCTGCTGCCCGCTGCTGATTATCTTCAGTCTGATGTGGGTGGAGGGGATGCACTATTTTTATTACCTCGCCACCTATCTGTTAATGGAAGTGGTTGCGGCCATGATCATTATTCCCTATGAAGCGATCGCCTCGGAGATGACCAGCGACTATAAAGAGCGAACCCGGCTCTCAGCTTCAAGGATTATTTTTGCCGGACTGGCCGCCTCACTGGCTACCTTTATTCCGGGGCAGCTGTTTAAATTATCAGGCAATCAATCTGCGCAGGCGTTCCTGATTAATGGTGTCATCTTTACGGTGCTCACGATGATTGCGGTGATAATTACCTATCTGACAACCTGGGAGCGCGACGACGCGGCTGACGCACGGCGTCCGGAACCGTGCAGATCCGGAAGGAAAGTCGTTTCATCGGTTATCAGAGAGATGCTCACAAGCCTGAAGGTCAAAGCCTTCAGACAGCTTCTGCTGATGTATCTTCTCTCCTTTACCGCACTGGATCTGCTGAGTTCCGTCTTTGCTTTTTTCATCATCTTTGCCCTTCATCAGGATGCGACCCTGGCTGCGAACCTGATGTCAGTAGGGATCTTCTGCTTCGGCTGGGGAACGGCGCTTTTTGCCTGGGCTTTTATCCGCTATAAGCCCGCCAGATTACTGCAGCTCTGTTATCTGATGGTGATGCTATGCATGCTGGCATTTACCGCTTTCTATTTTTATCAGCCTGCCTGGATGATTCCGGCACTCTATGGCATCGCCTTTATCTACCAGTTATTTAAGGGTGGCTATGTCTACCTGACCTGGAATATCTATCCGTTTATTCCCGACGATGATGAAGTGATCACGCGAAGACGTCGTGAAGGCATTTTTGCCGGCATGATGACCTTTGCGAGAAAAAGCACCCTGGGGGCATCCGCATTGATTGTGGGCGCACTTCTCGAAATGAACGGCTTTGTCTCAGGGGCTGCGACGCAGACAACCTTAGCGACAGAGACGGTTGTGGGTATTGTCTGCCTGGGCACGCTGGGGTTACTGCTTCTCGCGTTTCTCGTCTCTACCCGCTTTGCGTTAGATCGCCGCACGCATCAGATCCTGCTTGAGGAAGTGGCGCGCCTGAAAGAGACAGAAGGCGACCTCACCAACAGCCCTGCCGGGACACGCGCTGTAATTGAAAGCCTGACCGGAATTAAATATGAAAATATCTGGCAGGGTGAAAGCCGCGCGCATCCTCACTCCAGCCCTGATCCGTCCGAAAGGAAAGACGCAAACAGCGCAGAGCCAGCTACGTCGGATCGGTAAGTTTCAATCACACAGAGGTTATTCATGGATCGTCATTATCAGGATCCCTCATTGCCTGCGGAGGCGCGTGCCCGCTATCTGCTCAGCCAGATGACACTGGACGAGAAAATCGCGCAGATGCATGGTTACTGGCTGATGGTTTCAGATGAGGGAGCGGTCACCGAACGGCAGGATGCCAGTGACCAGTTCAGCCACCGGGACGCGCAGGCATCGTTTGAACAGAAGATGGCGCTGGGGGTGGGGCAGATTACGCGGCCCTTTGGTTCCGGGATGCTGAATGCTGAAACCGGGATTGCTCTGTTTAATGCGCTGCAAAAACGCATTATGGCAGCAGGCCGTTTCGGTATTCCGGCGATGTTTCATGAGGAGTGTCTGACAGGATTGATGTGTATGGGGGCGACCCTGTTTCCGTCATCGCTGAATATGGCCTCCACCTGGCATCCCGGGCTGATAAAGGCGATGGCGGACTGTATTGGCAGAGAGGCACGCAGCATTGGCTGTCGTCAGGCGCTGGCGCCGGTTCTTGATGTGTCGCGCGATTTGCGCTGGGGCCGTACAGAAGAGACGTTTGGCGAAGATCCCTATCTGGTCGGGATTATGGCGACAGAATATGTGAGGGGGCTGCAGGGAGAGCAACGTGATCTGCTGGCGACGCTGAAACACTATGCGGCGCACTCGTTCAGCGAGGGGGCACGTAACCACGCACCGGTTCATCTGGGGTTCAAAGAACTTAATGATATCTTTCTGCTGCCTTTTGAGATGGCGGTTAAGCTGGCGAATGCGGGATCGGTGATGCCCGCTTACCATGATATCGATAATCAGCCCTGCCATAACGATGCCTTCCTGCTGACCGAAATATTACGCAACCGCTGGGGATTCGACGGGCTGATCGTAGCCGATTATGGCGGCGTCAGCCTGCTGCATCAGCATCATGGCGTCACTGCCGATCGCGCCGAATCAGCTGCCAGTGCCTTTAACGCCGGCCTCGATGTGGAGTTGCCGAAAGATGACTGCGCGGCGGCCCTGACAGAGGCGCTGGCACGGGGGCTGATCGCGGAGGAGAAAATCGATCAGATCGTCGCCAGAATCCTGACGGAGAAATTCAGAACGGGACTTTTCGACAATCCCTTTATCCCGGATGCCCGGCCCGATTTTCAGTCGGTGCGGGCGCGTCAGGTTGCCCGGCAGGTGGCACTGGAATCCATGATCCTGCTGGAGAATGACGGCACCTTACCGCTGCGGGCGTCAGCACTGGAGTCGGTCGCGGTCATCGGCCCGACGGCGGATGACCCACTGGCGCTGTTATCGGGATACAGTTTTCCCGTGCACCTGATTCTGAATGATACCGAGGCGAATACCAGCCAGGTCACCACGCCATTAACTGCTCTGCAGCAGGCGCTGCCAGAGTGCCGGATCACGTATCGGAAAGGGTGCCATATTCTGACGGAGCGTGCCGCAGGAACCCCGGTGTTTCCGGGGGATGTCGGCAGGCCGCTGGCCGTCTCACCGGTGTCGCGCGATGAATCGCTGATCGCCGACGCGGTTCAGGCTGCGCAAGAGTCGACGCTGGCGATCTGCTTTGTGGGCGATCTGGCCGGGCTGTTCCAGAGTGGCACGGTCGGCGAGGGATCGGACAGCGATACCCTGAACCTGCCTGGCGTACAGCAGAAATTGCTAGAGGCGGTGGTGGAGACGGGCGTTCCGACTATCGTGGTTATGACCAGCGGCCGCCCCTACAGCCTGCAGGGGCTTGAAGATCGGCTGGCGGGATTTCTGATGGCGTGGCAGGCCGGGCAGGAGGGGGCCTGCGCCATTGCAGACATTCTGACGGGCAGGCAGAGTCCCGGTGGCAGACTGGTCGTCTCAGTGCCGGGAAACGTGGGGGCGATGCCCTATTTTTATAATCATAAAATGAAGAGCAGCGGCACCCCGGTCGCCTTTCATTTTCCACCGCGCTACGCCTTTGGTTACGGCCTGAGCTACTCGTTATTCAGACTTTCGGCCCTCACTTTACCAAAGATGATTTTCACTATGGATGAGGCGGTGACCTTTACCGTGACGGTGGAAAATAGCGGAGAGCGGGAGGCCGACACCGTCATTCAGGTCTATGTCCGCGATATACAGGCTTCACTGGTGCGCCCGGTTAAAGAGTTAAAAGCGTTTCAGCGTATTCGGCTGGCCCCGGCGCAGTCTGCTGAAATCAGCTTTACGCTTCCGGTCGACATGCTTAATTTTACGGACAATCAGGGCAGGCGCAGGGTAGAGCCGGGAGACTTTATTTTAATGATTGGTGAAGCCTCAGATAATATTGTGCTTCAGCAGACGATTACGCTGGCAGGGCCGCTGCGCATTCTGGATGAGCACTGGTCAATGGAGAGTCATGCCACCATCAGTTATCGCTCACCATCCACAACCTGATTATTCCAGCCAGATCTATCCTGCCTCTGTTTTCTATTCACCGCTCTCCGGAGCGGTTTTTTTAATTAAACCTTTAACGTAATGGCTCTCTTGTTTTTTATATTTTGCACACAGTCACAGTTGCTATATTTAATAATTAGCCAGTAAAAAATGATAAAATTATATTCATGCGCTTTCGGTTATTCTATAACCATAAAAAGGATTACTACCATAAAGGGAAAAGACGATGAAAGCGATGATGAAAAAACAGGCGTTAGCCAGTGCAGTAATAATTTCTGCTATGCCACTTTCTGCCTTTGCGTTAGATTTCTCATCCACAGGCGTGGATATTCGTGAAGCCTATACCACCGGCAGTAAAATGTTCCAGACCCGACTGCAGATTTCAACCGTGATTAATGACAGTGTTTCTTTCTCATATCAGAACACGATCAACAACGGTAGTAATTACACTGAATTTAAGAACAACTACTCAGAGGTAGAGGTCACCTACGCGATTCCGCTGACAGACCGGTTTTCGTTTATTCCCGACATGGTCTTCAGCTGGGGGCACAAGGGCAGCCACATCGATCCCTACCTGAAGTTTAATTATCAACTCAGCCCTCAGTTCGGCGTGATGGCCGGGTATCGCTACTATCACTACAACTATAAAACACCCTGCCTGGATGACAGTCTGCAACGAAACAGCTCGCACGAATATGATCTATGGCTGAACTGGCAGGTCACGGATAAGTTATTTGTTAACTATAACCCGGTCTATCTGCAGAAGCAGAACGATTTTCACTTCGGAAATAACAAAAAAGAGATGTGGCAGCATACGCTCTATCTCAGCTACCAGTATGACTCACACTGGAAACCTTTTGGTGATATTTCCGATCTGGGCCGGGCAGGAAACGGCGATAAAGAGTACCGGATGCGTATCGGCCTGAAATATCTGTTCTGAAGCATTCTCTCTGGCGGGCCGGCGTAGATTTTAAACGTGCCTTCCCGCCAGAAAATACGGTTTCGCTGACGGATAGATTCAGCCAGTTAACTGGCACGATTCTGCTCCTGATAACGGCTGCGGTAGGCTTTAGGGGTCAGATTATAGGTTTTCCTGAAGACCAGATAGAAATACTGAACAGAGGGATAACCCGCAATCAGTGAGATCTCTTTCATCGGGAGATCTGTGGTGATGAGTAAGTTGCGGGCATGTTCGATTTTTTCATTATGAATGACGGTGTGAATGGTCGCACCCAGATGCGCTTTAAAACGGATTTCCAGACTGGTTCGTGAAATACCGGTAAAACTGATGACCTGTTCAGCCTTGATACCCTTACAGGCATTATCGCGGATAAAGTTCATTGCCCGGATAACATAGGGATCGACAATAGAACGATAATTGCTCGAACGGCGTTCCACCAGTTTCAGCGGGGGAACCACCACGCGCTGCAACGGCAATGACTCTCCCTTTAAGAGTTTATGAAGAATTTCAGCCGCGCAGGAACCCATTTTTATTGCGCCATGAACCACGGAGGAGAGACTGATGCCCGACAGATGTTGCGTTAACTCTTCATTGTCGATGCCAATCATGGCTAACTTTTCCGGCACCGGGATCCCTATATTTTCACAGATCTGCAGTAAATGTCTGGCGCGGGAATCTGTCACCGCGACGATGCCGGTGCCCTCTGGCAGAGACGTTACCCAGTCAGCCAACTGGTTCTGCGCCGTCTGCCAGTTATCGATAGTGATATCATGGCCGCGATAAATTAATCCGGTCCGGTCCTTTTGCTGCAGGATCGCAGCAAATGCGTTCTCACGTTCGGTTGCCCAGCGTTTATCCGGACATACAGGGAAGCTGTACAGGGCAAAATGTTCCATACCCTTGTTAATCAGATGCTCCAGCGCGGTCGCGACCAGGCTGTAGTTATCAGTAGCCACATAGTGCAGATTCGGAAAAGCCTTTCCGGAGGAGTAGGAGCCACCAATACCGACAACAGGCATGGTCAGCTTATTGAGTTCCTGTTCAACCGCCAGCACATCGCAGTCAGCAATTACACCATCCACGTTCCAGCCATTGATGCTGTCAATGTTACTGCGGAAATCGTCTGCGATGTAAACATCCCACAGGGTACGGGAACGCTGCAGGTATTTACCCACGCCCTCGATTGTCTGGCGGTCATACGCCTTATTCGCATTAAATAAGAGCGCGATATGAAAGGTCTTCTCCATTCCGTCAGCCTCCCTGGCAGGTTTATCCTGCACTGTGAATAGCACAGGTCGGTGCTTTCTTTAACCGTTTTGTGTTTGTCCTGTAAGCTGGCGCACTCTTTTTCTGCGTTGCGTGAAAAAAGTCCAGTGCGGCAACGCGTGTAGTGTGTGAAAAAGATAAATGCCCAGATTGATCAGACAGTTAACCTGTATAGGTAATCTGGAACGCGACAGGTGAAAGCTGCGCGAAATAAACGGGATCGCCTGGTAAAGTGTTACGGGTTTCTTCGCGAATCCGGATGTGGCAGAAGCGGGGCGGCGCAGACTGCCCGCGCGGTTTCTGCCGGTGAGTGAGGACGCCAACGGAGTCCGGGAGTGATGCCGTAATCGTGCGGTATGCGTTTACAGGACCGCCTGCTGACATTACTATCCTGACTGACTGAATTTAGTTAAATGACTCGGGGTGCCCTTCTTTGTGAAGGCTGAGAAATACCCGTATTACCTGATCTGGATAATGCCAGCGTAGGGAAGTCTGATGCCTGACCGCATTCGCCTTCTTGTTCGCCGGTTGGGAGCTATGATGTCACAGCCATCTCAACACCTTTCTGCCGCGCACTTCGCGCCCTGTCTGCACGCTTTTCGCCGTCACTCACCGCTGGTCCACTGTATGACCAATGAGGTGGTACAGAACTTCACCGCCAACGTGCTGCTTGCACTGAACGCCTCGCCGGCGATGGTCATCGATGCTGACGAAGCCGCTGAGTTCAGCCGCTTTGCCGATGCGCTCCTCATCAATGTCGGCACCCTGACCCGCGAGCGCCAGCAGGCGATGCAGGCCGCCGTCAGCGCCGCCCGAGAGGCAGGCACCCCCTGGACGCTCGACCCGGTCGCCGTCGGTGCTCTGACGCTGCGCAGTGACTTCTGCCAGCAGTTATTGAGCCAGGAACCGGCTGTGATCCGCGGCAACGCTTCAGAGATTCTGGCGCTGGCAAAGCAGGCCAGTGGCGGACGCGGCGTGGATACGCTGCACCAGGCGGATGCGGCGCTCGATGCCGCCCGTCAGCTCGCCATTCGCTGGCGCACGCTGGTCATTGTCAGCGGTGAAGTGGACTACGCCACCGATGGCACGCGGATCTTTGCGCTTCGCGGCGGCTCGCCCCTGATGACGCGGGTGGTGGGAACCGGCTGTGCGCTCTCTGCGGTCGTGGCAGGGTTCAGCAGCCTGCCCGGCGATCGGCTGTTAAATGTGGCCGCCGCCTGTCAGGTGATGTCGTCAGCGGGAGAAAGGGCAGCGTCTCAGGCCGCCGCGCCGGGCAGTTTTGCCACGGCGTTTGTCGATGCACTCTGGACGCTGGAGGCGCATCATGAAGCGCATTAATGCCCTGACGATTGCCGGGACCGATCCCAGCGGCGGCGCCGGGATTCAGGCCGATCTGAAGACGTTCTCCGCGCTGGGTGCCTATGGCACCAGTGTGATCACCGCGCTGGTGGCACAGAACACCTGCGGGGTTCAGTCGGTCTGCCGTATTGATCCGGACTTTGTGACCGCTCAGCTCGATTCGGTGCTGAGTGATGTCCGCATTGATAGTGCGAAAATTGGCATGTTGTCGGAAACGGCTATTGTGGAGCAGGTGGCCGCCCGGCTCAGGCAGGCGAGCATCCCCTTTGTGGTGCTGGATACGGTGATGGTGGCGAAAAGCGGGGATGCGCTGCTTTCACCGGCTGCCGTAGCCAGTGTCCGTGAGCTGTTATTACCGCAGGTCTCGCTGATTACCCCTAATCTGCCGGAAGCGGCAGCCTTACTGGAGTGTGCCATCGCCACCGACGAGGCGGAGATGCGCAGGCAGGGGCGGGCACTGCTGGCGCTGGGCTGTCAGGCTGTGCTGATGAAGGGCGGTCACCTGGCCGCGGGCGAAAGCCCGGACTGGCTGATCGCGCCCGACGCAGAGCAGCGATTCAGCACGCCGCGCGTCAACACCCGCCATACGCACGGCACGGGTTGTACGCTGTCGGCGGCCTTAGCGGCCCTGCGTCCGCGCCATGCTGACTGGGCGGAAACGCTCGCAGAGGCGAAAAACTGGCTGCAGCAGGCGCTGTTGCAGGCGGATTCACTGGAGGTCGGGAAGGGCATCGGGCCGGTTCACCATTTTCATCAATGGTGGTAGTGATGCAGACCCTCATCGTCCTGGCGGACGGTGAGGGCCTGGCTCAGGGGGTTTCAAACCAGGCGCTGTTGCGCTCGGCAATCGGGGTGATAGAGAAGATCATCTCCTGCAGGTGCAGACGCATGGCCGTTTCGGCCGCATCCGCATTGTGAGACGTCAGCGCGGCAAAGATCTCTTCATGCTGCTCAATCAGCTTTTCCGGCGGCGAGACTTCACTCAGCGTCAGAAACCGAACCCGGTCCATGGTGGCTTTGATGTTCTCCACCGTTTCCCAGGCGAGCCTGCAGTCAATGCTTTCCGCGATCAGGCGATGAAACTCATCGTCGAGGCTGAGAAAAGCCTGGCTGTCGTGACGTGATGCGGCCATGCGCTGCAGCTGCAGATTATGCTCCAGTGCCATCAGCGATGCTGCCGTAATCTCCTGCGCTGCACGACGCACGACCGAGATTTCCACCGCTTCACGGATAAAGCGGCCATCCGCGACCCGTTTGGCAGAAATTTTCCGCACGAAGGTGCCACGTTGCGGCAATACCTGTACCAGTCCCGCTTCGGCCAGCTTAATAAATGCTTCCCGCACCGGCTGGCGCGAGACGTTAAAGCGCGCGGAAACCTCTTTTTCTGAGAGCAGCGAACCCGGCTCAATTGCGCAGGTGACAATATCTTTGCGCAGATAGCGGTAAATCTGCTGATTCACCGGTTCGCTGGTTGTAATGGTATAGGCGATCGACATGCAGCAATATCCATATTACGGCTGGCCGGGACCAGCGCGATGGGAAAGTGTCAGTCTAATCAGCACGCTGCATCTGCGCCAGCCCTTTGTTAACCCGCTGCTGGCGGCGATCGAGGCAGTGATGCACCGTCGCGCGCGCGCCCTGTTCAGAGAGTTGCTGATACCAGTCGGTCAGCCGCGCGACTACATCAGCATTCTGCAGCAGATCCTCGCCAAACACCTCGCGCAGGGAAAGGAGTGCGCGCACGCGCGCCTCGCCCTCTTCGCTGGCGGCCACACATTCCGCCAGCTGTTTCTTCATCGGATCGCGGATCTCAATCGGCTGGCCCTGTTCGTCCACGCCGCCGACGTAGCGCATCCAGCCCGCCACTCCCAGCAGCAGCAGGTCGCAGTCGTTACCGCGCTGCAGATGCCAGCGCAGGCTGTCGAGAAGACGCTGAGGCAGCTTCTGGCTGCCGTCGGTGGCGATTTGTCCGGTGCGGTGTTTGATCGCGCGATTCTCATAACGGGCAATCAGCGAATCGGCATAGGCGTTAAGGTCCACACCCTGGGTGCGCAGGGTAGGGGCCTGCTCATCCACCATCAGTGAACGGGCGGCGGCACGAAAGTGGGGATCGGCCATGCAGTCGCTGATGTGCTCATAGCCCGCCAGGAAGCCGAGATAGGCCAGAAAAGAGTGGCTGCCATTCAGCATGCGCAGTTTCATCTCTTCATAAGGCAGGACATCGCTGACCAGCTCTGCGCCCGCTTTCTCCCAGGCCGGACGACCACTGACGAAGTTATCTTCAATGACCCACTGAAAAAACGGCTCTGCTTCCACGGCGACCGGATCGCAGGAACCCAGGCGCGCGCTGAGTGCGCTAAACGCGGCATCGGTCATGGCCGGAACGATGCGATCCACCATGGTGGACGGGAAGGTGATCTGCTGCTGAATATAATCGGCCAGCGTTGGATCCTGAAGCCGGGCCAGCTGCACAATAACGTTGCGGGTGACATGGCCATTCTCCGGCATGTTGTCACAGGACATCACGCTGAAGGGCGGCAGATCCCGATCCCGGCGGCGGCGAATCGCGGCCAGAATCAGTCCCGGCAGTGAGCGCGGTGCGTCCGGGTTCTGCAGGTCATGCACAATATCGGGGTGATCCGGGTTTAAGTGACCACTGGCCGGCTGGTGGCAGTAGCCTTTCTCGGTCACGGTCATCGAAACAATCGCGACATCGGGCTGAGACATCGCCTCGATCACCGCCTCAATTCCATCACTTTTAGCGTGCAGCGCCTGGGTAATAACGCCAATTACCCGGGTGTGCAATGCGTCATCGGCCATCTCCGTCAGGGTATAGAGGAGATGCTGCTCGCGCAGAGCCTGAATCAGTGCGCCGCTGTTGAGATTCACTTCGCAGTATCCCCAGTCGCTGCCCTGGTCAGCCAGTTTATCGCTGCACAGGGCCTGATGGGCGCGATGAAAGGCACCGAAACCGATGTGCACCATGCGGGTTTTTAACTGACTGCGATCGTAAGCGGGGCGCCTGATCGCCGGGGGCAGGCGGTCGATCTGTAACATAATCCGTCCTTATGGCAAAGGGGGCGAAAAGCGCCCCAAATAAAGGTTCTGTCAGAAATAACTTCAGACCGAAACCGGTTTATCGCGGATCTTCGGACTGCGAATGACAAACAGCACCAGGAAAGCACCCAGCGCAGCAACACACCCGGCCAGTACGAGGGCGCTGTCAAATTTACCGGTGTGCTGAACAATAAAGCCCGTGACAACAGGCCCGATGATGCCGGAGAGACTCCCTGTCAGATGGATAAAACCGCTGATGCTGCCGATGCGGCTCTTGTGGACCACATCCTGAATAATGGCCCAGTAGATCGCGCCGGTGATATAGAGAAAGAAGATCGACACCGACATCATCATTACGGCGGGAACCACCTCTTTTATCGTACCCGCCAGTGCCACACAAATTGCGGCTGCCAGCAGTGAGACCACCAGCACAATTTTGCGCGACAACAACAGTTTGCCGGTAAGGTTGAAAATCTTATCGGAGATCCAGCCGCCCAGCGCCAGGCCGACGAAGCCCACGATCCACGGAATCATCGTCGTGATACTCATCGATTTAATATCCAGCCCGTGCGCCTGCACCAGGTAGGCCGGGAACCAGCTCAGGAAGAAGAACAGGATATAGTTGTAGCAAAAGAAGGCGAAGGCGGTGACAAGGATAATCGGCTGGCGCAGGTAGTAGCCAAAGGGATGCGGTGTCTCTGAGAGATCGACCTCATCATTCGGGTTCGCGCTCTTCAGACGCGCGATCAGCTGACGTTCCTCCTCCGTTACCCGTTTACTTTTCTCCGGATTATCCGCAGCAAAAAAGAGCCAGAATGCCATCCAGACCAGACCGATGCAGCAGACAATGACGAAGGCCGGTCGCCAGCCGAAGGCCAGCGCCAGATAGCCTATGATCGGGCCAGCGACAGCTCCTCCCAGCGGTGAACCGGCACTCAGCAGCCCCATAGCCGTCGCGGCCTGTTTCCTGGGAAACCAGCCGTTGATCGCTTTGTTAGCCGACGAGCAGATCGGCCCCTCCGCCATGCCGAAGAGCACGCGCAGAATCAGCAGCGACCAGAAGCCGGTCGCGAGGGCAGTCATGCCGCAGAAAATGGACCAGGCCCCCACCGCCACGGCCAGCACGATTTTGGGGCCGAAGCGATCGGTGGCCAGACCGCCGACAAAATTAAACAGGGCGTAGCCAAAGAAGAAGCTGCCGAAAATGATGCCGAACTGCTCAGCATTAATCACCAGATCTTTTTCAACCAGCGGCACCGTCAGCGACAGGGCAACGCGGTCCAGATAGTTAATCATGTAAACCAGGAACAGCAGTAAAACGAGGGTCCAGCGCAGGTTCTTGAACATACAAACTCCGGGGTCTGTTTTATCGTTTTAAGGGTGCCCGCGAAAATGTACCGGCACCGCCTCGGCACAGCGGCTGTTAATCCATTTGCAGGATCACTTTGCAGCAGGTGCGCGGATCTTTTTCAAACAGGGTCATTGCGCGTTCCACCTCCCTGAGCGGAAAGGCGTGTGTCACCAGTTTTTCGGGCTGGAGTAACCCCTGTTCCATCCAGCCAATGACCTGTGGGAAGCGGTTACTGTTAAGGCGCGAGGTAAACAGCGACAGCTCTTTACTGGTCAGGCTCTGCTGCGTAATGCTGCAGGGTTCGCCAGAGAAGCCCAGCAGGCCGATGCGACCGGCCGGTGAGGCGAGCGCCGCCGCTTCAGCCAGAATGGCGGGATGGCAGGCGGCGTCAATAATCAGCGTCGGCTGCACACCGCTGAGCTGCTCCGCCAGCGGGATGTCACCGTTATCGAAGCACTGGTCCGCACCGCTCTGCGCGGCCAGTGCCAGCCGTTCCGGCAGCCGATCTGCCACCATCACGCTCTTCACGCCATAGACCCCTTTCAGCACCTGCACGGCGGTAAGTCCCATCGGACCGGCACCGTAGATCAGGGCGATATCGTCGGGACGCGGCTGAAGAAACGCCGTGATGTTGGCGGCGATAGTGAATGGCTCAATCAGGCTGGCGAGCCGATCGGGGATCGTCTCCGGCAGCGGCCAGGCATTGCGGGCGGGCGCCAGCGCATAGTCGCTGAAGCCGCCATCGCGGTGCACGCCGATCACCTGCAGCGTGGTGCAGACATTGGGTCGCCCGACAGAGCAGGGATAGCAGCTCCCGCAGCTGATGACCGGATCGACCGCAACGCGCTGACCCAGACGGGCCGCGTCAACCCCGTAGCCCACCGCATCGATCACACCAAAAAACTCATGGCCGATGACCCGGGGATAGCTGGCGAATGGGTTGTGGCCGTGCCAGATATGGATATCCGAGCCGCAGATGCTGGCACAGGCCACTTTTACCCGCACTTCGCCCGACGCCGGTTGAGGCAGGGGGCGCTCCGCGATCGCCAGTTTTCCCGGCTGTTCAATCACTACGCTTTTCATCCGTTTCTCCTTACCAGTTCCAGAGGGTGCCATCTTCAAGACGGGCGACCGGCAGATAAGCAGGCTCATAGGGATATTTCGCCGCCAGTTTTTCGTTAAAGTCGATGCCGAGGCCGGGCTTGTCGCCAGGATGCATGTAGCCCTGGTCAAAGCGCCAGCTCGCATCAAACAGCGCCATCATCTGTTCAGAGAAGCCCATATACTCCTGCACGCCGAAATTCGGCACCCAGAGGTCAAAGTGCAGCGCCGCCGCCATGCAGATCGGCGAGAGATCGGAAGGACCGTGCGAGCCGGTGCGTACCTGATAAAGCGAGGCAAAATCAGCGATACGCCGCATGCCGGTAATGCCGCCTGCGTGTGTAATGGTGGTGCGGATGTAGTCGATCAGCTGCTCTTTAATCAGCTGCTTGCAATCCCAGATGCTGTTGAACACTTCGCCCACCGCAATCGGGGTCACGGTGTGCTGACGGATGAGGCGAAAGCAGGCCTGATTTTCCGCAGGCGTTGGATCCTCCATCCAGAACAGGCGATAGTCCTCCACGCTCTTGCCAAAGCGGGCCGCCTCAATCGGCGTCAGGCGATGGTGCATGTCATGCAGCAGATGCTCATCGAAACCAAATTTATCGCGGATGGCGGCGAACAGTTTTGGGGTGAAGTCGAGATACTTCTCGGTTGACCAGAGCTGCTCTTCCGGCCAGTTGCCTTTGGTCGCCGGTTCATACGCCAGCCCTTTGCCTTTCGCCATGCCATAGGTGGTTTTCATTCCCGGCACGCCGCACTGCGCGCGAATCGCTTTAAAACCCAGCTCTTTGTGCCTGGCGTAATCATCCATGACTTCATCGATAGAGTGGCCGGTGGTGTGGCAATAGACCATCACCCCGGTACGGGAAGCGCCGCCCAGCAGCTGGTAAACCGGCATATTTGCGGCTTTGCCTTTGATATCCCACAGCGCCATATCGACGGCAGAGATCGCGGACATCGTTACGGGACCGCGACGCCAGTAAGCGCCCTTATAGAAGTATTGCCAGATATCCTCGATCTGATGGGCATCGCGGCCGATCAGTTGCGGACAGACATGATCTTTCAGGTAGGAGGCGACCGGCAGCTCGCGGCCGTTGAGTGTGGCGTCACCCACGCCGGTCAGGCCCTGATCGGTGGTGATCTTCAGCGTGACAAAGTTCCTGCCTGCACAGGTGACAAAGACTTCCGCCTTAACAATTTTCATTCCAGGTACCTTCCGTCAGTGTTTAATGACGAAAAAATACGCGCATTAATACTACCATACAAGTAAGGCTGGCAGAGTTGTGAAGGGAATCACAGAGTGCAGTGCAGGGGAAATCACAGGGCAGAAAGGCGGCGGCGTGGCAGGGGACGGGTTGACAACAGGGCGTAAGCAGATAGCAGACGGGGGCTATCACCCCCGTTAACGATAATCAGGAAAGCAGGGCGCACTGCGGCGGCAGGCGGCAGCTCAGCGCCCCAGCCATAACCTCAATAACAAATTCGCGGCCGGAAAGCGGCTCACCGTCCAGGTTAAAGGTCATCTCATGTGGAGAGCGGATGGTCAGAGATTCGAGCTGCGTGGTGACGATACCCGGATTGTCATCGTCGCCGGTCAGGGAGTGCAGCAGCGTGGGCAGCAGCTCCTGAGCGGTCACGATACTCACATCCAGCCGGCCATCGTTGATCAGGGCAGAAGGGCATAACCGCTGACCGCCGCCCGCCTGGCGACCATTACCGATGCCGATCACCAGCGCATCGCCCTGCCAGGCGAAATCGGGACCGCTGATTTCACAGGTGTCGGGTTTGAGCGTATCCATGCGCATCAGGCCGTGAATAAAGTAGGAGACGCCGCCCAGCGCGGACTTGAGCTTTTCCGGTGTCTCAGTCGTGATACGGGTGCCAAATCCACCGGTCGCCATATTAATGAAGTAGTGGCTCTGGTTAACCCGGGCCAGATCGATAGCATGCGCCTTACCCTGGATCGCCAGCCGCAGAGCGGGTTCCATCTCTTCGGGAATGCCGACGCTGGTGGCAAAGTCATTGGCGGTGCCCAGCGGCAGAATGCCCAGAGCCGGACGATATTCCGCATCAGACGCGGCCAGCGCCGTCGCGATTTCATTGATGGTGCCATCGCCACCGCCTGCCACTACGGTTTCCGCCCTCAGCGCAATCGCCTCTTTGACGTAACGGTCGCCGTCCCCTTTTTCAAACGTGACACGCACCGCAATGTTGAAACCTTGTTCACGCAGGGCAGTAATCGCGTCGCGCAGATCTTCATTACCCGCGCCTTTTCCGTTCAGGATGAGCAGCGTAAGCGGTTTATTATCCATTTTGCGTTCCTTGAGGATCTACAGAGTAAGAGAGGAGTTTATAACATAGCTGCCAGCAGCAAATTATTGGAGAAAGAGAGAAAAAAGAAAACCCGCACGGGGGAGCCGGGCGGGTAAATGAGGTGGTTCCTGATAATTCTGCCGTTTATTGTTACTCGTTAGCAGCAGGCGGGACTATAAAGCAGTGGCTGGCAAGGGTCTGTGATCCTGTTCTGATTTCAACAAATTGTTTCCGTTGGTAAACGGTTGTGCGGATCGCGGGTATCCTCGCCGTGATCGAAGTTACGCAGCAGCAGGGCAAACTGCAGATCCACCTCTTCAGGGACCTGCAGCCAGACGCGATGACCATCGCCCGGCGCAATCTCCGTGGGCTCACCGCGCGCATTCTGCAGCGCATCGATCCGGCACTGCAGATTCCCTGCCGGTGTCATGATCTCTGTGCTGTCATGCAGCATAAACTTGTTCTTCACCGCCACTTCCGCCCACGCACCCCGGCGCTCACCGGTAAATTCACCGACAAACTGCTGGCGATCGGAAACCGAAAAGCCCTGCTGATAGTTCTGATAGCTGTCATGGGTGTGGCGGCGCAGAAAGCCTTCGGTATAACCGCGATGGGCCAGACCTTCCAGGGTCTGCAGCAGCGAAGGATCAAAAGGTTTACCGTCGGCAGCATCATCAATCGCCCGGCGATAGACCTGTGCGGTCCGGGCGCAGTAGTAGTAGGACTTGGTGCGGCCCTCAATTTTCAGCGAATGCACGCCCATCCCGCTGAGCCGCTCCACATGGGCGACCGCACGCAGATCGCGCGAATTCATAATGTAGGTGCCGTGCTCATCTTCGAATGCGCTCATCACCTCGCCCGGTTTCATCTTCTCTTCCAGCAGAAACACCTTATCAGTCGGCTGGCCTACGCCCAGCGTAGGGGTCACATCCTGTACCGCGATGGGCTCATGGATACCCACAATATTGCCCACCTCATCCTGCTGACCTTCGGCCACTTTGTACTCCCAGCGGCAGGCGTTGGTGCAGGTGCCCTGATTCGGGTCGCGCTTGTTCATGTAGCCCGACAGCAGACAGCGACCGGAATAGGCCATGCAGAGCGCACCGTGAACAAAGACTTCCAGCTCCATCTCCGGTACCTGCTGGCGGATCTCGGCGATCTCCTCCAGCGACAGCTCACGCGACAGGATCACCCGGCTCAGCCCCCTCTGCTGCCAGAATTTTACCGTCGCCCAATTGACTGCGTTGGCCTGCACCGACAGGTGAATCGGCATCGACGGAAAGGCCTCCCGCACCAGCATAATCAGGCCGGGATCGGACATGATCAGCGCGTCGGGCTGCATGGCCACCACCGGCGTCAGGTCGCGGATAAAGGTTTTCAGCTTGGCGTTGTGCGGCGCAATGTTGACGACCACATAGAATTTTTTGCCCAGCGCGTGGGCCTCGCTGATGCCCAGGGCAAGATTCTCGTGGGTAAATTCGTTGTTGCGCACCCGCAGGCTGTAGCGCGGCTGGCCGGCATAGACGGCATCGGCACCGTAGGCAAAGGCGTAACGCATGTTTTTCAGCGTGCCGGCGGGGGAAAGAAGCTCAGGTTTCATATTTTTCTCACTGATGTCAGGTCAGCATGCCGCCGCAGGCAGCAGGTGCAGGGCCTTAAGCCCTGCAAAAGGTGCGGAATTGTAGGCAGTGAGAAAAGGGAAGTAAATTGATCAGGATCAAACTAGATCAAATGACAGGCGTCGGCCTCCCAGCGATACCCCATGCCGTAAACGGCGCGGATAAAGGGTTGCTCGCTGTCGAGCAGCTCCAGCTTGCGGCGCAGATTCTTGATGTGGCTGTCGATTGTGCGATCCGTCACCACGCGATAGTCATCATAGAGATGGTTAAGCAGCTGTTCGCGTGAAAAGACCTTGCCCGGCTCCAGCGACAGCGTTTTCAGCAGGCGGAACTCCGCCGGGGTGAGATCAAGTGGTTTCTCGCGCCAGCTGGCGGAGAAGCGGCTTTCATCGACCCGCAGCAGCGAGGCACTCTGCGGCTCCTCCGCTGAACGTCTGACCCGACGCAGAATGGTTTTCACCCGCGCCACCACCTCACGCGGACTGAAGGGTTTGCAGATGTAGTCATCCGCGCCCAGCTCCAGCCCCAGCAGCCGGTCGATCTCTTCGGTGCGCGCCGTCACCATAATAATCGGCAGGTCGGAATGGCGGCGGATTTCGCGGCACAGCGTCAGGCCGTCTGTGCCGGGCAGCATTAAATCCAGCAGCATCAGATCGGGTGGCGTCTGGCGGACATACTCCAGCACCGCACTGCCGTCGGCGATGTGATGGGTACGGTAATTTGAGGCGAGCAGATAATCGATCATCAGCTGCGCCAGTTTCGGCTCATCTTCGACCACCAGAATCAGCGGATCGGGGGTTTCCTGGCTCATAAGCGTCTACACAGGGGGAACATAGCGCAAGTGTAGCGCGATTTTCAGTCCACCTAAATCAGAGTGCGCCGCATGAAGGTCGCCACCATGCGCGGCCGCAATATTTTTGCAGATCGCGAGGCCGAGGCCTGAGCCGCCGCTGGCACGGTTGCGTGACCCCTCGGTGCGGAAGAAACGCTCAAAAATCTGCGCCTGATACGCCTTGTCCACGCCGGGCGCACTGTCATCAAATTCGATATGCCAGTCGGGAGCCTCATAGCGGAGCGTCACCTCTACCCGGCCTCCGCTGTCGGTGTAGCGCAGGCTGTTCTCCAGCAGGTTGGTGAAGAGTTGCATCAGGCGGTCGGGATCGCCAAAGAAGGGGGCCTGGTCGGGCAGATTCAGTTTCAGCGTCAGCTGGTGCGCGCGATAGCGTTCGGCAAAGCTGCCCGCCGTCACCTCCAGCAGCTGTACCAGATCGGTCGCCTGTTTGCGGTAGGCGAGGGCTCCCACGTCAGAGAGCGACAGCTGATGCAGGTCATCCACCAGCTTGGTCAGTACCACCACTTCACTCTGTAACGAGGCGATCGCTTCCGGCGTCAGCTTGCGCACCCCATCCTGCATCGCTTCCAGCTCACCCCGCAGAATCGCCAGCGGGGTGCGCAGCTCGTGGGAGATATCGGCCATAAAGGCGCGACGCATGCTTTCGTTTTTCTCCAGCGAGCGGGCGAGAAGGTTGAAGTCGCCCGCCAGCTGACCCAGTTCATCCCGGCTGCTGACCTCGACGCGGGTGGCGAAGTTACCGGCCGCCAGATGATGGGTGCCGTCGACCAGCCGCTTAACCGGGGCCAGCAGACCGCGCGCCATCAGCCAGGTCGCCAGCGCCGCCAGCAGGGTCGAGAGGCCGACGATGATCCAGCTGGTGCGCCGCTGCTGAAGATCAAAGTTAATATCGGTACTGCGCGTCAGCCGCTCCGGTGGAGAGCCGATCACCCAGCCGACTATCCTGCCCGTGCTGGTGGTGATATTGCGCCGGGTGCCTTCCGGCGGCACCGGCCCCGGCGGGCCGACCATCACCTTGTACTGCTGATCGAGCACCCAGAACTGGGTACGCCAGCCGTGGGGCGGCAGCTGACTGCTGCTGTCCGGGTTCTGCTCCAGCGAACGCAGCATGGTGAAAATCAGCCGATCGTTGTGACGCAAAAAATCCCAGTTGCCGTGCTGCTCATACTGGTCAGCCAGCGCATCGCTGAGCAGGTTCAGGCGCTGCTGATTGCCGCGCTTGATGTAGTCGACGAAGCCATGCTCGAAGCTGAGCCGCACGCCCCAGTGCATGGTGATCAGCACCAGCATACAGGTGGCGAAGATCGCCATAAACAGTTTCGCCCCGATACCCAGGCGCAGGTTCACTCTCATTTTTTTCTCCGGCGTCGCAGATCGACGTTGGTACTCACCTGGGAGGGAACGCGCCAGAATACCAGCGCGGGCAGGATGATAATCAGCGACATGCAAAGGTAGGTATAAATAAACATCTGGTGCTCTGCGGCGCTGCCCGCCACGCTCTCCTGCGCAAACGCCCCCAGCAGCAGCCCGGCCACGGTGACGCCAATACTCATCGACAGCTGCATGATCATCGACAGCAGGCTGTTGCCGCTGGAGGCCAGCTCATCGGGCAGCTCCTTCAGCGTCAGGGTATTCATCGACGAGAAGCGAATGGCGTTCACCATCCCCTGCAGAAACAGCACCAGCGGCAGCAGCCAGACCCAGCCCAGCATCGCCACCAGCGGGAAGAGCAGCACCACCAGCGCCAGCGCCACGGTCGACATCACCAGCACCCGGCGATAGCCATAAAGATTAACGATGCGCACCACGATGCGCTTCATCCCCATATTGCCCAGCACCATCGGAATCATCATCAGACCAGCGTGGAACGGGCTGTAGCCCATGCCGAGCTGCAGAAATATCGGCGTCATAAAGGGCAGCATGCCACTGCCGATGCGGCCGGTGAAGCTGCCGAGCAGGCCGATGGCGTAAATCGGGTTATCGAACAGCTTCAGGCTGAACAGCGCATTATCATTGCCGCGCGCATGCAGCAGATAGAAGAGCAGCGAGAAGGTGCCCGCCAGAATCATGCCGCCCAGCAGCAGGGGAGAGCCGCCGCTGCTGCGCTGACCATCCAGCGCCAGGGTCAGGGTCGCCATGCCGGCGGCCAGCAGGATAAAACCGGCAAAGTCAAAGCGCCGCGTCTGCATACGGTAGTTGGGCATCAGCATCAGGGTGGCGATAGCGCCCGCGATGCCGACCGGAATATTGATCAGGAAGATCCAGTGCCAGCTGGCGTACTCCACCAGCACGCCGCCCAGCGCCGGGCCGAGCAGCGGGCCGATCTGACCGGGCAGGGTGACAAAGGTCATCGCGGACATGTACTGCTCACGCGGCACGATCTTCATCACCGTCAGGCGGCCCACCGGCACCATCATCGCGCCGCCAATCCCCTGAACCACCCGCGACAGCACCAGCTGATCCAGCGTGGCGGAGAGGGCGCACAGCAGCGATCCCAGACTGAACAGCAGAATCGCGCTGAAGAAGATGTTGCGCACGCCAAAGCGATCCGCCAGCCAGCCGCTGACCGGCAGCATCACCGCCACCGTCAGCACGTAGTAGACGATGACCGCGTGCATGTGCAGCGGGCTGACGCCCAGATCGTGCGCCATAGCGGGGATCGCCGTGTTCACGATGGTGGTATCCAGCGTCTGCATAAAGAAGCCGATGGCAACGATCCATAACTGCCAGCGGACGTTAGTGCTTTGCGTACTCATCGCTCCCCCCGATAACGGCCTTACCCCCGATGTCTCACGCCACTGCCGCCATTACGGCTGCGGCGTGGCGACCAGCGGACGTTTTTTGCGCCGCAGTTTATCCATCATCAGATAGACCACCGGCGTCGTGTAGAGCGTCAGCAGCTGGCTCATCACCAGACCGCCTGCGATGGTAATCCCCAGCGGCTGACGCAGCTCCGCGCCATCGCCGCTGCTCAGCACCAGCGGCAGCGCACCAAACAGGGCAGCCAGCGTGGTCATCATAATCGGCCGGAAGCGCAGCAGGCAGGCCTGGAAGATCGCCTCGCGCGCGCTGAGCTGGCCGTTGCGCTCCGCTTCCAGCGCGAAATCGACCATCATGATAGCGTTCTTTTTCACGATGCCGATCAGCAGCAGAATGCCGATCAGCGCAATCAGGCTGAAAGGCGTATCGAACAGCTCCAGCGCCAGCAGCGCGCCCACGCCCGCCGAGGGCAGGGTAGAGAGGATGGTCAGCGGATGCACATAGCTCTCATAAAGGATCCCCAGCACGATATAGACCGCCCCGATTGCCGCCAGCATCAGCCAGAGCTGGCTGCTTTGCGACTGCTCAAACACCTGCGCCGTTCCGGCAAAGCTGCCGCGCACGCTGGAGGGAACGCCAATGGCAGTCATGGTGCGATCGATCGCCTCTGACGCCTGCGACAGCGACACCCCTTCCGGCAGGTTAAACGAGATAGTGGATGCGGCCGACAGGCCTTCATGGTTCACCGACAGCGGCGCGTTGGCGGGCTGCCAGTGCGCGAACCACGACAGCGGAATCGCTTTACCCGCGTCATTAATCACAAACATCTGCGACAGGGCGCTGATATCCTGGGTGTAGCGCGGATCGACCTCCATGACCACTTTGTACTGATTGAGTGGTTGATAAATAGTGGATATCTGACGCTGCCCAAAGGCGTTGTTCAGCAGATCGTTGGCCTTTGAGACGTCGATACCCAGCCGCGCCATGCTCTCCCGATCGTAAGTCAGCGCCATCTCGCTGCCCTTATCCTGCTGATCGGAGTTCACATCTGCCAGCTGCGGCAGGGCAGAAAACGCCTCGCGGATTTTCGGCTCCCACGTCCGCAGGGCGCCCAGATCGTCCGACAGCAGCGAATACTGGTAGCTGGCGTTCGCCTCCCGTCCACCGGCGCGCAGATCCTGCACCGCATTCAGATAGAGACTGGCGCCTGGCTCTTTTGCCAGCTTGCCGCGCAGCCGGGCGATAACCGCCTGCGCGCTCTCTTTGCGCTCAGAGAGCGGTTTCAGCGAGATAAACATTGAGCCGCTGTTGGTGCGCATTCCGCCGGTAAAGCCCA
This sequence comes from Pantoea graminicola, assembly GCF_048452665.1. Classification (NCBI taxonomy): domain Bacteria; kingdom Pseudomonadati; phylum Pseudomonadota; class Gammaproteobacteria; order Enterobacterales; family Erwiniaceae; genus Pantoea; species Pantoea graminicola. The sequence goes on along the minus strand of NZ_JBLWSJ010000002.1, from coordinate 279,563 downwards.
CCACGCTGTCCACAGCCGGATCGGCCCCGACAATCTCCATAAAATCCTGCAGCTTACTGCGCATCGCCTGGAACGAAATACTCTGGTCGGCAGAGATAAAGCCGGAGAGCCGTCCGGTATCCTGTTCCGGCATAAAGGTTTTCGGCACATGCACAAACAGCCAGCCGGTCAGGACAATGGTGGCGACAAACAGCAGCATGACCCAGCGCGCATGGTTCAGCACTACCCTGAGCGAACGGCCATACCCCTGCTGGATCGCCATCAGCAGACGACCTGCCCCGCGACGACGTGGCTGGCTGCGCGGCGCGTGCGGCTTCAGCAGATAAGCGCACATCATCGGCGTCAGGGTGATTGAGATAAACAGGGAGATGACGATAGAGACCGACAGGGTAATGGCAAATTCCGAGAAGAAGCGGCCAATCAGCCCGCCGATCATCAGCAGCGGCAGGAACACCGCCACCAGCGACAGGCTCATCGACAGCACGGTAAAGCCGACTTCCTGCACCCCTTTCAGCGCGGCCGCCAGCGGCTTCATGCCCGCTTCGACGTGGCGGGCAATGTTCTCCAGCACCACGATCGCGTCATCCACCACAAAACCGGTGGCGATGGTCAGCGCCATCAGCGACAGGTTGTTCAGGCTGAAGCCGCAGAGGTACATGGCAGCGAAGGTGCCGATCAGTGAAACCGGCACGGCAACGGCGGGGATCAGCGTGGCCCGGCCTGAACGCAGGAAGAGAAATACCACCATGATCACCAGCAGCACGGCGATGATCAGTGACTGCTCGACCTCATGCAGCGAAGCACGAATCGTTGGTGAGCGATCCTGCGCAATCTGCAGGTCGATAGCGGCCGGGATCACCTCATGCAGCCGGGGCATTTCAGCGCGGATACGGTCCACGGTGTCGATCACGTTAGCGTCAGGCGTTTTGCGGATCAGCAGCAGCACCGCAGGCTTGCCGCGCGACATCCCGGCGTTGCGCACATCCTGTACCGAATCCTGGACCGTGGCCACATCCGACAGCCGGACGGCCGCACCGTTTTTATAATGGACGATCAGTGGCTGATACTCACGCGCGGTCTGCAGCGCGTCATTGGTCCGAAGCTGCCAGCGCCGCTGGGTATCATCCAGTGCCCCCTGCGGACGTCGCTGGTTGGCACTGGAAATGGCGGTGCGCACGTCATCCAGAGAGACACCCTGGTTAAACAGTGCCTGCGGATTCAGTGCCACGCGAACCGCAGGCAGCGAGCTGCCGCCTACGGTTACATCACCCACGCCCTCAATCTGCGACAGCTTCTGCGCCAGCTGGGTGGAGGCGTAGTCGTAGAGCTGACCCGGATTGTAGGTATCCGACGTCAGCGTCATGATCATGATCGGCGCATCGGAAGGGTTAACCTTGCGCCACGTCGGACGCGACGGCATCCCGGTCGGCAGCAGGCTCTGCGCGGCGTTAATCGCGGCCTGCACGTCGCGCGCGGCTCCGTTGATGTCACGGTCGAAATCAAACACCAGGATGATGCGGGTGTTGCCCAGCGAGCTGGTGGAGGTCATTTCGCTGACGCCTGAGATCCGTCCCAGCGAACGCTCCAGCGGCGTGGCCACCGATGACGCCATGATCTCCGGCGCGGCACCCGGCAGCGAGGCGGAGATCACGATCACCGGAAAATCGACCTGGGGCAGCGGGGCCACCGGCAGCAGGCGGAAACCCAGCACCCCGGCCAGCGCGATAGCCAGCGTCAGCAGGGTGGTTGCTACGGGCCTGTGGATAAAGAGGGTAAAGAACTTCACTCTGCGGCCTCCCTGCGGCTGAAGCGGCGGCGTGTCGCGTGAGCCAGCCGATCAAACAGCAGGTAGATCACCGGCGTCGTAAAGAGGGTCAATACCTGGCTCAGAATCAGCCCGCCCACCATCGCAATGCCCAGCGGATGACGCAGTTCGGCACCGACGCCCGTGCTGAGCATCAGCGGCAGTGCGCCGAGCAGGGCCGCCAGCGTGGTCATCAGAATCGGACGGAAACGCAGCAGGCAGGCCTGATAGATGGCGTCATAAGGCGTCATCCCCTCTTCACGCTCGGCCGCCAGCGCAAAGTCGATCATCATGATGGCGTTCTTTTTCACGATGCCGATCAGCAGGATGATGCCGATGATCGCCACAATATCCAGCTCATTGCCGCTGAGCATCAGCGCCAGCAGCGCGCCGACCCCGGCGGTAGGCAGCGTGGAGAGAATGGTAATCGGATGAATAAAGCTCTCATAGAGCACGCCCAGCACGATGTACATCGCAACGATGGCCGCCACGATCAGCCAGACGGTGCTGCTCAGCGCCGCTTCAAACGCCAGCGTGCTGCCCTGGAACTGAGTCATCATCTCTGCAGGCATGCCCAGCGCGGCTTCCGCCTGCGACACCGCCTTCACCGCATCCTCCAGAGAGTAGCCCTCCGCTACGTTGAACGAGAAGGTTGCCGACGGGAACTGGTCGAGGTGATTAATCGTCAGCGGCGCGAACCGCTGTTCAATACGGGCAATGGCGCTGAGCGGCACGCTGCCACCGTCGCTGCTGTTGAGGCGAATCGCTTCCAGACTCTCCAGCCCTGGCGTGGCGTGATTATCCTGCTCCAGCACCACGCGATACTGATTCGCCTGGGTGTAGATGGTGGAGATAAGCCGCTGCCCAAAGGCGTTGTAGAGTGCATTGTCCACGTCCGCCATGCTGATGCCGAGGCGGCTGGCGCTGTCACGGTCGACGTTAACAAACGCCTCCAGCCCCTGATCCTGCCAGTCGCTGCTGACATCACGCAGTTGTGGCAGCGTATTCAGCCGGGTCAGCAGGGCCGGAACCCAGGTGCTGAGCGAGGTGAGCGAACCGGACTGCAGCGTAAACTGGTAAGGCGTCCGGCTCGCCTGGGTATCGATAGTGAGATCCTGCACGGCCTGCAGCCAGAGCTGCACGCCCGGCACCTGACTCACCGCCCTCTGCAGACGCTGCTGAATCGCCGGAATCCGGTCGTCGCGCTGGTCCAGCGGTTTGAGGTTGATCTGCAGCCGGGCGCTGTTGAGCGCGGCATTGGTGCCATCTACGCCGACAAACGAAGTCAGGCTCTGCACCGCCGGATCTTTCATGATGATGGAGGCGACATCGCGCGTGCGCTGCGCCATGCTGGCGTAGGAGACCGACTGCGGCGCCTGCAGCGTGCCCTGAATAATGCTGTTGTCCTGCTGCGGGAAAAAGCCTTTCGGGATAATCATCCACAGCATCAGCGTCAGCATCAGGGTGCCGACCGCCACCGATAGCGTCAGCCAGGGGTGATTCAGCACCCGGCGCAGGCCACGGCCATAGAAGGCCACGATGCGGTCAAACATCGCTTCGCTGGCGCGGGAAAAACGGTTCTGTTTGCGCAGCGACTCCGCGCTGAGCATCCGGGCGCACATCATTGGCGTCAGGGTTAGTGAGACTACCGCCGAGATCAGGATGGCGACCGCCAGCGTCACGGCAAATTCGCGGAACAGCCGGCCAATGACATCCCCCATAAACAGCAGCGGGATCAGCACCGCAATCAGCGAGAAGGTCAGCGAGATGATGGTAAAGCCGATCTCGCCAGCCCCTTTCAGCGCGGCGGTCAGCGGTTTTTCACCCTTCTCGATATAGCGTGAGATGTTCTCGATCACCACGATGGCATCATCGACCACGAAACCGGTGGCGATGGTCAGCGCCATCAGCGTCAGGTTGTTGATCGAAAAGCCCAGGAAATACATGGCGGCGAAGGTGCCGATCAGCGACAGGGGAACCGCCACCGCCGGGATCAGCGTGGCAGGCACGTTGCGCAGAAACAGGTAGATAATCATCACCACCAGTGCCATCGCCAGCACCAGCTCAAACTGGGTGTCGCTGACCGACGCGCGGATGTTGGTGGTGCGGTCGGTGAGCAGCGTCACCTCAACGGACTTCGGCAGGGTCGCGGTCAGCGCAGGCAGCATGGCGCGGATATTGTCCGCCGTGGCGATGATATTGGCGCCAGGCTGACGCTGGACGTTGAGCACGATCGCCGCATCGCGGTTGGCCCAGGCACCCAGCCAGCTGTTTTCTGCACCCTGTTCGATGGTGGCCACGTCGCCGAGCCGCACCGGGGCGTTGTTTTTATAGCTGATAATCAGCTGGCGGTAATCTTCCGCGGACTTCATCTGGTCATTGGCCGACAGCGTGACAGAGCGGGTCGGGCCATCCAGACTGCCTTTGGCGGAGTTGACGTTGGCGTTGCTGATGGCGGTCCGTACCGTTTCGCTGGTCAGGCCGAGTGCCGACAGCGCCTGCACGTTCAGCTTAACCCGCACGGCCGGACGCTGACCGCCCGACAGGGTGACCAGCCCGACGCCACTCACCTGTGAAATCTTCTGCGCTATCCGGGTTTCGATCATGTCCTGCACCTGCGTCAGCGGCATGCTGCGGGTGGTGACGGCCAGCGTCATGATGGGCGGATCGGCGGGATTCACTTTGTTGTAGACCGGCGGATTAGGCAGGTCGTTGGGCAGCAGATTGGTGGCGGAGTTAATTGCCGCCTGCACTTCCTGCTCAGCCACATCCAGCGGCAGCGTCAGCTGAAATTGCAGCGTCACCACCGAGGCACCGCCGGCGCTTTGCGACGACATCTGCTTCAGGCCGGACATCTGACCAAACTGATGCACCAGCGGGGCGGTGATGGAGGAGGTGACCACATCCGGGCTGGCACCCGGATAGAGGGTGACGACCTGAATGGTCGGATAATCCACTTCCGGCAGCGCCGAAACCGGCAGAAAGCGATAACCCAGCACGCCAGCCAGCAGAATCGCAATCATCAGCAGCGTGGTGGCGACCGGGCGCAGAATAAACTGGCGTGACGGTCCGCCATGCTGATCGGGAGGCATGACCTGCATTACTCACGCTCTCCTTTTGACGGCAGCGTGGCGCGACTGCTGCGCGGCGCGCTGCTCTGCGGTGCCACAACCTCCACTTTTGCCCCCTCCGTCAGGCGGTCCAGACCATCTGTGACCACGCGCTCACCCGCCTCCAGACCAGCCGTGATCACCACCTTCTGGCTGTCCTGCAGGCCGGGCACCACGCTTTTCTTACTCACTTTGTTATCGCTGTTGACGACCCAGACAAAGTTCCCCTCGTTGCCCATCTGCAGTGCAGCAGGCGGGATGACAATCGCATCCTGCAGCGTGTTGACCTTCAGGCGCACATTAACGAACTGATTAGGAAACAGCGCGTCATCCTGATTATCGAATCGCGCCTTGATTTTGATGGTGCCGGTGGTGACATCAATCTGGTTGTCCAGACTCAGCAGTTTGCCGCTGGCGATCAGGTTTTTATTGCTGCGATCCCAGGCCTCAACCAGTAGCGGCTGGCCGCTTTTCTGCGCTTTAAGAATGGCGCTGATGCTGTTCTCCGCCAGCGTGAAGAGCACATCGATCGGATGCGTCTGGGTGATCACCACGATGCCGGTGCTGTCGCTGCTGGTGACGTAGTTGCCCACATCCACCTGCTTCAGGCCGACCCGCCCGGAAATCGGCGCGGTGATCCGGCTGTAGGTCAGATTAAGCTGTGCGCTGGCAGCGTTTCCTTCATCCGCCTTTAGCGTGCCGAGCGTTTCAGCGACCAGTGAACGCTGGGTATCCAGACTCTGTTGCGACACCAGGGACGTTTTCGCCAGCTTCTCGTAGCGCGCCAGGTCGCGACGGGCATTCGCCAGCGTGGCCTGATCCTTGACGACCTGGCCCTGAGCCTGTGCTAACGCCACCTGGTAAGGGCGCGGATCGACCTCCGCCAGAAGATCGCCTGCTTTAACCTGATCGCCTTCGGTAAAGTGGATCGCCAGCAGATCGCCGTTGACCCGGCTGCGCACGGTGGCCGTATTGGCGGCGGTGACCGTACCCAGTCCGCTCAGGTATTGCGGCACGCTTTCGCGAGTGGCGGTGGCAGCCTGAACAGGGGCCAGTGGGCGATGCGCGCCCTCACCACGGCCTTTGTCGCCCGGGGCAGACGCATCACGCTGGCTGCCGCTTTCCGGTGCCGCACTGCGCTGCCAGCCATAATAACCGCCTGCCGCGACAGCAATCAGGGCCAGCACAATCAGGGTTTTCTTCATAACAGGATGTCGGGTGCTCATGATTCGGTGCTCTCCAGCAGTGACGTAGTCCCAGGCGCAGGCATCAAAAGGTTAGCCTGCAAACGACAGATTGTAGTCGCCTCTGACGGGCAGAAGTTGAAGGAAATAAGGAATCTCTGTCAGGGCGGGGTCATTATGCCTGTTCTTTCATTAATCGCAGCACAATCGTCATAAAGAGGCAAAACCCCTTTGCTATGCTGAGAAACAGGCAGTTTTTCCGGTAAATAAGGAGCCAGAAATGCATCAGAATCAGACACGGCAGTTAGGTAACAGCGGTATCGCCGTTCCGCGACTGACGTTTGGCGGCAATGTGTTTGGCTGGACGGTGGATCGCGCTACCTCATTTTCTCTGCTGGATGCGCTGGTGGAGCGGGGGCTCTGGTTTATCGATACGGCCGACGTCTATTCCCGCTGGGTGCCGGGCAACAAAGGCGGTGAATCGGAAACCCTTATAGGCGAGTGGCTGCAAAAAAGTAGCAAACGGGACCGGATCGTTCTGGCAACCAAGGTGGGGATGGAACTGTCCCCGGCGAAAAACGGGCTGAAACCGGACTATATCCGTCAGGCAGTCGATGCGTCGCTGCGCCGTTTACAGACGGACTATATCGACCTCTATCAGGCGCACCGCGACGATGCAGATACGCCCCTGGCGGAGACACTGAACGCCTTTGACGGCCTGATCCGCGAAGGCAAGGTGCGGGCTATCGGGGCTTCAAACTACAGCGCCGCACGACTGCAGGAGGCGCTGGCGATCAGTGACGCGCAGGGACTGGCGCGCTACGAAACCCTGCAGCCGGAATATAACCTCTATGACCGCCAGCCCTATGAGTCGGAACTGGAGCCTGTGGTGCAGGCGCACGGACTGGGCGTGATCAACTACTATTCTCTCGCCAGCGGTTTCCTCAGCGGCAAATACCGTGAAGCAGCGGATGCGGCGAAAAGTGCGCGCGGGCAGAGCGTGGTCGAAAAATATCTCAATCCGCGCGGGTTGAGGATCCTCGACGCGCTGGATGCCATCAGCGCAGCGCAGCAGGTGACGCCGACGCAGGTGGCGCTGGCATGGCAGATCGCCCGTCCCGGCATCACCGCGCCGATTGTCAGCGCCACATCGCTGAAACAGCTCGACGATCTGACCGGGGCGATGCAGCTTACGCTCTCACCCGCAGAGATTGCGCAACTGGACCAGGCGAGCCGTTAAGCGCAGGGGCCATCGTGCCCCTGTTTTGCGCTGACCCGGCAGAAACTGCCGTTTCTGGCTGAAACGTAACCGCTAAGAGATCCCGATCACAGTTACGCGAACAATCTGCTGTTTCCGGAAAGTATGCGCACGTATTTACAAAAGCCGTTCAATAGCCAGCACTATCCTCTGCGCGTCACTTTCGGTCACTTACATAAGAATCAGCACGATGAAAAACAGAAAAGCCCGCTTTCCCTCTGCCCGTGTGGCAAGCGGTACCCTGCTTATGGCCATGCTTTCCACGTCAGCCCTGGCCGCTGACGCGCTGAGTCCCGACTCCGAATGGATGGCTGGTGACTGGGGCGGTTACCGGACGCAGCTGCAGAATGACGGCATTAAATTTGACGTCAACTACACCATGGAAAGTGCGGCCAATCTGGGCGGTGGCGCGGACAGCAACACGACTATGCGCTACAGCGATCAGTGGACGTTTGGCACCAATTTTGACCTGGAAAAACTGCTGAACTGGCAGGATGCCGAGTTCCAGATGACCGTGACCAATCGCGACGGTCAGAACCTGTCGGATCAGGTAGGGGACCGACGCGCCGGGATGCTCTCTTCGGTTCAGGAGGTCTACGGTCGCGGCCAGACCTGGCGCCTGACGCAGTTCTGGCTGCGCAAAGGGCTGTTTGACGATGTGGTCGATGTGAAAGCCGGCCGGGTCACGGTGGGCGAAGACTTCGATAACTTCGATGGCAATCTGTTCCAGAACCTGGCACTGGGCAGCGGCCAGGCGGGGAACTGGCGCGGCGATCGCTGGTTCAACTGGCCGGTGTCGCAGTGGGGCGGCCGCATTAAGTTCAATCTTACTCCTGAGCTTTTCTTCCAGGTCGGTTTCTATAATCAGAACCGCGCCAACTACGATCGCGGCGACGGCTTCCGTCTGGACACCCGCCATTCTGAAGGCAATCTGGTGCCGATCGAGCTGGGCTGGAAACCGACCTTCGGGCCGGAAAAACTGCCGGGTAACTACCGCATCGGTTACTACACCTCGTCGGTGGATGGCGATGTCTACAGCAGCTGGCGCAACGGCGGCTATCAGGATCAGGCGCGTGCCTATGGCGGCTATCTGTTATTGCAGCAGCAGCTGACCGCACAGAGCGGCGATGTAAATCGTGGACTGGGCATTCGCCTGCAGGCGGTGATGAACGACCACAAGACGTCAAAAACCGACAACTATCAGTCGTTCGCCCTGACCTGGACCGGGCCGTTTGATGCCCGTCCGCAGGATGAGATTGGCGTGGGCGCAGCACGTATTCATGTGAACAGCGACTATACCCGGTCACTGCGTCAGCAGAATCAGGCTAACGGCGAAAGCCGCTTCGACAGCCCGACTTATCTGCCGGTTCAGTCAGGTTCGGAATACAACTATGAGATCTACTACAACGCTAAAGTCACAAACTGGATGTCACTGCGCCCTAATCTGCAGTATGTCGTGGCACCGGGCGCGGTCAGCGAAGTGAAAGATGCGTTTATTGGCGGTATCAGCGCCAATTTCGCCTTCTGATAAAGAGTGAAAGGATGGCGTACCGGACAGACGGCCTGGACGTGCTGAGCCCTGTGAGCCTGCGCCTGCTCATCGCCGTTGTCGGCAAATAAAAATGGCACCCTCGGGTGCCATTTTTGTTGTCGCAGGGCAGGATTAGCGGAACATCACTTCTGCCCAGCGGGCCAGTCCGGCGGTGACTGAGGCGAAGTCGTCGCCGCCCGCAATCGGCGTATCCGGCAGCGTCTGCTGCAGGGCTGCACGCAGCAGCGGTGAACGCGCGCTGCCGCCGGTCAGGTAGATCACATCAGGTTTAATCTGGCTGGTGGCCAGCGCCAGCTGCACCTGCTCCAGAATTTTCTCCAGCGGCTGACTGATCGCCTCCTGCAACTGGTTCACCGCAATCTCCGTCTGCAATGCCGCGGCAATGAAGTCGAGCGAAGCGGTGTGGGCCGGGCTGGCTGACAGCGCGATCTTGCTCTCTTCGGCCGCTCGTACCAGACGATAGCTCAGTTTCTGCTGCCACACCTTCAGCAGGCGGGCCACGACGTCGCCCTGTTCGGCATCGCGCACCAGATCCCGCAGCCATTTTCCACAGGCCGCACTGTAGAAGTCGCTCTGTGCCGGCACATCATTGATGGCAATCGCATTCCACCACGGCAGGGCGGGCAGGGCGGTGCCTTTCTGGGTGTTGCCGCCGAGCCCCAGCAGAGGCATCAGGGTTTTAAACGCCAGCATGATGTCCAGGTCGTTTCCGCCAACGCGGCAACCGCTGTGGCCCAGCAGGCTTTCACGGCGGTCCGCCTTGTCGCGCCATTTCGGCCCCATCAGCAACATTGAGCAGTCGGTGGTGCCGCCGCCGATATCGACGACCAGCACCCGCGTCTCCTGCTGCAGCGTCGCCTCGAAATCGAGTCCGGCCGCGACCGGCTCGAACTGAAACTCGACGTCGCGGAAACCGGCACGGTGTGCGGCGCGCAGCAGAATACCTTCAGCCTGCTGGTTAGACTCTTCGCTGCCCGCGCCCTGGAAGTTGACCGGTCGGCCGATGACTGCCTGCTGAATGGTCTGACCGAGCTGGCTCTCGCCCTGCTGACGGATGTGCAGCATCATGGCGCAGACCAGATCTTCAAACAGGGCAAGCTGCTGAGGCTTCAGGCCGCTGGCACCGAGAAACGATTTGGGGGATTTAACGAACCAGACATCTTCCGGGTCAGCCATGTAGTGCTGCAGCGCGGTCAGGCCAAACTGCACGCTGTTCGCCTGAACCTCGATATCCTCTTCGCGGTTGAACCGCAGTGCGCGCTGTAGCAGTGCCGTGGTTTCGCTGTCCGGCGTCGCAACCTGATGATGACGATAAAGCCATTCGCTGATCGACTCGCGTGTCGGCGCACAGATCATTGATGGCAGCAGGCGCTGATCGTTTTCCAGCGTTAACAGGCGTGGCGTGCCCTTTTCGCTGACTGCAATAGAGCAGTTAGCCGTGCCGTAATCGAATCCTATGAACATTTTCGCCCCCATGCCGGAAAAAAGGGGGCGACTTTAGCGCAGCTTCAGCGGGGTGGCAAGCGGCCAGCGCGGGAATTAACGGATAGCGAAGAGGCGAGCTTCGGCCAGCGAACGCAGCGGCTGACGCTCGGCGACAGCACTGCCCCAGACGCCATCCACATCCAGCGTCGCCAGGGTATTCAGCACGGCTGGCACGGAAACCGGACCGGCCAGCACGGAAATGTGGCGCTGCGTGGCCTGCCCCTGAATAATGGTCAGCAGCATCTCATCCATCAGACTGGCATGCACGTTTGCCACCAGATCAGGTGCCAGCACCAGATAATCGACCACGTCATCACTCAGCAGATTGAAGGCATCCAGATTACGGCCAAAATGCTGCAGGACGATACGGCAGCCGCACTGCCGCAGTTGCCGCAGCGCTGCATAGATCTGATCGCCTTTACCGATGACGCTCGCCGCCGGAAAAGCAAAACCTGCGTGGCTATCGGCCAGACCGGCGGCGACAAAGCGCTGACAGAGCTGGTGCACAAAGGCGGCATCACTCAGTATCTGCGCATGCAGTGGCAGAACCACCGCAATGCCCTTGTGATTCAGCGCCTCTACGTCGTGGCGGAAAAAAGCCTCCAGAATGTTGTTATCCAGCCGGCGACGCAGCGCCTCATCGGCAAGGTTACTGCGCAGCAGCATTTCATCCATCAGCAACCCGTCCGCGCTTAACAGCTGGACATCCAGCAGCCAGATAAAGGCCGCCTGCGGCGTTTTCGGCGGAGCAACAGCCCAGGCGGCCAGTTCGATCTGCAGGGCATCGATCATGCCGGCATCCAGACCCTGATGATGACCCGGCAGTGGCAGGCGATGCTGTTCATAGATCATCAGCCGTCCGCGACCGCTGCGTTTGGCGTTGTAACAGGCGATATCCGCCTGCGACAGCACGTCGCTGCTCTGACAGTTTTCGGCGGAGATCTGGGTCACCCCGGCGCTGGCACCGACCTGGTACAGGCGACCCAGCCACTGGAAGCGGTAGTCATTGACTGCGGCAACGATACGCTGCACCACGTCATGCGCCTGCGCGACCTCACAGTCAGGCATCAGCAGGGCGAACTCGTCGCCGCCCAGTCGGGCCAGAAAATCGCTGCTGCGAAGATGGTGCTGCATCAGTTCAGAGAGTTCGCGCAGGAGTGCATCCCCGGCGGCATGGCCGGCGCTGTCGTTAACGGCCTTAAACTTGTCCAGATCGATAAACACCAGCACATGGTGATGGTGATGCTCCGCGGCATCGAACAGCAGACGCTTAAGCTGCAGTTCGAAGCTGGCGCGGTTAGGCAGGCTGGTCAGCGTATCATGCAGCGCACTGTAGCTCAGACGCTTCATCAGCTTACGTGACTCACTGACATCCTGAATAATCATTACGGCACCCTGTTCCAGACCGGCTTCTGAACGCAGCGGGGTGATGCTGTAGTGAATATCAATATGACTGCCATCGGGGGCATGCAGCACCAGATCTTCCGCAAAATCCGGGGTGACCTTTTCTGGCGGCAACTGGCACAACAGCAGATTTTCGACCTCGGGGCCGTTGCGGCCCTGAGTAATGTGCAGCACCTTACTCAGCGGCTGACCTGTGGCCTGCTCCTGCGTCCAGCCACTCATCTTCTCCGCTACCGGATTCATAAAGGCCACGCACATCTCTTTATCGGTGCTGATCACCGCTTCGCCGATCGAATCAAGGGTAATCGCCATGCGCTCTTTCTCCTGAAACAGCGCCTCATTCAGGTTGCGCAGCGGCGTAATGTCCTGACAGATACCCAGCATCCGCTCAATGCGTCCCTCTTTACTCAGCAGCCGGTTAGCCTGGGTTCGCACCCAGCGCTGTCCCTGCCTGTCAACGACGCGATACTCCATATGAAAGGCGCTGCGCAGCTCAATGGCCTGCTGCACCGTCAGCGCCGCGTATTCGCGATCGGCGGGATGCAGCAGATGGATCCAGAGGTCGTAGCTCGGCGACTCATGTGGTTCCAGACCAAACAGGGCGTACATACGCTTATCCCACAGCATCTCGCCGGTCAGCAGGTTCCACTCCCAGACGCCGATGCCGCCCGCTTCGTTGGCCAGCGTGATACGCTCCATCAGCCGCCGGTTCACCTGTTCGCTCTGCTTCAGCTCAGAGATATCGATGATCTGCGCAATGAAGTAGAGGGGGGCATGGCTGCTGTCACGCACCAGCGAGACCGTGAGGCGTGCCCAGACGATTTCGCCATCTTTGCGGAAGTAGCGTTTCTCAAGGGTATAGGTGTCGATGTCGCCTTCCAGCAGTCGGCCTACATGCTGCATATCCTTAGAGAGATCGTCGGGATGCGTGATCTGCTGAAAGGTCAGTCGCTTCAGCTCATCCGCCGGGTAGCCGAGGATCTGACAGAGTGAGCGGTTGACCTGCAGCCAGTTGCCCTGCGGGGAGACCAGCGCCATACCGATTGCCGAGTACTCCATGGCATGACGGAAGCGGGTTTCACTGTCGGAAATATGCAGTTTCTCGCGCCGGGAGGCATCCATCACCAGCGACATGATATGGCTGGGTATCAGCACCAGCAGAAACGGCAGCCAGCTGGAGACCGGACCCAGCGCGCTGTTGTTGCTGACCACGTTGACCAGATCTAAAGCCAGCAGCATGGAGATAAAACTGGCGTTGAGGAAGAACAGGATAAACGCCTGCAGTTTAGGCAGGCGAACGGCGCACCAGAACAGAATCACCACAATAAAGGTAAAGGGCCAGGGCAGAAAGCGCAGTGACAGGTAACTGGAACCAAGGGTAAGCAGCAGCGTCAGGGCGAGTTCGGCCAGACGCAGATCGCTGAACTGCGCGCGACGCAGCGGCCAGGGCAGCAGCAGCAGCATCGGGCCGAGCACCAGCATACCGATGATCTCGGAGATCACCCAGGTATAGAAGAAGGGAAACGACGCCTGGCCGCTGACCTGGAGCGTCCAGAGCGCCAGCAGGCCGCCGAGCACCGGCGTCATAATGCCCACCGACAGCACCAGTCGTGCCCAGTCACTCAGCGAATCCAGCGGTGTGCGACGATCCAGCAGAGCGCGCAGCAGCATACCGCCGACACCCGCCTGAATCAGGTTGAGCAGCGTAAATTTAAGGTTAGAAAAGGCGGGGCCGATGACCAGGGCGTTAGCACTCGCGGTGCCCAGGACGCAGGCTGTCAGCAGCAGCGGCAGCTGGCGCGTCGGACAGCGGAAAACCACGACGGTCATCAGCGTCGTGGGGAACCAGAGCGGGGAAATCTTCCCGCTGACCACAATCAGTTCAAGACAGAACAGCGTCAGGAAAAAGAGTATCCCGCCCAGAACCAGCGCCTGAAGCCAGCGGTTGGGCGTGTTGTTTTGCGGGGATAAAATCTCAGTCATGCGGGCTTCCGGCAGGGTGCAGGGCTCCGCAACGGCGAATCAGGCACCAGTCATTCTCTGACTGCATGCTAGCACATTCGGCAAAGAAAAAAGGGGTGAAATCAAAATTGCCCGTTATTCGGCGAATTGGCGGGCAGGGGGGGATGACGAGCCAGCCTATTGATTACTGACGAAAAAGATCGGCACGGGTGTAAGGTTTTTCCATCCCCGCAAGGCTGGCAGAGAACCGCTCCAGAAACTGCTGCGTGGTAGCGACGCGCCCGTGACTCATCAGAATAAAGGGTATGACCAGTGCAGCGCCGACCTGGGTCCAGCTAAAGCCTTTGAGCGTGGTGCGCCGCTGCGAGATCAGAAACGCGGTGCTCAGCGTGAAACCCAGCAGCAGACCGGTCGCGACCTCGCTTCTGGAGTGCGCATGGATCACCAGACGGGAGAATCCCACCATCAGCGGGATAAGGTAGCCTACCCCGATCGCCACCACGCGACCCGGCAGCGACCAGCGACCCGAGATCAGCCACAGCATCACCGGCCACAGCGTAGCGGACATCGCACTGTGACCGCTGAAACCGGTGAAATTAAAACGGGCGCTGCCGATGCCGAATCCCAGGAACAGAATCTTCGAAATGCTGACCGTGAGCCCGGCCAGGCCGAAAGCGACAATCCAGTAGAGGACGGTAAGACGGTTGTCACTCTTCCAGGGTAAAATCAGCGCAATAATCACGGCTGTCGGAATCAACAGCATGCTGTCGCCAAAATAGGTCAAAGTCTTCCAGTGCATACTACTCCTGCTGCCTTCTCGGGTCGTTATGAGAGCGTCGCGCGCGGGCTGTCCGGCACGCTGAAGGGGCCATTTTAGTTATAATTGGCTGTGACAACAGTTTATCGGTGAAATGAGTGGCGTCCAAAGGGGAAAGTCTGAAAAGTCGCCGACGCCATTTCTCTGGCATCAAAAGACCGAAATCCCTATACTTAGCGCGAACACACCCTCTCCATTTCGGCCCGTCCGCTGCCCGCGTAATGTGTGTCCAGTGGCAGGCTCCAGTTATCAGGTCTTAAAAAAGTATGACTGACAAGTCTCATCAGTGCGTGATTGTAGGCATTGCCGGCGCTTCCGCATCCGGTAAAAGTTTAATTGCCAGCACGCTCTATCGTGAAATCCGTGATCAGGTAGGTGACGAGCACATCGGGGTCATCCCGGAAGATGCTTATTACAAAGATCAAAGTCACCTCACCATGGAAGAGAGGGTTAAAACCAATTATGACCATCCGAGCGCGATGGATCATGATTTACTGCTGCAGCACCTGCAGGCGGTGAAAGCCGGTCAGGATATCGAACTGCCGGTCTACAGTTACGTTGAACACACCCGTACGCAACAGACCCAGCATCTGAAAGCCAAAAAGGTGATTATCCTGGAGGGCATTCTGCTGCTGACCGACGCCCGTCTGCGTCAGGAACTCAACTTCTCAATCTTCGTGGATACGCCGCTCGACATCTGTCTGATGCGCCGTATGAAGCGCGATGTCAATGAGCGCGGGCGCTCGATGGATTCAGTAATGAGTCAGTACCAGAAGACGGTTCGTCCGATGTTCCTGCAGTTCATCGAGCCCTCTAAACAGTACGCCGATATTATCGTGCCGCGCGGCGGAAAAAACCGTATCGCCATCGATATCCTCAAGGCAAAAATCAACCAGTTTTTTGAATAATCCACGTCCGGTGGGACGTGGCGCAGACCGACGGCAGGCAGACTGAAGTCGGTTCGCTACACTTATGTCATGGAGTTTCCGCAATGAGATTATGCGATCGCGATATTGAAGCCTGGCTCGATAGTGGCAAACTGGCCATTGAGCCGCGCCCGCCGGTCGAACGCATCAATGGTGCTACGGTCGATGTGCGGCTGGGTAATCAGTTCCGTACCTTCAGCGGGCATACCGCGGCCTTTATCGATCTGAGCGGGCCGAAGCAGGAAGTCAGTGCCGCCCTGGATCGGGTCATGAGCGATGAGATCGTGCTGGCAGAAGGCGAAGCCTTCTTCCTGCACCCGGGCGAACTGGCGCTGGCGGTCACGCTGGAGTCGGTGACGCTGCCCGATGATCTGGTCGGCTGGCTGGATGGGCGCTCGTCGCTGGCGCGTCTGGGCCTGATGGTGCACGTCACGGCTCACCGCATCGATCCGGGCTGGCAGGGCCGTATCGTGCTGGAGTTCTACAATTCAGGTAAACTGCCGCTGGCACTGCGTCCTGGCATGTTAATCGGCGCACTGAGTTTTGAACCCCTTTCCGGCCCGGCTGCGCGCCCCTATAACCGCCGTGAAGATGCGAAATATCGCGGTCAGCAGGGTGCTGATGCCAGCCGTATCGACAAAGATTAATCTGAGGATGTAATGAAAAGAGTGATAACCACGCTGGCCATCCTGTTAGTGGTGGTCGTATCGGGAATGAGCGCGCTGGTGCTGCTGGTCAATCCCAACGACTTTCGTGCCTATATGGTACAACAGGTTGAACAACGCAGTGGTTATCGGCTGGAGGTCAGCAGCGATCTGCGCTGGCACGTCTGGCCTCAGCTCAGTATCCTCGCCGGCCGGATGAGCCTGACCGCACCAGGGGCCAGTCAGCCGCTGGTGTCGGCTGAAAATATGCGGCTGGATGTCAATCTGTGGCCGCTGCTCTCCCACCAGCTCAGCGTCAGTCAGGTGATGCTGAAAAATGCGATAGTGCGTGTCACCCCCGACAGCAGTCCACAGCCCGCCAAAAACGCGCCGCAGGGACCGCGTGATGCGGAGCCTGCGTCACCCGCCAGCGGCTGGTCTTTTGACATCGCAAAACTGCGCGTTGCCGACAGTCTGCTCATCTGGCAGCAGCCGGGCGGCGATGAGTACAATTTCCGTGACCTCAACATCAGCATGGATCAGGATGCCAGCAATCTGGCGACCCTGGCGCTGAGCACCAGCCTGATGCGCAACCAGCGCAACGTCACCCTGTCGCTGAAGGGGCAGCTCGACGCCTCACAATATCCTCATCGTCTCAGCGGCCAGTTGCAGCAGCTGGATTACACCCTCTCCGGTGCGGATATCCCGGTGCAGGGCATTAAAGGCTCGCTGAGTCTGCAGGGGGAGTGGAATGGCGACCGCCAGCGCTTCGCGTTCAGCAATCTGCAGCTAACCGCTAACGACAGCTCGCTCACCGGGCAGGGCAGCGGTCACCTGATGCCTCCGCAGCAGCTGGCGCTGGATCTGAAAGCCAGTTCGCTCAACCTCGATAATTTACTGACCAGCGCGCCCGCGTCTGAAACGGCAGGCGCGCAGCACGCCACAGTGGCCCGTTCACCGGTGATTGCGGCGCCACGCGAACGCATTAATGCTGACTCTCCGCTGAACGACATGGATCTGGCGCTGAAGCTCCAGGCAGAGAGTGTCGTCTGGCGCGGCCTCGCGCTGACCGGCCTGACGCTCGACGCCAGCAATCAGCAGGGGCTGATGACGCTTAATACTCTTAGCGGTAAGCTGGGCAATGGCAGCTTCTCGGTTCCCGGCCGCATTGATATCCGTCAGCCAGAGACGCAGGTGACGCTGAAGCCGCAGCTCCGGCTGATTGCGATTCAGCCCCTGCTGAAAGCCTTTAACCTGCCGGAAAGCCTGCAGGGCAATCTGAGTCTTGACGGCGATCTGGCGGGCGACACGCTGAGTGTCGAGGCAGCTAAACGTCGCTGGCAGGGCAGGGCGACCCTGAGCGCCAGCAACCTTAAGCTGGCGCAGCTCAATCTGCAGCAGATGGTGCAGCGCGCCGTGGCGCGGGTCAGCGATAAGGTCAGCCGTGAAGAGGCGGAAGATGCGGCCGATGAGGGCATTGAGTCGATCAGCGGCCAGGTGGCCCTCAATAAAGGCGTGCTCAGCTTCAGCGATATCAACGGCAACGGCCATAATCTCGACCTGCAGGGTGCCGGCAAAGTGGATATGGCGCAGCAGCAGCTGGATGTGACGCTGGGGCTGAAGCTCAGCGGCTGGCGGGGTGCTGAGACGCTGGTGAAAGCTCTTGCCGATCAGCCGGTCCCGCTGCGCATCTACGGCGACTGGAACAACCTGCAATATTCGCTGCCCGTGGATGACGTGCTGCGCGAACGCCTGCAGAGTGAGGCCAGGACACGGCTGAACCAGTGGATCGATCGACAGAAAGAAGAGAGCAAAAAACCGAATCTGAAGAAATAAGGGCGCCTGGGAAAGACACAGCGCCCTGGACGTCCTACTCCCTATCGGGCTGCTGCAGGATCTCGACCTTCTGTACCCGATGATTCTCGACCTGCAGGGTACGCAGCTGATAGCCCTCCAGCTGCAGCACTTCGCCTTCCTGCGGAACGTGCTGCAGCCTGTCCATCAGTAACCCGGCCAGCGTGTGGTAGTCGCGCTGCTCATCCAGCGGCAACTTCACATAGAGCGCCAGATCCTCCAGCGGCATATGGCCGTTGGCAATCCAGTGACCTTCGCCCTGAATCTGAATATCGTAACGGGCATCAATTTCACCCGCCTCATTCGGCAGATTTCCGGCGATGGTCTCCATCACATCGCTCAGGGTCACGACGCCTTCTACCGAACCAAACTCATCGACCACAAACGCAAAGTGCGTATGCGCCTGGCGGAACTGTTCCAGCGCCTGCAGCAGCGTCAGCCGTTCAGGAAAGACCAGCGGCTGCCGGATAAGGGCGCGCAGGTCGAGCGAATGATGATGCAGTGACTGATGCAGCAGATCGATAACGTGGACCACGCCCAGGGGTTCGCTGGAGTTATTGGTGATCAGGATGCGCGTGTGCTGGTTGCGATCCAGCCGGGCCATAATCTCAGCCGGATCGTCACTCAGGTCGATATGCTCCACATCGTGACGTGAGGTCATGATGCTGTTGACGTGGCGCTGACCCATACCCAGCACCCGGGCAATCATCACCCGTTCCTGGCGGTTAAACAGCACGCTGGCATCGCTGTCCGCAATCAGTGACGAGGTTTTCGCATCCAGCTCTGCCGGTTCTGCCGCGCCACGCAGCATACGCAACACCGCTTCCGCCGTCCGCTGCCGGAGCGGACGACCTGCTGACAGCACCCGACGGCGATTGAAGTGCGCCAGCTGGTTCAGCGCCTCAATGATCACTGAGAAACCAATCGCGGCGTAGAGATACCCTTTGGGGATCACAAAACCAAACCCTTCCGCCACCAGGCTGAAGCCTATCATCAGCAGGAAGCTCAGACAGAGGATCACAATGGTGGGGTGGTTATTCACAAAGCGGGTTAAAGGTTTACTGGCGAGCAGCATCAGCAGAATCGCGATAGTCACCGCCAGCATCATGACCGGTAGATCGTTGACCATACCCACGGCCGTGATCACCGCATCCAGCGAGAAGATGGCATCCAGCACCACAATTTGCGCCACCACCGGCCAGAATTTAGCGCCGCCTTTTTGTTGACCGGACGCCTCATCATGACCCTCAAGCCGCGCATTTAACTCCGTCGTGGCTTTAAACAGCAGGAAAATCCCGCCTGACAGTAGCAGAAGATCGCGCGCACTAAAGGGGTGATTCGCCAGCGTAATCCAGGGCTCCTTGAGCGTAACCAGCCAGGAAAGCGAAGCGAGCAGCAGGATCCGGCACGCTAACGCCAGCAGCAGTCCGATGACGCGCGCGCGGTCGCGAAGCGGCCCCGGCAGCTTTTCAACCAGGATGGCAATGAAAATCAGATTGTCGATGCCTAAAACCAGTTCCAGAACGATTAGCGTTACTAATCCCGCCCATAGCGAGGGATCGGTAATTACCTCCAGCATCTCTTATTCACCTGAATGTCTTAAATTGCGTTTTCTCTGATGATAGTGGAGTGACAGGCCGGGCACAAATGGCAGGGCAGGGGAGAGGTGGCCGGGCCGGACCACGCGATTGTGCAAAATGTGACCATAAATGCGTGACGGTTTGATTAATTCCGCAAAGGGGAACAGAGATAATTCTGGGCCGGATTGTACCGGAAAGATGATATTCACCTGCCGGGCTTATGCGATTTATCTTATCGCGGGTATGGCATTAATCCGAATTGTGCGGAAAGGATTGCACTCTCTGTCCGGCATCAATACTAATTGCTGGTAGTCTTTTTCCTAAAATAGTCCAGGGATGGCGGGACCTGCTTGTAAACAAGCCAGTAATAACTAGTATAGCAACAAGTTAGCAAACTCTGCCCCAGAGTCGTAATTTGCGTAGCGATTCGACTTTACCCGTGATGTCACGAATAGGTAATTCATCATTCAACATCTGCATGATGCGTTACCGAAACGCTGACGCATTTTGGGGAGCAATATGAATGATGACAGCGATATTGGCAGCGACAGCCAAGGGCGGTAGCGTGCCTGAATCGCGTTTTTCGTTGATAAAATGAGCAGCGCTGGCGATGATTAAAGTCAGAGTAATCTGTTGGTATTCATCACAATATTATTGGTTTTATGGTTAAGATCATTGGCGTAAACGCCGCAGGAGCTCCCCTCAGAAACGGCTCAGTCTTGAGAGGTTACATCGCTCAACGATTAAACAGGCGATAGCCGTTGCGGGTTAAAGGAAATAAAATAAAGAGTTAAATATGCGCGATACAGAATTTACGTTTAAAAGTCTTATTACCAAATTAATGCTGGCCTGTTCAGATTTAATTTGTTTCAACGCAGCGTTATTTATAGCGATGATGCTAATTAATGTTCAGTCAGATTCGCCTCTGGCAGATATTTCTGAAAAAGAACTGCATTTAAAAATTGCTACACACATTTGTCTGTCAGTAATTTGTATTGGCTGGTTCTGGGTAAGGCTTCGTCACTATACTTACCGCAAACCTTTCTGGTTCGAATTAAAAGAAGTTTTTCGTACCATTCTGATATTTTCCGTCATAGACCTGTCGATTACCGCGCTGTCCCAGTGGCAGATGTCGCGCTTCGTCTGGTTGCTGACCTGGGTACTGGCACTGATTTTAATTCCGACCTGCCGCGCGCTGGCCAAACGTCTGCTGAATAAAAATGGCCTGTGGAAAAAGCAGACCATCATTATCGGCAGCAGCAAAAACGCGCACGAAGCCTGGCAGGCGCTGCAGAGCGAAGAAGTGATGGGTTTCGACGTTATCGCCTTCTACGATGTCGACGGAACCTGTCCGCAGGAGATCATGAACGGCGTGCCGGTGCTGCGTGATGAGCAGGAGCTCTGGAGCCTGACCAGCAGCGAAACCCAGTTTATTGTGGCCGTTGAGTATGAGCAGAGCCAGTATCGCGACATGTGGCTTAAGTCGCTGGCGATGCACAACTGCCGTTCTGTTTCCGTGATCCCGACCCTGCGCGGCGTGCCGCTCTACGGCACCGACATGGCCTATATCTTCAGCCACGAAGTGATGATCCTGCGGGTTCAGAACAACCTGGCAAAACGAACTTCGCGCTTCCTGAAGCGGACGTTCGATATCGTGGGCGCACTGTCAATTATCCTGATGCTGATGCCGGCGCTGCTGGTACTGGGCTTCCTGGTGGGCCGTGATGGCGGACCGCCGATTTATGGTCACGAACGTGTTGGTATGAATGGCCGCAAATTTAAATGTCTGAAATTCCGCTCGATGGTGATTAATTCCAAAGAGGTGCTGGAAGAGGTGCTGCGCACTGACCCGGTTGCTCGTGCGGAGTGGGATAAAGATTTCAAACTCAAAAATGATCCCCGTATTACTAAAGTGGGCCATTTCATCCGTAAAACCAGTCTCGATGAGTTACCTCAGCTCTGGAACGTGGTGCGCGGTGATATGAGTCTGGTCGGCCCGCGTCCGGTCATTGAAGATGAACTCTGTCGTTATGCAGGCGATGTTGATTATTACCTGATGGCTAAGCCGGGCATGACGGGATTGTGGCAGGTCAGCGGTCGTAATGACGTTGACTATGAAACCCGCGTCTATTTCGACTCGTGGTATGTAAAAAACTGGTCGCTGTGGAATGACATCGCCATTCTGTTCAAAACAGTGGGCGTGGTATTGAAACGCGACGGTGCTTATTAATCGTGAGTCGGGAGCGTGTTAACGCACGCTCAGAGGGGTTGGGCCGTTGTCAGGCGTGTCGTTGTTCGTGGCCATCATCAGGGATATCGTCGCGCATCATGAGTCCGATATGATGCGTAGCGTTTCGGGTAGACCCTGACAGATGGTTATGACGTATAACAAGTGGAGCAAGGATAATGAACGACAGGTTCAGAGCTTAAGTCAGCCAGGATTTACTTTTTGTTGGACGCTTACACAGCGGCGGTTTCGCCTCTATCAATAAATAACTGATAGCGAAGATCTAAATGATTACAATCAAAATGAAATTGATACCCTTGCTGGTATCCGCCACAATCCTCAGCGGGTGTACGATCGAACCCGGTCAGCATCTTTCTACATCGGGAAAAAATGTTGTTGAGCAGCAGGATAGTAACTTTGACATCGATAAATATGTCAACGTCTTCCCGTTAACCCCTTCGCTGGTTGAGAAGATGCGTCCGAAGCCACTGGTGGCCCAGACCAATCCTTCTCTGCAGAACGAAATTCAGAACTACGAATACCGTATCGGTGTGGGCGACGTCCTGACGGTGACCGTCTGGGATCACCCGGAACTGACGACCCCAGCGGGTCAGTACCGTAGCGCCAGCGACACCGGTAACTGGGTGCACTCTGATGGCACCATCTTCTATCCCTACATTGGCCGTGTGCGTGTAGCGGGCCGTACCGTGGGTGAAGTGCGTAACGAAATCGCGCGTCGCCTGGCACAGTACATTGAGAGCCCACAGGTCGATGTCAGCATCGCCTCCTTTAAATCGCAGAAAACCTACGTCACCGGTTCGGTCACGACCTCAGGTCAGCAGCCGATCACCAACGTGCCGTTGACGGTGCTGGATGCAATCAACGCCGCAGGCGGCCTGGCCGCCGATGCGGACTGGCGTAACGTCGTGCTGACGCATAACGGCCGCGAACAGCGCATCTCGCTGCAGGCCCTGATGCAGAATGGCGACCTGAGCCAGAACCACCTCCTCTATCCGGGCGATATCCTTTACGTTCCGCGTAACGATGACCTGAAGATCTTCGTGATGGGTGAAGTGAAACAGCAGACCACCCTGAAAATGGACCGCAGTGGCATGACGCTGGCGGAAGCCCTGGGCAATGCGGCGGGGATGGATCAGACCACCTCTGACGCCACCGGTGTCTTCGTTATTCGTCCACTGCACGGCACCGATCGCAACAAGATTGCCAACATCTATCAGTTGAACACCAAAGATGCGGCATCCATGGTGATGGGAACCGATTTCCAGCTTCAGCCTTATGACATCGTCTATGTCACCTCAACGCCGCTGACGCGCTGGAACCGTGTGATTTCGCAACTGATACCAACCATCGCCGGTATCAACGATGCGACACAGGCCGCATCGCGTATCCGTACCTGGGGAAGATAAGGTCCGTCCATGATTACGTCCGTGCTCGTCGTTTGCGTCGGCAACATCTGTCGCTCTCCTACCGGAGAGCGGATGTTTAAACGCGCGTTGCCTGATTTAGATGTCCGCTCGGCCGGCCTGGGGGCGCTGGTTGGCCACCCGGCCGACAGAATGGCGTCTGAGGTCGCTGCGGCGCAGGGTCTGTCGCTGGAAGGACATCAGGCGCAACAGTTGACGGCAGAGATGTGCCGCAACGTTGATCTGATTCTGGTGATGGAGAAGCGGCACATCGATCAGGTGAACCGCATCGACCCGGCAGCACGGGGTAAAACCATGCTGCTTGGACACTGGCTGAATCAAAAAGAAATTGCGGATCCGTACAGAAAGAGCCGTGAGGCCTTTGAAGAGATTTACGGGTTACTGGAAAACGCTACCCAGAAATGGGTCAACGTATTAAGCCGATAGTTGGGATTATCCATGAATATAAAAAATAAGGTCAGTACCGCGCCGGGAGAGGATTCGAATGGATGGGATCTGGCGCATCTTGTGGGACAGCTAATTGATCATCGCTGGATCATTGTTGCCGTTACCGCTTTTTTCATGCTGGCGGGAACACTCTACACACTCTTTGCAACACCGATTTATAGCGCCGATGCGCTGGTTCAGGTTGAGCAGAAGAATGCCAGTACCGTTCTGAACGAAATTGACAGCATTCTGCCCCCGACGCCTGCGTCAGATACTGAGATCGAGATTCTGGAATCCCGTATGGTCATCGGTAAAACCGTTGACGATCTGGGTCTGGATACCGTGGTTGAGCAGAACTACTTCCCGGTGATCGGTAAGGGTCTCTCCCGCCTGATGGGTAACAAGCCCGCCACGATTGCGATTTCGCGCCTGGAAATCCCACGCACTATCGACAAACGTAACGTTGAACTGGAAGTGACCGGCCCGGACAGCTACACCGTTTCTAAAGATGGTGATGAGCTGTTCAAAGGTAAAGTAGGTCAGCTGGAGTCGCACGGCGACGTCAGCATGCTGGTCAGCGACATCAAAGCTGACGAAGGCACCAGCTTCACTGTAACCAAGCTGAACGATCTGCAGGCTATCCGCTCTGTGCTCTCTAACCTGACCGTGGCAGACAAAGGTAAAGATACCGGCGTTCTGGGTCTGGAGTATCTGGGTGAAGATCCGGATCAGATCAGCAAAGTGCTGAACCAGATCGTGAACAACTATCTGCTGCAGAACGTTGAGCGTAAATCAGAGCAGGCAGAGAAGAGTCTGCAGTTCTTACGCACTCAGCTGCCTGCCGTGCGCAGCAAGCTGGATGAAGCGGAAGATAAGCTGAACACCTTCCGTCGTCAGAACGAATCGGTTGACCTGTCACTGGAAGCGAAGTCTGCACTGGACTCTTCTGTCAGCGTCCAGAGCCAGCTGAACGAACTGACCTTCCGTGAAGCCGAAGTTTCTCAGCTGTTTACCAAAGATCACCCGACTTACCGCGCGCTGCTGGAAAAACGCAAAACGCTGGAAGGTGAGCAGGCGCAGCTGAACAAGAAAATTTCGGCCATGCCACAGACTCAGCAGGAAATTCTGCGTCTGACCCGTGACGTTCAGTCCGGTCAGGAGATCTACATGCAGCTGCTGAACCGTCAGCAGGAGCTGGGCATCAGCAAGGCGAGCACCGTGGGTGATGTCCGCATCATCGACAGCGCGCAGACCGCTAATGCGCCGGTTGCACCGAAGAAACTGCTGATCATCGCGGCAAGCCTGATTGCAGGTCTGTTCGTGTCAGTGGGCCTGGTGCTGCTGAAAGCCCTGCTGCATCACGGCATCGAAAACCCGGATCAGCTGGAAGAGCTGGGCATGAACGTCTATGCCAGCGTGCCGCTCTCTGACTGGCAGCGTAAGAAAGATACCGAGGCTCTGGCGCGCCGTGCCAGCAAGTCGAAGGTGAAGACCGACCCGCATGAAACACTGCTGGCGCTGGGTAACCCGACTGACCTCTCCATCGAAGCGATTCGTAGCCTGCGTACCAGCCTGCACTTCGCGATGATGGAAGCCAAAAACAACATCCTGATGATCACCGGTGCCAGCCCGGGTATTGGTAAAACCTTTATCTGTGCCAACCTGGCGACCCTGATTGCGAAAGCCGGTCAGCGCGTCCTGTTCATCGATGGCGACATGCGTCGTGGTTACACCCACGAACTGCTGGGCGCAGAGAACAAAGCGGGTCTGTCAAACGTCCTCTCTGGCAAAACTGAGTTCAGCCCGGCGCTGATTCAGCAGGGTGTTTACGGATTTGATTTCCTGCCACGCGGTCAGGTGCCACCTAACCCGTCTGAGCTGCTGATGCACCGTCGCATGGGCGAGCTGCTGGACTGGGCGAGCAAAAACTACGATCTGGTATTAATCGATACGCCACCGATTCTGGCCGTCACCGACGCCTCCATCATCGGTAAGCTGGCGGGTACCTCGCTGATGGTGGCGCGCTTCGAAGCCAACACCACCAAAGAAGTGGATGTCAGCTTCAAACGCTTCGCCCAGAACGGTATTGAGATTAAAGGTGTGATCCTCAACGCCGTGGTGCGTAAAGCCGCCAATGCGTATGGCTACGGTTACGACTACTACGCCTACGACTACGGTAAGACAGAGAAAAGCTGATTACTGAGCAATAAACAGGGGGCGGTCTGACCGCCCCTTTTTATCGTCTCTCTGAATGACGACACGCAACAATTTACACAGGTTATTCTGTCCAACCCAGATAAGCGATGAATCTATACATCGCATGGCGAACGTCACTCAACAGAATTCATTACCAGCATGGCATCGCCTGCACACCGATTGTCACCGTGCTGACAGGCTTGCTGAAAAGCCAGCCGGGAAGGCGAAGCGGGATTATTGCTGGCATGAGCACTTGTGGAATTAAGGAATCACACCATGGCTCCATATTGGTATGTATCAGGTTTTTTACTGCTGCTTTCACTGTTTGAAATCGCGCTTAAAAAAGACGAACGCACAAATCATGTTCTGACCTGGCTGCTCTGTTTTGCCGCCGTTGTTTTAATTATTTTCGGGGGGATCCGCGGTCTCGGCACCGGCATGGATGACTTCCAGTACCGCAGTTTCTTCGAAGACTTTGTCCGTCGTATCGAGATCAATGGCTTTTTCAAAACCGTGGCGTTTTTCCGCTACGAACCGCTGATTTTTGTGACTGCCTGGCTGACCAGCCTGATTTCGCATAATGCCAGCATCTTCCTGTTTGTCTTCTGCGCCATCGCGGTTTCCATTAATACTTACTTTTTCAGAAAGATGTCGCCCTATCCGGTGCTGGCACTGGTGCTCTATTCGGCGCACATCTTTATCAACAAAGATATTAACCAGATTCGCTTTGGCCTGAGTTCTGCGCTGTTCCTCGGCGTATTGTGGTCGATCTATCTCAGGCACTACTGGTGGGCGTTCGTCTTCTTTATTCTCTCGTTCACCAGCCACAACACCGGTGTCATGGTCGTCACGCTGATTCCATTCCTGTTTATTCGTGACTGGCGCTGGTGGCCGGTCATTATCATCGTTGCCAGTCTGCCGCTGTCCGTGGTGGGGGGATCGAGCTTTATTGCCCTGATCGCCGGGCATCTGGGTTCGCTGGGGGAGAGGGCGTCGGGCTATAACAATGACCCCTCCTACGCCATGGGTGGCAGCATCCTGGCCGTGTCGAACCTGAAAAACATCATGCTGGTCTTTGTCTTCTTCTATTTCATGCTGACCGATGAGCTGAAGCGGGAAAACTATGCGCAGTATCGCCTTAACTACCTGCTGATTCTGAGTTTTGCTATCGGCGGCGCGATCAGGATCTTCCTCTACAACTTCCCGTCAGGTTCGCGTCTCTCCAACTACCTGCAGCAGGTGGAGCCGATCATCCTGACCTCGCTGATCTACCAGGCCAGACGATCCTGGAAGCCCGTGCTGTTTGGCATGCTGGTCTTCTTCCTGCTCTATTACCTCTACTACAACACCATTTCGACCAAACAGGCGGTAACCGGTTATGAAGTGGCGCGGGAGTTTTGGTTGATCCATTAATTAACCCGATGACCGGCCTGGTGTGAAAAGCGTCACGCCGGGCCGGCCATCGGTCAGAACACCGGTTTTTCATCGACCCTTGTCGGATGAACGGTCTATTTTTGAACTATTTTAATGAGGTGCTGGCAATGAAGGACATTCGTTTCTCCATCGTAATTCCGGCTTATAACGCGTCAGAATCGATTGTCACGACGCTGGATTGCGTTAAAGCACAGACGTATCGCAATTTCGACGTCATCATCGTGGATGACAAATCGGCGGATGCGGCGGCGCTGGCGGAGGTGGTTCGCAGCGAACGCTATCAGGATCTCGACATCAATCTGGTGCTCTCTGAGGTCAAACTCAACGGCGCGGGCGCGCGCAACAAAGGCATTGAGCTGGCCACCGGAGATTATGTCAGCTTCCTTGACGCCGACGATGAGTGGGCCGCCGACAAACTGCAGCAGGTCAGTGAAAAAATTGCCCGGCTGGAGGCCCAGGGCAAACAGAACTTCATTATTTTCAGCCAGGTGAATATCTATCAGGATGGGTCCTTCCTGAAGGTGATGCCGATGCAGCCACCGGGCAAAAATGAGACCGTCGCCGAATATCTGTTTGGCTGCTACGGCTTTATCCAGACCAGCACCATTGTATTGAAGCGGGAAGACGCGGCGAAGATTCAGTTCGATACCCGTTATATCCGCCATCAGGATTATGACTTCTGCATTCGTGCCGACCGCATGGGCTATGAATTTGTGATGATCGCCGCGCCGCTGGCGAACTACCATCTGATCACCAAATTTGGCTCGAAACACAAAGGCGAATCGGTAAAGTATTCGATGTTCTGGCTCGATGCTATGAAACCGCATCTTACCCCGCGTGATATTCACACCTACAAAGCCTTTAAGCTGCCGCTGCGCTACAAGATGGATGGCAAATCGCTGATGGCCAGCCTGAGCTTTGCTCGCTACTTCTTCCTCACCAATAAAGACAACCGTGCTTATTTCATGAACCGTGTCCGCGACAAGGTCAAAGCGCGTTTTGGCGGTGAGAAAGCGATCTCCTGACGCGCAGCGCGCCTCGACTCGCTCCTGAAGCCAGGAGCCCCTCTCTATTTCATTACATTCAGGGTTGAAGATGAATACTTCTGTTGGAACCGTTGGCATTGTCATGCCGATGTATAATGCCCGTCAGACGGTGTTACGCGCTGTGCAGTCGGTGATCAATCAGAGCTATACCGACTGGCACCTCTATCTGGTGAATGATAAATCGACCGATGACTCGCTGGAGTTTGTGCGTGAACATTGTCAGGACCCGCGTATTACTATTCTCGATAACGCGGTCAACATGGGCGCCGCCGAGACCCGCAATGTCGGGCTGCGTGCCGCCACGGAAGAGATTATCGCCTTTCTGGACAGCGACGATGAGTGGCATGCGGACAAACTGACGCAGCAGGTGGCCGCCATCGCTGCCGGCGACGATTTCGTGATCACCGAGTATCACTACAAAACCCGCAAGGCCGAGCACGACATTACCTACGGCAAACCCTATCTGCAGCAGGAAAACTTTGTGAAGAAACAGTATCGCGTCTGTTTCTCCTCGGTCTGTTTCCGCCGTCCGCCGCAGGGGCTGTTCTTCCAGCGCAAAGGCCATGAAGATTTCCTGTTTTTGTATGAATTATTCACCCGCTATAAGCAGGCGCGCGTAATTCAGACGATTCTGGTCAACTATTACGAATTAGGTGATTCCCTTTCCCGTAATAAGAACAAAGCCGCCCAGTGGCACCTTGAATTATTAAGAATTATCTATAAAAACAATCCTTTAAAAATCTATTACTATTACGCCTGGTATATGGTGAATGGTGTGCTGTTTACCCTTAAGCATCGTTAAGCCCGTCGGCAGGATTGTCTTTAAAATTTGAGGTGGATAGCGTTTCATGAAAAAAATTGTCCTGGTGATCAAAGATGCTTATTCGTATGCGGGCACCGAAAACATCTGTAACTTTATGTCAGAGTGTCTTGGCGAAACGCACGACGTCACCATCTACTCGCTGGAAGGCAGCGGAAAAACCTTCTATCCGTTTGAACATGTCAGAGAGATTGTCAGCTTTGAAGGGCAGAGCAACCCGATTAAGAGCGCGGTCACCCGGATTAACAGAGAGGGGTTTGATACCGTCTTCCTGATCAGCATGGGTCGCCTGAGCGTGATGTTCGCCTTCTGGAACCTGCTTGCGATGAAAAAGAAGCGGGGCAAAGCCTACGCCTGTGAACACATCGCCATTAACTCCTTCAGCAAACCGATCAGGTTTCTTAAGTTTCTGCTGCTGCGCTACTACGACCGCGTGATCGTGCTGACCGAAAAAGATCATCAGGTGTTCAGCCGCTGGCGCATTCCGAGCATGCCCATCCCCAATCCGGTGGTTTACAAAAACTATCCGCGTCAGACCCGTCATCGCCAGGCGCTGGCGGTAGGCCGTCTGGATAATCAGAAGGGCTTTGATCTGCTGCTGGATATCTGGCGCGACTTCGCCCGCAACCATCCGGACTGGACGCTGGTCATCGCCGGTGACGGCGAACTGCGTCAGCAGCTGCACGACCAGGCGGCCGTGCTGGGCATCACCGACAGCGTGAAGTTTGTCGGCAAGGTCAGCAACATCAATGACTACTACCGCGACAGCGACATGGCGCTGATGACCTCGCGCTATGAAGGCCTGCCGCTGGTGCTGCTGGAGGCCAAATCCTGGTCACTGCCGGTTGTGGCGTATGACTGCCCGACCGGCCCGCAGGAGATCATCAACCACGGTGAAGATGGCTTCCTGGTGCCGATGAATGACAAAGCGACCTTCCTGGCCCGAATGGAGCAGCTCGCCAGCGATGATGCGCTGTTCTATGCCATGAGCGAAAAAACCAAACAAACCGCGCTGAAATTCGACGGTAATCAGATCAGGCAAAGCTGGCTGTCACTGGTTTAACCGGAGCTGGAAAAGCTCACTTGCGACGTGCCTCAGGGACACCGCCATGGCCACTGGCCTTATTGACTACGGGAATTGATGCATGAAAAGAAGAGAAGTTTTACAGACCGCCGCCTCCGCCCTGGTGGGGGCTCTCTCCGTGAGCACCTTTTCCAGCTATGCGGCTAAAAGTAACGGTATTGCCCTGAAGCCGGTTGACGCCACGGATGTGCCAAAAGGCGACGTACCTATTCTGACGCCGGAAAACGTCTACGCTATGCCCCCCCAGTTCTGGCAGGGCTTCGAAGGGAAACTCTGGATCGGTAAAGCCGGGACGGATGCCAGCAAGCCGGGTAATCAGATCCCGGTTTACCTGCGTGATGCCAGCGGCAAAGTGTCGCAGATCGCCCAGCCTATCGCGCTGAATAAAGGCAACTTTGCCCAGTTTATCCAGGACAACGCTGCGCTGATTGCCGACCCCTCGCACTCCATGGCGGTCGAGGACAGCAACGGTCAGACGCTGTTTAACATTACCGACGTGAGCCGTCCGGGCGCGGCAGATTTCAGTCAGCGTCTGGCACAGCCTGCGGGCTATCAGCTGATTGGCGAGATCCCCTCTGTGGCGGAGCTGCGCAAGACCCGTCCGCTGTTTGAAGGCGCCAAGGTGAAGCTGAAAAGCTGGCACGAAGGGCGGGAGGTTGGCGGCGGTGAGTTCGTCGGCAGCTTCCAGACCGCGCAGAACGATGGCGGCGTAAACTTTTCCGGTGAAGGCTTTTACTGGCGTCGTGTGGTTGACGATTTCAACCGCCTGACGCTGTTCGATTTTGGTGCGATTGCTGACGGTAAAACCGACTGTGCGCCCGCCATTATGGCGATGTTCCAGTGGTCGCAGCAGGCCAACCAGCAGATCTGCGTCCAGTTCCCGGCGGGTACCTTCATGGTCTCCGCCTGTAACCTGGGCGACAAGTATCTCAACTTCTTCCGCATCTCTGGTGCGATGGTGAACTTCGGTTACTTCCCGGCGACCACGATCGTCTCCGATGGTAAGTCCGATTTCGTCTTCCAGATGAATGCCCGTCGTGTTGAGCTGTCGAACCTGATTTTCAACGGCAACAGCGATAAAAGTCCAAACCAGCAGGGCTTTTTCCACAACACCTGCCCTGGCGGACAATATTTCCGCGGGGCCTGCCTGCGCTTTAACGCCGTCGGCGGCACCGCCATCAGCCTGCAGGACACCCTCGACTGTAAGATCGACCAGTGGTACGCCTCACGCTGCAGCGGCGATGTGATCAAGTCGGGCTGGTCAGGTCAGAAGCAGGGCAAATGGGACCACAGCACGGCGATCGAGCTGTCGAACTTCAACGCGCAGCACTGTCGCGGCGGTAAAGTCCTGAACCTGCCACGCTGCGGCCAGTCGATTATTCACAACGGCTGGATTGAGCATTGCGATAATCCGGGCGATCTCTCCAACGGTCAGTGGATCGTCGATGCGCTGAGCCTGGAGGATTGTAAGAATCCGCTGATCGCCCATAACACCCGTCTGAACATGCGGCAGACCAGCCTGCAGTCCGGCAGCTGGATCGACAACTCCATGCAGGGCGAGCGTCTGCTCAGCATCTGGGAGATGGGCTCAACCCGCGTGGAGTCCTGGGGCGTCGCGCTGGATGGCAGCCTGAAATATAACTACCTCACGTCGCGCTGGCGGCTGGAGAACAACACCAATCAGGAAACCTGGTTCGATCTCGGCTCGCTCTATTCCCCGACGGTAGGGGATTCGTGGGAGATCGAAATCTTTGGTCAGTCGCAGTTCAGCAACGGCAGCGGCGACAAGCCACTGATGAACCTGATCGGGGACAAGACTACCGGCGGCCGCGCGGTCATCCATGTGCAGCGCAAGAAAGATCGCTCAGAAGCGAGCTGGTCAGCAGAGGGCAGCTCGCCGGTTATTGATGTTCGTTATGTGGCCGAGCATGACACCGATGTCCGAATCTTCGTCAAACTGGCTGGCTGGACGCCATCGGCCGGCGTGCTGGTGAAAACCAACGGTAAAGATCGCTTTGTCACCGGCCGCTGCGCGCGGATTAACGCCCGCATGGAAAAATCCAATCCACCTGCGGGCGACGCCACCAAACGCGCGCCGCAGCGCTTCAGTCTGCACAACGGCAAAGCGGGCGTGGGCGCGAACGAGCAGGGCGATCTGCTGATGGCATCCCGGCCGCTCTCCGCCGATCAGGTCGACACCAGCAAACCGGAAGGCTTTGTTTCGGTGGTGATCAACGGCAGGCAGGTCGCACTGCCTTATTTCGCCATTAAGTCTTAACACTTTGCAGGACGGCCGCCACAACGGAGGCGGCCGGGTCAGACAGGAGCACTACCTTTGGGTGCGTTATCCCGTAAAGCATTACTTTAATCAGAGTCCATTTTGCCCATTTCGGATCCGGGCGGCTTAGAGAATTAAAAAAAATTCATTCGGAGTTGTTATGAAAATTTTATTGGTGGGTAACCATACGTGTGGGAATCGCGGGGATGGCGCGATTCTTCGTGGACTGATCGATTCGATGCGGTCCGCACGCAGTGATTTAGACATTGATGTGATCAGCCGTTATCCAACCAGCTCCGGTTATCTGCTCCAGCAGGATATTCAGCAGGATGCGCTCTACCTGCACAACAGTAAGTCAGGCAAGGGCCTGGTCGGTTCGTTTAAGCGTAAGGTTGCCAACCGTCTGATGCCTGACATCATGATGGCGCATCTGGGCAAAGGCGGCGTCTTTAAGTCGTTTGCCGTGCCACCGCACCTGAAAGCCTTTACCGAAAGCCTGGCAAAATATGATGCGATCATTCAGGTGGGCGGTTCGTTCTTCGTCGATCTCTATGGCGTGACCCAGTTTGACCACGCGCTCTGTGCGCTGATGGCGAAAAAACCGATCTACCTGATCGGCCACTCGGTCGGACCTTTCCAGAACCCGCGCGTCAATGCGCTGGCGAACTTTGTTTTCGACCGCGTTGACAGCCTGGTGCTGCGTGAATCCGTCAGCCTCGATCTGATGAAGCGCGATGGCGTGACCAGCTCGAAAGTAGCCCCTGGCGTTGATACGGCCTTCCTGGTGCGGGCGCGCGAGGTGGAAAATCCGAGCCATAACCTGCTGCACTGGCAGGGCATTATCGACGGACGTAAAACCATCGCCATCACCGTGCGTGAACTGGCACCGTTTGATAAACGTCTGGGCGTGACACAGAAAGAGTATGAGGCGGCATTTGGTCGGGTGATCAACGCGATGATCGCCGAAGGCTATCAGGTCGTGGCGTTCTCGACCTGCACCGGTATCGACAGCTACGCCAAGGATGACCGCATGGTCGCCCTGACGCTGCGCGACCACGTGACGCAGCCCGAACATTATCATGTCATCATGGATGAGTTTAATGACCTTGAGCTGGGTATCCTGCTGAGCCACTGCCATCTGACCATCGGCACGCGCCTGCACTCGGCGATTATCTCCATGAACTTTGGCACCCCGGCCGTGGCGATCAACTACGAGCACAAGTCGATGGGCGTCATGAACCAGCTTGGTCTGCCACAGATGGCAACCGATGTAAAAAGCCTGATGGATGGCTCGCTGATCGACAAGGTCAAAACTGTCCTTGCCGACTACGACAACATCAAGGCGAAGGTCGACACGGCCGTTGCGAATGAAAGGGAAATTGGCAACCGGATCACTGAAGAGATTCTTAAAGTATTAGGGTAATGTGATGAAACTGACTTTTTTCACCATGCGTTTCCCGGTTGCCTCTGAGACATTCGTTTTAAATCAGGTAACCCACTTTATTGATGCCGGTTACGAGGTGGAGATTATTTCAGTCTTTCCCGGCGATTTAGTGAACCGGCATGCCGCGTTTGACGAGTATGGCCTGGCGGCCAAAACCCACTATCTGCTGCCGGAAGAGAAGATCTCGATCGTCGATAAGCTGAATCAGCGCATCAGGCTGGTTCTGCCTAAAGTGACGAAGCCTTCGCTGCTGCGTTCACTGAATATGCGCCGCTACGGCGCGCAGTCCAGCAAACTGCTGCTGCCGTCGATTGTGGCCAATGCGAAACAGGTCTTTACCGCCGATGTGTTTCTGGTGCATTTCGGATATGCCGGTGCGCTGGCGAACAAGCTGCGTGAACTGGGCGTGCTTCAGGGTAAGCAGGCGACCGTGTTTCACGGTGCCGATATCTCCCGCCGCCATATCCTGGAAGAGCACAAGCTAGACTACGTCAATCTGTTCCGTCAGAGCGAACTGATGCTGCCAATCAGCCACCTGTGGAAGAACAAGCTGATTGAGATGGGCTGCCCGCCGGAAAAAATCCATGTCACGCGCATGGGCATCGAGCCGGAGAAGTTTAATTTCCAGCCCCGCCAGGCGTTTCAGAAACCGCTGCGCATCGTTTCGGTGGCGCGTCTGACCGAGAAAAAGGGGCTGGATGTGGCCGTTAAAGCCAGTGCCATCCTGAAGCAGCGTGGCGGTCAGTTTCAGTACACGATTATCGGCAACGGCGACCAGGATGAGATGATGCGTGACTTCATCGCCCGCGAGGGAATGGAAGATTGCGTCAGCATGCCAGGCTTTAAGCCACAGGAGGAGATCCGTCGTGCGCTGAGCGAGGCGGACATCTTCCTGCTGCCCTCCAAAACCGCCGCAGATGGCGATATGGAGGGTATTCCGGTCGCGCTGATGGAGGCGATGGCGGTCGGTCTGCCGGTCGTTTCAACCTTCCACAGCGGTATCCCCGAGCTGATCGAGAACAACGTCTCCGGCTGGCTGGTGGATGAGGATGACCCCGAGGCGCTGGCGGAGACGCTGCTGAAGCTCTCTCAGGGTGAGGTGGATGTGGCGCCGGTGGTTGCGGCGGCGCGCCATAAAGTTGAGACTGAATTTAATCAGCATATCGCCTATGGCGAACTGGCGCAGATTCTGGAGCGACTGGTGTGAGTGGATTTAAGTCACAGGCGATTTGGCTGTTTGGCAGCACCTGCTTCTCGGCGGTGCTGCAGGTTGCGCAGCTGAGCTTTCTCGCCCGCAAACTGGAGACCCACGAGCTGGGGCTGCTGGCCATCATCAACGCCATCCTGGCGGTGGCGGGGGTGCTGCAGGATATGGGGATGAGCAGTTATCTGGTGCATCGCCAGAACATTACCCGTCGCGAGCAGAGTACCATCTACTGGGTGAACGTCTCGCTCAGCTTGTGTACCGGCCTGATCATGCTGCTGATCGCCTTCCCGGTCTCCTGGTTCTATCATCTGCCGGAGCTGACAGGGTTGATCATGCTGACCAGCCTGAACTTCCTTGTGCTGGGGCATCTGTCGCAGTATCAGGCGCATTACATCAAAACCAAGCGGATGGTATCGCTGGCGAAGATCGAGATGGGCACCAAGCTGTTGGCCTTCCTCTGTGTGGTAGCGATGCTGGAGTTCACCTCGCTGACGGTAGCCGCGGCGATTCTTGGTCTGTTTATCAACGCCTTTACCCGTATCCTCTGCATGATTGCGCTGGGTGAGAAGTCGTGGCGTCCGACCTGGGAGTTCGACAAGGCGACCTTCTTCGGTGCGATTCGTTACGGCAGCTACCAGCTCGGCTCACAGACCATCAACCAGCTGCGCACCCAGGCGGATGCACTGGTGGTCGGTAAGGTGATGGGGGCCGAGATGCTGGGCGTCTACTCGCTGGCGAAAGAGCTGGTGCTGCAACCGCTGAAGCTGGTGACGCCGGTGATCAACCGTCTGGCGCTGCCGCGCTTTGCGGAAAAGCAGCACGACCCCGAGCAGCTGAAGAAGCTGTTCCTGAAGGGGACGCTGGGTATCATGCTGTTCAGCAGCGCCATGTACCTGGCGATTGGCATCCTCTCACCGGTTATCGTCCGTCTGCTCTACGGCCCGTCACATGAGCAGGTTTATCACCTGATTCCGCTGATGCTGCTGTTCGGGATGCTGCGGCCGATGGGCGGCCTTACCGGGGCGATTTCGCAGGCTAACGGACGCACCAACGTTGAGTTCTACTGGAACATTGTGGCGAGTATCGTGGTGCTGGCCGTTCTGGCAACCACCTTTATCTGGCCAAACGTGCTCTATGTTGCGCTGACGCTCTCTATCTCGCAGATCCTGATTTCCGCCCTGGCGCATCCGTTCTTTATCAGGCCGGTAATTGGCATTCGGTTTATACCCTATGCCCGCCAGTGGGTCGCGGTGTCGGTGGTGTTTGTCGGCGTAATGCTGCTGGTTAATCACTTTAATCTGTTTGTGATGCCAGAGTGGTTTGAGGGCTGGCTGTAATCACCAGATGAATATATTTGCGGGCGACCTCCGGGTCGCCCGTTTTCATTTATGGCTGGCCTCAGCGACGTCGTGCGCATTTGCAAAAAGAGCAGTGACTATCTTCGATTACTGATTGTCTTTGTTCAGTTTATGCTGCCACTGGCAATGGGCAAAATGCCGAATTTCTAAGTTATCACAGAGAGTTACTGTCCGCTTTTCAGATAAAGATTATACTTGCACTTCCGGCCGATCCTGCATAATCGACCCACATCTTCATTTTATTAAACGGAATAAATATGACCAAGCTTAAAGCAGTAATCCCGGTTGCGGGCCTCGGTATGCATATGCTCCCTGCGACTAAAGCCATTCCGAAAGAGATGCTGCCCGTCGTCGACAAACCGATGATCCAGTACATCGTTGACGAATGTGTTGCCGCGGGTATTAAAGAAATTGTGCTGGTCACGCATGCCTCAAAAAATGCGGTCGAAAACCACTTCGACACCACCTATGAGCTGGAAGCTCTGCTGGAAGCGCGCGTGAAGCGTCAGCTGCTGAGCGAAGTGCAGTCTATCTGTCCGCCGGGCGTAACGATCATGAACGTGCGTCAGGCACAGCCACTGGGTCTGGGCCACTCCATTCTCTGCGCCCGCCCGATGATCGGTGATAACCCGTTCGTCGTGGTGCTGCCGGATGTCCTGCTGGATGACTCTACTGCAGACCATATGCGCTATAACCTCGCGGCGATGGTAGCCCGTTTCGAAGAGACCGGCCACAGCCAGGTTCTGGCGCAGCATATGCCCGCGACTGATCTCTCCGAATACTCGGTCATCACCACCGAAGAGCCAATAGCTCATCCGGGCGATATCAGTAAAATCAAAACTTTTGTTGAGAAGCCAGAGCATCCGGCTGAACTGAACTCCGATCTGGCCGCTGTAGGGCGTTACGTGCTCTCTGCCGATATCTGGGCCGAACTCGAGCGCACCGAGCCAGGTGCCTGGGGCCGTATTCAGCTGACTGATGCGATCGCCAGCCTGAGCAAACATAAAACCGTTGATGTTTCACTGCTGACCGGGCACAGTTTCGACTGCGGCCGCAAGCTCGGTTATATGCAGGCGTTTGTCTCCTATGGACTGCGCAACAACGCGCAGGGTCGCGATTTCCGCGAAGCGATTCAGACCATTCTCGCCAAACAAAAGTAATGAATTTGCCGCGCGCTGCGCGGCCGATTGAAAGGAGTTCACATGGCCATTTTAGTCACGGGCGGAGCAGGGTATATCGGCTCCCATACGGTACTGGCGCTGCTGCAGCGCGGTGATGATGTTGTAGTGCTGGATAACCTCTGCAACGCCTCACGCGAAGCGATCAATCGCGTTGAAAAGCTGGCGGGTAAAAAAGCGACCTTCGTCGAAGGCGATATCCGCGATCGTGCCTGTCTGCGTGACCTGTTTGCAGCCAACAGCATTTCTGCGGTCATCCATTTCGCAGCACTCAAAGCGGTAGGTGAATCGACCCGTATGCCGCTGGAGTATTATGAGAACAACGTTGCAGGCACCGTGGTTCTGCTGGAAGAGATGCGCAATGCCGGTGTCTGGAACTTTATCTTCAGTTCATCAGCCACGGTCTACGGCGCAGATGCGCCGGTTCCTTATGTGGAAACGACCCCGATTGGCGGCACGACCAGCCCTTACGGCACCTCCAAGCTGATGACCGAATTCGTTATGCGCGACTTCGCAAAAGCTGAGCCGAAGTTTAAGGCAATTGCGCTGCGTTATTTCAACCCGGTTGGCGCGCATGAGTCAGGCGAAATCGGTGAAGACCCTACCGGCATCCCGAACAACCTGCTGCCCTATATCGCCCAGGTGGCCATTGGCCGTCTGGAGAAGCTGGGTGTCTTTGGTGGCGATTACGATACGCCAGACGGGACCTGTCTGCGCGACTACATCCATGTGGTCGACCTGGCGGAAGGGCACCTGAAAGCGCTGGATCACCTGAGTCAGGTCGACGGCTATACTGCCTTTAACCTGGGCGGGGGCAAAGGCTTCTCCGTGCTGGAGATGATCAGGGCGTTTGAAAAAGCGTCTGGCAAAGCGATTCCTTTCGAGATCAAGCCACGTCGTGACGGCGACCTGCCGGCGTTCTGGGCCGATGCCTCGCTGGCGAACACAAAGCTTGACTGGCGCGTGACGCGCGGCATCGACGAGATGATGCGCGATACCTGGAACTGGCAGAGCAAGAACCCGGATGGGTTTAAGTAAACGTTAAAGCAGCTGAAAAGCCTGTCTATGGACAGGCTTTTTTGCGTTATGAAACATGTAAATTCGCAGACTTTGAACTGCATCAGGAAGATGATAACATCGCAGGTTTAATATCGGTTTTTCTTTCTACGAGGGATGATTAACCAAATCTAATCAGCCCTTCTCTGTAATATAAAGAAACAATTCAAAAATCTGGTCTGTTAAATAGTCTTGTGGTAGCTGTTAAGCCAGGGGCGGTAGCGTGGTGTAAGCGCCCGGCGAACATAAATTAATCATTTTAAAAGTTGAAAACAGAGCGTAATTTATGAAGTATAGTTTAGGTTATCTCATTGATTTAGTTACAGTAATCACTGAGAAAGAGCTAAAGGTTCGATATAAAAGTAGTTTCCTTGGTTATTTATGGTCGATTGCCAACCCGCTTCTTTTCGCGATGATTTACTACTTTATTTTCAAGCTCATCATGCGGGTTCAGATCCCTAATTACACAATATTCATCATTACCGGATTATTCCCATGGCAATGGTTTGCAAGTACGACTTCTAACTCGCTGTTCTCATTCATTGCAAATGCACAGATTATAAAAAAAACAGTTTTTCCCAGATCGGTTATCCCCTTCAGTAATGTCATGATGGAGTGTCTGCACTTTTTGTGCACCATCCCTGTAATTATCGTGTTCTTATTTATATATGACATGACCCCCCACTGGAACTGGTTATATGGGATACCGCTAATAGGGATAGGGCAGTTGATATTTTCCTATGGGATAGCGCTTTTCCTGTCCACGCTGAACCTGTTTTTCAGAGATTTAGAGAGATTTGTCACACTAGGCATTATGTTACTTTTCTACTGCACCCCAATTTTATATGCAGGAGATATGATACCAGCCAATTATCAGTGGTTAGTTAATTATAACCCTCTGGCAGACATGGTATTAAGCTGGAGAGAGCTGTTTATGAACGGTAATGTTGATTATGAAAAAATTCTCTCACTGTACGGGATGGGCATAATCACAGTTATTATCGGCTCCTGGGTATTTAATAAATTGAAATTCCGATTTGCAGAGATCTTATAATGGAAGTAGCAATAGAATTCAAAGCAGTTACCAAGCGTTATCCTCTATATCATCATATTGGCTCCGGGATAAAAGAACTTATTTTTAATCCCAAGCGCGCGTTGACTCTGCTTTCAGGCAGAAGCTATCTCGCCATCGAAGATATAAGTTTTACTGTTTATAAAGGTGAGTCCGTTGCGCTGATTGGCCGCAATGGTGCCGGTAAAAGTACATCGCTTGGGCTTGTGGCTGGAGTTATCAAACCCACTGCCGGGGTTGTCAAAACCAACGGCAGGGTTGCCTCGATGCTGGAACTCGGCGGCGGGTTTCATCCGGAACTCACGGGGCGTGAAAATATTCGCCTGAATGCAACCCTTCTTGGATTGCGACGTAAGCAATTAAATGAAAGAATAGACAAGATAATAGAGTTTTCTGAGTTAGGTGAGTTTATCGATGAACCTATTCGTGTCTATTCAAGCGGGATGTTAGCTAAGCTGGGGTTTTCGGTGATTACCCAGGTTGACCCGGATATTCTCATCATTGATGAAGTCCTGGCAGTCGGAGACTATGCATTCCAGAAAAAATGTATTGAGACAATAAATAATTTTAAAGCCAAAGGTGTAACAATTCTATTTGTAAGCCACAATCTAAGTGATATCGAAAAAATTTGCGATCGTGTCATCTGGATTGAGAATCACAAATTGAGAGCAAGTGGTAGTGCCGAAAGTTTATTGCAACAGTATCGTTCTTCTATGTAAGGAAACATCGAATGAGTATTTATACCAATAAAGTCAAACTCTATACAAGTCATCATAAGCCTAGCGCTTTTCTTTCATCTCCAATAATCAAGCCTATCCATGTTGGAAAAGCGAATAGCTTTAATGATATTTGTTGTGGTGGTGATGATTCTGGTGAAAACATTTCGATTAAAAATCCATTTTATTGTGAGCTGACAGCTCAATATTGGGTGTGGAAGAATGATATTTCTTCTGAATATGTAGGTTTCATGCATTACAGGCGCCATCTGAATTTTTCAGATAAGCAGGATTACCCTGAAGATGTCTGGGGCGTTGTGAATGACGAAATTATTTCAGAAGAGTATGAAACTAAGTTCGGCCTGAATGAAGAGTCAATCGTTAATGCTATCGCCGATAACGATATCTTACTGCCCAAAAAATGGAGTGTCAGACAGGCGGGGAGCAAAAATAATTACGAGCACTACAAGATTTCACAGCATCTGCATATTGAGGATTATCAGTCAGCTATAGACAGTCTGCTTTATCTGTATCCGGAGTATGCTGCAGCAGTTAAGATTTTTAACAGTGCCCATGATGGTTACTACACTAACATGTTTGTTATGAAATCTGAGCTATTTGCAGAATACTCAGAGTGGCTGTTTAGCATCTTTGATGACCTGGAAAGCAATTTCTCAATGAGAAATTATAATGGTCAGGAGAAGCGCGTTATCGGACATATCTCCGAACGTCTGTTCAACATTTTCCTGATTCACAAGGAAAAGTCGGCGGGCCTGAAAAAGAAAGAACTCCAAAGGACTTTTGTTAAAACTGAAACATTTAACGGAAAGCTAAAGCCGGCTTTTAGCCACAATAACATTCCTGTGGTTATTTGTTTTGATGATAATTATGCACTTAGCGGCGGTGCGCTGGTCAACTCAATTATTAAAAATAGTAGTGAAAGCGATAACTACGACATTGTGGTTCTGGAAAACGGTGTTTCACAAAGAAACAAGTCCCGTTTTCTCTCTCTAATCAAAGGCAGGAGCAATTTCTCATTACGCTTCTTTGATGTAAACGCTTTTAGTGAAATGAAAAGCGTATATACACGTGCTCACTTCAGTGCTGCTACTTATGCCCGGTTGTTCATACCCTCTATATTCAGTGAGTTTGAAAAAGTTCTGTTTATAGACGCTGATACTATCGTGGAAAGCGATGTTGCAGAACTGGTTCATACTGAAGTGGGCGACAATTTAATCGCTGCAGTGCGTGACATCGTAATGGAAGGCTTCGTTAAGTTTGGCGCGATCGCACATATTGATGAACCTGCAAACCTGACTGCTGGCCAGTATCTGGAACAGATTCTGGGGATGAAAGAATCCCAAAATTACTTCCAGGCTGGTATTATTCTTTTCAATATTTCTCAAATGAGAAAAGAAAACACGTTTGCCAGTCTGATGGCGGCGATGAAGGCCCGCAGATACTGGTTCCTCGATCAGGATATCATGAATAAAGTATTTTATGACCGTGTTCATTATCTGCCAGGCGAATGGAACGTATATCATGGCAATGGAAATACCGATGATTTCTTCCCCAACCTGAAATTTGAAACCTATATGGGTTTTCTGAAATCAAGAAAGCAGCCTAAAATGATCCATTTCGCGGGTGAAAATAAGCCGTGGGATGCGCCTCATGTAGATTTCTTTGACAATTTTATGTCTTATATCAATGCAACCCCCTGGCAGAAAGAGGTTTATGACCGTTTAAATAAAACCGGTTTTACAACACAACCTGTAGTAGTGAATCAGCATGTTCTGTTTCAGACCAAGGTTAAAAGAAAGATTATGCCTTACTTTAACAGATTTGCTCCGGTTGGCAGTAAGCGCAGGCAAATGATCGCTCGTAACTATTACAAAATTCGTCGTGTGATTTTAGGTTAATTTATGAAAAAAAATATTCTGATTGTTGGTGCTGGTTTCTCTGGTGCGGTAATTGGCCGCGAACTGGCTGAAGATGGCCATAAAGTACGCATTATCGATGCACGCAATCATATTGCGGGTAATTGCTACAGCGAAAGAGACGCTAAGACGGATGTGATGGTTCATACCTATGGACCCCATATTTTCCATACCGATAATGAAAAAGTGTGGGAATACATTAACTCGCATTGCGAAATGATGCCTTATATCAACCGCGTTAAAGCAACTGTAAATGGCAGCGTTTATTCGCTTCCCATTAACCTGCATACCATTAATCAGTTTTTTGGTAAAACCTGCAACCCGACGCAAGCTAAAGAACTCATTGAATCCAAAGGCGACAAAAGTATCACCGATCCTCAGACATTCGAGGAGCAGGCATTACGTTTTGTCGGTAAAGAGTTATATGAGGCCTTCTTCAAAGGCTATACAATTAAACAATGGGGAATGGAACCTAAAGAGCTACCCGCGTCTATTCTGAAAAGATTGCCCGTCAGATTCAATTATGACGATAACTATTTCAATCATAAGTTTCAGGGCATGCCGAAAGAGGGCTATACCCCTATCGTCGAATCGATTCTTAATCATGAAAATATCACTGTTGAATTAAATACCCTTTTTGATCGTAACGAAAAAGAGAATTATGATCATGTTTTTTATAGCGGTCCTTTAGACGGGTATTTTGATTTCAAGGAAGGACGTTTAGGTTACCGAACATTAGACTTTAAGCGTTTTGAAGCTGAAGGTGATTACCAGGGCTGCGCCGTAATGAACTATGGTGAGGTTAGTGTTCCTTATACGCGCATTACTGAGCACAAATATTTTGCGCCGTGGGAACATCATGAGCAGTCTGTGTGCTATGAAGAATACAGCAGATCCTGCACTGAAAACGATATTCCCTATTACCCTATCCGGCAGATGGGCGAAATGCAGTTACTGAACAAGTATCTGGATGAAGCGGAAAAGGAAGAGAACATTACGTTCATCGGTCGCCTGGGTACCTATCGCTATCTTGATATGGATGTGACGATAAAAGAAGCCCTGGATGTTGTTGAAAAATATCGCCACGCGCTGCAAAACGATCAGAAAATGGCTGTTTTCTCGGTCAATCCCAGATGAAAATTGCCGCTTTAATTGTCACCCACAATCGTCTCGAAAAACTTAAAAAGTGTTGGACTGCGGTAGCGCCTTTACCCTTTTATGAAATAGTTATTGTGGATAATGCTTCAACCGATGCTACTTCTGACTGGTTAAAGAATCTGAACGACCCTCGTCTGAAAATAATTTCAAGTGAAGTTAATGATGGCGGAGCTGGTGGCTTTTACAGAGGCTCTGAATGGATAGCAGCAAACAGCACCCCGGACTGGGTGCTGTTTTTTGATGACGACGCCTATCCGGACTCAACATTACTCGAAAACTTCATTGTCAGTGATAAGCAACATGCTCAGGCGATTGCGACCCGCGTTCTGGATACGCGAGGTTCGCGTTGTAAAATGAATATT
Organism: Pantoea graminicola; assembly: GCF_048452665.1. Lineage (NCBI taxonomy): Bacteria > Pseudomonadati > Pseudomonadota > Gammaproteobacteria > Enterobacterales > Erwiniaceae > Pantoea > Pantoea graminicola. Next base: position 235,539 of record NZ_JBLWSJ010000002.1, on the reverse strand, counting down.
CCGTGGAAAAAAATCCCCAATACTGTCGGTGAATTACTGCAGTATTCTGGTGAAAGTTCCGAATTTGAAGCTGTTGAATTGTCCACTACAGAGATTCAGGCATTTTCATTTGTAGGCGTATTTATAGCGTTTAATACGCTTAAAGAGACTTATCAATTCATTGATAAGTCCCTTTTTATCTATTTCGATGATGTCTTTTATTCATGGAAATTGCATATTGAAGGTTGTAAATTAGTATATAATCCCGATCTGGTTTTTCATCACGATGTTGTTGAGTCCAGTTCTGCTATGATGCCATGGAAAATTTATTATTTAGCACGAAATTTGATATCATCGCGATATATTTTTTCCGACAGAAAACCGTTTAGCATTATTTCTATCTTTTTGCGGGTAGCTAAATATTATTTATTGGCAGGCAAGTCGAAAAGCAAATTTAGTTACCTCACGTCTCTATCCAGAGGTGTTATTGATGGCTTGTTCTTTGCGGCTAAAGGTTCTAAAAATGGCAGGCGTTAATGAAAAAGCTTTGTTTTTATATTAATTCTGATTGGTATTTCAATTTACATTGGAAAGAGCGGGCGCTGGCTGCAAAAGAAGATGGATACGAAGTTCATGTAATCTGCAATTTCGAAAGCGCGAAGATCTTCAGAGAATTCGAGTTATCAGGCATTAAACCTCATGACTCCCGAATGTCAGAGCAATCTCTTAATCCGCTTGTCATGTTCAGGGATTTAGTCCGATCGCTTCAGATTATCAGGAAAATAAAGCCCGATATTTTACACTGTATCACTATCAAGCCGTGCCTTATCGGCGGGTTTTATGCAAAAGTTTTCAGGAAAAAACTGGTATTAAGCTTTGTTGGTTTAGGCAGGGTATTTTCTTCGAATGCGAAAAAATATAAAATACTTAAACATAGTGTCTCAGCTTTTTATCGATGGGTTAGCAAAAAAAAGGACATATTCTTTATCTTCGAACATGAAATGGATCGAGATAAAATAATTTTAATTACAGGAGTTGACCCGACCAAAACGATCGTAATCGATGGTGCAGGAATCGATACTGAGAAGTTTGAATATCTGAATGAGCCCGATAATACGCCTCCTGCCGTTTTATTCGCCAGTCGTCTAATCTGGAGTAAGGGCCTTTCTGATCTTATTGAGGCAAGAAAAGTTCTACTGCAAAGAGGCGTGCATTTTAACCTTGTGGTTGCAGGTATTACAGTTAAGAAAGACCCTGACGCTATTCCCGATGATGTCATCAGAAATTGGTCCGAAGCAGAAGATATTATCTGGCTTGGTCAACGTGATGATGTTAAGACGCTTATAGAGCAAGCAAATATCGTTGCCTTGCCATCAGTTTATGCCGAGGGTGTGCCAAGAATTCTGATAGAGGCTGCGGCTGTTGGGCGTCCCTCAATCTCATATGACATGGGTGGGTGCAGCAGTATCATTGTTAACAACTGTACAGGTTTCATCGTTGATAAAAATATTGATGATCTGGCGCGAAAACTTGAAATCTTAATTACGAATAAAAAACTGAGAATGGATTTCGGAGTGAATGCTCGGGCCTGGGTAATGTCGCGTTTTTGCTCAACGTATGTGATAAAGAGAACACTGGGGGTATACAATGAACTTGAGTGACAAAGTAGAGAAATCCATGCCATCAAAAATCGTTGTAGAAGTTCCGGTCTCCTGGATGAAAAACCCAGTCGATGGACACAAGCACAGATTTTTTATTACTAACCTGATTCTGGCGCTCACAGAAAGAAAAATTCCTCTTTATTTCAGAGAAGTCCCTTTTGGCGCTGATGAGGCTCCCAGAAAGCCAGAAAAGGGAACTTTAGTCTTTTCATACCACTCGTGGGGTGAGGAAAAGAATATTGTCAGGATGAAAGAAGCTGCAGTTACTCCATTATTTTCAATGGATTTTTCCGGCTATTCCGGCTGGTCCGATATTTCGCTAAACTTTGATGAATATAAAGATAAAGTTGAAGGTTTAGGTGAAATAGAAGTCGAAAGAATTCTCGACGAATGGAAATTGAAGTTCATTGAAAAAAATGAATCAAAATATCCTCAGTCTGATGAGGCACTGCCTGAAAGTGCTAAAGGGTTTGTCTTTTATCCTATGCAGGTCCAGAATGATCCGGTCGCTATTCATAGTCACTATGATGGCGTCCGTTTACTGTTAGATGCGGCAGAAGTTGCGCGAGAAAAAGAGATCTATTTATTCGTTAAACGACATCCGTTCTGCCAGTCTTTTGCTGTTGAAGAGACGATTACATTGCTCACGCAAAGCAATCCCTGGGTGGTCAGAACTAACAGCAACATTCACCACCTAATCAGAGAATCCCGGTCGGTGATTACCATTAATTCCGGCGTTGGAATTGAAGCATTAATTGATGGAGCCTCTGTTTTTTGCGCAGGTAAATGTGAATGGCAGCAGTGCTCAACTATTATTAAAGATAAAAAAGATCTGGAACAAGCGTTTTCTGATAATCCGGAGAAAATGAATGCTAATCAGAAAAAATTACTTGCTTTCCTTCTGACCGATTACTGGATCGATCCCAATATTACGTCAAAATTTGACGATGCTATCGATAGAGCGCTAGCCAGCTTTGATCCTGAGTATGGAGATTTGGCCACGGAATTGAATCCATCAGATGTATTATTGCCTATCATTCTGGACCTGCACGGCCGTCTTGAATATGAACAGCGCAAAGCCAAACAATCTACTCTTGATGCGTATGCAGCAATAGACTTGTATGAAAATCTTAAGAAAGAAAAGGAAAGCATCGTCACTGAACTTCAGCGCTACATTGAACGTGTCAGAGTTTGTGAAGAAGAGTTAGAGCAGTTACGCAACAGACTATAGAACCGCATTGGATTTCAGGCATGAATGCGGTTTTTGTCTGTTAGTGCTTGATTTTACAAGCCGATGTAATTTTTGATTTGCATCATGTATTATGAAAAAGTGCATTTTTGAATGATTATTAGTCTTAAAATCAGACAGGAGTATGTAATGTCCAAGCAACAGATCGGCGTTGTAGGTATGGCAGTGATGGGCCGCAACCTGGCTCTTAACATTGAGAGCCGCGGTTACACTGTTTCTATCTTTAACCGTTCACGCGAAAAGACTGATGAAGTCATCGCCGAGAATCAGGGCAAGAAGCTTGCTCCTTTTTACACCGTTGAAGAGTTCGTTGAATCGCTGGAAAAACCACGTCGTATCCTGCTGATGGTTCAGGCGGGTGAAGCGACCGATAAAACTATCGCCTCGCTGACGCCTCATCTGGATAAGGGCGACATTCTGATCGATGGCGGTAACACCTTCTACAAAGATACCATCCGTCGTAACAAAGAGCTGTCTGACCAGGGCTTCAACTTTATCGGTACCGGTGTGTCTGGCGGTGAAGAGGGCGCACTGAAAGGCCCATCCATCATGCCTGGCGGTCAGAAAGAAGCTTACGAGCTGGTTGCACCAATCCTGGACAAGATTGCCGCGCGTGCCGAAGATGGCGAAGCCTGTGTAGCTTACATCGGTCCGGACGGCGCCGGCCACTACGTGAAGATGGTCCACAACGGCATCGAATACGGCGACATGCAGCTGATCGCGGAAGCCTACGCACTGCTGAAAGGCGCGCTGGGTCTGAACAACGAAGAGTTGGCTCAAACCTTCACCGAGTGGAACAATGGCGAGCTGAGCAGCTACCTGATCGACATCACCAAAGATATATTCACTAAGAAAGATGAAGAGGGTAAATACCTGGTCGATGTGATTCTGGATGAAGCGGCGAACAAAGGCACCGGTAAATGGACCAGCCAGAGTTCTCTGGACCTCGGCGAGCCACTGTCATTGATCACCGAATCTGTCTTCGCCCGTTACCTCTCTTCACTGAAAACGCAGCGTGTAGCCGCCTCTAAAGTGCTGAGCGGCCCTCAGGCTCAGGCCTTTACCGGTGACAAAGCGGAATTTATCGAGAAAGTGCGTCGTGCGCTCTATCTGGGTAAAATTGTCTCTTATGCACAGGGCTTCTCGCAGCTGCGTGCCGCATCAGAAGAGAACAACTGGGATCTGCACTACGGTGAAATCGCGAAGATCTTCCGTGCTGGCTGCATCATCCGCGCCCAGTTCCTGCAGAAGATCACTGATGCTTACGCAGAAGATGCAGGCATCGCAAACCTGCTGCTGGCACCGTACTTCAAAGATATCGCGGATCAGTATCAGCAGGCGCTGCGCGATGTGGTTTCCTACGCGATTCAGAACGGTATCCCGACGCCGACCTTCTCTGCTGCGATTGCTTACTACGACAGCTATCGTTCAGAAGTTCTGCCTGCCAACCTGATTCAGGCGCAGCGTGACTACTTCGGTGCGCATACCTATAAACGCATTGATAAAGACGGTGTGTTCCACACTGAGTGGTTAGATTAATCACTAAAAAAGGGCGTCCTTCGGGAAGCCCTTTTTTTATCATGGCAGTAATCAAAGGGCTTCCTGCGGGAAGCCCTTTTTTATCATGCCAGCAAATCCCCACTCCGAATCTCCTGTTCGCCCGCCAGCCTGACGACCAGCATGCCTGCCGTCGCAAAGCGCACCCAGTGCCTCGCATAGAGAATGCCGCCATATTCGGCGACCAGCGGCGTAATGTGATCGGTAACGGGATCGACAATCTCGGCCACGACTTCGCCAGGCCGGATTTGGGCACCCAGCGGCTTACGATGCAGGATCAGACCTGACACGGGTGAGTGGATATATTCGCAGGCCGCTAACGGCGTCGGCGGATTTTTCAGGGCAGGGGAGGAGGCCGACGTTCCTTCGCTGTGACGCTCCTTAATCACTCCTGTCTCTCCCGGCGCTTCCGTCACCTCAGGCACGGTCAGGCCGATGGGGCCATCGTTTATCGCCACTACATCATCGCCCGCCGCATTCGCCGGCACCAGTTCATCCCCGCCAATCACCGGTGCAGCCACCTCTACCGAAATAGCCGGTTCGCTATAGGCGATATAGCCGCCCTCCTGCAGTGCTGCAATAATCGCATCTGCATCCTTCTCCGCCTGTTCAGGCGTCACATCCCGTACGCCACGCAACTCCAGCGTCACCGGCAGTAATCCGCGCGGCATCGGATACGCCTCCCCAAAGCGTTCAGCCAGCGTCAGCCAGGGTTCACAGCAGGCCTCATCAAACGGCTCACCACCGGAGATCTGCGCCAGCAGTTGCACCTCACTGCCCAGCCAGCGCGCCAGTGGCTCAATCTCCGGCCACGCATGTGGTGTGGTGTAGAGATGCGGCACAGCTTCCCAGTCACAGTGCAGGTCAATCATCAGGTCTGCCTGACTGGCCATGCGCATCAGCGTGAAACGCTGTGCATCCAGCTCAGTTTTTGGCACGGTGTCACGGTAGTGGCGATCGATTGCCTCGCGGATCAGGTTGCGGTTCTGGGACTCGCTCTGCGTCAGGCTGTCGGCCAGAGTGGCCGCCAGGGTCGCGCCCAGAGAGGGAAAGCGACGATTAAAATCCTGCCCAGAGAGCGTATGGTAGCGGCCAAGATGGGTGCCATGCCAGTGCTGTCCCAGCGCCAGAGGATTGGCAACCGGTACGAGAGTGAAGGCGGCTTTAAGTTGTCCGGCGGACTCCAGTGCCTGCAGCCGCTGCTTTAAAAACCAGGCCACCGCCATACCGGGCAGTTCATCGCCATGCAGCGCAGCCTGAATATAAACCTGACGTTCATGATCCCCGGCAAAGTGGAAACTGATGATTTCACGCTGGGTGCCTAAAGAGGCGCTTAACAGTGGATGATGTTGTTGATGCATACCGTGTTAATGTCCTTTAATCGGCAAAGGACGACAGCGCGCCGTCCCGAAAAAGTAACAGTATAGTGTCGGATCGCGGTGAGGACGAACGGCGGCGACCGGACCTTACTGCTGGATGGAGATATCCGTGGCAAAGTAGCGTTTCTGAATCTGATCAAAGGTGCCGTTCTTTTTGATCTCAGCAAAGGCGTTGTCCAGCGCACTCTTCAGTTCACTGTCTCCTTTACGCAGGCCAATAGCGGTGCCGGGGCCGATAATCGGATCCTGAATAATCGGACCGGCCAGCTCAAAATCTTTGCCCTGCGGTTGTTTCAGGAAGCCGATGGCCGCCTGCGCCGCATCGGTAAAGACGGCATCCAGCCGGCCCGACACCAGATCGCTTTCCACCTGCGCCTGATCGCCATAGGGCACCACGGTCACGCCATAGGGCTGCCACTTCGCCAGCGCATAGCGCTCCTGTACCGTTCCCTGTTCCACACCGACAGTTTTGCCCTTCAGTGAATCCACCGCAGGCAGGATGTTGGCGCCTTTACGGGCGATAAGCTGAGTATGGGTGTCGTAAAGGGGAACGGTGAAATCGATCTGTTTCAGGCGCTCTTCGGTGATGCCCATATCGGAGAGGATGGCGTCAAACTTACGCGCTTTCAGAGCCGGGATCATGCCGTCAAACTGGCTTTCAACCCAGACGCACTTCGCCTGCATCTGAGCACAGAGCGCATTGCCCAGGTCGATATCAAAGCCGACCAGCTTGCCCTGCGGCGTCTTTGATTCAAACGGCGGATAGGTCGGATCGACGGCGAAACGAACCTGGTCGATTTTTGCCTGGGCGCCGAACGCGCAGCCTGCCATGACCGCTACAGCCAGCGTCTGGCGCAGACCTTGAGGGAAAATGTTCATGATTTTGCTCTTATTCTGTCGTGATGAGTGTCTCTGCAGAGTATCGCCGGGCTGGCGGGATGGCAATTACTGTGTGATCTGCACCACTTCTGCCGCGCAGAGCGCCCGATAATCCTCGGTGTTCAGGATCACTGAGCGTTCCAGCAGACCGGCGTTAAAGGCGATCTCCGGATAACGTTCAAACAGCGCAGGGTCCACGATGAGTCTGAGGTCGGGATGAAAACTAAAGGGTGGGATCGCGCCGAAGACGCAGCCGGTCAGTTGGGCGGTCTCCGCCGGGCTGGCGAGTGAGGCGCGACGTCCTCCCGCAGCGACGGCGACTTTGCCGAGATCGGCCTGCCGGTCGGCCGGTAACACCGCCAGCACATGCTGCTTAACACCATTGCCTTTCACATGGCAGACCAGCGCTTTCGCACCCTGGCCGATTTCGGTGCCGCGAATCGCCGCGACCGCTTCACATTTTCCGGTGGCCTCATGCTCCATCAGGCGATAGCGGGCCTGATGCTGGTCGAGCAGGGCGATGAGTTTCTCATAAGTCGTCACGTTTCTCTCCTGCTGTCAGTTGCAGCATCAGTGTCTCCAGCATATGCGATTGACGCGGCAATAGGCCGGTTTTCAAACCCAGGGGTTAAGCGCCCGGTTGAGGGGAGCCAGCGTGCTATTCTCCCTGTCCAGCTTAGTGTAGGGCCAGTGCAGCATAACGCCCCTAGGAGAATCCCGGCACGTTTTTGCGAAGCTGCATCAGAAGTGCACCTTGCGATAATTTCTCTTCAGGTAACAGCTGAAGAAGATCCGGTAGCATCGACTCACGTTCAAAAGGGGACAGCGTTTTTTTCATCATTGCCAGCCTTCAATAGGCGGATCCAGATAATTGAATCCCATCGCAGGCATCGTCAGAAGGGATGCCGGAACGCCCCTCCGCTGCAGGCGCTCTCTGAGCCCGGTTACTGGAATTTTTGAGAAGAAGTCTGCTCAGAATTTGCATAAAACGTCATTCTGAGCAGTTTTTTGCATAATTACTGGTGGCGGGCGCGCAGGTTATGGATGACGGCGCTGAAGTCGAGATCCTGATCCTGCAACAGCACCATCAGGTGATAGACCAGATCGGAGGCTTCGTTCGTCAGCTCGTGACGATCGTTGACCGTCGCCGCCAGTGCGGTTTCGACGCCTTCTTCCCCCACTTTCTGGGCGATACGCTTGGTGCCGCTGGCGTACAACCGCGCGGTATAGGAGCTCTCCGGGTCGGCCGTTTTACGCGAAGCCAGCAACTGCTCCAGCTGATAGAGGAAGGTCCACTCCGGCGCGGCGGGTGAGAAGCAGCTGGTGGTGCCGAGATGGCAGGTGGGGCCAATCGGGTTCGCCAGCACCAGCAGGGTGTCATTATCACAGTCAGGCGTGATGCTCACGACCTGCAGAAAGTGACCGGAGGTTTCGCCCTTGGTCCATAAACGGTTTTTGGTGCGGGAGAAAAAGGTGACATTGCCTTCAGCCAGGGTTTTATCCAGCGCCGCCGGGTTCATGTAGCCATGCATCAGCACTTCGCCGGAGACGTTGTGCTGCACGATGACCGGCATCATGCCCCCGGTTTTATCCCAGTCGAGAAGGGCCAGTTGTTGTTCGGTTAGCACGCGCGAATCTCCACTCCGTTGTCGATAAGAAAGCTCTTCAGCTCACCAATATTAATAATCTGTTTGTGGAACACTGACGCGGCTAACGCGCCATCCACGTTTGCCTCAGTAAAGGCGTCGAGGAAGTGCTGCATCGTGCCTGCGCCGCCAGAGGCGATCAGCGGCACTTTGCAGACGTCGCGCATCTTCTTCAGCTGCACCAGGTCATAGCCGTTACGCACGCCATCCTGATTCATCATGTTCAGCACGATCTCACCTGCGCCCAGCTTCTGCACTTCCTGCACCCAATCCAGCGTTTCCCACTGGGTTACGCGGGTACGCGCTTCGTCACCGGTGTACTGATTGACCTGATATTTGCCGCTGGCTTCATCGAACCAGGTATCAATCCCGACCACGATACACTGCACGCCAAAGCGGTCGGCAAGCCGGGTGATCAGCGAGGGATCTGCCAGCGCCGGTGAGTTAATCGAAATCTTATCCGCGCCAAACTCAAGGATACGCGCCGCGTCTTCCGGCGTTTTGATGCCGCCCGCGACGCAGAAGGGGATATCGATCACTTCAGCGACCCGCGATACCCAGCTCTTATCCACGACCCGGCCATCAGAGGAGGCGGTGATATCATAAAAGACCAGCTCGTCGGCACCTTCGGCCGCATAGCGCTGTGCCAGCGGGACGATGTCACCGATGATCTCGTGATTGCGGAACTGTACGCCCTTGACCACCTGACCGTCACGAACGTCAAGACAGGGGATTATCCGTTTTGCCAGCATGCGATCGCCTCCGAAACCGTAAATTTATCTTCCAGCAGCGCGCGTCCGACAATCACGCCCTGCACGCCGCAGCCGCGCAGGGCGGCAATATCGTTGAGGTCGCCAATACCGCCCGATGACTGGAAAGCAATCTCCGGGAAGCGCGCCGTTACTTCCTGATAGAGCGCGACGTTAGAACCGCTCAGGGTGCCGTCGCGGGAAATATCGGTGCAGAGCACATGCTTCAGGCCCACCTGCCGGAAATCAGTGATTACCTCTTCCAGCGTGACACCCGCCGCTTCCTGCCAGCCACTGATCGCCACCTCTTTACGGTTGCTGGCGTCAATACGCACATCCAGCGCCAGCACAATCGCCTCTGCACCAAACTCCGCAAACCAGCGTTTAACCTCATCGGGCTGTTTCACGGCGGTGGAACCCACCACCACGCGGCTCGCACCGGCCGCTAACAGCGCCTCGACGTCGTCACGGCTGCGGATGCCGCCGCCGACCTGCACCGTCACATCAACGCCATCCAGCAGCGTTTTCAGCAGCGCAATCTGCCGTTTTGCCGGATCTTTCGCACCGGTCAAATCCACCAGATGGAGCAGGGTCGCGCCCTGGCTTACATAATCCTGCAGACGCGGCAGCGGATCGCTGCCGTAGTCGCGCTGCTGGCCATAGTCGCCCTGATGCAGACGCACCACTTTGCCATCAATTAAATCTAACGCGGGGATAATCATTACATCTCCAGGAAGTTTTTCAGCAGCTGCGCACCGGCTTTACCCGAACGTTCCGGGTGGAACTGGACGCCAAAGAAGTTATCTTTCTGCACCGCGGCGGTGAAGGCTTCACCGTAGTGGCACTGCGCGATGGTGCTGGCGTTGACCGGCATCGCATAGCTATGAACAAAGTAGAAGTAGGAACCTTCATCGATGCCACGGAACAGATGATTGCCCGCCTGGGCGGTGATCTGGTTCCAGCCCATGTGCGGCAGGGGCAGGCCGTGCGTATCCATCAGCGAGACTGGCTCATCGATAATGCCCAGCGTCGGCACGCCGCCATTCTCGTCGCTGCCGCGCCCCAGCAGCTGCATACCCAGACAGATCCCCAGCACCGGCTGGGTACAGGCTTTCACCAGATCGATCAGGTCGCGCTCCTGCAGCTGATTCATCGCCGCCTGCGCGGTGCCCACGCCGGGCAGAAAGAGTTTGTCGGCGCGCAGCACTACATCGGAATCGCGGCTCACTTCCGGGCTGTAGCCCAGACGTTCAATCGCCCATTTCACCGATGAGAGGTTGGCGCATCCGGTATCCATGATCACCACGTTCATCACAGCACTCCTTTTGAGCTCGGCAGGGTATTCCCCTCAACGCGGATCGCCTGACGCAGCGTTCGGCCAAAGGCTTTAAACAGGCTCTCAACACGGTGATGGTCGTTTTTGCCTTTGGTTTTCAGGTGCAGGGTGCTCATCATGGCGTAGGAGAGCGAGCTGAAGAAGTGCTCGACCATCTCGGTGCTGAGATCGCCGACACGCTGATAATTGAACTCGGCTTTAAATTCGATGTGCGGACGGCCGGAGATATCCAGCGCACAGCGGGCCAGACATTCATCCATCGGCAGCACAAAGCCAAAACGACCGATTCCGCGCTTGTCGCCCAGCGCCTTCAGCAGGGCTTCGCCGAGTGCCAGACCGGTATCTTCCACCGTATGGTGATCGTCGATGTAGAGATCGCCTTTGACGTCGATGTGCAGACGGAATCCGCCATGCACGGCGATCTGATCCAGCATGTGGTCGAAGAAGCCGACGCCGGTATTAATTTTGCTGCCACCTTCGCGATCCAGCCAGAGTTCGACCCGGACCTGCGTCTCTTTGGTGTTGCGCTGCACCAGCGCATGGCGGTCGCGCTGGGTCAGACGCTGCTGAATGGTCTGCCAGGTCTGGCCGTCAGCGCCGTAGCGGATGGAGGGGATACCCATGTTCTCCGCCAGCTGTACGTCAGTCAGGCGGTCACCGATAACGTAGCTGTTGCCGGTGTCCAGCGCGCCCTCAGCCAGCCAGGCCTCCACCATCTTCGTTTTCGGCTTGCGGCAGTCGCAGTGATCTTCCGGCATATGCGGACAGATCAGCACATCGTCAAAGGCGATGCCCTGCGACGTCAGAATCTGCATCATCAGATTGTGCGGGCCATCGAAATCGGCCTGCGGGAATCGGGAGGTGCCCAGCCCATCCTGGTTAGTGATCATCACCAGGCGATAACCGGCGGCCTGCAGCGCCAGCAGCGCCGGGATAACGTCTGGCTCAAACGCCAGCTTATCCATACGGTCCACCTGAAAATCTTCAGGTGGCTCAGAAATTAACGTACCGTCGCGGTCGATAAAAAGGGTCTTCTGGCTCATGCTTGCTCCACAGTAAAGGCTTGCAGCGCGGCGATCACTCGCCCGCACTCTTCACGCGTGCCGATGGAGATGCGCAGACATCCCGACAGGCCCGGATTTTTGTTCTGATCACGCAGGATAATGCCCTGATCCCACAAGGTTTTGAAGACTTTCGGTGAATCGGTAAAGCGTGCCAGCACATAGTTGGTTTCGCTGGGGAAAACCTGCACGACGCACTCCAGCTTCGCCAGTTCAGCCAGCAGCCAGCCCCGGTTATCATTCAGCAGCGCCACATGCTCACGCATCAGGGCGATGCCTTGCTCACTCAGGGCCTGACCCGCCACATCGGCCACCGGCGTTGCCAGCGGATAGGGCGCAATCACCTTCATCAGCAGGTCGATCACCGGCTTGTTCGCCAGCGCAAAGCCGCAGCGTAGTCCTGCCAGCGCAAAGGCTTTGGAGAGCGTGCGCAGGATCACCAGGTGCGGATACGCCTTCAGCCAGCCGGTCAGGGTCGCCTGCGGGCAGAATTCGATATAAGCCTCATCTGCCACCACCAGGGCTTTTCCGGCGGTCATCGCCAGCAACTGACGGATGTCATCCTGATTGATCAGGTTGCCGGTGGGGTTGTTCGGGCTGCAGAGGTAAACGACCTTGACGCCATCCAGCTGTTCCGCGATAGCAGGCAGGTTAAGCTGCCAGTCGCTGAGGGCCGGAACGGTACGATATTCGATGCCGATGGTTTCGGCGCTGACGCTGTACATGCCGTAGGTTGGCGGACAGAACAGAATCGCATCCTGGCCCGGCTCACAGAAGGCGCGCATGATCAGTTCGATCGCCTCATCCGCGCCGCGGCTGACCAGCACCTGCTCCGGCGTTAAGCCTGCGTAGGCGGCGTAACGCTCAATGACCACCTTAGGCTGGCACTCGGGATAGCGGTTCAGCGTCTGCTGCGACAGCTCAAACGGCACCGGCAGCGGAAACTCGTTGGCATTCAGCCACACGTCGCCATTGCCGCCCAGGCGGCGCGCCGACATATAGGGGGTCAGGGCGCGCACATTGGCGCGTGCCAGCTGCTCAATATCCTGACTCATGCTTGCTCCTTGAGTGCGGCAACGCGCAGGGTAACGGCATTTTTATGGGCATCCAGCTGCTCGGCGGCGGCCAGGGTTTCGATAGTAGCAGCCAGATTCAGGAAGCCCTGCGGGGTCAGTTCCTGAACGGTCATGCGCTTCTGAAAATCGGCCAGTCCCAGGCTGGAACAGGTCGAGGTGTAACCGTAGGTCGGTAAAACGTGGTTGGTGCCGGACGCGTAGTCGCCCGCCGATTCCGGTGACCAGTCGCCCAGGAACACCGAACCGGCGCTGGTGATCGCGTCCACCAGTTCGCGCGGCTGACGGGTCTGCAGGATCAGGTGCTCCGGGCCGTAGAGATTGGAGATCTCAATGCACTGCTCAAGATCCCGCGCCACGATCAGGCGGCTGCTCTCCAGCGCCTGACGTGCGGTGCTGGCGCGTGAGAGCTGCGCCAGCTGCTGCTCTACTGCCTCCGCCACGGCCTCTGCCAGCGATAAGGAGGGGGTCAGCAGAATGACCTGGGAGTCCGGGCCGTGCTCGGCCTGCGAGAGTAAATCGGAGGCGACAAACGCGGGCGTCGCGCCTTCATCTGCAATCACCAGCACTTCGGACGGTCCGGCCGGCATGTCGATCGCTGCCCCATCCAGGCGCTGACTGACCTGACGTTTCGCCTCGGTCACCCAGGCGTTGCCCGGGCCAAAAATTTTGTCCACGCGCGGCACGCTTTCTGTACCAAACGCCAGTGCGGCGATGGCCTGCGCGCCGCCCACCTGGAACACCTCTTCCACGCCGCAGAGTTGTGCGGCATAGAGGATCTCATCGGCAATCGGCGGCGGCGAACAGAGCACGACACGGCTGCAGCCGGCGATACGCGCCGGGGTAGCCAGCATCAGCACCGTCGAGAAGAGGGGGGCGGAGCCACCCGGAATATAGAGGCCAACCGACTTCACCGGACGGGTAACCTGCTGGCAGCGCACGCCAGGCTGGGTTTCTACATCCACCGGCGGCAGGATCTGCGCGTTGTGGAATGTCTCGATATTTCCCACAGCCACGGCCATCGCCTGCTTCAGTTCATCGCTCAGACGTGCGCTGGCTTCTGCAATCTGCTGCGGGGTAACGCGCAGATTCTCCACCTGGGCTTTATCAAAGCGGGCGCTGAATTCGCGCAGGGCCTTGTCACCGTTCAGCCTGACCTGCTCCAGCACGTTACGCACCGTCAGCGTGACGTTCTCCGACGCGGCGATGGCCGGACGTAACAGCAGCGCCTGCTGCTGTTCGGCAGTGCACGCCTGCCACTCGATAGGGGTAGAAAAGGCCATGGCTTACTCCATCATCTTCTCAATTGGCAGCACCAGAATTGAACTGGCACCCAGCGCTTTCAGTTTTTCCATGGTTTCCCAGAACAGGGTTTCGCTGCTGACCATGTGCATCGCCACGCGGCTGACATCGCCTGCCAGCGGCAGCACGGTCGGACGCTCTGCGCCAGGCAGCAGGCTGATCACCTCTTCCAGACGCTCACTCGGCGCGTGCAGCATGATGTACTTCGATTCACGCGCTTTAATCACGCCCTGAATACGGGTCATCATCTTATCGATCAGCTCCTGCTTGGCGGCAGGCATCTCACCGTCACGCTGGATCAGGACCGCTTTGGAGCGGTAGATCACTTCCACTTCACGCAGGCCGTTGGCTTCCAGCGTCGCACCGGTCGAGACCAGGTCGCAGATGGCGTCAGCCAGCCCGGCGCGGGTCGCAACTTCCACAGAACCATTCAGCATACAGGTTCTGAAGCTGACGCCTTTCTTATCAAGGTACTGTTTCAGCAGGTGCGGGTAGGAGGTGGCGATGCGGGACTTATCCAGGCACTCCGGGCCGGTGTACTCGGCATCGGTCGCCATCGCCAGTGAGAGACGGCAACCGCCGAAGTCCAGGCGGCGCAGCGTAAAGTAGCGGGGATCTTCACCCTGAGCACGACGCGAGAGCAACTCCTCTTCCAGCACGTTCTCACCGATGATGCCTAAATCGACTACACCATCCATCACCAGACCAGGAATATCGTCATCGCGCACACGCAGGATGTCGATGGGCATATTCTCCGCAAACGCAATCAGGCGCTGTTGCTGAAGATTGATTTTAACGCCGCAGCGCGCCAGCAGTTCGCGTGAATCATCACTTAAACGGCCGGATTTCTGCATAGCTATGCGTAAACGGGTGTTATCTAACATGGTTCCTGTCCTCTTAATCCTGTCCTGAATCGCTGGTTACGTCAGCCCATAAAAAAACCCCCGGAAGACGATCTTCCGGGGGTTCTCTTGCGTTCACACCACTGGAAGATCCTGAAAGTCTCCCAGCACCAATCGCCTGAAAGACTAGTCAGGGTGATGGTGGTGATGATGGTTGAACTGAACGCGTGTCATAATAATCTCGTCGATGAATGAGTATTCATTTGTGGGGTTTAACCTAGCGAAGATGGCTGCGCTTGGCAACACTTTTTTAAACATGACGTTCGGAAAGCGCTGAAACAGGTTGTTCCGGTTTGCAATCCGGGCGCAAACTACGGTGAAGTCAGGGTGGATGTTTTACGTCAGGAGTGAACATGAAAAAGGTCGCGATTGTGGGGCTGGGCTGGTTAGGTATGCCGCTGGCCACCGCGTTAACAGCCCGGGGCTGGCAGGTTACCGGCAGCAAAACAACGCCGGACGGGGTGGATGCGGCGCGCCGCTGCGGCATCGAGGCATTTCAGCTGGAGCTGACGCCGGAACTGCAGTGTGATGCTGCAGATATCGAGCCGCTGTTTAACGTGGATGCGCTTATCGTCACGCTACCAGCGAGCCGGACCGCCGAAGGGGGGGAAGCCTATCTGCAGGCGGTGCAGAACGTGGTCGATACGGCGCTGGTCTATAAGGTGCCGCGCATCATTTTTACCAGTTCAACCTCCGTCTATGGCAGCCGGTCAGGGCCTAAGCGGGAAAACAGCCCGCTGGAGCCCGAAACGGTAGCCGGGAAAACCCTGGTCAGGCTGGAAAACTGGCTGCACGATCTGCCGGGTACCAGTGTGGACATTGTGCGCCTGGCCGGTTTGGTCGGGCCTAAGCGTCATCCCGGACGCTTCCTGGCGGGTAAGCAGGATGTGGCCAACGGCTCGCAGGGCGTGAATCTGGTGCATCTGGATGATGTGGTGGAAGCGATCACGCTGCTGCTGCAATCGCCGAAAGGGGGCCGGATTTACAACCTCTGCGCGCCAGCCCATCCGTCGCGCGACACCTTCTATCCCGCGGTCACGCGCCAGCTGGGCCTGCAGTCGCCGCAGTTTGCGCCTGAGGCGGTGAAGGAGAGCGGCAAGCTGATCGACGGTTCCCGCATCTGTAGCGAACTCGGTTTCGACTATCGCTACGATGACCCGGTGAAGATGCCGCTGGAGTAACAAGGGAGGCCGCACCAGGGCGGGGGCCGTTCGCTCCCGCTTTTTTACGAGCGGGATCCCTGTGACACATAGTTACAACATACTAAATGCCAGGTTACGGCAGGTGCCCCGCCCTAACCTCATAGCCGGGCGGGGCAGGGGTAAGAGCTTGCCTTACACCCCCAGTCGATCCCGCAACGCATACCATACCGCGCCCATCGCGGTCAGCGGCACGCTGAAGCGCCGGCCGCCGGGAAACGGCAGGTGGGGCAGGCGGGCAAAGGCATTGAACCGCTCGGCGTTGCCGCGCAGCAGTTCGCTGATCAGCCTGCCGGAGAGATGGGTGCTGGTCACGCCGTGACCGCTGTCGCCCTGCATAAAATAGACGTTGTTCTCCAGCTGGCCAAACTGCGGCATACGCGACAGCGTCAGCAGGAAATTGCCGCTCCAGCCAAAGTCCAGTTTCACGTTCTGCAGCTGGGGAAAGGTGCGCCGCAGTTTGGGGCGGATCAGGGCTTCGATGTCAGCGGGTTCCCGTGCGCCATAGACGACGCCGCCGCCATAGAGCAGGCGGTTGTCCGCAGTCAGACGGAAATAGTCCAGCAGATAGTTACAATCTTCGACGCAGTAGTTGTTCGGCAGCAGCGACAGCGCCTGATCCGGCGACAGCGGCTCGGTCGCAACAATCTGCGATCCGCAGGGCATGCTTTTCCGGCTCAGTCGCGGTTCCAGCTGGGGAGCCAGATAGGCGTTTCCGGCGAAGATCACAAAGGTCGCGCTGACCTCGCCATGGGCTGTTTTCACGCGGTTGGGGGAGCCATACACTACTTTTGTCGCCGCCGACTGTTCATAGATGCGTCCGCCATGCCGGCGAATCGCTTCGGCTTCACCCAGCGCCAGGTTCAGCGGGTGCAGATGGCCGCCGCGCCGATCCAGCAGTCCACCCGCATAACGATCGGTCGCGACTTCGCGGCGAATAGCGCGTTCATCCAGCAGCTCCAGATCGTGATTGCCATACTGCTGCCACAGCGATTTCTGCTTCTCCAGATGCGCCATCTGACGCGCATTCAGAGCCGCAAAGATGCCGCCAGGCCGGTAATCACAGTCGATAGCGTAACGATCGATGCGATCGCGGATGATCGCCGCCCCTTCAAACATCATATTGCCCAGCATCCGGGCGCTCTCCTTGCCGTAACGCTGCTCAATCACATCCACATCGCGGCTGTAGGAGTTCACCACCTGACCGCCGTTTCGTCCGCTGGCGCCAAAGCCGACCCGCGCCGCCTCCAGCACCACCACGTCGTAACCCACCTCGGTCAGATGAAGCGCCGCCGACAGGCCGGTGAAACCGCCGCCGATAATGCAGACGTCACACTGAATGCTCTCCTGTAATGTTGGCCACGGCGCATGGGGATTGGCGGTCGCTGCGTAATAACTCTCCACGTAATTCATAACAACCTCCAGGAAGCGCCTAAAAATTGGCTGGCGTATGGGCACTGACAATGCGGCAGGGAACTTCAGCCCGATTCGTAAAGCTGTGTGGCAGACCGGTATCGATGACGTAGCTCTCTCCGGCCGTGAGATGAAACTGCTGACCATTAATGACCAGTGTAATTTCGCCCTCCAGCAGCGTGCCGGTCTCTTCACCCGGATGGCGCAGCTTTTCGCCCGTGCTGGCGCCGGGCTGATAGGTTTCCAGCAGCATCCCCAGCGTGCGCTGTGTCTTGCCGTTGTCGATCAGCCTGAGCGAAACGCCCTGGCTGCCAATCTCCAGCAGCTCGCTGGCGCGCACAATCACTCTGGGCACAGCGTCCGGTTTTGGTTCCGAAAAGAACTCTGACAGCGACAGCCCGTAGACTTTCAGCAGCTTCTGCAGAGTACTGACGGCCGGGCTGACCTTATCCTGCTCGATGGTGCTGATGGCGCTGTGGGTCAGTCCGGCCAGTTCCGCCACACGCCGCTGCGACAGGCCCAGCGTCTGCCGGATTTGTGCCAGTCGGCGTCCCGGAGCCAGCGTGGCGTCACTCATCCTCTTTTCCTCTGTGATAGTGAAGGGCGGCCTGAATAAAGCCCTGGAACAGCGCCAGGGATCCCGCCGTCTGTTCCGGCTGCCATTCGGGATGCCACTGCACCGCCAGGGCAAAAGGGTGATGGCGCAGGCTCACCGCCTCAATCAGCCCATCCGGCGCGCGCGCTTCAACGCGCAGCTGCGGACCCGGCTCGCGGATACCCTGATGATGGAGTGAGTTAACCTGCAGCGGCTGGTGGCTGTCCAGCAGCGTCGCCAGCAGGCCGTCCGGCTCAATGGCGACCGTATGTGCAGGCGCATACTGTTGATCGAGTGGCTGCGTCTCATCTTCGTGATGCCCCTGCAGGCCCGGCTGTTCGCTGAGCTCCCGCCAGAGCGCGCCGCCGTTCGCCACCACCAGTTCCTGCATCCCGCGGCAGATGCCGAACATCGGCATTTTATGGCTGGTGGCCCAGGTAATCAGCTGAAAGGCGAGACGGTCCCGGCCGGGATCGGCGTGCGGCTCCTCCCCGGCCTCGCCATAATGCCAGGGTTCGATATTGCTGGGACTGCCCGTCAGCAGCAGACCATCCAGCACAGCCATAGCGTTTTCTGATAGATGCGGCGCTGCGAGCAGGCTGTGAGGCAACGCGAGGGGGACGCCGCCCGCCTGGACAAGCGCATCGATATATTTGTTATGAACCGTCTGCGTGGCGTGACCCCCCAGTTCTTTCTGGCACATCACTACGCCAATCAACGGCTTGTCAAAAATAATGCCCATCTCACGTCCTCGCATCGCTGTTCGAAATATCTACCGAAAGGGCACGTCTGGCGGTTAAGTGTGCAATATTTTTTCAATCTAGCAATCCACTGTTTGTTCTTCAAACAGATTTGTTACATTTGCACACTTTTTATGTTGGCGCTATGTTAGTGTTGTGGCCGTTATTTTGAGCATTACGCAAACCTTACAGGGGCGGGTGAGATCATGACTAACCTGGTAGAAGTGGAAGACTTCACGCTTCACAGTGAAGAGAAACGAACCAGCGCGTTCCAGCTTGAGGTGAAAACCTGGCTGGAGCGCCATCCTGACACGCAGTATGTCGATATCCTGTTAAATGATTTAAATGGTGTGTTCCGCGGCAAGCGCATTCCGGTCTCTGCGCTGCCTAAGCTGGAAAAAGGATGTTATTTCCCCGCCTCGGTGTTTGCGATGGATATCCTGGGCAACACGGTGGAAGAAGCGGGACTCGGCCAGTCACTGGGCGAACCTGATAATCTCTGCCTGCCCGTTTCCGGTACCTTAGTTCCCTCCGCGTCTGACCCTCAGCACATTGCGCAACTGCTGCTGACCATGTGTAACCAAGATGGCACTCCCTTTGACGTTGAACCCCGAAATGTCCTGAACCGGCTGTGGCAACAGCTGCGTAACCGCGGGCTGTTTCCGGTGGTAGCGGTAGAGCTGGAGTTCTATCTGGTGGACAAAAAGCGCGATGCGGAAGGCTTTATTCAGCCGCCGTGTTCGCCGGGCAGTGATGAACGCAATATGCAGAGCCAGGTCTATTCAGTCGATAATCTCGACCACTTTGCCGATGTCCTGCGCGATATCGACGACCTGGCGCGACTGCAGGGGATCCCGGCCGATGGTGCGCTGGCGGAAGCCTCGCCCGGACAGTTTGAGATCAACCTGCATCACACACGCGACGTTCTGCGCGCCTGCGACCATGCGGTTCAGCTTAAGCGCCTGATCCGTCAGGTGGCGGAGAACCACGGCATGACCGCCACCTTTATGGCCAAGCCCTATGAGGAGTATGCGGGCAGTGGGATGCATGTGCATATCAGTATGCTGGATGCGGCCGACCATAACGCCTTTGCCTGCGACGACGGCAGTGATTCCCCGCTGATGAAGCGTGCGCTGGCCGGAATGATTGACCTGATGCCCGCCTCGATGGCGCTGCTGGCACCCAACGTCAACGCCTACCGTCGCTTTGTGCCGGATGCCTATGTGCCGTTACAGGCGTCGTGGGGGCATAACAACCGGACCGTTGCGCTGCGGGTCCCCTGTGGCGATATCGACAATCATCGTATCGAGTACCGGGTTGCCGGGGCGGATGCGAACCCCTATCTGGTGGTCTCGGCCATTCTCGCCGGGATGCTGCACGGGCTGGATACCCAGCTGCCGTTGCCGCATCCGGTCACCGGCAACGGTCATCACGCCGAAGGGCTGGCGCTGCCGATCCGTCAGAGCGATGCCCTGTATGAGTTTGACAGCAGCTATCCTTTACAGAAGCTGCTGGGCGAACGTTTTGCCAGTGTCTGGCATAGCTGCAAGAACTATGAACTGATGCAGTTTGAGCGGCTGGTGACGGCAACAGAAATTGACTGGATGCTGAAAAACGCCTGATGCCCCTTTTATGTGCAAAGTGGCTTACTTTTTTTGCATAAGATGCCCCGATGGCTTGAATTTCTGCCACGGGTTAGGGCAGAATACGCGGCCTGCAAAATCAGATGATAACCGTCGCTCTCAGCGCCGGTTATTTTTTTTGCATCCAGTTTTAACAGAGCGTTTTTGCTGACTTAACCGAGGCCGGGCACGCACCCGGATAGATAAACACTGAAAACACGCACATGCGTGAGATTGAGGATTACAAAGATGGGGATGTTTTACACTCTGCCAGCCAATGCTGGCACGCGTTTTCGTGATGACTACGGTGCCGTGTCAACCACCAGCCTGACTCCCTGTCGCTTAATGCGCAGTTGCCCTGTGACCCAGCCCAGCCAGGTTGTCGCACATGGGGGACTGAAGCATGTCGCTTAATACCTCCGCCGCACCACAGCGTGCGCAACTCAAAAAAACACTTACGTTACTTCCGGTCGTCATGATGGGCTTAGCCTACATGCAGCCTATGACCCTGTTCGATACCTTTGGCATCGTTTCCGGGCTGACCGATGGTCACGTCGCCACCGCCTATGCTTTCGCGCTGATTGCGATTCTGTTCACTGCTGTGAGTTACGGTAAGCTGGTACGCCGCTTCCCCTCTGCGGGCTCCGCTTATACCTATGCTCAGAAGGCGATCAGTCCGCACGTCGGCTTTATGGTGGGCTGGTCATCCCTGCTGGACTACCTGTTCATGCCGATGATCAACATCCTGCTGGCGAAAAACTATTTCGAATCGCTGGTGCCGGGTATTCCGTCGTGGATTTTTGTGGTGCTGCTGGTGGGCTTTATGACGCTCTCCAACCTCAAGGGCATCAAAACCGTCGCCAACTTTAACAGCGTGATTGTGGTGTTGCAGGTCGTCGTCATGGTCGGGATCACCGGCATGGTGATCTACGGTGTGGCAAGCGGCGTAGGTTCCGGCACGCTGGTGAGCAGCCGTCCGTTCTGGTCTGAGAATGCCCATGTAGTGCCGATGATTACCGGTGCGACGATACTCTGCTTCTCGTTCCTCGGCTTTGATGGCATCAGCTCGCTGTCGGAAGAGACGAAAGATGCAGAACGCACCATCCCACGCGCCATTTTCCTGACGGCGCTGATTGGCGGTGTGATCTTTATTGCTGCATCCTATTTCCTGCAGCTCTATTTCCCGGACATCACCCGCTTCCAGCACCCGGACTCTTCACAGCCTGAAATCATGCTGTTTGTAGCCGGTAAAGCGTTGCAGGTCGGCATCCTGATCTTCTCGGTGGTCACGGTACTGGCATCCGGTATGGCGGCGCACGCTGGCGTATCGCGTCTGATGTATGTGATGGGTCGTGATGGCGTATTCCCGGAGCGTTTCTTCGGCTATATCCATCCGAAATGGCGTACCCCGTCGCTCAACGTCCTGCTGGTGGGAGCGATTGCCCTGATGGCGATCAACTTCGACCTGGTGACCGCCACGGCGCTGATTAACTTTGGTGCACTGGTCGCGTTTACCTTTGTCAACCTTTCAGTCATCGCGCAGTTCTGGATCCGTGAGAAGCGTAACCGCACGCTGAAAGATCACGTACAGTATCTGCTGCTGCCGCTGCTTGGCGCGCTGACCGTGGGTGCACTGTGGGTGAATCTGGAAGAGAGCTCCATGGAACTGGGCCTGATCTGGGCCGCCATCGGCGTGATCTATCTGGCCTTCGTGACCCGCAGCTTCCGTAATCCGGTGCCGCAGTTCAGCGAATAAGCCTCATCGCGTTGACGTTGCCGCCTTCCTGAAGCCGGGAAGGCGGCGACAGCGACATCAGCTTCCCGCCTCCTGCCACTCCGGCAGCAAACCTAACCCGCCAGCACCAGCTCCCAGCTTCCCGCACTTAACTGCGCCAGCGCCGCTTCGCCCAGTTTTTTGTCGGTCACCACCTGATCAAACGTCTCCATCGGCAGTGCCAGAAACGTCGCAATCCTGTTGTATTTCGAACTGTCACTCAGCAGCACCCGCTTGCTGCTGACGTCGCTGACCGCCTGCTTGACCATCACTTTATCTTCATCCGGCGTAAACAGGCCGCGTGGCCCCCAGCAGGAGGCGGAGATAAACGCAATATCAATGGCCAGATGCCGCAGGCTGCGCGCCGCCGACTCACCCACACAGGAGCGGTTTTCGCGACACACGCTTCCGCCCGTGTGAATCACCCGACACTGACTCGCCTCCATCAGCAGATTCGCCACCATAAAGTCGTTGGTCACCACCAGCAGATCATCGCGATCGACCAGCTCCCTCGCCAGAGCCAGGGTGGTGGTACCCGCATCCAGATAGATGCAGCTGTTACGGGGAATATGGCGTGCGGCGGTCCGGCCAATCGCACGTTTCTCATCATTGAACAGGGCGCTCTTTGTCAGATGTGAGGGTTCAGCCGCCAGACGATCCGCGGTACGCACGCCGCCGGAGACCGACAGCACGGCACCCTGTTCCTCCAGCTTCTGCACGTCGCGGCGGATGGTCATGTGTGACACCCCCAGCCGCTCCGTAAGCTCAGCAATACTGACTACGCCGCGATCGGCCACCAGCGCCAGAATCTGTTGATGACGTTCAACCGGAATCATATCTGCTCCCTGACAATTACCATTTTTTCACATTGTAAGGGATCTGCCGCCCAACCAGAACAGAAAATAACAGCCAGCGTCAGGCTCCACGTTACGGGAAGACCAGCCAGGCAGGCATGTTGCGGCGGACACAGCGATGTTAAAAATTGTTCCACTTCACATCGATGATGTTTTTTTGTGAGGCGAGACACGTTTTTACCGGCAGGAAGCTGGCAGGATTAACAGTAACAAACAAATAATCACTTAATTTAACAGAGGAGGCCTGTCGTGCCAGCTGAAAATATCTGTGTTATCGGGTTAGGCTCAATGGGTATGGGTGCCGCCCAATCCTGTCTGCGCGCCGGGCTGAATACCTGGGGCGTAGATCTTAATCCCGCCGCGCTGGAGAGCCTGCGCCAGGCCGGGGCGCGTGATGCGCAATCTTCAGCGTCCGCTTTTGCTGACCAGCTCGATGCCGTTTTGCTGCTGGTGGTCAACGCGCAGCAGGTCAACGCTATTCTGTTCGGCGAGGATGGCCTGGCACCAAAACTGCGCCCCGGCACGGCCGTGATGGTCTCCTCCACGCTCTCCGCCCGGGATGCGCAGCAGATCGAACAGCAGCTGGCGCACTACCAGTTGCTGATGCTGGATGCACCGGTTTCGGGTGGCGCAGCCAAAGCCGCCAGCGGCGAGATGACGGTGATGGCCTCCGGCAGTGACGCCGCCTTTGCAAAACTTCAGCCGGTGCTGGATGCGGTGGCGGCCAGGGTCTACTGCGTCGGCAGTGAGATTGGACTCGGCTCAACGGTGAAAATCATTCATCAGCTGCTGGCCGGGGTGCATATCGCGGTCGGCGCAGAAGCGATGGCGCTGGCGTCCCGCGCCGGTATCCCGCTGGAAACCATGTATGAAGTGGTCACCAATGCGGCGGGCAATTCGTGGATGTTTGAAAACCGCATGAAGCACGTCGTCGATGGCGACTACAGCCCAAAATCGGCTGTCGATATCTTCGTGAAAGATCTTAACCTGGTCGCCGATACTGCGAAGTCACTGCACTTCCCGCTGCCGCTGGCTTCTACCGCGCTCAACATGTTTACCGAAGCCAGCAACGCCGGGTATGGACGCGAAGATGACAGCGCGGTCATTAAAATCTTCAGCGGCATCACGCTGCCGCAGGCCGGGGAGAAAAAGTGATGCGTCTTGGTGTGATAGCAGACGACTTTACCGGAGCAACGGATATCGCCAGCTTCCTGGTACAGAACGGTCTCAGCACGATTCAGTTTAACGGCATTCCCGGCGGAGAAACGGTCACGGAGGCGCAGGCGATTGTGGTCAGCCTGAAGAGCCGTTCCTGCCCGCCGGAACAGGCTGTTGAGCAGTCGCTGGCCGCGCTGACATGGCTGCAGCAGCAGGGCTGCGAACGCTTCTACTTTAAATATTGCTCGACCTTCGACAGCACCGCGCATGGCAATATCGGTCCGGTGACCGACGCGCTGCTGAAGGCCCTGGGTGAGACGCAGACGGTGATCTGCCCGGCGCTGCCGGTGAACGGACGCACCGTCTATCAGGGCTATCTGTTTGTCGGTGACCAGCTGCTGTCGGAGTCAGGTATGCGGCACCATCCGGTGACGCCGATGCATGACAGCAACCTGCTGCGCGTGATGAGTGCGCAGGCCAGCGGCAAAGCGGGCCTGATTGCGGCCGCGCAGGTTGATCAGGGCGCCGCCTCGGTCCGTCAGGCGCTGGATCGGCTCGCGGAGCAGGGCGTGAACTACGTGGTCACGGACGCGCTGCATCAGGATCACCTGCTGACGTTAGGCGAGGCCGTGCGGGATCTGCGGCTGGTGACCGGTGGCTCCGGTCTGGCGATCGGTCTGGCGCGGCAGTGGGCGGGCGGACAAACAGATGCCTGCGCTGAGCAGGCGGGCCGTCCGCAGGGCGAGCGCGCCGTGGTGCTCTCCGGCTCCTGCTCACAGATGACTAACCGTCAGGTCGCCGCCTACCGCCAGCTGGCTCCAGCCTGTGAAGTAGAGATCGCACCCTGTCTGGACGATGCGGATGCCTATGCCCTCCGGCTTTGCGACTGGGTGGAAGCTAACCACCATCAGCCGCTGGCGCCACTGCTGTTTGCCACGGCGGATGCGCAGCAGTTACAGGCGATCCAGCAGCGCTATGGCGCCGCGCGCAGCAGCGAGGCTATTGAACAGCTGTTCGCTGCCGTTACCCGTGAGCTGAAAAGGCGGGGCTGGCAGCGCTTTATCGTGGCGGGCGGTGAAACCTCCGGCGTGGTGGCGCAGAGTCTGGGTGTGACGGCCTTTCACATCGGCCCGACGATCTCTCCCGGCGTGCCCTGGGTTCGCGACATTCATCAGCCGCTTTCACTGGCGCTGAAATCGGGCAATTTTGGCGACGAAGCGTTCTTCCGCCGGGCACAAACGGAGTTTACTTATGTCTGAATCAACCTCTTCTGCTGAGCAGCAGGCGCGCGACGAGATGGTGCGTCTGGGTGCCTCTTTCTTTCAGCGCGGCTATGCCACTGGCTCGGCGGGCAATCTGTCGATGTTGCTGGATGACGGCAATCTGCTGGCGACCCCGACCGGCTCCTGCCTGGGAGAGCTGCAGGGCGATCGGCTGTCAAAGGTGACGCCCGAAGGGGAGTGGCTTTCCGGCGATAAGCCCTCCAAAGAGATCGCGTTTCACCGCGCGCTCTATCTGAACAATCCCGACTGCCGGGCGGTGGTGCATCTGCACAGCCACTATCTGACGGCGCTCTCCTGTCTGGAGGGGCTGGATACCACAAACTGCATTCGTCCCTTTACCCCCTATGTGGTGATGCGGGTCGGCGACGTGCCGGTGGTGCCTTACTACAAGCCGGGCGATGAACGACTGGCGGCGGATCTGGCCGCGCTGGCGCCGCACTACCGCGCCTTCCTGCTGGCGAATCATGGTCCCGTGGTCGTGGGGAAATCCCTGCGGGAGGCGGCCGACAATACGGAAGAGCTGGAAGAGACGGCCCGTCTGATATTCACCCTGGGTGACCGTCCGATCCGTTATCTCAACGAAGCCGAAGTGGCTGAGCTAAGGAGCCGATAATGCCGAAGTTTGCTGCTAACCTCTCAACGCAGTTTACCGAGCTGCCCTTTGCTGAACGCTTCGCGGCGGCGGCAGAAGCCGGTTTTACGGCGGTTGAGTTCCTCTTCCCCTACGACTATCCTGCCACGCAGATCAGACAGTGGCTGGATGAGAACCAGCTGCAACTGGTGCTGTTCAACACCGCACCCGGTAACGTCGCGGCAGGAGAGTGGGGCGTGTCGGCCATCCCCGGACGGGAAGCGGACGCCAGGGCGGATATCGATCGTGCCCTGAGCTACGCGCTGGCGCTGAACTGTCCGCAGGTGCACATCATGGCCGCGACGGTACCGCCTGAAGCCGACCGTCAGCGTTACGTCGACACTTTTATCGCCAACATGCGCTATGCGTCTGAACGCTTTGCGCCGCACGGCATTCATCTGCTGATCGAGGCGCTTAATCCGGTCACCAAACCTGGCTATCTCTATGCCAGCCAGTATCAGACGCTGGAGATGGTCGATCAGATCGATCGGCCCAACGTCTTCACCCAGCTCGACCTGTTTCACGCACAGCGGGTGGATGGCAACCTCAGCCATCTGATTCGCCACTATGCCGGACGCTATCGCCATGTGCAGATCGCTTCGGCACCGGATCGCCATGAGCCGGATGAGGGCGAAATTAACTATCCCTGGCTTTTTGCGCTGCTGGATGAGGTCGGCTACACCGGCTGGGTAGGCTGCGAATATTTTCCGCGCACCACGACCACGGCGGGCCTGGGCTGGTTCGCCCCCTGGCGCACACGCCACTGATCACCCGCAGCGATGCCCCCCCGTTTGTCCGCCAGACGGGGTGAATCGCTGCAGCTTAATGACACCAGTGCTGAATTAAAAAACATAACTTACTGAAAATTATAATTAATCAGAGGTCTTCCGATGTCCACTACGCTGCTGTTATCCATCGCGCTGGTCAGCGTGATTCTGCTGTTGTTGCTGGTGATCAAAGCCAAAGTCCATCCCTTTATTGCCTTGCTGATTGCCAGTCTGTTTGTTGCCATCACCACCGGTATTCCGGCCGAAAACATCATGAAAGTGATTCTGGGCGGGATGGGAAGCCTGCTCGGCAGTATTGCCGCCATTATCGTGCTGGGCGCGATACTCGGCGCAATTATTGAAACATCGGGCGGTGCGGACCAGCTGGCGAATCGCTTCGCCCGGCTCTGCGGGCCACAGCGCATGGTCGCTGCGCTGACGACCGTTGCTTTCATCCTGGGGCTGCCGGTATTTTTTGACGTCGGATTTATCATCGTGGTGCCACTGATCTACGGTTTTACCAAAGTGATGCGCGTCTCGCCGCTGAAATTCGGCTTACCGATGGCGGGGATGATGCTGATGGTGCATGTGACGGTGCCGACCCATCCGGGCCCGGCAGCGGCAGCGGGCCTGCTGAATGCGGATCTTGGCTGGCTGATGATGACCGGTATCGCCCTGTCGATCCCCACGGGCATTGTCGGTTACTTCGTGGCGAAAGTGTTAAACCGCAAAAAATATCACCTCTCCGTTCAGGTGCTGGAGCAGCTGCAGCTGACGGAACCCTCCGGCCAGACGACGCCGGACAGCAACAAAGAGGCGCCAGGGGCGCTGCTGATTTCGGGCTTAATCGTTCTGCCGATCCTGCTGATTATGCTCGGGACCCTGCTGCCGCCGCATCTGACCCCAGGCAGCCTGCCGCTGCAGATCCTGACGCTTGTCGGATCACCGGCGGTCGCGCTGCTGATTACGCTGGCGCTCGCCGCCTGGCTGCTGGGACTGCGGCGCGGCTGGACGACCGAGAAGCTGGAGACGCTGTCGAACAACGCTATCTCTACTGCGGCGGGCGTGATTTTAGTCTCAGGAGCCGGGGGGGCGTTTGGCAAGGTGCTGGTGGAGTCGGGCGTCGGTAAAGCACTGGCGGGTTCCCTGCAGACTATTCATCTGCCCCTTATCCCGGCGGCGTTTATTCTCTCGCTGGCACTGCGCGCCTCGCAGGGCTCGGCCACGGTGGCGATTGTGACAACCTGTGGTCTGCTGAGCACGGCCGTAACGGGACTGGGCGAGATGCAACTGGTGCTGGTCGCGCTCTCCGCCTGCTTTGGTGCGCTGGGACTGTCTCACGTCAACGACTCCGGCTTCTGGGTCGTGACGCGCTATCTCGGGCTGTCGGTTGCTGACGGGCTGCGCAGCTGGACGGTACTGACGACATTGATGGGATTGTGCGGTTTTGCGCTGACCTGGGGGGTGTGGACGCTGCTGTAGGTCACGCCATTTCAGCAAGAGACAGTCTGACCCGGCGCAGGTGTCCGGGTCAGTGTGTTTCAGGCGGTCAGGAAACCAGCTCCTGAGCATAAAGATAGAGCGCCTTCAGCTGCCCCAGTTTCTCAGCATCCGCTTCATGCAGGTTAGCCAGCCCCTCCAGCTCCTGCATAAAGGCCTGCACCCGATCGCTGTTAAGCACTTCGCGGCGGTGCTGCAACCAGCGCTGCTGTTCAGCATCATCCAGCGTGCCGGGGAAGTTACGCGCGCGATAGCGGAACAGCAGTTTCGCCACCCGGGCGCTCTCAAAACTCAGATCCAGCGCAGGCAGGTTAGCCGGGGCGGTCTGCCGGATGATGTTCATCCCGGCGCGATCGGCATCACTGAAGAAACCATCATAAAGCTGGGTGTCCACGTCATCTGACGGCGTAAAAGGTTCGGCTTCGGCAAACAGCGTAACCAGTTTTTCCCGCACTTCGGGCTGCTGACGCAGCAGGGCCAGATTATCCAGGCAGTGCTGACGATCGATACCCAGCCGGGCCGCATCCTCCGGCCGCAGCGTACTGGCAGGGGCCAGCACCGGGCACTTGTTGATGTGCACCAGTTTCACCGGCACCGCAGGCAGATCGCCGAGGTCATTTTTCGGGGTGTAAAGGCGCTCGCGCAGCGTGTCGGCATCCAGTTGCAGCAGCGGCGACATATCGCCCGCCAGGTCGACCACGATCAACGCATTGCGGTTATCGGGATGCCAGGCCAGCGGCACAATCCAGCTGGTGTTGCCGCGCGCCGCGCCGAACATGCCGGAGACGTGAACCAGCGGTTTCATCTGCGGAATATCGATCAGGTTCATCAGCTTGTTTTTGTTTCGATGAGTAAACAGAAACGAAAACAGCTTTGGCTGCTTCTCTTTAACCAGCTTCGCCATCGCCAGCGTGGCATAGACATCGGACATCGCATCGTGCGCATTTTCATGCGCCACACCGTTGGCTTTGGTCAGATGTTCCAGCCGGAAGCTGGGAAAACCCTCCTCGTTTTCCGGCCAGTTGATGCCTTCCGGACGCAGTGCGTAGCAGGCACGCATAACGTCGAGCAGATCCCAGCGTGAGTTGCCGTTTTGCCAGCTCCAGCCATAGGGATCGAAGAAGTTGCGATAGAAGAGATTACGCGTTACTTCGTCATCGAAACGGACATTGTTGTAGCCCACCACACAGGTCTGCCCGGTGGTGAACAGGGTATGAATACGCTCAGCAAATTCTGCTTCACTGACGCCGCGGCTCATCGCTACCTGCGGCGTAATGCCGGTGATCATGACCGCTTCCGGCTGGGGCAGGTAGTCATCAGGCGGACGGCAGTAGAAGACCTCGGGTTCGCCCACCGGATTGAACTCGCTGTCGGTGCGGAGGCCGGCAAACTGGGCGGGCCGATCCCGCGAGGGGCTGGTGCCAAAGGTTTCATAATCGTGGAAGAGGAAAGTAGGCTGTATTGGCTCGTCTTTCACTGTCTTGAAGTATCCATTATTAATTGTCTATCCCCTTGTTTTGACTGTTTAATGTCAGGAAAAAAATAGCCATTCTTTATGATTTGTACAAGGCTGCGTGTTGCTGTATTTGTTAGTCCATGTCACATTAAGTACATGATGAGTACATAAATGCATGTTTCGATGAGTACAAAATATTATTATGGCTATCAGCGACACTAAGCTCCGCTCCATACATGGTAAACCATATTCAGGCGCACCGGAAATCACCGATTCAGATGGACTGGGTGTAAGGGTCACGCCTCGTGGGATTATCAACTTCCAGTATCGATACAGATGGCAGGGAAAACAGCACCGTATCGGCATCGGCAAATATCCAGCCATTTCGCTGCATGAAGCCAGAAACAAAGTAGCTGAGCTGCGCCTGAGCCTGGATAAGGGGATCGACCCTAAAGCGGCTGCTTCTCATGGCAGAGCTACTGCCAAACCTACCGTGGCAGATTGCCTGGCATACTGGAAGAAGACCTATGTCGATGTCAGCCTCAGAGAGAAAACTCAGGCGCTTTACAAATCTACCGTCATTAAGCACATGACCAATGTGTTCCCCGGCGTTCCTGCAGAAGAAATACCCGTTAGAAGCTGGGTCGATCTGTTCACAGAAGAGGAGAAAATAAATCAGCGGCGTGCTCGTGAGCTGCTGGTTCAACTGCGATCAGCTATCAACTGGTGCATAAGGCGTCAGTATTTACCTGAATGCAGCATTATGAAAATAAGCCCCAAAGATGTTGGCGTTAAGGCCGCAGTTGGCGAAACAGTGCTGAGTTACAACCAGCTGGCAAAAGTCTGGCTGGCTATAGAACGCAGCCGGGCATCGACTTCAAACAAGCTGCTTCATCAAATGCTCATGCTATATGGCGCGCGAAATAGCGAACTACGCCTAGCAGTTAAAGGCGAGTTTGATCGAGAGGAGGATTTGTGGCTTGTGCCCGCTGAAAAAAGCAAAATGCGAAAAATTATTCGCAGACCTATTTTTCCGGCTATTGAGCCTCTTCTTGATAAGGCCATCATGACATACGGAGATGTGCTTTTTCCTGGGCCCGATCTGAAAGCCCCGATGTCAATATCTGGCGCAAATCGCTTTCTTGGTAGAATCAAAGATGTTGCTGGAGTTGGTGATTTCACTGCGCATGATTTTCGCAGGACTTTAGCAACCAGACTTTCTGAAGAGGGAGTGGCCCCGCATGTTATCGAAAAGATGCTGGGCCATGAACTTGGGGGGGTGCTTGCAATATACAACAAGCATGACTGGATAGCAGAGCAGAGGGCGGCTTATCAGCTTTACGCGGATAAAATTCTCTCTCACGTTAAGATGATCTCTGGTTAACTCCACCGTTTAAAATCCAATTTTCTACCTCGGCTTGCAGAAACTGTTTGGGATGAGTTCTTACAGGCCGGGGAAAATTGAACTGCTTTGTGTATTTATAAATTGTCATGCGTGATGAAACTTTCAATTTTTCCATCACATCTTTTTCCGAGATCATTTCTATATTAGCCATTCTATTTTCTCCACACATTCCTGCTGCATCAGGTTTATAAGCCGTGACATGTCACAGCGTGTTGATATTCAATTTCAGTTCGTGCCAGCCGCTGGTGGCCCAGCACGCTGCTTCACCCTGGCAAGGGCATGACTGCACCGGCAGTTGCTCTTTGCACTTCCCGCA
This sequence comes from Pantoea graminicola, assembly GCF_048452665.1. Classification (NCBI taxonomy): domain Bacteria; kingdom Pseudomonadati; phylum Pseudomonadota; class Gammaproteobacteria; order Enterobacterales; family Erwiniaceae; genus Pantoea; species Pantoea graminicola. The sequence continues at coordinate 204,053 of NZ_JBLWSJ010000002.1, read as the reverse complement.
CTGCAGATGGGCCAGTGTCTTAAGCTGCTGCTCCAGCTCAGCGGCATCCTTTCGGATCAACAGCGCTATGTACTCGTTCAGCTCATACGGTTCACGACCGGGGCGGCGTGCGGCGCAGTTATGCGCCAGCATCTCCAGTTCCTGACTATCCAGCGCCAGCTCCAGCTTTTTACCACCGGCAGCGGACTGTCTGGCACGCTGCGCGGCTTTGCGTTCGGCGGGGGATTTAGGCATTTGTCACCGCCGCTTTAACGGCTTGCCACACAATTTCAAGTATCGATGACCAGGCCAGATATGTATGAATGCCCGCCACAAATCCAAACCCAACAACCATGGCATACAGTAAAGCGTTGCACTTAGACATCACTTCACCTCCACGCGCTTAAACTCAATGACCCACACCCACGGGTTAGCCTGCCAGCTTTCCTCGCCGTAGATTGATGCCCATAGCGTTGGAAAATGGTCTGATGGGTTTACGGCAAAGTCTGGTTCCCCGCCGCCGCGACCGTACCAGCAACCCTCAGACTTAGCATCAGAGTCACTTATATCCTGCAACCTCTCCACACGAACGCCGGTAATCTCCAGCGTAATGCGGGAAGCCCAGCGCGGCATGTGGATTGATGGTGTCCAGTTATACGATGACTGTTTATTGCATTTATTAATTGGCACGGTGCGGGTTGATTCGGTGAAGCTGTTGCGCTCACGGGCCTTATACATCAGTCGCGCGACATCAGTTGCGCGCCCCATTACTCGGAAAGCCTCACGCACCCACAGGCGATCACCTGCTGCACCGAACGGACACTTAGCTAGAAACTGCTCATGCTTATAGTCCTGCCACACGCCGCTACGATCACGCATTGAGAACACATAGTCCTGATACCATTGGTCACCAGGAGCACGATAGGAAATGCACTCATGACCGCGAGCCTGCATATTTTTGGCCGGTGACTGGATGATCCGGCGCGTTTGCGTCTTTCTGCCGTCGAGAACTGCACGAACCATGTCGGCGTTAAAGATGATTGGGAGGTCACGCATGGCGAACCGCCTTTTCATCCATTGACCAAGCAGTAGCGAGAGCTTGGGTTACCTGGTAGAAATCATGTTTGACAACGGCTTCAGAAAAGGTCCCGTCAGAGTTGACCGTTTCAATTTTTGTGTAATTGCCACCATGAACCTGATCAGGGCTGAATTGCGTTACCGCATTGGTTTCGATGATGGTAGAGCCATCAAGCGTCATCATTTTCAGCTTCATCACTCACCATCCTTACCAGCATTGCCGGCACGGGTCAGCAGGGATAAAGCAGTATTAATTCGGGTTTCAGTGCCTGCATTTGGCTCTAATTGCTGCACTCGACGCGCATCTTCAAGCAATAAAGCGACTGCATCTTTCAGTCCCACACTCTCCAACGCCAGTTGGTCGCGCTGTTTACCTGCTTCAGCAGCAGCTGCCAGCGCGACATCGAGCTGAGTGGCCAGCTCACTGACCATCTTCGCCATATCCAGTAATGAGGTTTCCGATCCGATGTTTTTGGCGAACTGGTGGCCGGCAGCGACGACTTCTTTATTCGATTTGAAGTGATGCATGTCATTGCCCTCAGTGGATGGTGATGGTTCTATTAAGGCGCTCAGCTTCGTTCTGCGCCTTAATGGGATTAGTGATTACTGAGCCGTCAGGCATGACCCATCCGTTGAGGATATAGCTGTAGGGCAGGGTGATGATGCCGACCTTGATGTGGTCTTTACTCGTTTTCATTCATACGCTCCCGTTTTGCTTGGTCGAACTCACTACCCAAGATTTCGATAGCGCCAGCTGAGGCTTTTGGCGTGGCTGAGGTTTCCACATAGATCGCATCACCATGACGAAAATAAGTAATGCCGGTAAAAAGTAGGGTTCCCCAATCGAGTCCAAGCAGGGGATAGAAAACAGCTTTATCTACAAACATTTTTGGACGCTGCGCGTTCCAGGCATCAGATAAAGCCTTGTGCTCATCAGATTTACCGGCTGGAGCTTTACTCTTAGGCCAGCACGCAAAACCTGTTCTGCTGGTAGGCTTCGTCCAGATTTCAGATGAGGCGTAGATGGGCCCAGCGAACTTAACGCCAGCGAATGACTCACGGACGCCATCCGAGGTGAATACCGCTTTGCCGCCGAATAGAGCAGCGAAAGACTCACCCGCGCCACGAAGCTCCTGAGCGTCAGCCTGCAGCTTGTCCCAGCCTGCTAATGCTTCTGCGCTCGTGAATTTAAAAAAGCTCATAAACCTGTCTCCACACACGATTTTTGGTCGCATGAATCCCTTGCCAGTGACGGCAATAAAAAACATTTGGGATTCGTTTAAGTAGGCTGGTGAGCTACTGCAATAACCCACAGCCCGATTACTCCACACATTTGAAATGTTGCTGCGATGCCGGGTGCCCCCCGGTGCTCTGGTCAGACTGACAGACTCCAGAGCGGAGACTCTCAGACTGTATGCAGTTTTGTCAGTCTTCCGCGTGCACTTGCCGCATTTACCACAACGAAAAGGACACTTACTCCACGTCTCTAAAGCGTTCGAAAACACCCGCTTTGCAAATGCCCTTATCGTTGTGAAAAAGGGCGGTTAAACAAACCCTGATGAGTAACCGCCAACACAGCAATTCCGTACTCTTAAAACGCTGGACCGCGAACTACGTTTTTAACCTCACAAACCACGCTTACTACAACTGCATCACCACAACAGATCACATCAGCATCAGGGAAGAGGCGCAGAAAAGTAATCAGGTCCCGGACCGTTGTATTCGCCATGTTCTCAATCATTTTCACAGCACTGTCCCCACACCACTGAAACTTGTTTAGCGAATCATCCCCATCTTCTTACGCCTCGGGCGGCTACTTCGTGGGCGTCCTGCCTGTTAGCTTTTAATGAGTTCATTATTGCCGTAAGTGATAAATCAGTCAACACCGCTAGAGATATTATATTTCTGGCGGTGTTTATGTTGTTGATTGGACTGAAATTAAAAAATTTTTGAACGCAAAGCGATCTATCTGGACGTGTGTTAATACTTTTTTGAGTGCTTTTTGAGTATTTGTGTTACAGCCAGGCATCTAGGGAGCTCTGTGCCGAAATGTGCAGAGTTATCGGTGACGCGGTGTTCACGCTTAACGATTACGGGATTGAGTCGAAGCAGGTAGTTATAGCAGCTGCACCTATAACGGCTTTGGCCGTGTGTTGAAAAAATCCACGGCCTCAAAGACTGGATTACGAAATGCAGATATAGGAGATATTCTTGGGAATATAATGATGAAGAGGCCCACTCAGTGGTAGGCTATGTTAATCATGATTAATTATCTAACTTGATATAAAGAAATTATTAATTCATTTTGTCTTTATCTGTTGCTGGTGTATTGTCTAAAAAATTCAACGGAAACTGATCAGATAAGGGTATAGGCATCATTTCTTCTATAGACTTTACTTCGATTCCTACCTCTCTGCCTTTCTTCATTACTTCACCATCACAGCTCCAAATTTCATTGATACCATTGGCTTTTGCGATAGATATTATCTGTCTGTCGAATCTTATTTTGTTAGCTGTTTGATTCGAATCAATTTGCTTTGCAAATTGCTTGAATTCATGGAGAGAGGGTAGCAATGAGCACTCAATAGCAGCTAACTCCTCAAATGAAATTATTTCAAAACAATTCATGCTTGATATTTGAGCGATTTGTGAGTGCTTGTTTTTTTCACCATCTATCCCCAAGAGATACTCAGCTAGTACAGGAGTAGGAATTACTATCGTCCCTCCACTTCGCTCAATATGATCTAGTAAGGCCCTTGCCCGAAGTTCTAAGTTTTCAACAGGCGTAAAGCCGTCTTCACCAAGGAGGTTTGCGCGTGGGGAGTTTTTTTTCATCAATGCAATTAGGATGTTGGTGTCTACTATTATTTTTTTCAACTGAAACTCCTGTTTTTCAGTATGAGCTCACCCTGATTTTCAACTTCATCCCATTTGTTAGCAGGATCACTGGATAAGCGCTCAAGTCCTTCTGATAATTTCGTATCTTCCAGTTCAACAAATTTTTCAATTTTTAAGTTTTTAAGCTTCCATACGCCGTCTCGTTTTTCATGTTGAGAATCGCCGTAGACTCTAATTTTTTTAAAGAGATACTTAGCTAGTCTCACTGCATCTGGCTTGGTTGCGGTGCAGATCAGAATTTCACCACCATTCCCTCTGAGTCTTACAGAGACAGAATCTTTGTTCTTTTCAACTATATGATAAAGTTCGCCTTGGATTTTTGTATTTTTCTTCGTGACAGTTATAGGCTTTTCATCGGTCGAAGCTCTAACTGAGCTTAGGAGGCTATCATTCGCATAAATTTCAGCGGAGAAATTATCTTTTGAAATCCGCTTGGCTAATTTGCTAATTTCTAAGTTTTCAAGTACATTTGCACATATAACATTATGAGCTGCAGCGTTTGTTGTATAAGTGTTAATCTCAACGCAGCCTTCAGTAACAGACTCGAATCTAACGTCTTTTTCCTCCCCGTAAAGCGCAGCGAGATCGGCTAGATAGCCAGCCAGCTTATTCATTGGAATTTCGCTTGGGCTAGTGCCGTTGATTACTAGTTTTAAACTAAGTAATTCGCTCATAAGAGAAACCTGTAAAATCCATGTTCTGACTCATCACTATAAAACATGTGCCACCTTTGTAAATGACACAGAGCACTATCTCTGCGATTTACTCGAACGTTTCTTCTGGCCACTGAGCCTTAACAACCTTGCCGATGATGCGACAGCTGTGGTCACAGTCCAGAATTCTATAAGCAGGATTGAGCGGCACCAGATAGCTAACGCCTGCGTCCTTCTCATACTTTTTGAAAGTCACTTCTGAATCAGCGTTAGCTGACGCCACACAGAAGTCACCAGTCTCAACATGCTCTGCCGGGTCTATAAGGATCAACATACCTTCCGGGAAGCTTGGACGAACGCCCTGCGGTGCGGTCATTGAGTGACCCTTGACTTCAAGCCAGAACGCTTTATCGCTGGCCTTCTTCGTTGTAGGTACCCATGCTTTAGCATCTCTGGAAGTAAAACTACCTACCTCAGAAAAATCACCAGCCTGGACATAAGTGAACAGCGGATATTCATAGTGATTCGACCTAATGCTTTCTTCACCTATCGACTGATACATTTCGGCGATCTCAGCAGCGATCCTAGGACTGAACTCCCCAACACTCACCTTCAAAAATCTGGCTAAAGCAGAGGCATTGCTGGGATTTAAGGCGTTCACACCATTGAGCAAAGATGCCACAGCTGATTGACCTACGCCCAAAGCGTCCGCCACTGACTCTTGGGAAATTCCCAATTCAACTTTTTTGCGCTCGTAGATTGATTTCAGTCTCTGCGCGTCTTCGATTTGCTCGTTAGTGAGCGGCTTTTTCTTTGCATTCATACGTGAAATTTATCACCGCACGGAATAAATAACTAACACCGCGAGTGTTGACTATTTTACCTCTGGCGGTGATAATTAAGCCTGTCCATTAGGAGATGATTATGAGCCAGAGAATAAAACTCAAAGATTATGTAGAGCAGTTTGGCCAGACAAAAGCAGCAACCGACTTAGGCGTTTACCAGAGCGCGATTTTTAAAGCGATTTCTCTCAAGCGTGACATCACAGTAATCCTTCATGAGGACGGGAAAATTACAGCGGAAGAAGTGAAGCCCTTCCCTGCAAATCGTAAGTGTGATCACAAGTCTATATCGACGGCTTTCTAATTTTAACCACAGGCAAGAGGGCTTAACCGTGGATCAGAAGCACTGGCAAGTAGAAAAGCAACCGGCCTGGCTGGTGGCAGCAATCAAGAAGACGATTTCGAGTCTTCCTGGAGGTTATGCAGAAGCTGCTGAATGGCTGGGTGTAACCGAGGATGCACTGTTTAACCGTCTGCGTACCAATGGCGATCAGATTTTCCCAATGGGCTGGGCGATGGTCCTGCAGCAGGCAAGCGGCACCAAGCACATCGCTAACGCGGTCTCCCGTCAGTCAAACAGCGTCAACGTCCCGCTGGTGGACATTGAGGATGTGGATAACGCGGACATCAATCAGCGCCTTATGGAGTCTGTCGAGTGGATTGGTAAGCATTCTGCCTACATCCGCAAAGCAACCGCTGACGGTGTGATTGATGCGGCTGAACGTGAGCAGATTGAAGAGAACAGCTATCAGGTAATGGCGAAGTGGCAGGAGCATCTGACGCTGCTATATCGCGTTTTCTGTGCTCCAGAAAAGGTGAACGCCGCTGGATTGCAGTCCGCGGCGTTCGATGCGACTAAATCAACGTGTGTGGAGAACTAATCGCGTGATCAATTTAACCAGAAAATCAGGATTACCGCAATTCCGTTGCCTTCCCTCAGCTGGTGGCCGCTTCAGCAGTGAGCCGCTGCGGTATGTACTCAATGTACCGGGCGTCAGCGAAGAAGTTAACCACGGCTTTGTTAAGTGGGCTGTGGGTGATGCTAACCAGCGAATGAAGGCGACCAAATGCGAGAGCTCGATCGAATCTTCCGAGATAAGCGCGGTATCCCTGTGCGTGTCATCCGCTGGGAGCCAGAGAACGACCGGGTTATCTACCTGCGTGACAACTATGAACATGGCGAGTGCTTCAGCTCTCTCGAACGGTTCAGGCAATATTTCAGAGAGGTTGGGGTAAATCATGAGCGTTAAATTATCTGCATTCGTCTGGGACGGCTGCGCATCTTCTGGCATGAAGATCACGATGGTTGCCATCATGGCCCGCCTGGCTGACTTCTCAAGCGACGAGGGCGTTTGCTGGCCTTCAATCGCTACTATTGCCCGTCAGATAGGAGCTGGCCCGAGCACCGTTCGTACTTCGATCCGTAAGCTGGAAAGCGAAGGCTGGCTGACCAGCACGTCACGCCGCAAAGGTAACCGCAATAACTCCAATATGTATCAGCTGAACATCAAGAAGCTTCGCGAAGCGGCGGCCTCTCACCTGACAGAATCTGAGGCGTCAGAATCTGACACATCAAAATATGACGCATCAAAATCTGACGCACCGAATTTTGACGCATCAAATTTTCACCCGTCAGAATCCGGCAAAAATAAGAGTTTTGACCCGCCAGAATCTGGCGACGATCCGTCAGTAAATTCAAAACATGATCCATCAGATAAAAAACCCTTTTGTCAGGTTGCGTCGCAACCAGACGATGAGAGGTCAGTTGTTAATCGCTCCCGTCAGGTTTTACGTCACCTGAACAAAGTCACCGGCGCTAAGCACACTGAGGCTCAGTCGTCGATGGGTCACATAAAATCCCGACTGAAAGATAAGTTCACGGTGGAGGAACTTTGCCTGGTGGTGGATTACAAGCATGCCCATTGGGAAGGTACCGAGGAATACCAGTACATGCGCCCCAAAACGCTTTTTATTCCGGGCAATCTTCCTGGTTACCTCCAGTCAGCCACTAAGTGGGATAAAGCCGGTCGTCCGCCGCGTTCTGAGTGGAGCGCCCTGAAGCGCAATATGCAGCGGGATATCACAGTGATACCGCAACCTGACAGCTCAGTGCCTCACGGCTTTCGAGGGTAACGGGAGATAAATCATGATCAATTACGAATCCAAAATTCTTGAACTGATTACCCGCAATGGCCCGCTTAAGGTCCGCGAACTGTGCAAGCTAACCGACCTGAATGAGACATCGGTCAAACGCTTCATCAAACCACTGTTCACCAAAGGGCTGCTAAAGCGTGCCAGCGACTGGAGCTACTCGATCAACACTGACCCGTTACCGGTCGAGAGCGAGAAATACAGCCGCATGGCGCGGCAAGCCGCCGAACTGGAAAGCAAAGAGTTCTGGCTACGTGCAGCACGGGTGTGGCGTGAAGCGATGCTGGTGGCAAAGTTCGATGCATCACGTAACGCAGCCAAAGAGTCATGCGATCGCTGCGCGGTGAAGGGATCACTGAATTGTGGCAGCTACGGCGGCCTGGACACCGGGCGCATCATTTCAGCAAGTGTTAACAGGGATTTGCTATGAGAGCGCACCTGAAGAGCCACTACCAACGCAATGAGATTTTCTGCCTGGCCATCCGTGACGCAGCCGTGATGATTGCCGCCCTGATTATTGTCCTGACACTGGAGCTGACCACAGCATGAGTACTTTAGCGCGCATTTACGACGATAAGAAAAACAGCGACACCGATATCACCACCCGCAAAACATACCTGCTGGGCGTTGATGAGCTGTATGTCGAAACTAATTACAACATCCGTGATATCGATCAGACCCATGTCGAGGAATTCCGTGACGCCTTTATCGCTGGTGAGCATGTGCCTCCGCTGGCTGTTAAGGTCACGGAGAAGGGCATTAAGATCATCGACGGCCATCACCGCTATTACGGTGCGAAGCTGGCGCAGGACGCTGGCTATACGCTGCGCCTTGAGTGCAAGGACTTCGTGGGTAGTGAGGCTGACAGTGTGGCTTTCATGGTCACCAGCAGTCAGGGCCGCGCTCTGTTGCCGCTTGAACGTGCAGCAGCCTATCAGCGCCTGGTTAATCAGGGCTTAGAGCCCGCGGAGATTGCCGCCAAGGTGAAACGTTCGATCACCGACGTTGAACAGCACCTGCAGCTGCTGACCGTTGGCGAACCGCTGATTGAGATGGTGAAGTCAGGCGAAGTGGCTGCAACCACAGCAGTAGCCCTGCAGCGTGAGCATGGCGTGAAAGCCTCTTCGGTTGCGCAGCAGCAGATGGAAAAGGCTAAAGCCGCTGGCAAAAAGAAGCTGACCCGCTCAGCAGCCATCGTATCACCGGCAAAACTGCGTGAAAAAATCCGGGCAGAGCATGCGGTGTGGTCACAGGAAACTTTCGGCGATGTTGGTCCGGTTGGACCCCTGAAGCACCTGGCAAAAGAGGCGATGGAAGCAGCCGAAGCACCAGACGACCTGTCGGAATGGGCTGACCTTCAGTTTCTGCTGTGGGATGCCATGCGCCGCGCCGGTATCAGCGAAGAAGAGCTTAACGCTGCTATGGAGCTGAAGCTCAGCGTCAACAAGGCACGCAACTGGCCGGAACCCAAAAACGGTGAGCCGCGTGAGCACCTGAAAGCTGATGGCGCGGGCGCTGCTGAGTCTGATAAAGATTATGGCGATGACCTGCCATTGCTGAAGCAGGATATTCTCGAACAGAGCGGCGTTGAAGTGTGGGCCTGCGTCCAGGCCGCTTTCAAGATGAAAAACGAATATACCTACGCTGAGTCAAAATTCGCACATACCTGGGCGGCAGACTCAGTTGAGCATCCGGAGCACATCGTTGTGCCACCGGACACCATTGAGAGAGCTGTGAATCTCATTCAACAGCGACAGGACGAACTGGCCGTCAAGCACTGGCTGACCGAGCAGCTCAATGATGAGGAAATGGTGTCTGAGCATCTGCTGCGGTTCACAGGAGCGCTGTCTGATTTGCGCCAGAGCCAGCCCTGCACCGTGGATGAGTTTACCGCGCTGGTGGCGCAGACAGACCGCAGCTGCTGGTCGAATTACAGATTATTGCGTCAGGCTATCAGCGATATTGCTTATCAGTTTTAGTTTCAGCGTTTCTAAAGGCCGCAGTCATCTCCATTTTAAATTGCATTAAGGTGAATATAATATAGAGAAGCACCAAGGAGCTTCTCTGATATTGCCTTGCTAATTCTTAATCTTATGTAGCATGGTGAATTATGTACATTGGAATTAAAATACCTTATGACATAGCTGAAATGCTTAAAATTTAAATTTATAAGTTCGATTTTGTGCAAAATAGTACGGCCATGTTTTTTGGTCTAGTTTCAGGTCCTAAATCACCATCTTTTGATTTTCCTTCGTCAGTTTCAATTAATGTAGAGTCCTTTTTGTTTGGGTCTGCGCCAGTCCCACTATTTGACTGTCCATCGTGGAATCCGGATTTATAATTATGAGTATGCTTTTTAAGCATATCTTCTTGAATCGAACCAGGGGTTCTCTTGCCTGATGGGTCTATATTATTTGACCCGGAGCTATCTATACCTCTGAGGAATCGACCCTGAGCATTTACAACAGGAGTCCATCCTGTCGGACAATTATCTGACATAAAACCAACTACACTTCCTTTTTGTAAGTTAATCATGTCCATTTCTAATGCTTTAAGACGACTACCGAATTCTTTGAGGGTGTCTAAAGGATACCCATTTTTGTCATATGCTTGCCAGTTAAGCGTGAGAGGCTGGATTGTTGCCGAGTCAGTTCTTATAATTTTGACATATGCTTTTTGTGTTTGATCTGTTCTATTACACTCAATATAAGATGTTGAACCTGTTGGTATGATTTTTTCAACTCCGGGTGTATTATTCCAGTGGCAAGAAACACCAGTAGATGCAGAGTAGGAAACAGAGGCGTTTTTCACACTAGAATCAGATGATACAAAACCTACAGACATTGAGAACTGCGCAGGGAGAACGCTATCGACATTGAACTGCATATCTTTTTTTATGGTTGTGCATTGCTTATATGCTTCATACGCACCCGGAGCAATAATTTGAACATATTGTTTATAGGCATCTCTACTCTTGGAATAGTTGTCAGACGCAGAACAATATTTGCTGGCAACCTCTGTGACTGTTACATTGGAACTTCCAAAACTTGCTGCAAGGAACTTGTAACTTGCACCAAAGTTAGAATCATTAGATATGCTGGTTCCTTGACTGTATGCATGGCAAAAATAATTTGCATTTTGTTCAACCGCATCTTTATCGTAAGTGGTTTCGCTGACAATTCGTGATAAGGAAATAATGCTTTCACAGTCGTCCGCACTTGCGCTTGCACACATTAACCAAGGTATAATTACAGTTAGTTTATGCATATTTATTTCCTTCAATCACTAGTTATAGTATATTCAGTATATAGTTTGGTGAATTGATATGAAGAACACTTCATCTCTTCTTCATAGTAGCCAAGAGGAGTGTATTCAACGAAGTGAACCTCACGAAGAAATATAGCGAGTGCAATGAATTATTGTGATGCGCATGTCACATTTTTTTATTAAGCACACAGCATAAAAACTGTAATATTGTAACATTCGTTAAGGCATGGAATACACGTTTTCCTGAGCTAAGTCTTAAATAAAATGTATAGAGAAATTAATTATTTATTTTTTATGACTGTGTCTGGCACAGATGATTTAGACGTTGTTGGCAAAAGGTGGCCCCAGTAATTTGCAGATGATGGGGTGCAGCCAGTTAATACTTTGTGTGGAGAAGACAGAATGCTAAACCAATCAACTGGCGTCATTACGCCTGCCGCCAGCACTATTCGTGCTCCAATCATGACCAGCCGTGAAATTGCCGCTCTCACAGCTAAGCGTCATCCAGATGTCAAAAGAGATATCGAAGCCATGCTTCTTCAGCTTCAGGAAGATGCGAGCAGATTTGCTCACATCTATTTTGACAGCATGAATCGTCAGCAAACCGAGTATCACCTCGACCGTGAGCACACCCAATGCCTCATTACCGGTTACAGTGCAATCCTTCGCATGAAAGTGATCAAGCGACTGCATGAGTTAGAGGAAAGCCAGCCGGTCAAAATCCCGCAGACCTTTGCTGAGGCACTCCGCCTGGCCGCTGAAGCGGAAGAGGAGAAAGAGCGCCTGCAGCTGCAACTTACTGAAGCCGCACCAAAGGTTGCGTTCGTGGATCGCTACGTCACGGCCACCAGTTCAATGACATTCCGGCAGGTGGCAAAACTTCTTGAAGCCAAAGAGCCTGAATTACGCCTGTTCCTGATTGAAAGCCGGGTTATGTACCGACTCAATGGCGTACTGACACCTTACAGCCAGCACATCGATGCTGGTCGGTTTGAGGTCAGAACCGGAACCACTACCGAATCAAATTACATGTTCAGCCAGTACCGCTTCACCGCAAAGGGCGTTCAGTGGATTGGCGGGCTGTGGACGGCGTACAAAGCTGCAGGCGGTGCTGAGTGAGGGCATTGCTTACACCTGAAATAGCGCCGCGCACAGGGATAGTGCTGCTCAAGCCGGGACCGGAGCTGCTGAAGCTGTTCAAATCCCGCATTGTGATCAGCACTCCGACAATGGATATGGCAGACCTGCCATCAGGACGGCTGAACGAAGGCACTCAGCCGCTGCTTGATGAACCCTCATTGATTCCCTTCTTCAGCCACGAACGTGTGATAAAGGCCGCTGGTGGCCCGAGTGCGCTGGCATCGTTCGTCCAGTCATTTAGCTGCTGTCAGTGGGAGCAGCCGGGTGCCTGGCACCACCACGATTTCACAGTGTCAGAAATCGAAAGCGGACTGGTGTCTCTCTGCTACAGCCACGATAATGAGTTCAGGGAAAACGGCGTTCCCGGCAGCCTGGAGAATATCGCCGAAGGAAATACCGCTCTCTGGATCATCAGGGCTGCATGTAGCCAGATGGCATTACCACCCGATCACCACCTGACTATGCCTGAACTGTGCTGGTGGGCGACCCTGAATGATGTAATTGACCTGATACCGGAGGCACCGGCCCGGCGCGTTCTGCGCATGCCGAAAGAGCCTGTGCAGTCTGGCGAACTCAAAGAAGCCAGGATTGTGCCAGCCCGTCCCGCCCGTGAAGTTATTCAGGACGCCGCTCAGGTCGTCAAAAAGATAATCAGCCTTCAGGCCGATCCGGAGTCGCCTGAGTCATTCATGAAACGCCCTAAGCGCAAGCGCTGGGAGAGTGAGAAATACACACGATGGGTTAAGTCACAAAGCTGTGCCTGCTGTGGTAGCCCGGCAGACGATCCTCATCACATCATCGGACACGGTCAGGGAGGAATGGGAACAAAGGCCCATGATTTATTCGTGATACCGCTTTGCAGGGCGCATCACGACGAGTTACACCGCGACCCAAAACTTTTTGAGTCGAATTACGGCAGCCAGGTTGAGCTGCTATTCAGGTTCCTGGATTTCGCGATTGCAGTCGGCGTGATTGGGACAGATAAAAAATAAAGTGTGTGGAGAAGGTGAGCATGAAAATAGAATCGGCGCTGAAGCATTTCAACCCGAAGAGTCTGCAGATCAGTGACTCTTCCCGTGCAACCGGTAGTGAAGGGCTTACAGGTACAGACCTGATGGCTGCTATCGGGATGTGTCAGTCAAAGTCACCAATGGGGATTGCAGCCGTTCTGGCTAAGTCCGGCGTCAGTGAAGAAGATAAGGACCGTGTAATCGGCCTGCTTATGATGCATGCAAGACGTAATACCCCAAAGCTCGTTATTAAAGCGGCGGGCTCAAAGCTGCCATCCTGCATCCGTGTTCTTGCAAAGCTGGCCTATGAGGATTATGTCCGCTCTGCGTCAAGCACCCACTCATGTCCTGACTGCAATGGGCGCGGCCTTACCAACAGCATCGAGCATGTGATGACCCATCCCGGATGTTCAACGCCTGACAATGATAACTACGTACCACCAAAGTACCGACTGGATACGGTGGAAAAGATGTGCGTGACATGTCACGGCAAGGGCGCGGTAACAGAGCGGTGCCGTTGCAATGGCACTGGCCGGGTGCGGGACATTGAAAAATCCAGGCTGACCAACACCATCGTCGAGAAAAATTGCAAACGCTGCGGGGGAAGAGGATTCACGCGGTCGCCAGGCACAAAAGCCTACCGGGCTATCAGTGCGCTGATTCCTGACCTGCAGGAGAGAACGTGGAACCGTAACTGGAGGCCGTTCTTTGATGCACTGGTGGCCAAGCTTGAGCAGGAAGAGTCTCACGCTGACCAGACCTTCCAGAAGATTACCCGCCCAACAAACAGCGACTGACCAAAGATAACTGTTGCTTTTGTCCGGGAATGGATTAATATCTTCTCATAGTGGGGATTTTATGAGTCTTCCGCACTAAACAGATTTATCTGGTTCGCTAAGCGCGGGTCAGTTGCACATTAAGTGGATGTCCGAAAGCCCTGCAGCCTCACCAGCTGGCGGGGCTTTTTTATTTGCTTATCCCCTGCAAGGGATACGCAGCAAATTATCCCCGACAAGGGGTAAAGAAATTAACCCTGTTGCTGACGGGCAAGGCAGTTACCGCTGTAGCGTCAGGGTTCCCACACAAAGAGGTCGCCAGAGAGCGACCTTTTTTCGTTTTTGCGCACACCAATCAGTCTCCACACACACTTTTGACACCGTGGTGTTGCGCATCTTTCTTCTGGCTACCGACAGCACCGCCCGTAATCACGGAGGTGATATGAGTATCGATATGAGCAAACTGGCTTCAGGCGCAGCTTATGGCGCATCTGCCGGGACGATCGCCAATGGTCTTTTGACCCGGCTTAGTCCCGATGAATGGAGTGCTGTAGGCGTCCTGGCCGGTATTCTGGTCGCGCTTTTCACGCTCGGCATCAACTGGTATTACAAGCGCAAGGCTACGCTGGCGCAAATCAAAGCCCTTCAGCGCTGGCCTACTGCACCAGACATTAGCGAGGAATAACCCATGGCTATGTCAAACAGCCTGCGCAATAAGCTTATTGCTGTCGCGGGTGGCGGAGCTATGGCTATCGCTACAGTATTCCTCGGCGGAAAGGATGGAGTGGAGGGCAGGGTATACGAGCCCTATAAGGATGTGGCTGGCGTCTGGACTGTCTGCGACGGTCACACCGGCACCGACATCATTAAAGGCAAGAAGTACACCGATCGGGAATGTGATCGCCTGCTGTGGAGTGACCTGCAGCCTGTTAAGAAGTCGGTAGACAGCATGGTCAAAGTGCCGCTGGGTGAATATCAGCGGGCGGCGCTCTACAGCTTCACCTATAACGTTGGCACCAGCGCGTTCTCCAAATCAACCCTGTTGAAGCGCCTGAACTCAGGTGATGTTGATGGTGCATGCGAAGAGCTTCGGCGCTGGGTATATGCCGGCGGCATGAAATGGCGGGGTCTGATGAACCGGCGAGACATGGAGCGCTCATTGTGTCTGGCGGAGAGTGTCGATGACCTTAAAGGCTAAGCTGCTACTGGCGATCGGGCTGCTGATTATCGTCGCTATCGCCACTTCAACGGCGTTTGCACTCTATTACCGGGGCAATGCCATTGACTATAAGGCTCAGAGTGACACTGCTACCAGCAACCTGAAGCAGGCCAATGAAACTATCACCGATATGCAGACGCGCCAGCGTGACGTGGCTGCCCTCGATGAGAAATACACGAAGGAGTTAGCGAGTGCGAAAGCCACTATCGATCAGTTGCATGATGATGTTGCTACTGGCAAGCGTCGGTTGCAGCTCAACGCCACCTGCGCGAAGCAGTCCGCCACCGGCCCCGCCGGCCTGGATGATGCAGCCAGCGCCCGACTTACTGACGCCGCTCAACGGGATTATTTCACCCTCAGAGAGCGAATCGAAGTCGCCAGAAAGCAAATAGCCGGGCTGCAGCAGTACATCAGAGAACAATGCCTGAAATGATATCCCTCTTTTTCACGTTTCAGCTCAGCTGACACTAATGCATAATCTTCGGTAAAGGCTTTTACCTGAGTAAATCATGGAAATTGAGATTGGAAGTTTTACACGAGTTGAAGAGAAATCTGTCTACGCTGAAGTGACGATTTACACCGATCCCGACTCGGGTGGTGAAAACGTGTCCTTGTACCTGAAGTTACCTTATGAGGTGGAAACAACTTTAGCTGAGTTAGAAAAGGTGGCTAAAGCCCAGGCAATCAAACAAATGAGATCTGCTGCAGACTGGTTAGCCGCAAAATCTGACTAATCACCGCGGCATCATCACAAGGCGCATTTGCGAGTGCACCCGATGATGGATTTTACCATTTTCGAGGTTTAGTATGATTTCCCCATGTTTTCATGGTGGATAAATCATAGGAGTTTGGAATGTCTGATTTTGACGATGAAGATTTACCAGAGATGGACGATGAAGACGAGGAAGGGCCTGATAGCATCAATGAAATCTATGGATATGACGATCCAGAAGATAATGAAGAGGCCGCTTTTGATGACGTTTTGAAAGCCATGGAAAAGGGTGAGTAATATCTCGATATAAACCGCCTCCGGGCGGTTTTTTTATTTTGTGCTGAAAACTGCATTCGTAGAGTTCACTTTTCAGCATAAACACTATGAATCATCGGCTGGTGGCCTTACCAGTTCCGAGGATTTAACGCATCCAGCCAGCAGGAAAATCTGATGTCCGAGCCTCGCATTTATAACAGCCGCTGGGATAAAGCCAGACTCTCATTCCTGAAGTCACATCCTCTCTGCTCCATGTGCCATCGGCAGGGCAGGGCAGTGGCTGCTGCTGTTGTTGACCACATCAAACCACACAGGTTGAAAGAGGCCATCAACGGTGGCAAGCAGGACGAGATAGCAAAGGCTCAGAAGCTCTTCTGGGACAAGGCCAACTGGCAGCCTCTCTGCAAGCAGCATCACGACTCGACCAAGCAGCGCGAAGAGAAGCGCGGACACGTCATAGGGTGCGATGAGAACGGCCTTCCCCTCGACCCGTCATCCCATTGGCGCAAATGAGAATGAATATCACTTGACATCGGGAGTGAGAGGGTCATGACCAAATGATAACGATTATCATCACCATCGGGGTGGGCGGGTGCAGAGTTCAGGGGATAGCGACCTCCTGACCGCCCGCCCCCCTTTTTATGCACAACCGCGAAATGAAAAGTTTTTTTCTGGGAGGTTTTTATGGCCGGAAGACGACCAAAACCGACCCACCTTAAGGTCGTTACCGGCAATCCGGGCAAGCGAAAACTCAACGACAAAGAGCCTGCACCCGCGAGAGAAATCCCCAGCCCGCCGTCACACCTCACTGATTGGGGAAAGGTAGCGTGGGGAAAGCTGACTGTCCTGCTCGACGGGATGGGCGTGCTGACCGTTGCCGATGTGCTGGCGCTGGAAAGGCTCTGTGATATCTACGCCGATATTCTTCAGCTGCGGATCACTATTGCCGAAGAGGGCAGAACTTACACGGTCCAGACCGATGGCGGATTTCTGATTAAAGCCAACCCGGCTGTTTCGATGCTGGCTGATGCAGACCGGCGCTTCAAAAGCTACCTGGTAGAGTTCGGCCTTACACCGGCTGCCCGGTCAAAGGTGAACGTGAATGGTGGAGAAAAAGAAGAAGACCCGCTCAACCAGTTCTTCGGTTGATCCGGCGACGCAGTATGCAATGGATGTTACCAGCGGTGCGGTCGTTGCCGGGCCAGATATCCGCGCGGCATGCGCCCGTCACCTTCGCGATCTGGAGGAGGGTCCGAAGCGCGGCCTGTTCTGGGATGTTGAAGCGGTAACGCGCGTTGTTAACTTCTTTGCTCAGGTTCTGAAGCTGAATGGCGGTGAACATGAGGGGAAACCTTTCATACTGCTGCCGTGGCAGTGTTTCATTGTTGGCTCCCTGTTCGGCTGGAAAGCGGAAGACGGCACGCGCCGCTTTCGCATGAGCTATATCGAGTCCGGTAAGGGCTCGGGTAAATCGCCACTGGCGGGCGGAGTTGGTCTTTATCTGCTGATGGCAGACAAAGAGCCCCGCGCCGAAGTTTACGCGGCGGCCACGAAAAAAGACCAGGCGATGATCCTGTTCCGCGATGCGGTGACGATGGTCGATCAGTCGCCCGCGCTTGCGCAGCGCATCACCAAATCCGGTACTGGCCTGAACGTGTGGAACCTTGCGTTTCTGCAGACGGGCTCTTTCTTCAAGCCGATCAGCTCCGATGATGGTCAGTCAGGCCCGCGCCCGCATGGCGCACTGATTGACGAAGTGCACGAGCACAAAACAAACGCCGTTGTTGAGATGATGCGTGCCGGTACTAAAGGCCGCCGTCAGGCCCTGATGTTTCTGATCACCAACAGCGGCCACGATAAAACCAGCGTCTGCTATGAGTACCATGAGTACGGGCGGAAGGTTGCCGCCGGAGACCTGGAGGATGACAGCTTTTTCAGCTTCATCTGTTCGCTGGATGAAGGCGACGACCCGTTTAAGGACGAATCCTGCTGGGGGAAGGCTAACCCTTCGCTGGGCCAGACCTTCACTGACAAATATCTTCGGGAGCAGGTGACACAGGCGCGTGGCATGCCGTCAAAAGAGAGCATCGTCCGCCGCCTGAACTTCTGCCAGTGGGTGGAGGCGTCCGACCCGTGGATTGACAGCGACACCTGGATGAACTGCGAACAGGACTTTGACCCCGAAGATTTGGCAGGCGAAGAGTGCTATGGCGGTCTGGACCTGTCCGGCTCCCGTGACCTGACGGCGCTGGCGCTTTACTTCCCGAAATCCAAAAAACTGCTGGTTGAGTTCTGGACGCCAAAAGATTCTCTGCTTGAGCGCGCCAAAACGGACCACGTTCCTTATGACGCCTGGCTGCGTAACGGCTTTATTCACGCGCCGCCAGGCAAGGCGGTCAATTATGGCTTCGTGGCGGTGCGCATCGGTGAGCTGGCGGCCAGATACGATATTAAGTGCATCGCGTTTGACCAGTACCGCATTAAGTATCTGGAGCCCGAGCTGGAAAGCGAGTCTGTGAGCGTTGACCTTGTTCCGCACGGTCAGGGATTTTACAAGGCTCAGGAGTCCGGGCTATGGATGCCGCGCTCTATCGAGCTGTTTGAGGAGCATCTTAATAACCGGGTGCTGACTATCCGGCCCAATCCCTGCCTGCGCTGGAATGCCGCCTGTGCGGTGCTTGAGGCTGATCAGAAGGACAACCGCATATTTGCCAAAAAGAAAAGCACCGGCCGCATCGATGGCGTGGTGGCTTCGGCTATGGCAATCGGCGCAGCGGAGGATGCGGTACTGGTGGACAGCGGCGATCCTGATGATTTTTTTGATGACCCGATCATGGTAGGTATCTGATGAAGGAAAAAAAACGGCCGGGTCGCATCAAGAGCGCGATTGTGAACTGGCTCGGTGAGTCGATTGGGCTTAATGACGCTGCGTTCTGGCAGGAGTGGTACGGCACAAGCAGCAGCGGTAAGGTTGTGACAGCCGAGAAAGCGCTGGCGCTGGCCTCTGTCTGGGCCTGCGTGCGCCTGCTGAGCGAGTCAGTTTCAACCCTGCCGATGAAGGTTTACGAACGTGCTGCTGACGGCTCGCGCAAGCTGGCGCTCAATCATCCGGCCTATCAGCTGCTGTGCCGCCGCCCGAACAGCGAAATGACACCATCGCGCTTCATGCTGATGGTCGTTGCCAGTATCTGTCTGCGGGGTAATGCCTACGTTGAGAAAAAGATGATCGGCACCAAGCTGGTCTCACTGGTTCCGCTGCTTCCCCAGAGCATGAAGGTGGAGCGGCTGGACAGCGGCGAACTGCAGTACACATACACAGAGAAGGGCGTACCGCGCATCATCCCGGTTAAAAATATGATGCACATCCGGGGTTTTGGACTGGATGGTGTATGCGGAATGATGCCGATGCGCACCGGGCGAGACGTGTTTGGCGCAGCGATGGCGGTCGAAGAATCAGCCGCAAAAATTTTTGAAAACGGTATTCAGACGTCAGGTTTCTTTCTGTCAAAGAACCTGCTGACCAAAGAGCAGCGCCAGAAAAACCGCGAAAACCTCAACCGGTTCGTTGGTTCAAAAAACGCGGGCAAGGTGATGGTCCTTGAGGGTGACATGTCCTATCAGGGCATTACCCTTAATCCTGAAGATGCTCAGATGCTGGAGTCACGATCATTCAGTATTGAGGAAATCTGCCGCTGGTTCCGCGTGCCGCCGTTTATGGTGGGTCATGTTGATAAGCAGAGTAGCTGGGCGTCGAGCGTTGAAGGCATGAACCTGCTGTTCCTGACGAATACGCTGCGCCCGATGCTGGTGAACATTGAGCAGGAGATTTCACGCTGCCTGCTGAACGGTGATGAAGACCTGTTTGCTGAGTTCTCCGTTGAAGGCCTGCTTCGTGCCGACAGCGCCGGACGCTCCGCTTATTACACCACTGCCCTGCAGAACGGCTGGATGTCCCGTAATGACGTGCGCCGTCTGGAGAATCTGCCGCCGATTGAGGGTGGTGATATCTACACCGTGCAGCTGAATCTGACACCGCTTGAAGACTTACGCAAAAACAGCACCGCCGCAAGGGCCACACTATTGCGTGAAGTTCACAACGCCGTTTTCCCGGACATTCCTTTCGAACAATCACCGCTTAAACAGGCGGCTTAGGAGCACCCCCAATGACAGTAAAAAGTCTTCCGGCAGCGCCGGAGGGGCGGCCTTTTGCGCGCGAAAATCGCGATCTGCCGTCTTCTGCAATGGAGCGCTGGAACGGCGGCATCAAGGCCGCAAAAAGTGATGACAACAGCATTTCCGTGTTCGACGTCATTGGCGCTGACTGGTACGGCGACGGCGTTACCGCCAGCCGCATTGCTGCCGCGCTCCGCTCAATCGGTGGTGCCGACGTGACCGTGAACATCAATTCGCCGGGCGGCGACATGTTTGAAGGCCTGGCGATTTATAACCTGCTGCGTGAGTACGAAGGGAAGGTAACCGTCAAGGTGCTGGGCCTCGCAGCTTCTGCTGCGTCGATTATCGCGATGGCAGGGGATGAGGTTCAGATTGGCCGCGGTGCTTTTCTGATGATCCACAACTGCTGGGTTTATGCGATGGGCAACCGTCACGACCTGCAGCAGATTGCGGCGGACATGGTGCCTTTCGACAAGGCGATGAATGACATCTATGGCGCACGTACCGGTCTGGATGCTGCCACCATCGACGCGATGATGGATGCTGAAACCTATATCGGCGGCAGTGATGCCGTTGAAAAAGGTTTTGCAGATCGCCTGCTGGCGGCGGATGAAATCGCTGACGGCGACGACAGCCCTGCCGCCGCACTACGCAAGCTGGACGCGACACTGGCAAAAACTGATATGCCACGCTCCGAGCGCCGAAAACTTCTTAAAGCATTAACCGGCAGCAAGCCTGGCGCTGCTGCCACCCCTGAAGGTATGCCGGGCGCTACCGACGAAATCAACCCCGAAAATATTGCTCAACTTAAAAACGCGCTGGCCGCGTTCGGCTAATAAGGATTCATCATGTCAGATGTAAATGAGTTACTGAAAAAGGTATCTGCAAAGCTGGAGGAAGTGTCCGGCACCTTCAGTCAGAAAGCTGAAGATGCGCTTAAAGAAGCAAAAAACTCCGGCCAGCTCTCTGCCCAGACCAAGGAAGCTGTAGACAAAATCGCCACTGAGTTTAACGCGCTGACGGAGGCTAACAAGGCCTTGAAAGCTTCGCTGGGCGATCTGGAACAGCACGTTGCGCAAATGCCACTGGCTAACGCAAAAAAGGTCATCGAAACCGTCGGTCAGACCGTGATCAGCAGCGAAGCGCTCAAGTCTTTCGCCGCCAGCATTGAGGGAAACCGCCGCCTGAGCATTCCGGTTAATGCTGCACTGCTTTCAGCGGACGTTGCCGATGGTGTTGTTGAGCCACAGCGCCTGCCGGGTATTGATACGCAGCCAAAACAGCGCCTGTTTATCCGCGATCTGATTGCCCCCGGTCGCACCTCGTCTCCGGCTATTTTCTGGGTGCAGCAGACAGGCTTTACCAATGCCGCAAAAGTGGTGCCTGAGGGCACGACCAAGCCGTACAGCGGCATCAAGTTTGCCACCAAAATCACGCCGGTAGTCACTATCGCTCACATGTTCAAAGCCGCGAAGCAAATCCTTGACGACATGCCGCAGCTTCAGTCAACCATCGATGCAGAAATGCGCTTCGGCCTGAAGTATGTCGAAGAGCAGGAGATTCTTTTTGGCGACGGCACCGAAGGCGCACATCTGCACGGCATTGTACCTCAGGCCACCGCGTTTGAGGCCGCGTTCGAAGTCGCAAATCAGAGCGGTATTGATGACCTGCGTCTGGCGATGCTTCAGGCACAGTTAGCGCGTTTCCCTGCGTCGGGCCACATTCTGCACTTTATCGACTGGGCCAAAATCGAGCTGACCAAAGACACGCTGGGCCGCTATATCCTGGCAAATCCGGCTGCGCTGACCGGCCCGACACTCTGGGGGCTGCCAGTTGTGGCCACCGAAACTGCCGCATTCCAAGGGAAATTCCTTACCGGTGCGTTCAATGCTGCCGCACAGCTCTTTGATCGTGAAGAGGCCAACGTGGTCATCTCAACTGAGAACGCCGACGACTTTGAGAAAAACATGATCTCAATTCGCTGCGAAGAGCGTCTGGCGCTGGCGGTTAAGCGCCCTGAAGCCTTCATTTATGGCTCGTTCACCGCTCCTGCTCCGGCTGGCGCGTAACCCATCACGGCGGCCTGCGGGCCGCTTCACGGAGAAAGCACGATGAAACTGACTCTTGTCCGGCCCAACTATCACGAAGGCGTTGTCGTTCCTGAAGGCGGCACGATTGAAACCACGGAGCAGCATGGCCGCGAGCTGGTGAAAAAAGGTTACGCGCGGGTAGTGGCTGACGATGACGCCAAAGCGAAAGCGGCAGCTGAAGCGAAGGAAAAAGCTGAAGCTGAAGCCAGAGCAAAAGCCGAAGCCGAAGCCGATGCTAAGGCTCAGGCAGAGGCAGAAGTCAGAGAAAAAGCGGACGCGGAAGCCAAAGCGAAAGCGGCAGCTGAGGCGAAAGAAAAAACTAAAAAATAAGGCGTTACCATGCTGCTGACACTTGAAGAAATCAAACAGCAGTGCCGACTGGAGAGCGACTTCACGGAAGAAGATCGGCTGCTTGAGCTTTTTGCTCTGGCCGCCGAGGCAAAGGCGGTGACCTACCTCAACCGTAATCTGTATAAAACGGTGGCTGATATTGCACCGCTGGATACCGATGGCATGATTATTACTGAAGATATCCGGCTTGCATTGCTGATGCTGGTCAGCCACTGGTATGAGCATCGTAGTTCAGTTTCAGAGCTGGAGATGACGGAGACGCCCCAGGCGTTTGAGTTCCTGCTCAATTCGCGACGTCTGCCGGTATCGGGGTATTAGCATGCAGCGACGCTCATCAAACACCAGTGCCATATTCACGCTGCCCGACCCCGGTGAACTTAATAAGCGCATTCACCTGCGCCAGCGCATCGACCTGGCGGCAGCGGATTACGGCATAGAGCCGGTCTATCAGAACGAAAAAGACGTGTGGGCGAAGGTCAGGCAGGTGGGTGCCACTACCTATCACGAATCCATTCAGGCTGATGACACCATAACCCACTATATGACGATCCGTTACCACCGTGGCATCACGTCAGATTTTGAGGTGGTTTACGGCGGTTATGTGTATCGCGTCAAGCGCCTGCGCGACCTAAACTCTGCCGGTCGTTATCTGCTGCTGGAGTGTGAGGAGCTGAGGGCTGTCGACAGCGACGGAGAGATGTATGGCTAAGCCGCTTCTGCACGTTGATTTTCAACAGCCTACAGATTTGACATTCAACCGGGCAAAAATGCGCCGCGCCTTTATTCAGATTGGTCAGGTTCACATGCGTGATGCCCGGCGTCTGGTCATGCGCCGCGGTCGTTCTGCACCGGATGAATATCCGGGATTCAGGACCGGCAGGCTGGCGCGATCAATCGGCTATTACGTTCCCCGAGCATCAAAAAGCCGTCCGGGTCTGATGGTGCGCATCGCGCCAAACCAGAAGCGGGGCGAAGGTAACCGCCTCATTGAGGGCGACTTTTATCCGGCGTTTCTGTTCTACGGCGTGAAGCGCGGCGCTAAGCGCAAAAAGAGTCACCACAAAGGCAAGTCGGGGGGCAATGGCTGGCGCGTTGCCCCGCGTAAAAACTACATGACCGAGGTACTGGAGGCGCGCAAAACGTGGACGCGCTACGTCCTTAGTCGTGCGCTGCGAACCTCCCTGCGGCCTGAAAGGAAAAAGAAATGAAACTATCACTGGTGATCGCTGCACTCCGGGCGCGATGTCCGATTTTCGCGGGCAACGTCGCCGGGGCGGCTGAATTTAAAGCCATCCCTGAAACAGGAAAGATGCGTCTGCCGGCGGCGTATGTGGTGCCGACCGAAGACGTCACCGCTGAGCAGAAGTCCCTGACTGACTACTGGCAGAACGTGACTGAAGGCTTTGCGGTAGTCGTGGTGCTGGACAATACGCGCGACGAGCGCGGTCAGGCAGCCGGGTATGACGCCGTGCACGATGTCCGGCAGCAAATCTGGAAGGCGCTTCTCGGCTGGGAGCCTGATTCCGACGCAGGCCCGGTGGCGTATTCCGGCGGTCAGCTGCTGGATATGGACCGGGGCCGCCTTTATTACCAGTTCGAATTCATGCTGACGCGGGAAATCACCGAAGAAGACACGCGCCAGCAGGATGATCTTAACGCTCTGGACGAGCTGAAAACGGTCGAAATCGACGTTGACTATATCGATCCGGGTAATGGCCCTGACGCCATCATTGAGCACCATACCAAAATCAATCTCAGCGAGTAAATCATGCAACTCAGACCCAAGCGCGGGCGGTCAGTTCCTGACCCTGTCCGGGGCGATCTGCTGCCTTCAGAAGGCCGGAACGTCGAAGAGAGCAGCTACTGGCACCGCCGCATTGCGGATGGTGATGTCGAAGAAGTCAGCGCGGAAAAAGAAAAGCCTGCTGCTGACCCCAAGAAAAAGGGCGGTGAATAATGTCAGTCTCGTTCCCCACTATTCCGTCAGACCTCCGCGTACCGCTGTTCTGGGCGGAGATGGACAACAGCGAAGCGAACACCACACAGAGCAGCGGCCCGTCGCTGCTGCTTGGCTTCGCCTCAGCCGACAGCACCATCACAAAAAATAAACTCACCATCATGCCGTCTGCCGCGCTGGCGGGCAGGGTTGCAGGCCGTGGCAGCCAGCTTGCCCGTATGGTGGCACGCTATCGCGCTGTCGATCCGTTTGGTGAGCTATGGGTTATCGCAGTGACCGAGCCGGAAGGCGAATCCGCCACAGGCACCGTGACGCTGACCGGCAATGCTCAGGCTTCAGGTTCGCTCAGCCTGTATATCGGCGCGGTACGGGTCCAGGCCCCCGTGGTGACCGGCGACGCTCCGGCAGCCGTGGCCGCGACGCTGGCCGCCGCCATAAATGCCAACGCTGACCTGCCGGTGACCGCTGCTGCCGAGACAGGTGTGGTAACACTCACTGCCCGCCACAAAGGGCTTACCAGCAACAGCATTCCGCTGGCGCTGAACTACTACGGCACCGTGGGAAGTGAAACCACGCCTGACGGTGTAAACGTTGTGATTTCCGCGATGTCTGGCGGCACGGGCTCACCGTCACTGGCTGCGACCGTAGCCGCGATGGGCGATGAGCCGTTTGACTTCATCGGCACGCCGTTCAGTGATTCCGCCTCGCTGGCGACGATGGCGCTGGAAATGAACGACTCTTCCGGTCGCTGGGGCTATGCACGCCAGCTTTACGGCCACGTTTACACGGCGAAAATCGGTACGCTCTCCGAACTGGTGGCCTTTGGCGACACCATGAACAACCAGCACGTTACCGTAGCCGGTTATGAGCCTGCTGTTCAGACGGCTGCCGATGAGCTGGTCGCACTGCGCACCGCCCGTAACGCCGTGTTTATCCGCACTGACCCGGCCCGCCCGACGCAGACCGGCGAGCTGACTGGCGCATTACCGGCACCGGCAGGAAGTCGCTTTACTCTGACCGAGCAGCAGTCCCTGCTGAAGCACGGCATTGCCACGGCCTACGCTGAAAGCGGGGTGCTGCGCATCCAGCGCGACATCACCACCTATCAGAAAAACGCCTATGGCGTGGCGGACAACAGCTACCTCGACAGTGAAACGCTGCATACCAGTGCCTACGTTATCCGTCAGCTGAAGAGCATCATTACCAGCAAATACCCGCGTCATAAGCTGGCGAATGACGGGACGCGCTTCGGTCCGGGGCAGGCCATCGTGACGCCTGCGGTACTGAAGGGGGAGATGTGCGCCAGCTATCGCACCATGGAGCGGGCAGGCATTGTGGAGAACTTCGATCTCTTCAAGCAGCATCTGGTGGTTGAACGCAACGTAAGCGACCCGACCCGCGTGGATGTCCTGTTCCCTCCGGATTATGTTAACCAGCTGCGCGTCTTTGCGTTGCTTAATCAGTTCCGTCTGCAATACAGCGAGGAGAGCGCGTAATGTCAAAGATTGCGGGTACAGCATACGTCAAGGTGGACGGCCAGCAGCTGTCGCTGACCGGCGGCATCGAGGTGCCGATGAACACCAGGGTGCGTGATGACGTGATCGGCCTGGCCGGTGACGTGGATTACAAAGAGACGCACCGCGCACCTTACGTCAAAGGCACCTTTAAGGTGCCGAAAGCGTTTCCGGTCACCAAGCTGATGGACTCAGACCAGATGACCATCACCGCCGAACTGGCTAACGGCATGGTTTACGTGCTGTCTGAAGCTTTCCAGTTCGGTGAAGCCAACCACAATGCGGAAGAGGGTACGGTTGACCTCGAATTCCACGGCTCAGAAGGATTCTATCAGTGAGTGAACTTCAGCTTTCAAAACCTATTACGGCGCATGGTGAGACTATTCATGTGCTGGAGCTGCGCGAGCCATCGTTTGACGAGATCGAACAAATCGGCTTTCCGTTCACCATTGGCAGTGAAGGAAATATCAAAATCGACAGTTCAGTATCACTGCGCTATATCCCGGTGCTGGCCGGGGTCCCCCGATCGTCTGCCAGCCAGATGGCGAAGATTGATATTTTCAAAGCCTCAATGACGATTCTGGGTTTTTTTACCGGCTCGGGAGCGGGAGAAATCTCCGGCAGCGATGTTACAACGTCGCTCACTTCTGGCGAATAAACCCTCTTGAACTGAAGCGGTCAGCTCTTTCCGATTTTCTGGAGCTTGAGGAAGAAGCAGTGCGTATAAGCGAGGAAATTAAGAATGGCTGACAGCTTCCAGTTAAAAGCCATAATCACGGCCGTTGACCAGCTTACCGGCCCGATGAAAGGGATGCAGCGTCAGCTGAAGGGGTTCCAAAAGGAATTTTCATCGCTGGCAGTCGGTGCAACAGCTATCGGCGCATCCATTCTGGGTGCGCTGGCTATCCCGGTAAATCAGGCCATTAAGTTCGAATCAACGATGGCTGATATCCGCAAGGTTGTTGACGGTCTTGATAACGCTGATGCTTTCAGGAAGATGAGCCAGGACGTTATTGATCTTTCAACGAAGCTGCCGATTACTGCCGACGGTATCGGTCAGATTGTCGCTGCTGCCGGTCAGGCAGGCATTGCCCGAAGTGAGCTTGTCGGGTTTGCGGAAGATGCTGCCAAGATGGGTATAGCGTTCGACCAGACCGCAGAAGAGTCAGGTCAGATGATGGCGACATGGCGAACTGCTTTCAAAATGACGCAGAAAGACGTTGTTGGACTGGCGGATAAGGTGAACTACCTGGGCAATACCGGCCCTGCCAGCGCAGCTAAAATTTCTGAAATAGTCACCAGCGTGGGCTCTCTTGCGGCGGTCAACCACGTTTCTACGGGCAATCTTGCCGCGCTGGGTGCCACCATCGCAGGGATGGGTGTTCAGTCTGAAGTAGCCAGCACTGGTATCCAGAACTTCATGCTTTCGCTTTCCAACGCTAATACCGGTAATGCCAAGAAGGTTCTGAAACAAATTGGTATGACGCCTAAATCTCTTGCCAGCGGGATGGTGAAAGATTCTAAAGCAACCATGCTTAAAGTGCTGGAAGGTATAAAGAAACTACCTGAACAAAGCAAATCAAAAGCACTCGAATGGCTGTTCGGCAGAGAGTCGATAAAGGCTATCGCACCGCTTCTTAACAATCTCGACCTGCTTCGCGAAAATTTTGGAAAGGTTGCAGATGCACAGCAGTACGCTGGCTCAATGCAGAAGGAGTATGACTCCCGTGCGGACACGACCGAAAACAAACTCACGCTGATGCAGAATGGCATAACGGCGGTAAGCATTGCCCTGGGTGATGCGCTTACGCCACAGCTTAAGCAGGGTGTTGTTGCGCTAATGCCCTATATAAAGCAGACGGAAAAGTTTGTCAGAGACAACCCCGAACTGGTCAGATCGGTAGCGAAATTTGCTATTTCCCTGATTGGAGTTGGTGTTGCGGTCGGGACCGTTTCGCAGTCTTTTAAAGTGCTTAACATGGTAATGAACCTGTCGCCTGCCAAGCTGGCTATCGCAGCACTTGCTGCCGGCGCCATGCTGATAATTAATAACTGGGAGCAGGTTGGCCCTGTAGTTAAGCAGGTCTGGACTGAGATAGATAATGTCGCTCAGGAGATGGGGGACTGGCAGACTGTTATTGAAGGCATTGGCGCCGTAATGGCCGGTTCTTTCGCCATTAAAACTATCGGTTCTCTGCAGCAGGCGGTAAATCTGGCAGGATCACTGTCTGGCCTGCTGGGTAAAATCAGCCGCCTCGGCGCAATGACCATCACGATCGGCATTGCTGTTTCGCTTCTTAAGCAACTGCAGGATTTGGATAAACAAGCCAAAGCTCAGGGGTTGAGTAAAGGGGAGGTGCTGGTTAATCGTATGCAATCAGAGGAGCGTGAGCGGGGTTATAACGGCTTCATTCCAAGACTCCGTGAGATATTTGGCCTGGATAATCCTATTCCGGACGCCAAATATCAGCCTAAAGTTCCATTACAGCAATCCGCTTCGTCTGATGCGAAACCTGTCGTCAATTATAAAACTCCAAATCTGCTTGATGTTTTGGGTGCCGGCATCTTAACGCCTGATCTCGCCCTTAAACCTAACCTTGCGCTGGAAAAACCATCTGCATTTTCTGCGCCACAGCAAGGTGAGCTAAAAGTCAGCTTTGAGGGTGCACCTCCTGGCATGCGAGTCGCCACTCCACCGGGTAGCGCTACTCCATGGCTCACGTATGATGTTGGATATAACCGGTTTAGCGCCAATAGGAACTAGGAAAAAAATAATTCAGGAGCTAACCTGAGCTTTCTGAGTTTAATCGCGGTGATAATTATGATCTTTGTGCGTGGCATTTCAATACTGTTGGCTGTATTTGGTGCGGTTTACATTTTAGTGATGATGGGAAATCGCGCAGCAGAAAGTCCCGATCTTATCCCAGTTTATCTTGCAGGGCTTTCACTTGTTATTATCCCTTACTGCATAACGAGAATGATATCTGATCAAATCGAAAGCAGAAATAAACAATAACCCGCTTCGGCGGGTTTTTTATTGCCCGGAGTAAAGCCATGAGCTGGAAAGATAATCTGCAGGATGCCTCACTGCGTGGTATCGCGTTTAAGGTAGACAGCGATGAGGCAACTTTTGGCCGGCGCGTGCAGGTGCATGAGTATCCCAATCGCGATAAGCCGTGGTCGGAGGATTTAGGCCGGGCAACGCGCCGCTTCAGCGTACAGGCCTATCTGATTGGTGATGACTTTTTTGAGCAGCGTAACCGGCTTATTGAAGCTATCGAAAAGCCAGGCTCCTGTACGCTGGTGCACCCCTATTATGGGGAGATGACCGTGGTGGTGGATGATGCCGTGCGTGTCAGTCACTCGCAGAGCGAAGGGCGCATGTGCCGCGTCAGCTTCAGCTTTGTAGAGTCCGGCGAACTGTCTTTCCCGGCTGCGGGGCTGGCAACCGGCCAGAAATTATCATCTTCTGTTTCCTTTCTGGATGACGCCATATCATCGGCATTCGGTGCCTTTGGTATGGATGGTATGCCGGACTTCCTGCAGGACGGCGTGCTGGATGAGGCAGCGGGCATGTTCAGTACTGTCACCAGTGCCTTTCAGTATGTTGACTCTGGCATCAGCGCTGCATCCCGACTGATGCAGGGAGATTTATCGGTGCTGCTTAAACCGCCATCCAGTGGCATGAGCTTTGTTAACCGCCTGCAGACCATGTGGCGTGCCGGAACGCGGCTGACCGGCAATGCCTCTGACCTCATGTCGATGATTAAGGGCCTGACCGGTGTCACGGTTGATTCCGGTCTTGCACCGCGTGGAGTGTGGAAAACGGACAGCAAAACTGTTCAGGCGCAGACCACACAGCGAAATTTCGTGGCGCAGGCGGTACGCACCACGGCTATCAGCGAGGCAGCAGCCACCGTCATAAGCCTTCCGCAGCCAGCAATCCGCACCGTCACGCGCCAGCAGGACCCTCAGCAGCCGGTTTTGGTATCGCATCCAGCCGTCAGCAATATTCGGCCCGACTCTGGTAATGCTGCTTCAGATACTGATACGTCAGCGACCGCGACGGTTTCCGCATCATCTGGCGTGACGACCTCTCTGGATAACAGCTCAATTATTTCATGGGATGACCTTGCGCAGGTGCGTGACAGTCTCAATGAGGCCATTGACCTTGAAATGGAGCGCGTTTCAGATGACGGGCTTTATCAGGCACTGGTGACGGTAAGAACAGACGTTAACCGCGATATATCAGCCCGCCTGGAGCAGGTCGAGCGCATGACGGAGCGCACACCTTCGCAGGTCATGCCCGCGCTGGTGCTGGCCGCAGACTGGTTCGACTCCGCATCGCGAGCAGGTGACATCACGGCGCGTAACGGCATCCGCCATCCCGGTTTCGTGCCGGTTCAGTTACTGAGGGTGCCGGTACGATGAATAACACAGTTATTTTAAGGGTGAACGGTCAGGAGTGGGGCGGCTGGACTTCGGTCAGGATTGCCGCAGGCATTGAGCGTATTGCCCGCGACTTTACCGTTGAAATTACCCGCAGCTGGCCGGGCGACACAGACCAGGCAAACCGCAGCAACCGGATCAAAAACGGCGATCTCGTTGAAGTTATGATTGGCACCGACAAAGTGCTGACCGGATACATCGAGGCAACACCGGTCCGGTATGACGCACGCAGCATCAGCGTGGGGATATCCGGGCGCAGCAAAACGGCTGACCTCATCGACTGCTCAGCCACGCCGTCACAGTATGCCGGTCGTTCGCTGGCGCAGGTGGCCGCTGAGCTGGCAAAGCCATTCAGCATTACGGTGGTGGACGCGGGCGGCGCTTCCGGTGCGCTTCAGGGCATTCAGGCCGACCAGGGTGAAACAGTCATGGACGTGCTGAATAAAATGCTCGGGCTGCAGCAGGCGCTGGCGTATGACAACGCGCAGGGCAATCTGGTTATCGGCGGCATCGGTTTTCAGCAGGCGCACACCGCGCTGGTGCTGGGTGAAAACATTCTTTCCTGTGATACCGAAAAGAGCATCCGCGACCGCTTCAGCGACTATCAGGTGTACGGTCAGCGCAGGGGTAACGACGACGACTTTGGCGAGGCCACAACTACGGCCATCCGCTCCAGGACCATTGATGGCGGCCTGAAGCGCTACCGCCCGATGATTATTCGCCAGACCGGCAACGCCACCACGGCAACCTGCAGCGCCCGTGCAGAATTTGAGATGCGCCAGCGTGCTGCACGCACCGATGAGGTGACCTACACCGTGCAGGGCTGGCGGCAGGGTGACGGCTCACTCTGGCTGCCAAACCTGCAGGTGATCGTATTTGACCCCATTCTGGGTTTTAACAATCGCCAGATGGTGATCGCCGAGGTGACCTACCAGCAGGATGAAAACGGCACCATAACTGAAATCCGCGTAGGACCTCCGGATGCTTATCTCCCTGAGCCAGCGAAACCCGGCAAGCGAAAGAAAAAGAAAGAAGAGGATGATTTCTGATGGCTAACCCGATTTCAGGCATTGGCCGTGCGCTGTCAAACCTGCTGGCGCGTGCGGTGGTTCGCGGACTGAGCACGGCCACAAAGTGTCAGATGCTTCAGGTTGAAATGGCCGGGGGCGAGGGAAAAAGTGACATTGAGCACATGGAGCCATACGGGTTTACCGCCGCGCCGCTCACTGGTGCTGAAGCCGTTGCCGCTTACTTTGATGGTGACAGGTCACACGGCGTTGTGCTGGTTGTCTCTGACCGTCGATTCCGTATCAAAGGTCTGACGTCTGGTGAAGTAGCGGTATATGACGATCAGGGGCAGTCGGTGACGCTGACCCGCGCAGGAATTGTCGTAAATGGCGCAGGCAAGCCGATCACCTTTACCAACGCGCCAAAGGCCCGGTTTGAAATGGACATCGAATCTACCGGCGAAATCAAAGACAGGTGCGATTCTTCCGGGCTGACCATGTCAGCCATGCGCATAGCCTATAACGGTCACACGCATAAAGAGAACGGCTCTGGTGGCGGCACTACCGACGCGCCCACGCAGAAAATGGAGGCGTCATGATAGTTATGATTAATGGCGTCCAGCGTGATGTGAAGTGGCCACCAGATCCTCTGACACGCGCCGTCATTATCTCATTGTTCTCCTGGCGAAAGGCTGAGCCTGACGATAACCCGGAGCAGAATAACGGCTGGTGGGGCGACAGCTTCCCTACCGTGCAGAATGACCGCATCGGTTCCCGCCTTTACCTTCTAAGCCGACAGAAACTCACCAATAAAACGCCGCTCAAAGCGCGTGAATATATCAGTCAGGCGCTTCAGTGGCTGGTGGATGACGGCGTGGCAGTAAGGGTGGACGTTAAAGCTGAGAGAAACGGGATTAACACGCTCAGCGCCTCAGTGGTTATCAGCCAGAAAGACGGCACCCGTACAGCATTTTCCTTTGACGATTTATGGAGTGAACTTAATGGCTGACAGTGGATTTACCCGCCCGACACTCCCTCAGTTAATCACCATCGTCCGCAACGATATTCTTACCCGACTGGCAGCTGATTCAACGCTGGCGGCATTGCGCCGCAACGACGCTGAAGTTTATGGGCGCGTTCAGGCAGCGGCGGTACACACCGTTTATGGCTATATCGATTATCTGGCACGTAACCTTTTGCCTGACCTGGCAGATGAGGAATGGCTGACGCGGCATGCCAACATGAAGCGATGCCCGCGCAAAGCGGCTATAGCGGCTGCAGGATACGTGCGCTGGGACGTTACTGCAAAAGATATAACCGTTCCGGCCGGTGTGACTATCCAGCGTGATGATCTGACCTCCTACACTACAACAGCAGCGGCCACGTCAGCAGGGGGATTGCTGCGCGTACCGGTTATCTGTGATGCGGCTGGAAAGTCCGGCAATACTGATGATGGTCTGGCGATGCGACTGGTGAGCCCTATCACCGGCCTGCCGTCTGCGGGAGTGGCCGACAGCATTCAGGGGGGCGCGGATGCTGAAGACCTCGAAGTCTGGCGGGCACGCATCATCGAGCGATGGTACTGGACCCCGCAGGGCGGCGCTGACGGTGATTATGAGGTGTGGGCTAAAGAGGTGCCGGGCATCACACGCGCCTGGACTTACCGGCACTGGAGCGGTCGGGGTACGGTTGGCGTAATGGTGGCAAGCAGCGATCTGACTAACCCTGTTCCGGATGCGGCCACAGTGGCAGCAGTGCAGGCCTATATCGAACCGCGAGCACCGGTAGCCGGCGCAGACATTTACGTTTTCGCCCCCTCTGCTCATGTTGTTGATTTCCAGATTCGGCTCAACCCTGACACGCCGGAAGTCCGGTATGCCGTTGAGGCAGAGTTGCGTTCGATGATGCTGCGCGACGGCGTACCGGAGGGAGTGCTTAAGCCGTCCCGCATCAGTGAGGCAATCAGCATTGCCGCGGGTGAATACAGTCATACACTGGTCAGCCCGACTGCGGATATCCCGATTGCAAAGGGTGAAGTAGGGGTGGTGGGGAGTATTTCATGGACCTGACAGCTCAGTATCACCAGATGCTGGGGGCGCTTCTTCCGCGAGGCCCCGCATGGGATGCAGATGATCTGCTGCTGGCGGGTTTTGCACCGTCGCTGGCTGCGATTCATGGTCGTGTTGATGCGCTGATGCAGGAGATCGATCCACGCTCAGTTACTGAGCTGATCGACCGCTATGAGCAGATTAGCGGACTTCCTGACAGCTGCGCACCGCCAGGCGTTCAGACCCTTCAGCAAAGGCGCCAGCGGCTGGATGCAAAGTTAAACCTGCCCGGTGGTATCAATGAAGCTTTCTATCTGGGACAGCTGAGTGCGCTTGGCTATACCGATGTGACCATCACCCGGTACAGCAGGAGCCAGTTTACCTGCATGTCTGACTGCACTGATTCGCTTTACAGCGATGAGTGGCGTTACTACTGGCAGGTGAACATGCCAGTGACGACTCAGATAGCACCAATGACAACCATCAGTAACTGCATTGACAGCCTCAGAACATGGGGAGACACCGTTGCAGAGTGCGTGCTTAATAAGCTGGCTCCCTCCCATACTTACTTAATTTTCAGATATCCGGAGTAAAAATGCATCGTATTGATACATCTACTGCCCAGAAAGATAAATTCGGCGCGGGTAAAAATGGATTCACTGGCGGTAATCCGCAGACAG
Source organism: Pantoea graminicola (assembly GCF_048452665.1). Taxonomy (NCBI): domain Bacteria; kingdom Pseudomonadati; phylum Pseudomonadota; class Gammaproteobacteria; order Enterobacterales; family Erwiniaceae; genus Pantoea; species Pantoea graminicola. The sequence continues at coordinate 169,784 of NZ_JBLWSJ010000002.1, read as the reverse complement.
GTGAATTGCCCACAGCACTTGACGCTGATTTTTTTGATTCGGTGCAGGAAGAGATTGCCAGAGTTATTGAATCGGCGGGGTTGTCTTTAGACAAAAGTAACAATTCTCAACTACTGGCGGCCATAAAATCCTTATTAAGCAATGGAAGGCTGCTAGCAGTTAAACCAATTCTCACATCAACCAACTACACGCCGAGCCCGGGAACCAAGTTTCTGCGCATTAAAGCAGTGGCGGGCGGTGGCGCCAGCGGCAGTGAACCAGCCACTACTTCTGGCAACGGAGGAATGTCACAGGGAGGATATTATGGTCAGTATATTGATATTTGGATTCCTGTATCTGCGTTCACTGCTCCAGTTTCGGTTGTGATTGGATCGGGCGGAAGCCCTGCGGCGGCCGGGCAGAATACAGGCGGAACGGGAGGTGCAACTTCTTTCGGATCTGTTTTCACACTTCCCGGCGGCCCAGGAGGCGTATCAATGCCGCTTTCTACAGGGGCAAATGCGGCTGGAGCCAGTATATCCAGTAGGCCGATCACCTCAACAATCACACCTATTAACTCATCAGGTGGCATCACCAAGGCAAGCACGGTCATTCAGGTAGTGCCTGGAACTAACCTTGGTCAGATGCCATTACCTTCTCCAATTGAAGGGGGTTATTACGGGTCTGGGGGAATCGGCCTGCCTGCTACAACTACGGCCGTGCAGGGAAATCCGGGGGTATCAGGATTAATGATTATTGAGGAGTATGCGTAATGACAGTTAACCTGGCTATGATTGCAGATGGCGATATTGAAGTGCTTAACACCATTGTTGCAGAAAACTATGACTTCAAAATGTCCGGTTATTATTTTGTTCCAATTGCAGATAAGCCGTGCCAGATAGGTATGTTTTACAACAAAAAGAATGGTCTTTTTTATTTTGATAAAGGGTTCAAGCTGACGTCAAACCCCATTGAAGATCCATCCCAAGTCCCAGCTGAAGCAGAAACTAAAGAATCAGACTGACCCTGCGTACGGTTCCTGAAGAAAGACAAAGGTCGGGGAAATGGAGTGATAATCGCTCTCAGCGTCCTGAAACTGTGCAGGCTCTATAAGCCTTAGATTATATCCATCCTTTGAAATTACTGCTCTATAAGCGTATTGATGTGTGTGCCTGATAATTTCATAGAAATCTTCAAATTTATCTCCCCACAGTTCAGAAAATATTACTCTAGGGGGATTGGTTTCTAGTGTTTTGCAGGCGCCCATCAATGCGTCCTTTTCCGCCCCCTCTATATCCATTTTCCAGACGTCAAAATCTCCGTTGATTCCATCAATGGTTATTTTAGGTACACATATTTTCTTAGGTTCTTCACTGAAGATGTGCCTGAACATATTTACGCTTTCAAGGTCATATGTAGAGCCTTGGTTGTGCGCCTCGGAAACATATATGTCAATCAACCCCTCCTTGTCGGACAAGGCAGCCTTTAGCGGCTTAATTTGAGAGCAACCAATGCTTTTAATTCTGCTGTAAATCTCAGGTATAGGCTCAATTGCAGTTACCGAAGATGCCCCACTATCAAGGAAAAGCAACGCGGTCAGACCAATATTTGCGCCGGCATCTAAAACACAATCGCCTTCACGAACAAATTTGCTGATAAGCATCCTGTCTATGTCATATTGCGGATACTGCACATCCAGAATGGCGCAAGCCGCATAGCGTCTCTCATGCGGATTTGAAAGGTCAAGCTTTACCGGGAAGTCATTTATGCTTATATAGGCACTTCCTGTTTTTTTAACATTCCCTTCAATTTCAGTATAATACATAAAAAACCCTCTAGTTTATTTTGCTCCATTAGCCTCTCAGCGGTAGCTTTTTAAAGATTACCTTATCTTAACTCACAAGCCCAATTGTAGTTTTGCTTGAAACTTAGAAAGTTAATTTCTGAGCGACACAAAAAAGTCCCGACTACGGGGCAGGGGTATACCGCGCCTCTCTGATCAGACTGCAGGATGGTAAATCTTAGGGTATACCTTTGCATGAAAGGTAACCAAGAGGCAGGCACAAAAAAGCCCGCGTTACACGGGCGTAAAGTAAGACCAACCAGGAAATCCATATCATCAGCTAAAGCTGACATAGGAAGCTTAGGGCGGATTTGGATTTCGAGTGTGACGCCTGTACAAGAAATGATTCAACCGTTCATAAACGGCAGAGGGAAATGCGCGGCATGAAAAAAAATACCTGCCCCGAGGTTGGTGGCAGGCATAAGTTGTGGTGGAGCAAGTGACACTCTTACGAGGCATCTCATGCTGTGACGAGGCGGCAGGCGAGCCAGCCCGGCGTCTCATTGGCAAGCGGTAGGAGCGCAGGCCGTTCACAACATCTTGAGGTTATAGAGTGACGAGCAGATAACAAGCGTAAGCGGCAGATAATTTTAAATTTCCAATAAAAAAAGCCCGCTACGCGCGGGCTAACCAATATGCGGATAAGAAAAACTTTTTCTCAGGGAAAGCATGACTTCATGTATCGAGCACCAGGCATAAAACTTTAGCGGCTCTGGAGGCCGACGCGAGGTTTACAAAATTCAGCGCAATGCGACTTGATCAGATTCACCGATCGATATTACTGTTCATATATACAGTATTTATCAAAGGAGGATTGTTCATGCCGCGTGACTATGAGATTAAAGACGCATTTGTAAACGCTATAAGACGCGTACCGGGCGGAGGGGTGACAGTCACTACTCAGGAATTCGTGCGCCAGCTGGAGCTGCTCAACTGGCGCTTCAGCCTAAGAGAGGCCAATCAGTGGATAAAGTCGAACACAGCGACGTTCCGGGATATCTCTGAGCAGGAGGGTGAAGCTAAGACCTATAAGCAGTTCAACCCGAACGGTGGCATCTGATATGGGCTTTCCATCGCCGGCGCAGGATTTCGTCGATAGCCGCCTCGACCTGAATCAAATGTTTGCCCCGCATCCGGACAATATGATCCGCATTGAGACGCCGACAGGGTTCGCTCTGGTTGACCGGTCACTGACGCCGGCGCCGGGCGACACCGTAGCATTCCAGCATGATGACTATCCGCAGCTGGGTAAACTCTTCAGGTCAGGCATCATCACTCAGGATGGCGAGACGATCGACGGGGAAGGGCTGGAAGGGGTTATCGTGCTGGGGAAGGTGACGGCCGAGATTCTGGCGGTTTATGAACATTCTCGCCCGATTATCTAAAGCAAACCTGCAGGTTAATTATTGATGAGTACATAATTGCGTACATAATTTTAGTTTCATATTGATTTTATTATAAAAATCAGATGCTTTTTGTATGAGTCTCATAATCGTGGAAGAGGAAAGTAGGCTCTACGCGGTCGTTATTCAAATTTCATATCCGTTCATTGCGTTCACTGACTTAATGAACAAAGTGCGATAAAACGCCGCTCTGTTCGCTCTGTATCGGGTTACACGCCGCAGGGTGAGTGAGTGTCATTATCTGACGGAAAATTCCGTTGTGCAGTGCCAGTATAGTGGCCCGGGCGGCGTCTGAGGCTATGCCTGTATGGTAAACCAAATTGGGGCGTCACAGAAATATCAGACACGCCGGACGGAGTCTGTGCTTATCCCGCGCCGGGTGTGCCGTTAACACTATCAGCTGACGCACGCGCTACGCACAGAGAGGAATCAGTGCGCTACACGCTAAAACTCGCACGGGGGAGAGGGGACACGCGCCAGCATTACCAGCGAACACACGCACAGGCCTGATTCTCAACCCGACGGAAAATTTCATACTTTTTTTCAATTTAATCAAACCTTCACAACGCTTTTGCCGTAAAACGTGCGGCTGTTTCCGTTTCGTTTTAGAAATTATCTCCCGTGCAATTAAGGATGAAGTGTTGAAAAGGCGTCTGCTGTTCACCGTTACCGCTACTGTTTTCTGGACCTCACTGGCACAAGCTGATGCGATCCCCTTTCCTGTTACGCCTCCGGCGATTGATGCGGCGTCCTGGGTCCTGATGGATGCCACGACTGGCCAGGTTCTGACCGCAGGCAATCCCGATGAACGCCGTAATCCTGCGAGCCTGACCAAACTGATGACCGGTTATGTGGTGGATCGCGCCATCGACCAGAAGAAAATCAGCCGTGATGACATGGTCACCGTCGGAAAAGATGCCTGGGCGGCGGGCAATCCGGTATTTAAAGGCTCCTCGCTGATGTTCCTGAAGCCGGGCGATAAGCTGAGCGTCCGGGATCTAAGCCGTGGGGTGATCATCGATTCCGGTAATGATGCCTGTGTTGCGCTGGCTGACTATGTGGCGGGCAGCGAAGCGAACTTTGTTGGCATGATGAACCACTATGTCGAAAAGCTCGGCCTGCAGAACACCCATTTTGAAACGGTGCATGGTCTGGATGCGCCGGGTCAGTACTCCAGCGCACTGGATATGGCGAAGCTGTCACGCGCCATTATTGATGGTGAGCCTGACTTTTACGCGATGTACAGCGAGAAGACCCTGAGCTGGAACGGTATCACCCAGAACAACCGCAACGGCCTGCTGTGGGACAATAATCTGCACGTTGACGGACTGAAGACCGGTCATACCGAGACCGCGGGCTTTAACATCATCGCCTCAAACGTGGTGGGCAAACATCGCCTGATCGCCGTTGTGATGGGCGGCAAAAGCCCGAAAGGGCGCGAAGAGCAGGCGCGTAAGCTGCTGGTCTGGGGTCAGAACACCTTTGACACCGTTCAGCTGTTCCACGCCGGTAAGAAAATCGGCAGTGAAAACGTCTGGTACGGCAATCCGCATCAGGTCGATGTGGGCACCGCAGACGATGTTTATCTCTCTCTGCCGCGCAGCGAAGTGCAGAACGTGAAGGCGAAATATGTCATCGACCGCAAAGATCTGGAAGCCCCGCTGAAGGCTGATGAGGTCATCGGTGAAATCCAGGTGATGGATAAGGATCAGGAGATTGCGCACTATCCGCTGGTGGCGCTGAGCGCGGTCGAACCGGCAGGCGTGATCACCCGTCTCACAGACTATCTGAAGCAGAAGTTCTGATCAGCCGGTTACCGGTTTATCAACGGGCAGCCCACAGGCTGCCCGTTTTACGTTCCGCCACATGAGCCGTGCCTGTTACCAGCAGCCAATAAAGGTTAAAAAACCTGGTTGCGTTGTTTTTATCTTGCGGCCAGTGATGTGAGGTGAATGTTGATAATTGTAAGGGAACGTCAAAACCGATTTGAAACCGCAGGGCAATGCTGAGTCTGCGCCTGATTCAGGGTTAAGATAGCCGCATCATCATCCCGCAACCGGAAAGTCACTTTGCGTTCTGACAAGCCTATCTCAAAACTGGAGTTCTGGTTTTATCGCCACTATCGCTCCGTCCACGGCGTGCGTATTGCGATCGCCTTTATACTCTGCTTTATCTTTGTCCGGGCGACCGGGATCCCGGAAGGCACCTGGCCGCTGATTACGCTGGTGGTGGTGATGGGGCCCATCTCGACCTGGGGAAATGTCTTTCCGCGCGCGCTTCAGCGCATCAGCGGCACGGTGGCGGGCTCCATCTCTGGCCTGATTGCCCTCAAGCTGGAGCTGATCTCCATGCCAGTGATGCTGGCCTGGTGCGGTCTTATCATGGTGATCAGTGGCTACCTGACGCTGGGCAAACATCCCTATATGGCGCTGTTAATCGGCATCACGCTGAGCGTGGTGGTGGGGGCACCGACCGGTGATTTCACCGTCGCCCTGTGGCGCGGCGGCGATGTCATTCTGGGATCGCTGATGGCGCTGCTGTTTACCGCGATCTGGGCGCAGCGTGCCTACACCCACTGGCGCATTCAGCTCTCCGACACCCTGGCGGCCATGGCGAAAATCTATCACGCCGGTTTTTCGCCTAACCTGGTTGAAAAGCCGCGCCTCAATAAGCCGCTGGGCAAACTGCTGAGCAGCGTCATCAAAATGCGGGCGCTGCTGGAGCCCTCCAGCAAAGAGACGCGCATCCCGAAGTCGGTGCTTGAAGCCATTCAGACCATAAACCGTAATATGGTTTACACCATTGAGATGCAGATTAATGCCTGGTGGGCCTCACGCGAGAGCCATCTGATCATGCTTAACGCGCCCGCGCTTCGCCGTATGCAGCAGATGACCGAGAACACGCTGCGGGCGCTGTCGGTGATGGCAACAGAGGGCGTTACGGATGAGGTGGTGGCGAACAGTCATGAGCTCACCGAAATCAGCACTGAACTGCGGCGGCTGATCGCCGATGCGCGCAACGACGGACTGGAGGAGACGCCCATTTACGGTTACGTCTGGCTGACGCTGGAACTGGCGAAACAGCTGGAGCGGATGACCGACCTGATGCGCATGGCGCTGCGCAAATAATCACCTCAGACAATGACTTAATGTGAAACCGGGTTTCTTTGCGCTAAGATAAGAGCCAGTCTGAATTTAGCTGTGAAAATTGCTTACCTGGCGGGCTAGCCGCTAAGCTGATCGTTTTGACTCTCTCCCTGCGTCAGCAGGCTCAAAGAAAGGTGCCATCATGGAAAATGCCAAGCAATCATTTCAGGACGTACTGGAGTTCGTACGTATGTTCCGCCGTAAAAACAAGCTGCAGCGTGAAATTGTCGACAACGAGAAGAAAATCCGCGACAACCAGAAGCGCGTACTGCTGCTGGACAACCTGAGCGAATATATCAAGCCGGGCATGAGCGTAGAGGCGATTCAGGAAATCATCGCCAGCATGCGTGTTGACTATGAAGATCGCGTGGATGAGTACATCATCAAGAACGCCGACCTGTCGAAAGAGCGCCGCGAGCTGTCGAAAAAAATCAAAGCGATGGGCGTGGGCGAACACCCGAAAGCCTGATGTCAGCCGGTTGTGCCTGAAAGCGCGATCGGTCTGAGGCGAACCCGCATCCACTCCGGTGATGCGGGTTTTTTATTGCCTGTCACCCGGCGGTTTACTCGCCTGCCAGCCTGCGGGCAATCTCCTGCAGCTGCTGCGACAGCGCCGCGAAATCGGCCCGCTTATCACCCGGCGGAGCCGTGGTCTCTCGGATCACCAGCGTGGGTTTCAGCGCATCGTTTTCCGGCTCTCTGGCCTGCAGCCGGGCCAGCATCCGCTCAACGCTTTGTGCGCCCAGCGCCTGCAGATCCTGCCGAACCGTGGTCAGCGGCGGCTGATACCAGGCGCTTTCAGCCGTATCGTCATAGCCGATCACCGAGATCTCACCCGGAATCGCCACGCCATACTGATGCAGCGCGCGCATCGCACCCAGTGCCATCTGGTCGTTGGCCACCAGCAGCGCCTGCGGCAGATTCGCCGGGAGCTGCGCCATCAGCGCCTGATAGCCGGACTGCGCGCTCCAGTCACCGCGCAGCGAACAGTGCGGCGTTAACTGATGTTCCGCCAGCGCCTGCCGCCAGGCGTTCTCACGCTGCCGGGCCGACACCGACCGCTGCGGCCCGTTCAGCAGGCCGATCTGACGATGCCCCAGCGCCACCAGATGCTCAACGGCGGCACGCGCGCCAGCGTCATTGGGATACTGACACTGCGCGACAGCGGCCTGAGGTTCCACATCCAGAAACAGCACCGGCTTGCTGCCACACAGTTGCTGGATTTGCTGCGCCGCCTCCGCCTCCAGCGGCAGGTTGATGAGCAGTCCATCGACCCGCTGCGCCAGCAGTTCATTCACGGTAGCGGCGGCATCGTTGCCGCTGTCCATTGCAATCACCAGATGATACCCCTCGCTGGCGGCGCGCTGCTGAATCGCCGAGGCAATCTGCGCAGGCGCCATCAGGGCCAGATCGCTGGTGGCGAGACCCAGAGTGCGCGTCGCCTTGCCCGCCAGCTGCTGCGCCACACGATTCGGCACATAATTGAGCTGCTGCATCGCCGCCTCAACCTTTTCCCGCGTGCGCAGAGAGACCTGTTGAGATCGATTTAAAACGCGTGAAACGGTCTGGTATGAGACGCCAGCCAGTTGAGCAACATCATCGAGGGTCACAGAGCGGGAAGTCATTGAACTCTCCAAAAAATAGAGCGGTGAGTGTAGCAAATTTTCCCGCTGCGCTGCTGCTGCAAACCACACTTTCATCGTCACGCAGGCCGGATGCACCAGGGCATCCGGCCTGCTCAGGTCTGTAACAGGTGAAGTTATCGCTGCTGCAGATAGACCTGCAGATTCACATCCACGGCATTCAGCAGCGGCGTGACGAGGCTGTGGCGTTTTGCCCGCAGCAACAGGTCGCCAATCACCTGATCGGCCTCTATATCATAGCCCTGGGTGAGATCGCGGTACATGGAGGAGGTCATCGGCGTCGCCGGGTTGTTTAACAGTTCGAAAATGCGGGCGGTTGCTGCCGGACGTGGCTGATAGCCTTCGGCAGTGATCACGCTCAGGATCTCGGCGAAAACAGCCTGGAGCAGGGCTTCGCCGCCGCGTGAAGTGAGAATCTGCCGGGTGTCGCCCCGCGCCAGACAGCAGACCGCGCCGAGCGTACTGAGCAGCAGCCACTTCTCCCACAGTTCATCCATGATGTTATCGCTGAAGCGGGTGTCGACCCCGGCATCGCGCAGTGCCGCATCCACCCGCTGCAGCCGCGCATCATTATTGCCATCCAGCGCGCCATAATAGATCTGATGCAGCGGCGTCATCTGGATCACCTCGCCATTATCACCCAGCGTAGCGTTGATTTTGCACAGGCCGCCGATCACCTTATCTTCGCCAAAACGCTGTTGCAGCGTAGCGATGTGTCGCATGCCGTTGAGAATCGGCATGATCAGCGTCGCCGGTCCGACCGCAGGTGCAATGTCATCCATCACCTGCTCAAGGCCAAAACTTTTTACCGTCACGATAATCAGATCATAGTGGCCCGTCAGGGTGCTGGCCTGCGCCAGTTGCGGTTGCAGCGTTTCCGTGCCCTGCGGCGTCTGTAACACCAGCCCATGAGCCTGAAGCTGCTGATAACGCCGCTCGCGCACCAGAAAGGTGACGTCCTGGCCTGCCTGAGCCAGTCGGCCACCAAAATATCCGCCGGTCGCGCCAGCGCCTGCCATCAGAATGCGCATATCACTCTCCCTCTGCTGAAAAGCTCTACCTTAAAACGGTGTGGCCGGGCTTGCCAGCGTTAACCGCGACTGAGGTGGCTAAGCGAGCAGGGCAGGCAGGGGGAGAGATAAAATGGCACAGGAAAAGCCGGACAGGTTACAGCCGGGTGACGCCACGTCCGGCGGCCTGTTTGCCTGACCGCGTCGCTATGTCGAAAATCCTGAATATGGCGCTGAAAGATATTGACTATCAGTGGCAGCAAAGAGGGCGTAACCTTTCACGTATCAGAAATTGCCTTTGTCTGCGGGCGTTTCAGGCCCGTCAGGAGAAACACAGATGAAAAATATTGGCTTCTTATCGTTTGGTCACTGGACGCCGTCGCCGCAGTCCGCCACACGCACCGCGCAGGATGTGCTGCTGCAGTCGATCGACTTAGCGGTGGCCGCCGAAGAGCTGGGCGCAGATGGTGCCTACTTCCGCGTTCACCATTTTGCCCGGCAACTCAGCTCGCCGTTTCCGCTGCTGGCCGCCGTGGCGGCGCGCACGAATAAGATTGAGATCGGCACCGGCGTCATCGATATGCGCTACGAGAACCCGCTTTATATGGTCGAGGATGCCAGCGCGGCAGACCTGATCTCCAATGGTCGTCTGCAGCTGGGTCTGAGCCGTGGTTCCCCCGAGCAGGTTATCGATGGCTGGCGCTATTTTGGCTTCGAACCGAAAGCGGGTGAGAGCGATGCGGATATGGGCCGCCGTCACACCGAAGAGTTTCTGGAAGTCCTGCGCGGTGAAGGCTTTGCTAAGCCGAATCCTCAGCCGATGTTCCCAAATCCACCGGGACTGCTGCGTCCTGAGCCGCTCTCTGAAGGACTGCGCGACCGCATCTGGTGGGGCTCCGGCTCCAATGCCACCGCCGAATGGGCGGCAAAAATGGGAATGAACCTGCAAAGTTCCACCCTGAAAGATGATGAAACCGGTGAGCCGTTCCATATCCAGCAGGCGAAGCAGATCCGCGCCTACCGTGAAGCCTGGAAAGCGGCGGGGCATCAGCATACGCCACGGGTTTCCGTCAGCCGCAGTATCTTTGCGCTGGTGAATGACAGGGATCGGGCCTACTTTGGCCGCAGCGGTAACGATCGGGATTCCGTGGGCTTCCTCGATGAGAAAACCCGCGCCATCTTCGGCCGCAGCTACGCCGCTGAACCTGAGGTGCTGATTAAGCAACTGGCGCAGGATGAGGCGATTGCCGAAGCCGATACGCTGCTGCTCACCGTGCCGAACCAGCTTGGCGTGGCCTACAACGCCCATGTTATTGAGGCGATTCTGAAGTATGTCGCCCCGGAACTTGGCTGGCGTTAAGCCTCTGACAGCGTGCCCGCAGACGCCGGGCGCGCTCTATCCGCCTCTTTTCCCGCAGTTTTCCCCTCTCTCTCTTTCTTTTTATCCTGTTCCGTTGCATGACGATCGCGCGATTCAGATACCTGTCCGCCTGACTGTGACAGAGCCAGCGAATTGTGATCCTGCCCGTCATAAGCGGGTTGTGAAACCGTGTCGGCCGGAATAGTCTCAGGGGGAGCCTGCCGCTTCGCTGGCCTCGTCAGCGCAGTAAAGCGTGTCAGTTCATTGTTTTCAGCTTTTGAAGAAGGTGTATAAAAAGGTAAAAGCTATCAAACAGATAGGATGAGACAGGTGTGCGATCCTGAAAATCCTCTATAGAGTAGCGATGAAAATACAAAAAAGAGGTGTGACCATGAGCAATTCCGTTGATGAAGATGCAAAAGATGCCAAGCCTATCGCCGAAGCCGATCGCGAAGCGCCCGAAAGCAAATGTCCTTTTCATGCAGGTAAGTCTGCTCAGCCGAATCAGGCGCCGGGTGGCGGCAGGACTAACCGCGACTGGTGGCCGAACCAACTCCGTGTTGACCTGCTGAATCAGCACTCATCCCGTTCTAATCCGCTTGATGACACCTTCGATTACCGTAAAGAATTTGCAAAACTGGATTATTCAGCACTGAAAGCCGACATAAAAGGGTTGCTGACCGAGTCTCAGGCCTGGTGGCCGGCTGACTGGGGCAGTTATATCGGCCTGTTTATTCGCATGGCCTGGCACAGCGCCGGAACCTATCGCTCCGTTGACGGACGCGGTGGTTCAGGTCGTGGTCAGCAGCGCTTCGCTCCGTTAAATTCCTGGCCGGACAACGTCAGTCTGGATAAAGCGCGTCGCCTGCTGTGGCCAATCAAGCAGAAATATGGTCAGAAGATCTCCTGGGCCGACCTCTATATCCTCGCGGGCAACGTCGCGCTGGAAAACGCCGGCTTCCGCACCTTCGGTTTCGGTGCCGGTCGTGAAGATGTCTGGGAACCGGACCTGGACGTGAACTGGGGTGAAGAAGCTGCCTGGCTGGAACACCGTCATCCGGAGTCTCTGGCGCAGTCTCCACTCGGTGCAACCGAGATGGGCCTGATTTACGTCAACCCGGAAGGGCCGGAACACAGCGGCGATCCCGCGTCGGCTGCCCCGGCGATTCGTGCGACCTTTGGCAACATGGGTATGAACGATGAAGAGATCGTGGCACTGATCGCAGGCGGCCATACGCTGGGTAAAACCCACGGTGCGGCACCCGCCAGCCACGTTGGTGTCGACCCGGAAACCGCGCCGATCGAAGCCCAGGGTCTGGGCTGGGTGAGCAGCCACGGCAGCGGTGTCGGTGCCGATGCGATTACCTCCGGTCTGGAAGTGATCTGGTCGCAGACGCCGACACAGTGGAGCAACTACTTCTTCGAAAACCTCTTCAAATATGAGTGGGTTCAGACCCGCAGTCCGGCGGGGGCTATTCAGTTTGTCGCGGCGGATGCGCCGGAAATCATTCCTGATGCCTTCGACAGCACGAAGAAGCACAAGCCCACTATGCTGGTGACCGATCTGACGCTGCGTTTTGACCCGGAGTTTGAAAAAATTTCGCGTCGCTTCCTTAACGATCCGCAGGCGTTTAACGAAGCCTTTGCCCGCGCGTGGTTCAAGCTGACTCACCGTGATATGGGGCCGAAAGCGCGCTACATCGGACCTGAAGTACCGCAGGAAGATCTGATCTGGCAGGATCCGCTGCCTGCACCGGTGTTCCATCCGACCGTTGCGGACATCGCGCAGCTGAAAGAGAAGATTGCCGCCTCCGGCCTGAGCGTCTGCGAGCTGGTGTCGGTGGCCTGGGCTTCAGCCTCGACCTTCCGTGGCGGCGACAAACGTGGCGGAGCCAACGGCGCACGTCTGGCCCTGCTGCCGCAGCGCGAATGGGACGTTAATGCCGTTGCCGCACGGGTTCTGCCGACGCTGGAAGCCATTCAGCGCGAAGCCCACAAGGCTTCACTGGCGGATGTGATTGTGCTGGCAGGTGTGGTCGGTGTGGAGCAGGCGGCGAAAGCGGCGGGCGTCCCGATTGATGTGCCCTTTACCCCTGGCCGGGTGGATGCGCGTCAGGATCAGACCGACGTTGAGTCGTTCAACCTGCTGAAACCGCGTGCAGATGGTTTCCGTAATTACGGCACCGGCTTTGGCAAAACCACCACCGAAAGCCTGCTGATTGATAAGGCGCAGCAGCTGACGCTGACCGTACCGGAGTTAACGGTGCTGGTGGGCGGGATGCGTGCGCTGGGCGCTAACTTTGATGGCAGCCAGCACGGTATCTTCACGCAGCATGTCGGTTCACTGAACACTGACTTCTTTGTGAATCTGCTGGATATGCGCACCGAGTGGAAAGCTGCCGATAACAGCAATGAGAAGTTTATTGGCCGCGATCGCGTCAGTGGCGAAACCCGCTTTACCGCCACCCGTGCCGACCTGGTATTTGGTTCCAACGCGGTGTTACGCGCCTCGGCGGAAGTCTATGCCAGCAGCGACGCCCGCGAAAAATTCGTCAGAGACTTTGTGGCCGCCTGGACCAAAGTGATGAATCTGGACCGGTTTGATCTCTAATCGCTGAAACCCTCTGACAGACCACTGCACCCCAAACGCTGGCATACCCGCTGAGTAGGGTGCAGTTTTTTTTCGTTCCTCTTTGTCCGCCCGCTGTCTGTAATCAGCAGAGGCCAGACGCGCACGCATTCTTTCATCCGTTCTGACAGCATGATTCGGCCTGGCCGGAAGCCATGCTGAACTGAGTATCTGAGAAGGGGAGAACGCCAGCCAATAAAAAACCCGCTCAGGTTACCCTGAGCGGGTTTCTCGAATCTGGCTCCTCTGACTGGACTCGAACCAGTGACATACGGATTAACAGTCCGCCGTTCTACCGACTGAACTACAGAGGAATCGTTTGAACGGGGCGCATAGTAACGGCCACGCCGGGTCATGTCAAAGCTCTTTTTCATAAATCTTTCTGACTGCTGAAATAGTCGCCACTTCGGCGTGCCAGGCCCCGAAAATGCGCCTGAGCAGGCTGATGAAGCCGCTGAAAGCGGCGGAAAAACTGAGGTGTTTATGAGGTGTTCTGGTGCGGCCCGACGCTTGTCAGACGGCATCAGGCGTGATTTTAACGGATAGTTTTTTACTGCCGTCACAAACTGCTGTTTCCGGCTTTGTCAGCACCAGAAACGAAACGTAGATTTCACTTCAACCCTGAACTGAATCCCCGGAGTTGAAATGAACAAAGTCAGAATCGGTATGATCGGCAGCGGCTACATCGGGCGCTGCCACGCGATAGCCTATGCGCAGGCCCCGACCGTGTTTGCGCTGAAAGGTGAAATCGTGCGGGAGATGCTCGCCGAGGTGAATCCTGAGCTGGCAGCCCGCCAGGCCGCTACCTTTGGCTTTGCACGCTCGACGGGCGACTGGCGTGCGCTGGTCAGCGATCCGGCCATTGATGTGGTGGATATCTGCGCGCCCAATTTTCTGCACAAAGAGATGGCGCTGGAGGCGATACGCCACGGCAAGCATGTCTATTCAGAGAAGCCGCTCTCCTTAAGCGTGGCGGATGCGCAGGAGATGGTGGCGGCCGCGCAGGCCGCCGGAGTTAAAACCCTGGTCGGCTTTAACTACATGAAAAACCCGACCAGCCAGCTGGCGAAAGAGATTATCGCCGGTGGCGAGATCGGTGAGGTCGTTCATTTCTACGGCACCCATAACGAAGATTATCTCGCCCGCGCGGAAACGCCGCTCGACTGGCACTGCCAGAAAGCACTGGCGGGACTGGGCGCGCTGGGCGATCTCGCCGCGCATATCGTAAACATGGCGCACTATCTGGTGGGGGAGATTGCGGAGGTCAGCGGCGATATGATGACGGTCATCACCTCACGGCCGGACCCGAAAGCGCCCGGGCAGCGACTGCCGGTAGAGAATGAGGATCAGGCCAGCGCGCTGCTGCGGTTCAGCAACGGGGCGCATGGTGTGATTGAAACCTCACGCATCGCCTGCGGGGCAAAAATGGGTCTGACCTACGTCGTTACCGGCACCAAAGGCACGCTGCGCTATACCCAGGAGCGTATGGCCGAGCTGGAACTCTATCTGCACGATGAGCCTGCGGGACGGCAGGGGTTTAAAACCCTGCTGACCGGGCCAGCTCATCCGGACTACGCCAGTTTCTGCGTCTCCGCCGGGCACGGCATCGGCTTTAACGACCAGAAAACGGTGGAGATCCGTGACCTGATCAACGGGATTGCGGCGGGCGATCGGATGTGGCCTGACTTTGCAGAGGGACTACAGGTTCAGAAGGTGCTGGAGGCGATTGCGCAGTCTGCGGAGCAGCGTCGCTGGATTAGCGTGTAAGGGCGGACACCAGCGGACAGGCATAACCCTGCGGGGCGGGGAACCGGGGTTTCCCGCCCGTGTGCATCAGATCAGGCCGCTTTTTTCCCACCACAGCCTGTCGAGCGCATAAAAGCGGTCGCGCTCACTTTCGGGCTGGTTAAGATCGCGCTTCCACGGCTTGGCCAGAATATAGTGCAGGTTCTTCACCTGATTATCCTGCCAGAGACCGCTGTGCTGGAACGGCAGCGTTTTTAACGCATTGTAGATGTAAGAGAGGGGTTTCCAGCGTCCGGCAAAGACTTCGTTCAGCAGATCCTGCTCGGAGAAGGGATAGGCGCTGAGATCGTCAATGGCGGCAATGCGCTTTTCCAGCTCATCAAACACTGCGTTATCCGGCTCAAGCACCAGAAAACCGCCGTTCAGATAGACATCCAGCTCAGCGGGGGCCGTTTCACCGCGGGCCTGCCAGGTGTAATGGCACTGCTCGGGCTGCCACGCTGGCGGATAAGAGGCGATCTTATTCGGGTTACAGCGGCAGGCGTGACAGGCAGCCAGCGCATTATCTTCGAGATCCAGGGTAAACAGCTCATCCATGTTTTTCAGTACCAGCATATCGGCATCCAGAAACACCACGCGCTGATAATCGGTGAGCTGCCAGGCTCGCAGCTTGGTCCAGACTTCGCCGAACTGCGCCGATGCGTAATGCTGCGCCAGGTCGTCACGCGGATAGAGTGGCACTACCGGCTTAATCACACAGCCCGCATCCTGCAGGATCTGACAGTCAGCCTCAGAAATCGCTGGGGTGGTCATCACCACCAGCGGCCACGCGCTCTGGCTCTGTTGCAGTGAACGGTGCAGCGCTTTGACGCCCACCAGATAATCGGGTTGTGTTAACAGCGTTACCCAGGCAAACATAGCGTTCCTCAATCAGTCAAAAAGTGGCGTGATATAGTCATTGCCCAACCGACCCCGGGGATCGAGCTGGCTGCGCAGGGCGCGGAAGGCGTCCCACTGCGGATAGAGCTCACGCCAGTTATAGCGTTCTTCATCGTAATATTTACCCCAGTGCGGGCGGCCACCCTCCTCAGCCAGCAGTTTTTCCACTTCGGTCAGGAAGTGCAGCCCCTCCTGCGACAGCGAACCGTCGTCGGCGTAATAGACCACAAAGCCGAAGAAACAGGTGGGCTGATCCGCCGCCGGACTAAGCCACGCGGATGACGCACCGGTGCAGCGCAGGATAATCGGGTAGTGCATATGCGGACGATTCTCCGCATACCAAGCCTTGATCCGGCGGATAATGGCGGGCGTTTTGGCCAGCGGCACGCCGATCTCTACGTTGATCTGGGGCACCGCAATGCCGCGGCAGAAGAGCTGGTAAATATCCCCGGTCACATCGGTAAAGTCGCGGAAACGGGTAACGGTGCGAAACTGCTTGCCGCCTTTGCCGTGAATCTGCGTATCGCGGTGCATATGCGCCAGCGTCTGGTCGATGGTGTCGTTAAGACTTTCGTCAACGTCACCCTCGTGTTCTACCACCTGGCGGCCCTGTGCTTCGTAGCGCTGACGCTCTTCATCACTGGCTTCGTGCGCGTTCCAGACGTGCATCAGGTTATCGTCAACAAACCACCAGGCTTTGCTCAGCGTATACTCCTCATTCCAGCGCAGCAGATCCTCTTCCAGCGAGTCGGCAGAGACGGCGTTTTTATGGCAGGTAAAGATGCGGAACGGCTGCGTGCGCAGCGTTACCGCCGTCACGATCCCCAGCGCGCCCAGTGACACCTGCGCCGCCGGGAAGTCGGCTTCACCGCGCACAAATTCGCGCACGCTGCCATCGGCCAGCACCATCCGTACAGAGAGCGCCTCATCGGCTATCGAACTCTGCTGCAAACCCTGGCCGTGGGTGCCTGTGGCCATCGCGCCAGCCAGGGTCTGAATCGCAATGACGCCTGGCGACGAGGCCAGCATACGATTCATTTCGGTCAGGCAGCGATAAACCTGCTCCAGCGGCGTCGCGCCAGCAAAGGTGACGCTGTGGTCGTCATGGGCGATCAGGCCGCGCAACGCGCTGAGATCAAGCAGTAAATCGTCTTTGCCGACCTTCAGCATACGGCCCGGCGAAAGTTTGCTGCCAATCACCCGGATCTGACCGTGGGACGCCTGGATAAGTTTCTGCAACGCCGCTTCGCTGGCAGGGCGATGGACCTGGTGGCGTGTGCCGATTTGCGCATTCTGTGCCCAGTTCCACAGCGCATCATCGTCGGGTTCAATATGGGTCTGGCGAAGCGGATAGAGGCGTGCGTCTCTGCTCACAACAGCATTCCTTTTACAGGGTTTAATGACATAGATTTACTAAGCGTAGACCATGTGTAAGCGGAGCCCGGGCAACGCCCTGTTATTTGCGGATATAGCGAAGTGTTGCGGTCACAGCCAGCTGACGATTGCGGCGGATACTCTCCTCTTCGCTGTTGTCCGGCGTGAAGAGGGCGCTGAAGGTATAGCGGTTTGAGACATGATGCACACAGATGCTGCTGATCAGGCGATGGACATCAAGGGTTTCGACGTCGGCAGTGAAGATCCCCTGCTGCTGGCCGCGTGACAGGATGTCATCCAGCAGATCGAGCGCGCTGCGGTTAACGGTTTTAATCTGCGGCGACTGGGTGATGTAACGGCCACGCAGGAGGTTTTCACTGCAGACCAGCCGGATAAAATCGGGATGGGCGACGTGATAATCAAAACTCGCCTCCACCAGACGCGTCATCGCCAGTTCCGGCTCCATCGCCGCCAGATTCAGGCCCGTTTCATGCTGGCGAATCTGCTGATAAACCTGTTCCAGCACGGTAATGTAGAGCTGCTCTTTGCTGCCAAAGTGATAGACCACCATACGTTTGGTGGTCTGCGCATGTTCGGCAATCTGCTCCAGCCTGGCGCCCTGCATACCAAACTCCGCAAAGGTTTTCAGCGCGCCGGCAATAATGCGTTTCTTCAGCCCTTCAGGGTCATTTTTACGTTTTGTTAATTCAGACATGGTACTCAACAGGGTGATTTTGACCGGAGAATGGTAGCACAGTGTGCAGGGGGATCCCGCTATCGCCGCGGCCGCCTGGCACACGCCTGGCGATTGCGGGTATAATCCGGGGAATACTTTAACAGGTTCAGAGACGACAATGACAAAACTCACCTTGCAGGAGCAGATGCTGAAAGCGGGACTGGTATCCAGCAAAAAAATGGATAAGGTTAAGCGAACGGCAAAAAAATCCAGGGTTCAGGCCCGTGAAGCCCGGGCAGCGGTGGAAGATAACAAAAAGGCCCAGCTTGAGCGGGATAAGCAGCTGAACGAGCAGCAGAAGCTGGCTGTGCTGTCGAAAGAGTACCGGGCGCAGATCAAACAGCTGATCGAAATGAACAGGATCGACGTGTCGCGCGGCACCATCAGCTTCAACTTTACCGACAACAACCTGATTAAGAAAATCATGGTCGATAAGCCGACGCAGACTCAGCTGATCAATGGCCGCCTCGCCATCGCGCGTCTCGTTGCGGAGAAGGAAGGTGAAAACCAGTACGCGATTATCCCGGCCAGCGTGGCGGACAAAATTGCCCAGCGTGATGCCAGCGCCATCGTCTTAAACAGCGCATTAAGCGAAGAGGCTGAGGACGAAGACGATCCTTATGCGGACTTTAAGGTCCCGGACGATCTGATGTGGTAATGCCCGGCCGGGTCAGAACGGGCTGGGCGCGGAAAGCGTCAGGCGTTCACCGCTGACCGGATGCGTCAGCGTCAGTTCGCTGGCGTGCAGCATCAGCCGCGCTGCCTGCTCTGACCCGGGCAGTAATCTGCCGCCATAGAGGTCGCAGCCCAGAATCGGATGACCCCGTTGCTGGCAATGAATGCGCAGCTGATGGGTGCGTCCGGTTTCCGGCGTCAGCGTCACCCGCGTCACCGGCAATGCCCCATTGCCATTTCCCGGAAACATCCCCCGTTCAATAACCCGATAGCGTGAGCGTGCGGGTTTACCCGCGATTGCACAAATCACCATTCTGGGAAACTGCGCCGGATCTTTCGCTATCGCGGCATCAATCACCCCATCATCATCGGCAAGATGGCCGCACAGCAGGGCCTGATAGCTTTTGCTGACGCGACGCTGGCTGAACTGCTGACACAGCGCCGCATTAATCCCCTTGTTGCGTGCCACCACCATCAGCCCGGACGTGCCAAAGTCGAGCCGATGAACCAGCGTGCAGCCGGGAAAACGCGCCACCAGCCGATGATGCACGGAATCGAGATTCAGCGGATTTTTACCGGACAGGCTCAGCAGTCCGCTGGGTTTATTGATAACCAGCAGATGCTCGTCCTGAAAAATAAGGGTAATCGCCTCAACGCAGGGCGGGGCGATAAACGTATCGTTAATGGCAGACATCGGGCAACCAGCAGCAGAAGGGCAGCGGATTATACCCGATTGCCGGAGTAATCACGACGTCGGGCAGGATGTGCATTTTATGTCAGGATTCGTCGCTTTCTGTTACGGAAGACAGGCTCACCTGCTGCGAGGCAAGATGGCCATAAGCCGTAAAAACGGAGCAGACCGTCGCCGCCAGCAGCGTAAGGAGAACAGAAAGTTTCATGGTGACATCCGGAAGCAGAAGGATCAGCAAGTCTGGCAGGCCGGGTGGGCAGCGACAAACAGAACAATCCGGAAAAAATAGTAAGTACGTTTGTTCAGCAGGTTTCGCGATTATTAGTGATTTATTCGGGCAGTTATTCTTTTTACGACTACAGTCTCTGGTGAGGTTGTCATCAATTCGTACCTAATGGAGGATTTTCTGTGTTAATTCAAAACGACGAGAAAGGCCACGTCATTATTGGTGAAGCGGCACTTAGCCTTGCCTTGGGTGAAAAAGAAATCAGTATCGCAACGCTTTTTACTCAGTTGGGTTACATGGCGAAATCTGAAAGCAACCCGTCTCGGCTGGCGCAAATCTCCGAGGCCAGAAGCTGGCTGAGTAGTTTTAAGTCACCGACGGTTGCTCAACAGCAGGTGCCGTACCTGCAGACACTTGCAGGCCTGAACGACGAACTGAACTAGCAGCAACTGAACTGACGCCAGTGGACGTAGTCCGGCTCCGGCCGGAAAACGACGAAGCGGACGACCTCATCGGTTGCGCGAGAGCGTATACCGGCCGGAGAAACTGTCAGGGACGACACTCCTCCAGCCACACTGCCTTTTCTTACCTGAGCCTGGCCCCTCACAGAATCTCTTCAGACGCTGGCCAGACGGTTTCAGCTCTCACCATCAACCATAACGTTCTCCTCTGCCGCATCTTCGCAGACGTGCCTGTTCAGCAGAGACGTGTCAGGCAGAGAGGCGATCCCGGCCAGCCTCCTTTCAGCAAGGCTGGCGGGATGATTACGAATCGGTTGAGCCTGCCGTCAGAAGCTTTCCCAGCCTGCATCTGAGGAAGCTTTAACCGGCATGGCGGGCACCAGACGTGGCGTCACGACCGGCGCAGCCCGGCTGATGCTGTGCTGCACCGCAGAGAGACGGAACACGGCGACCGTTTTTTCCAGCTCATCCGCCTGGGATTCCAGCGACGTAGCGGCTGCGGATGACTCCTCAACCAGCGCCGCGTTCTGCTGGGTCGTTGAATCCATCTCAGCCATAGCGGTAGCGATTTGCGAAATGCCGCGGTTCTGCTCATCCGAGGCGGCAGCAATCTCACCCATAATATCCTTGACCTGACTGACCGAACGCACGATGTCATTCATGGTTGTTCCGGCGCGTTCCACATATTCAGAACCATCCTGCACCCGATCGAGTGACTCGCGAATCAGCGTTTCGATCTCTTTCGCGGCCAGTGAACTGCGCTGGGCAAGGTTACGCACCTCTCCGGCAACCACCGCAAAGCCGCGGCCCTGTTCACCGGCGCGTGCGGCTTCAACGGCAGCGTTCAGCGCCAGAATATTGGTCTGGAACGAGATGCCGTTAATGACGTTAATGATCTCACCAATTTTGCCCGAGCTGTGGCTGATGCTGCTCATGGTAGTGATGACGTCGCGGATAATCTCACCGCCGCGTCCGGCATTGACCGACGCCTCTGTCGCCAGCTGACTGGCATGGTGAGCGTTCTCCGCGTTCTGTTTCACGGTGGAGGAGAGCTCTTCCATGCTGGCTGCCGTCTGAACCACGGCGGCAGACTGCTGTTCGGTGCGGGAGGAGAGGTCGGTATTGCCTGCCGCAATTTCGGCTGAGGCGCGAGCCACGCTGCTGACGCCATCCCGTACCTTGCTGATGATGGTCTGCAGGCTGACGCTCATGGCATCGACGGCCTGCATCAGCTGGCCTAACTCATCTCTCCGTGTGGTGTTCAGGGAGGTGGTTAAATCCCCCTCAGCAATGCGCTGGGCCACATTCAGTGTCTCTTTGATCGGGCGTGTGATGCTGCGGGTAATCTGCCAGGCGATCAGCAGGCTCATTACGACGCAGATCAGTGACGCCACGCCAATGCGCCACTCTGCCTGCTTAATAAAGGCGGCGGAAGAGCGGGACTGGAAGGCAAAGATATCGGTTACGGCTGAGTTAAGCCGTTCTGCGGCCGTCGTCAGTATTGTGGACTCGCTTTTCTCTTTCTCTGCGGCAGCGAGGAAGAGTGTTACCGGCTGGCGCTGCTGGGCCAGCATGGTGAGGACGGCGCGGGAGAGATCGTTGATAGCTGGCTGGTTAAAGCTGTTCAGCTGCTCACTCAGAGTCGTGATAACGTTGTATTTTTCGATGACCGCATCACGGCCTGCCTCAGACGGCTTTGTCAGAAACGCTTTTTCAAGGTTCACGACGTCGTATAACGCAGCGGCCAGTCGGGAAACCGGCAGCATCACATCGGGTGTCTGAGCCAGGTCCAGCGATTCGAGCTGATGCCCCGCGGTACTCAGCTGATCCGTTTTGATTAATTCCAGATTGCTGGTGGTTGACTTAGCGGAGGCCAAAAATTTCTCCCGCTGTTTCAGATACTGATCGAGCAGTTGTCCCATCATGGAGACTTTCTGCTGGCCGATCTCATCCCATTTAAAGGCAGAGAGGCGTTCATAGTGGGCTTCCAGCTCTGTCAGCGCCTGAAGGTTAAGTGCCGCAAACTTAGGATCCTTGGTGTACTGGAAAAGGGTACGGTTCAGGCGCGCCTTACTGAGGGTGTTCACCATCTCCACCGTCACCGTGCGCCGTGCAGAGTTGTCTTTGATACTGCGAAAGCAGTCGAAAGCCATAAAGGTAATAGCAAGGGAAGCCGCGATGACGATAATAAATCCGGCACCCAGTTTTTTTCCGATTTTAATATCAGAGATGCGTTGAGAGAGGCCCATAGGTTTAACCCTTAGTGAGGAGCAGATAACTGAAAAATGTTTAAATTTAAGGCTCATTTTCTTATCGTCAAAAACGGGTTAAACTTTAATTCTATTTATCATACATCAGAGAGTGATTGATTTTTTTATAGAATTTCAAAGGGTTGCTGTTCTGTTTTGAAGGGCTGTTATGATGTAATATGTTGATTTTAATCTATTTACATTTTTTATAATGCGCTTGTCTTTTAAGTGATTAATTATTGATCTGCGGCAATACATTAAATTTATAAATAAAGAATCGGGGTGCGTTCGCTACCCTGACATGTCAAAGAAAGTCTGGTAAGGTCCCTTTAACAGGTGAAACCGTTCTTAATCGGTGTGGTTAAAACTAAAATTAAATTTTCATGCCCGTTATTCTTATAGTGTGAAAATTTTCTGTTATCAGTGCTCCTTAATTGGCTGGATGATCTTCCGGCAAAATAAATCACTACGATTTGCTGCATATCGGGCGATATTTTTTGCATACGCCGACTGATCCACCTTCGCATAGTTTCATTAAAAAATAGTCACGTACTGAGATGAAATTCACAGCGTTAACTCCTTACATGCTCCTGGGATCATTACGCAATAAAAGTCAGATTGATAAAATCGATAGCTGCATCGAAATTATTCACTGGAGGCAGCGCGTTAAGTGTTTTATTAATGATAGCGACAGCTGGCGTGATTTGGAAAGAGCTGGAAAGTTATTTCACGCAGCAGGATAACTTTTAAATAAGCACATCTACTGAAATTGCCTTGATAGTCTTTCATTGAAAAATGAACATTCATTTCATTTTCTGCTTGCCGGATTTTCACTGCAGCATAATTAAAAAATAAGGGCGCATTAATCAGATGTTTATACGACCGCTTAAGTTAACCCAGCATGTTGATGTGCAGGGAAAAGAAAATTCGCCAGTGCTGGTCCTTCTTCACTCGCTGGGAACAGATTTGCATCTCTGGGATTTACAAATGCCGCGTCTGATTGAACGCTATCGGGTTATTCGCCTGGATATACGTGGTCACGGATTAAGTGCTGTCGACGCGATTGAGTTTTCAATGTCAGATTTGGCCGACGATGTCATAGCTGCGCTGGACTACCTTCACATTAATACATTCTATGTTGCCGGTGTTTCAATCGGAGGAACAATAGCGCAATGGATTGGCTTCAGAATCCCAAAAAGGGTTCTGGGAATGATTATTGTGGATACCGCATTGGTCAATGCTGCGCCGCCAGCACTCTGGCGTGCCCGTGCAGAAGATGTATTCCAGCACGGTATTGAGCACCTTGAAATGGGCATTTTAAGTAAGTGGGTGACACCGATGTTTCTGGATTCGCCGTATGCTGACGGGATGAAGCAGATGCTACGGCGAACAACAGTTGAGGCTTTCGCGGGGTGCTCTTATGCCATTGCGAATACGGATTTAACCGATATGAACATTCAGGGTGTAAGAGCGGTTGTCGTCAGGGGAAGCGAGGATCAGCTTACGCCACCGGATTATGCAGAACGGCTTGCCAGAAAAAGAAATGCACAATTGCATACGCTTGAGGGGGCGGCGCATTTACCCAATTTCGAACAGCCTGACGCGCTGACCAATGAGATTATCTCTTTTATAGAAATGGATAAAAAACAGTAAACCGATAAGCAGTCACATAACTTGCGGAGAAGAGGCAAGAGTGAATTCATGCATCGGGCATGACGGGCTATGAGGTCAGGTTCAGAATCAGGAAAAACAGATGAATCGTCGAACGTTTATTGGCGGGGGGCTGGGCCTGTGCGCAGGAGCCATGATGCTTCCGGCCCTGTCTCAGACAGCCACACAGGAGAGCGATCTCCTTGAAATGGAACTCGGGAGCGGAATAGTCAGCATCCGATTATTTTCAGATCGGGCACCGGGCCATGTCAGACGTATCAAGGTATTGGCACAGGCCAGATTTTACGATGGCATGCCGTTTGCGAGAGTCATAAAGGACTTTATGGCCCAGACAGGTGATCCAGGGAATATGTCGCGAATCGATCCGCGACAGCTACCCCCACTCGCTGCTGAGTTCAGCACGCTGCCGTTTGAACGCGGTACGGTCGGTATGGCCAGATCACGCCATCCACACAGTGCGACCCACCAGTTTTTTATCACCACGAACAGAGCCAGATATTTAGATCAGAACTATACAGTTTTTGGCAAAGTCACAGCGGGAATGGATCTGATAGACCAGTTGCAAGGCGGAACGCATGAGACGGGAAAGGTATTAAACCCGGAAACGATAAAACGGTTACGGCTAGCGTCAGCCAGATCGGTCTGGCGAGTTTCAGAAAGTTAAAGTTACGAGAAGAGAGATTTCAGGGTGCCCAGTATTACGCTATATACCTCAGAAAATTATCGGTTGGATTGTGAATCCTGTGAAAAATTCTCAACGATTCTGGCCGGTCTTGCACAAAAGATACTTAACGCTAAACAGGATAATATTCATATCAGCTATCTCACCGCAAAGATAGGCTTTGGCACGCCCATTTATTTCGAAGCCAGACTGAGGCAGGAGGTGTTCAGAACGACAGAGTTGATGGAGGAGTTCATGCATCAGGTTGATGTGCTAATCAAGGAAATGACAGGGGTTTCAGCACGAATTCGCTGTTTTTCTTTTGACGCGAGTAATATTTATGGAAAGAACTAAGGAGCAATTTATGAACGCCGGTTTTCCTGTGAGAGATCTTGGCAATACAGAGGTGATAGCACTGAGCGATGGATATCTGGAAGTCGGTTTCAACATGCTCTCAAAGGTTGATGAAAAAGAGTGTGAAAAAATCCAGCGTGATGCTGACATCAGCGAGCCGAATGCGGTTCACATCAATACATTTTTGGTGCGTCGCAAAGAAAAAAATATTCTTATCGATAGTGGTGCGGGTGGCGTAAAAGGCTGGGGCGGGAGATTGGTAGCTAATCTTGCCAGGTTAAATATACAGCCCGAAGATATTGATGCAGTTCTTCTGACGCATGCGCACCCTGACCATATCGGCGGACTGTTAAATGGTGAAGATGAAGCCCTGTTTAATCGGGCGGAATTAATAATCAGCCGGGATGAGTACAATTATATTGAAAGTGATGAAAATTTCGCAGCGGTCAGCGATCGCATAAAAGGAAATTTCCTTTTAGCACGAAGTATATTCAAAAAGTATCAGAAAAAAATTCGTTTAATCGAAAGTGGCGAGGTGTTTCCTGGTATTTTTGCCATTCCTTTAAAAGGCCATACCCCGGGGCATACAGGCTATCAGATTGAAGGCGAACATAACAGTCTGTTGATCTGGGGCGATATTGTCCATTTCCCGCATATTCAACTGAGCAGGCCAGAGGTGGCGATAGCGTTTGACTATGATCCACATAGGGCGGCTGAGGTACGTATACGAATGCTTGAGGCAGTGAGTTCTGATAAGGTTTTGGTTGGGGGAATGCATTTCGGCGAACAGGCTTTTGGTTATATCGAAAAACAAGCGTCGGGATACCATATTGTGCATAAAGAGTAGATTCAGACGTCGTATTATTTTTTTCACCAAGCACTAATTTTTGCAGGGCAGCGTGATGATAAATTGCGGGCTTTCGGCCGCGCTTTATCATTATACGTTGCCCGGAGTTCTTAAACATTGTCACTCTGCCATCTGACAAAACGACCGGTATCTTTTATCCCCTGGGAAGAATCTATGAACGCTGAAATAAACAAAGAAGCCATTACTTATATTAATCCTGAGAAAGGAAAGTTATCAGGAGAATGCGCAATGCTCAAAGAAAGCTCAGCAAGGTTACCAAGGCTTTCATCACTTACCGGCAGCCGCTTCTGGGCTGCATTGTTGGTTTTCTTATTTCATTCATCCCTGCCGAGTGATCTTGCGCCCTTTTCAGATCCCACTATTCAACATGGATTCACTGTGATTGTAGGAAAAGCAGGGTGGCTCGGGGTTTCATATTTCTTTATTCTAAGCGGTTTTATAATGGTCTGGTCAGCCAAAAAAGACGATACCGCTGGCGATTTTTATCTGCGGCGGTTCGCAAAGATTTATCCTACACATTGCCTTACCTTGATTATAGCATTTATCTTTGGTGCGGTGAGTCTGTATCAGTATAAGCTCTGGTTTTCGAATCTGTTTTTACTGAACACATGGATTGATGATGTACATTACTTCTTTGTAGGGAACCGACCGAGCTGGTCTTTATGCATAGAAGCCATGTTTTATCTTTCGTTCCCATTTCTTTTCAGGGTAATGAAAGCAATTCCTGAAAAATTTGATATCCAGGGATTAATTATTGTTACCTTAGCCTCCCTGCTGGTACAAACAGGTATCTATTATGGGGTTGAATCCAATCATTTAATGGGGGCTTTTCCCATTTCTCAACGCCACTTTTGGGTATCCTATATTTTTCCACCATCGCGTATATTCGAATTTGTTGCCGGGATGTTTGCTGCCCGGTTGCTGATCAACGGCCGGGCATTGATCCTTCCGAAAACAGCATCAATGACTCTGCTTTTAATTACTTACATTGGGTCTATGTTTTTGCCTTATCAGTTCAGCATGAGTGTGGTTTTCATTATACCAGTTTGCCTTCTTATCATTTCAATGGCAGGCGATGATCTTAAAAATCGCAATACACTATTGAACTCAAAATTGTCTGTATGGTTAGGGGAAATTTCCTATTCGTTTTACATGGTTCATTTCCTGGTGCTTTTCTACTTTCTGAACCTTACGGCAGGCAAAAAGTTTGACCTTTTTCAGGGGGTGTCACTTATCGCGGTAGCATTGATTCTTTCCGTATCGATCGCTGGATTTTTATACAGATATTTTGAAGTTCCAGTCATGAAGTGGATTCTTGAGAAGTGTAAAACGAAGAAGTTAATCATTCTGCCAGAAACCGTATGAGTAGCCTTAGATAGTTGAGCCTGTTGTGCCGGGAGTCATAGCAGATTTGAAACCTGGCTGTCAGGAGGGAGAGCAACGCTGGACGTGTGCTCTCCCGCTCTCTGTTAACTGATTTTGACAGGGAAGTACAGGAAAGAAGGCAGTAAATTCAGTAACCGGAAGCATTCAGGCGTGGATCCTGAAACACTGAATTCATAATCCCTTTGAATTTAGCCCCCTCAATCTGCATTGAATCTGTGCGATAAACCAGCTCTATTTTGAAGTCACTAAACTGCCCGTTGAGCTCATGAATTTTAATTTTATTCTGTATTTCGTTGCTGATTGAACAGCGTAATACCATTGAAATACCCTTACCTGCGGCGATGCTTGAGAACAGTACCGGATAAGATCCGCATTCCACCATGCGTTTAGGAGTAATCCGAGCCTCATTGAACAGGAGATCATAATTTCGCGTCGTCGTTGCGCATTTTTTACTGCTTAGTAAGAAAATTTCTCCATCCAGACCTGAAAGGTCTTTGATATCAGGATAATCTTTTTCAGTAATAATAACGAGTTCGCTTGTTAGCAACGTGGAAGCAGTGTGGTGTGCATTTGAAAATCCGGCGCCAATGATAACGGCATCAAACTCTTTATGGTCAAAGGCATTTAGCAGACTGATGGTATTTCCGACAGTAATGTCAATATTCCAGCCAAGGTCATGGCCAAGGTCAATCAATGCACTGACAATGTAGGGTGGCAGGCACTCAATTATGCCGATACGCATATTTATCTGCCTGTTTTTTGAGCACTGAATGTTGTTTTTACAATCATCCGCCAGATCTAATATTTTCCGCGCATAGTCATAAAGTATCTGACCCTGTGATGTAAGTGAGCATCCATCGGCTTTTCGGTCTAATAATGTGACATCAAGATTGTCTTCCAGACTTCTGATTCGGTGAGAAATACTCGATTGCACACGATTAAGACGTTCGGCTGCCTGGGTTATGTTCCCTGTCTCCACGACTGTCACGAATGCAAGAAGCTCACTTATCTTCATTTAAAACCTCATGCGTAAAAGTGGTCTATCATTACAGAAATTATTTATATTCTTTATTAACAATTTTGTCACTCACTTTGCAATACTGGCCGACATGAAATGGCCAGATATCCGGGAAAGAAATTCGTGATGACAACGATTAAATAATCAATTTAGCAGGCATTAATTCTGGTTACGTAAATTACGCGATATATTGTGCTCTTCTGGTTTCTATTTAATCGGCAGTGACAGGCTAAAAAATTAACCTTATTCCACTATGACTTTACCTGCCATCAATATTTTCGATGCGCCCCCACGGTTTTATTCGCTGGTTTTTTAATACCACGGCATTTACGCTTTTAATAAGCGAAATAGATTATTTGCAGATAAATCAATGGATTGTCAGTTTCCGTAAATTACTTTCTGATGTATAGAGTCACTATTGTCGGTATATGGATAATTCTTATTCAATGATGGGGTAAATCATGGCGGATGCCGCGTACGATAAGGTATTGGTACAACTGGTTGATTATGTTTACGAGCAGACATCCTTCGATGATGAGACGTTACGTTTGGCACGCTATTGCCTGCTTGATTCGATAGGTTGCGCAATTGCCGCCTCGACGGATGCTGACTGTATGAAGCTGATGCAGGGATCTCAGTTCAGCAAGAGCGATAACGGTGTGCCAGTTGCGGGGACAGCGTTGAAGCTGGGGCCTGTCGAGGCTGCTTTTCATATCGGTTCTATGATCCGCTGGCTGGAATTTAACGATACCTGGCTGGCCCAGGAGTGGGGACATCCTTCCGACAATCTGGGGGCGATTCTGACCGCCGCCGCCTGGTACAGCCTCGCTGATGGTCAGCACCCGGCTATGCAGATGACCACAGTCATGAACACTATGATTCGTACTTACGAAGTTCATGGGGTGTTATGTCTGTCAAACTGCTTCAATGCGCTGGGTATCGACCATGTGGTACTGGTAAAAATGGCTTCGGCTATTGCTTCAGCACAGCTCATGGGCTTGTCAAAAGATCAGGCACTCAGTGCGCTATCAAATGCTGTCATTGATGGACATGCGTTGAGAACATACCGGCATGCACCGAATGCGGGAACGCGCAAATCTTGGGCGGCAGGGGATGCAACGGCGCGGGGTCTGCAGCTGGCGCTATTTGCTCAGACGGGAGAAATGGGATATCCCACTGCGCTAACCGCCAGTCGCTGGGGATTCGACGAAGCGGTGCTAAGGGGTAAACCTCTCAATCTGTCGCGTAGCTTATCGGATTTTGTCATCAAAAATATCCTGTTTAAAGTGCCTAATCCTGCCGAATACCATGCACAGACGGCAGTAGAGGCGGCGATTAACCTGCGCGCACGTATCCTTGCTGAGGGCTTCTCTCTTGAAAGCATTGAGTATGTACGGGTGGAAACAACGCGTCCGGCCATGCAGATTATTGATAAATCCGGTCCGATGAAGAATTCTGCAGATCGCGATCACTGCCTGCAATACATGGTTGCAGCAGGACTGCAAACTGGCAACCTCACGATTAATGACTTCCATGATCCCCTTGCTTCTGATCCAGACCTGGAAGCCTTGCGCTTGAAAATTAGCTGCGTTGAACGGCCCTCATTTACTGAAAGCTATTACGATCCTGAAAAGCGCGCCATTCCTAATTCTCTCTTCCTGAAATGTTACGGCAGAGATGAAGAGTTCTCCGAAACCATCGAATATCCGCTGGGTCATGTTCGCCGGCGTGAAGAGTGTTTCGACGCACTGCTGACAAAATTTCATATGAATCTTTCAGGTAGCCCATTACGTGATCGTTCTTCTGTGCTGGCTGGGATACTGACATCTGAATCGAAGCTGGATGCCATGACCGTCACCGATTTTTTGAAATTGTTCTCCTGGAACTAATTCGCACCTGAAACCTTTCAATTAATTATCGCATTCGGAGTGAAAGATGAAAAAAGCAATACTGGCAGGCTGCGGAGCAGAAATTGGCGCGAACCTTCTGATCCAGAATGATCCAGAAAAAGATGGGTTTATTATTGATACTGTGGTGACGAACCCGCCCTCGCTGGACAAACATTACCCGGATTTACGCCCAATTGATGGCATAGTGGCCCGTCTTGCTATGGCATCTCCGGGCATCCAGTCCAGCCTCACTGTTATCAATGATAAAACACTGCGTATTCAGGAACGCGAGGTTAATTTTTATTTTGGTGATCTTGCGAAGACCATTCCTCCGCAGGCAGGCCGTTTTGATATTGGCTTTATTGCCACAAGCAAGCTCGACATGGATAAGGAAAGCCCTGTTGCCCGCAACATGCAGGAAATTGCTGATGTCGTGCTGGGTGTTGCTGAAGCCAATGCGTTGCCGAGCATCTATGGCTGCCTGGAAGATTTGACTCGTGACGAGATTGGCACCATTGACCGTAAGGTAGTCCGTTCGGGAATGTATTGCCTGGGTTCCTGTCAGACTAACGGGATGCATGCCTCACTGCGTGTGCTCATTGAGGCGCTCAGAACCCTTAACTGTAATGCTTCGCATATTCTGTCGGTAGAAACCGATATTGTGCATCCGGATACGCCAAACGGCGTGCTTGGCACCCGCTCATTCGAAGGGCGTCAGCAGGATGCCCGGGACAATCTGCGCCCGAGTTTTTCTCAAATCGCGATGAGTCAGGATAAGGTGATGCCCTGGGCACCGCTGGTAAATACGGTTTCATTACGCGCACCTGTACATGCTCCCGGCTATCAGATTAATCGCTTTATCGTCAGAGATGCAGGCGCGTTAACCAGTAGTCTCATTGAGGCTGCAATAGAGAGGGTAAACAGTACCCATCCTCATGTGGTGAAAGCTTCGCGTTCGCCATTAGGTAGCAGAGCCTATGCCTATGAACGCCGTTGTTCAACCGTCCTGAGCGATCAGAACCATCTGCTGATTCTCAGGCCCCCCCATCTGGCTAGCCAGAATCTGAGTGAAATCATTATCCAGTCATTTGTTAATAACACCGTTGGCTATAGCGCAGTGGTCCGTGCCGTCGCACGGAGTATTGCGTCCGGCCTGCCCGTTGCCACTTTCCAGGAGATTGAAAAATGACCCGCTCCCACACCGTTGATTTTCTGAGTTCAGGTTTTGTAGTGAAGACAGCAAGATCTGCGCAATTTAATGAAAAAATAAAAGCCGAAGTCGAACAGATTCGCGTATTACACGCGATTTATCCGCAACTTATGGTACCCGTACTTCATGACGGACTGGCTGCGGGACGGCAATTCTACATTCTTGAAAAAATGAATTCCCTGCCGTTATCAGGGATCGTTTTTGATGAGCAGCGATCACTGGCAGGGCGCAGGATGATCGTGAGAAATGCGCTGGAAAAAATACAGGAGGCCATTGGTCTGGAATCAGAAACCTCGTCGGTGATGGTCAATGATATGGCCGAGAGATTGCGGGAGGAGTGGGAAGGGACACGCTTCGCGCATGCACTGTTTGATAAACCCGTGCTTCTGAATGGCGCCGGTTTTACCACTACCGCACGAGAAGTTTATGAAAAAGCTCTGAAAATGGCTCAGACAGAAGTGTTCAGAGCGGTGGACAAAGCTCATTTCAATTTTCATTTTGGCAATGTGCTTTATAACGAAGAATGTGCTGAAACGCGTTTTATCGATCCTGATTTTTCAGTTCGTGGCCTGGATCCTCTTTTTGGCTTCTCCCGATTTGCCTTTTCTTTCTGGCATGAGTTGGCGGCAGAGGTAAAAGATGCCGTTAAAGTCGTACCAATGGCGGATGCGCTGATGTTTGTACTGGCCAGACCTGATTACGCCAATATCCTTAGCGAAATACCTGAGCTGGGCAGCATTTCAGGCCTGTTGCCACTGATGGGAGAGAGCATGCGTAACCGATTTTACGTGCTCACTACATACTGTTTTCTGAGAAGCATACGCATCAATGGCAGTAAACAGACCTGGAATATGCCACGTTCGCCTGTTGTAGCCAGTCCTGAAGAAGTATTGATGCTGGGACTACTGGCTTATCTGGAAGGTACTGTTGCAGAAACGGTCACGCTCTGCGCGTAAACCCCAATTAATTAAGGATATCCGGGATATGTCGTTGGTTAGCAGTAATACATTAGAACAGGGGTTTGAAACACCAAGGCGCTATCTGGCGGCCGCAGCCATTCTGATCGGCGTTATCATGGCAGCGCTGGACGGTTCCATTGTTAACATCTCCTTGCCATCAATTGCTGAGGCTTTGCATGTCGATTCAGCCTCAGTCATCTGGGTAACCAACGGCTATCAGGTGGCGAGCGCGGCGACAATGCTGATCTGCGCATCACTGGGATCGCGGATAGGGGAACGACGCTTTTATACGCTGGGAATGGTGCTTTTTACGCTGGCATCATTGGGTTGCAGCCTCTCTTCAACGTTCGGCATGCTGGTTGCTATGCGCATACTTCAGGGGGTGAGTTATGCCGTGATGATTAGCGTAGGATTAGGTCTGTATCGGGTTATTTTTCCCGCGAATACCTTAGGCACAATTCTGGGACTTAACGCACTGGCTTTTGCCGTGGGGACAGCTATTGGTCCTGCGCTGGGTGGTTTGATCATCTCCTGGCTTGACTGGCCCTGGTTGTTTTATATCAACATTCCATTGGGCGCTCTGGCTACCGTTCTCGCACTGATTTCACTTGGCACAGATGATGTGCGGGAAAGCGGTTTTGACTGGGGGGGCGCAGTCACGTCAGCTGTATCCCTGGGACTTCTGGTTATCGCTGTCGATCAAATCGGACGCTGGGAGCATTCCATACTTATTCTGTGCGGTGCTGCTTCAGGTATTTTCATGGCTGTTTTTATCGTTCAGCAGACGCGCTCAGAACATCCCCTATTGCCGCTGGATGTGTTTCATTCAAAGCGTTACTCCTTTGCTGTGTTTTCATCCTTTTCATTGTTTATTGCTCAGGGAATGGCGCTGGTTGGTCTGCCTTTTGTTCTGCAGCATACCTATCATTACTCTGTACTCGAATCGGCTTTCATCTTCACGCCCTGGCCGATCGCCGTAGCAGTCTGTGCTCCCATTGCTGGCTGGCTATCGAACAGGTTAAATCCCACGCAAATTTCGACGATCGGCGTAGTCATTTTCAGCTCAGGTTTGGGGTTACTGGCAACGTTACCTGCAGTTATAACTATGGGTAATATCGTCTGGCGTGTCGCAGTATGCGGAATTGGTTATGGGCTCTTCCTGCCACCCAACAATAAGGAGATGTTCTCAAACGTTGCGAAGGACCGGACCGTTACGGCGTCAGGGCTTTTATCGACAGCCAGAACCGCTGGACAATCAATCGGTGCTGCCCTTGTTGCAATGGTTATAGCATTGTCAAACGGACTGGCTGAAGGGGCACAAGCATCATTCGCCATTTATGTTTTTGGCATGGCCTGTCTGATTTCAGCAGTTTCATCCGTCGCAAGCATGCTGCGTTTGCATCGATAATCTTTTGCATTAACGGGCTTACAAAAACCTGATCAATAGAGAACGAAAGAGGAATGAAGAAGATTGTTGCCAGGCTCCGGCCTGGTTGGCGCCTCTTAAATTATTTAACGACTTCAGGGCGCAGACAAAATTCAGGGCAGGATGCATCGCCACGCAGACAGCATCCCGTCAGCCCCGGACGCGCAAAAGCAAAAAGCCCGCTCAGGTTTCCCTGAGCGGGCTTTTCTAATTCTGGCTCCTCTGACTGGACTCGAACCAGTGACATACGGATTAACAGTCCGCCGTTCTACCGACTGAACTACAGAGGAATCGCTTGAACGGGGCGAATATTAACGGCACGGATCCCGCTTGTCAAAGCCCTGTTTACTGAAATGCGTTCAGATGCTCGTAAAAGCAGCGGATTGATGATTTTTCCCCATATCTGCTGGCTTTTCAAACTGCCAACAGGATCTCACTTTGCGGGCATTTCTCTACAGATGTTAGAGGCATGTCAAAGTTTTGTTGTTTGCCGATGTTAAAACAACCATTTCAGTGCTTTTATGATAAAAATTTCAAAACTGACTTATATGGAACAAATAAACTGCTTATCATCACGGTCGTCACTATCGGCCGGAAATGAAACGGCATTTTGAAAGTAACTGTCTGTAGATCAAGTGATTGTGAAAAGGAGCGGTCGATCACAAAAATAGTCGTAACCCAGAGTCTTACCTCAAATTTCCCGAAACAGACGCCAGTCAGACTGGATGAATGTAAAAGATATTTTTCATTCTCAAAGCGCTGCTGAGCAAGTTAACAAATAAGAAGGGTACCTATGAACATCAAAAAAACGATTGTCGCCTCACTGTTAGCCTGCATGTTACCTGCCGCGGTTATGGCAAAAGATATCTCGGTAGGCGTCTCTATGGCGCTGTTTGACGACAACTTCCTGACCATTCTGCGCAATTCAATGCAGAAAGAGATGCAGAAAGATAACGTTAAAGGGCAGGTTGAAGATGCGAAGGGCGACGTTTCACAGCAGCTGCAGCAGGTACAGAACTTTATCGGCCAGGGTGTTGATGCCCTGATCGTCAACCCGGTCGACACCAATGCGGTGAAACCGATTATGGATCAGGCGAGCAAAGCCGGTATCCCGCTGGTCTTCGTTAACCGCCGTCCTCAGGCAGAACTGACCGGTAAAATGGCCTACGTCGGTTCCGACTCTGAACTGGCCGGACGCTTACAGATGGAAGCGCTGGCTAAGGCGATGAACGGCAAGGGCAACGTCGCCATCCTGATGGGCGATCTGGCAAACGAAGCGACCCGTGACCGTACCAAAGGGGTAGAGCAGGTGGCGGCGAAATTCCCTGGCATCAAAATTGTTCAGAAGCAGACCGCTAAATTTACCCGTAACGACGCGGTGGATGTGGTGAGCAACTGGTTAACGGCAGGCGATCAGATCAATGCCATCGCCTCTAACAACGATGAAATGGCGATTGGTGCGCTGCAGGCGTTGGGCAAAAACCCGGATAAAATCCTGATCGCCGGGGTGGATGGAACGCCTGATGCACTGCAGATGCTGAAGCAGGGCAAGATGGTCGCGACAGTCTTCCAGGATGCGAAGGGTCAGGGCGAGGGTGCCGTACAGACGGCCATCAAACTGGTGAAAGGCGAACAGGTTCAGAAAGTGATCAATATCCCTTATCAGCTGATCACGAAAGAAAACATGGAACAGTTTACCAATCGTAACCTGAAATAATCGTTCCCGACCCAGCTGTACGGAGGTGATAAATGAACGCGTTTGCGCTTGAAGCCGAAGGCATCAGCAAGTTCTTCCCCGGCGTTAAAGCCCTCGACAACGTATCGTTGCGGGTGCGTCCGGGAACGGTACATGCCTTGATGGGCGAAAATGGCGCGGGCAAATCCACTTTAATGAAGTGCCTTATCGGGATGTATCGTCCCGATAAGGGCACCATCAAAATTAAAGGGGAGCCGGTGCAGTTTCAGGACACCATGGACGCGTTGCGTTCCGGCATTTCGATGATCCACCAGGAGCTTAACCTGGTGCCCTACATGACCGTCGCTGAGAATATCTGGCTGGGTCGCGAACCAATGAAGTTCGGCTTCGTCGATCACGCCCGACTGAATCAGGTGACGCAGGAGCTGCTTAACCGCCTCAATATCCGGCTCAAAGCCGAACGGATGGTGGGAGAACTGAGCATTGCGTCGCAGCAGATGGTCGAGATTGCCAAAGCGGTCTCCTGGGACTCAGACATTGTCATCATGGATGAGCCGACTTCCGCACTGACGGAAACCGAAGTGGCGCACCTCTTTACTATCATTCGTGACCTGCGCGAGCAGGGCAAAGCAATCATCTATATCAGCCATAAGATGGATGAGATTTTCACCATCACCGATGAGGTCAGTATCTTCCGTGACGGCAGCTGGATCGCCAGCGACCAGACGGCGAAGTATACCCGTCAGTCGCTGATCACCCAGATGGTCGGACGCGAACTGACCCAGCTGTTCCCGAAATTCAACAGCGCCATCGGCGAGGAAGTGCTGACGGTGCGCAATCTCAGCTGTCGGGATCGTTTTACCGACGTCAGTTTCAGCGTGCGGCGGGGGGAAATCCTCGGCGTTGCCGGACTGGTGGGCGCAGGGCGCAGCGAGGTGATGGAGAGCCTGTTCGGGATGGAGAGCTTTGACAGCGGCGAAATCTTAATTGATGGCGTGCCGGTGAAGATTGACTCGCCGTCTACCGCCATTGAAAAGGGCATGGCCTTTCTCACCGAAGATCGTAAAAAGTCCGGGCTGTTTCTGGTGCTGTCGGTGATGGAGAACATGAGTATCGTCAATATGCCCGAATACAGCGGCAAAAGTGGCTTTGTCAGTCATGTGAAGATGGCGCAGGACTGTATGGACCAGATTCGCCGCCTCAATATCAAAACCCCGACCATGGATCAGATCATCAACAACCTCAGTGGCGGTAATCAGCAGAAGGTGCTGATTGCCCGCTGGCTGCTGGCACAACCGAAGATCCTGATTCTGGACGAACCAACGCGCGGCATCGACGTTGGTGCAAAAGCAGAAATCTACCGCTTAATCAGTGAACTGGCCAACCGTGGCGTTGCAATCATCATGGTCTCATCTGAGCTGCCCGAAATTCTGGGCATGAGTGACCGGGTGATGGTCATGCACGGCGGGCGTATAACCGGCATCCTCGATAAAGAAGACGCCGATCAGGAAACCATTCTGTCGTTGGCATCCGAATGAGGCGCGAGAATACTATGAGCAATATGAAAGCTACTGCCACCCCGGCAGCCCCGCAGCAACCCTCTTTTTTTGCCAGCCTGCGTCATAAATTGCCGAAAGACACCGGCATTTTTGTGGTGATGGTCGGGATTGCGCTGATTTTTGAAATGTTTGGCTGGTACGTGCGTGACCAGTCTTTCCTGCTCAACACCAACCGTCTGATCCTGATTGTGTTGCAGGTGGCGATTATCGGGATCATTGCCGTCGGTGTAACTCAGGTCATCATCACTACCGGTATCGATCTCTCTTCAGGGTCTGTAATCGCGCTGGCGGCAGTGGTGGCCGCAAGTCTGGCGCAGACCTCTGACAGCCTCTCGCCGATGTATCCGTCTCTGGTCAATATGCCTGCGGTCATCCCTATTGCGGCCGGGATCGGTGTCGGCCTGCTGGCCGGTGTGGTCAATGGGGTGTTAATCACCCGCACCGGAATTCCGCCCTTTATCGCCACGCTGGGTATGATGGTGTCGGCTCGCGGTCTGGCGCAGTATTACACGCAGGGCAATCCCATCAGCTTCCTGTCTGACGGCTTTACCTCCATCGGCCAGGGTGCCATGCCGGTGGTCATTTTCCTGGTGGTGGCGCTGCTGTTCCAC
This sequence comes from Pantoea graminicola, assembly GCF_048452665.1. Lineage (NCBI taxonomy): Bacteria > Pseudomonadati > Pseudomonadota > Gammaproteobacteria > Enterobacterales > Erwiniaceae > Pantoea > Pantoea graminicola. The sequence goes on along the minus strand of NZ_JBLWSJ010000002.1, from coordinate 132,366 downwards.
ATCGCCCTGAAACATACCCGCTACGGCAAATATGTCTACGCCATCGGCGGCAACATGACCTCGGCGAAGGTCTCCGGTATCAACGTTAATAAGTATCTGATTATCGTCTACACCATTGCCGGCGCACTCTCTGGCCTGGCGGGTGTGGTGCTGGCGGCGCGCGTCAGCAGCGGCCAGTCAAGTATGGGGATGTCCTACGAGCTGGACGCGATTGCCGCGGCCGTGATCGGCGGTAGCAGCCTGATGGGGGGCGTAGGCCGGATCACCGGCACATTAATCGGCGCGGTCATTCTCGGGCTGATTAAAAGCGGATTCACCTTCGTCGGCGTCGATGCCTACATTCAGGACATCATCAAAGGCATCATCATTGTGGCGGCAGTTTCTATCGATATGCACCGTAACCGCAAAAAACGTTAACCGGCAGGCGTTGCCCTCTTCAGAACAGGGGAGAGGGCAGCGTTTGCTCTTATCTCTGCCCGCCCGTAATAAGTCTTCGTGCTGATAACGCTTACACCATTTCCCTCCGTTTATCCCGCTTTTCAGGCCTGGCAGGCTCCTTTCACAGGTGCCGGGTCCGCACTGGCTTAAAAGGGGGCACGTCTGTCATCACTTTTCTGCACGTCTGACTCGCAGCGTCTGCACTGTCATAGTGCGATCGGTCGCTGACCCCGCGGGAATGCGCTATCGATGATCCTTATTAACCCATCAGAGGTAATCAGAAACGCTTATTTTTCGGGCCGTTATAAAACATCCTTCTCCTGCGCGCATGACAGCCTTTAAACCTGGCCTGCATCTTGCAAAATTTCTCTCATCAGGGCGAAAAGCTGAGACCTTTTCGCGAATCGGGGTGAGTGACGGAGGCAGGATGAATTTAAGACGACTGAAATACTTTGTGAAAATCGTCGATATCGGCAGTCTGACGCAGGCAGCAGAAGTGCTGCATATCGCCCAGCCTGCACTCAGTCAGCAGGTGGCAACGCTGGAGAGTGAGCTGGACCAGCAACTGCTGATCCGCACCAAGCGTGGCGTGACGCCGACCGAGGCAGGCAAAATTCTTTATGGTCATGCGCGGACGATCCTGCGCCAGTGTGAGCAGGCGCAGACGGCGGTCATCAATGCCGGGCAGGTGCTGAGCGGTCAGGTGTCGATTGGTCTGGCACCAGGTACGGCAGCCTCATCGCTGACCATGCCGCTGTTGCAGACGGTGCGCGATCAGTTCCCGGAAGTGCTGGTCTACCTGCATGAAAACAGCGGCAGCGTGCTGAACGAGAAAGTGATGAACGGTCAGCTGGATATGGCGGTGCTGTACGACCGTGCGCCGACAGCCGGGATCAGCAGCATGGCGCTGATGAAAGAAGATCTCTATCTGGTGGGTGCCACCGACTATCCGGGCGCCAGCGTTGACCTGGCCGATGTGGCGCAGATGAGCCTGTTTTTACCGCGCGACTACAGCGCGGTACGCAAGCGGGTCGATGAGGCATTTTCACTGCGCCGCCTGAGTGCGCGTATTATCGGCGAGATCGAATCGATCTCTACGCTGACCGCCGCCATTTCGAGCGGGATGGGCGTAACGGTATTGCCGGAATCGGCCGCCCGCGCGCTGGTGGGCTCAGCCGATGCCTGGATGTCGCGCATCAACAGCCCATCGCTGAGTCTGCCGCTTTCGCTGAATATCTCCGCCCGTTTGCCACTGTCGCCTTCTGCGCAGGCCGTGAAAAATATTCTGCTGTCGCTACTCAATAAGCCGCTGAGTGAAGAGCGTGAGTTGATGTTAGTGGGGTAAGGGCGTTGGCGTGAGGGCAGGCGTGACGGGGATTCACAGAACAGCCGTTGAGCGTTAAAGGAGAACGTCACTACGGATTTGCGCTGAGCGGGTTTCGTCCGCCAGGCTGCGGGGTGTTTCAGGTTGCCCGTGCGGGCGGACGCCTCCTGACAATTCCGGCGTCCGGCTCTTTTCGCGCCCCGCTTTGCGGGTTGCCTCGTCACGCCCTGCGGCCTGCGGACCGTCCGGACGTGCCATCCCTGGCGCGTGCCGTCCTTTCGCCGACGTCCTGTCGGCTCATCCTGGCCTCCGGTTATTCCCCGGCGCTGCGGACGCCTCTGTCAGACTGTCGCCTGTGAATTCTTTTTGTTTATTACGATGCAGCGTTGTCTGCTGGCCTGGAAGCCAGAGCCAGAGCCAGAGCCAGAGCCAGAGCTAATCCTCTGAACCTGAAGCGATAAAGTACCCAACACAGAAAAAAGAAGTTACAGCGGGGAAGGGAGGCCGTCAGAGCCGCTGAGCGTATGAGGGATTTCAGGACGAGCGACAGGGATGTCGCGAAGAGGCGGGCTCGCGCCAGGGATGGCGCGTCCCGCCGGTCCGTGAGAAATCCGGAATAAGCGAAGGGACCGCGAAGCGGCGGTGATGCAGACTGGAGCCAGGGGGCAGGGGGGCGCGGCGACTGGCGCCCCCTTGTCGGTCGCCAGCAAAGGCGGCCTGAAACTGCCCGGCCTGCCAGGCGAACGAAACCCGCTCGGTGTCGTTTCACGTATCAATGCCGTATCTCCACCGGCAAGCAGAACTGACTGAACCTCTTATAGGACTACCTTATTCCTCCCGTTATTCCCTAAATTCATAAAGGTAAATTTTTTAGTATTTCCTGTTATCAATAATAGTTCTTACCATCAGGGAATCAGATTATGTAAAGGGAGGTAAATACCGTGAATTTCCAGCAACTTAAAATCATCCGCGAGGCGGCCCGCTGTGAGTTTAACTTAACGGAAGTCGCTAACACGCTATTTACGTCCCAGTCAGGCGTCAGTCGTCACATCCGCGATCTGGAAGATGAACTGGGCGTTGAGATCTTTATCCGTCGCGGTAAGCGTCTGCTGGGCATGACGGAACCGGGCAAAGCGCTGCTGACGATTGCCGAGCGCATCCTGGATGAGGCGGGAAAAGTGCGACGGCTGGCCGATGTCTTTACCAATGAAACCAGCGGTATCCTGACCATTGCCACCACCCATACTCAGGCGCGCTACAGCCTGCCGAAAGTGATTAAAGCCTTCCGCCAGCTCTATCCCAACGTCCGGCTCGAACTCAACCAGGGTTCACCGCAGGAAATCGTCACCATGCTGCTGGCGGGAGAGGCGGATATCGGTATCGCCAGTGAAATGCTGGTCAACAACAGCAGCCTGGCGGCGTTTCCCTGGTTCAACTGGCATCACGCGCTGCTGGTGCCCGCCGGGCATGAGCTGGTGCAGAATCAGCCGGTGTCACTCAGCACACTCAGCCGCTATCCACTCATTACCTATCGCCAGGGGATCACCGGCCGGTCGCGCGTCGATCGGGCCTTCCAGTCGGCGGGGCTGAAGCCGGATATCGTGCTCAGCGCCCAGGACTCCGACGTGGTCAAAACCTACGTTAAGCTGGGATTGGGCGTCGGGATACTGGCCGATCAGGCGTGTGAAACCGGGGAGAGCGAAGAGCTGGTGCGCATTGATGCCACGCATCTGTTCGACCCCAGCACGGTCTGGCTTGGCCTCAAGCGCGGCCAGCTGCAAAGAAACTATGTCTGGCAGTTCCTTGAACTCTGTAATGCTAACCTCTCACTGGAGGAGATTAAGCGGCAGGCGCTCTCCTACAGCAGCGACGATGAACCGGTTATCGACTTCCAGATCTGAATCGTGGCGCACCCGACGGAGGCGTCGGACGCCTGCACGGCATAAAATTTCAAATCCGGGCCAAAAACCTGCTGGCCCGCCTTTCTTATTTTGCACAACAACATCCTGCACGCATCAGGCGCGATAAAGTGGAATTTGCTTACCACAAGGGGATGTTATGTCGCGACTACAACTCAACGACAGCGATCTGCTGCGCCAGCAGGCGCTGTTTGCCGGACGCTGGCAGGATGCGCATCAGGGTGCCACGCTGCCGGTTACCGATCCGGCGACAGGCGAAACCCTGGCTACGATCCCGGCCCTGGGTCGGTCAGAGACAGAGCAGGCGATAGCCTGCGCGGAATCCGTGCGCATCAGCTGGGGCAAAACGACACATGCCAGCCGCGCCGCGCTGCTGGAAAAATGGCATCAGCTGATGCTGGACCATGCTGACGATCTGGCGATGATCATGACCGCTGAGCAGGGCAAACCGCTGGCAGAAGCCCGGGGTGAAGTTCTCTACGGTGCCAGTTTTGTAAAATGGTTCGCGGAGGAGGCCCGCCGCATCTACGGTGACACCATACCCGCGCCCAGCGACGATCGCCGCATTCTGGTACTGAAACAGCCGGTAGGGGTGGCCGCCGCGATTACGCCGTGGAACTTCCCGATAGCGATGATCAACCGCAAGGTCGCGCCCGCGCTGGCGGCAGGCTGCCCGATCATTGTGAAACCGTCGGAATTAACGCCGCTCTCGGCACTGGCGCTGGCCGTGCTGGCGGAGCGTGCCGGTTTTCCGCCGGGGGTGTTGCAGATGCTCACCGGCCTGCCTGCAGAAATTGGTGAGACGCTGACTGAAAGCCAGACGGTGCGCAAAATCTCCTTTACCGGCTCGACCCGGATCGGGCAGCTGCTGATGCAGCAGAGCGCCAACAGCCTCAAGCGCCTGAGTCTGGAGCTGGGCGGCAACGCGCCGATGATCGTGTTTGATGATGCCGATGTTGAGATTGCAGTTGCGGGCGTCATGCTCAGCAAGTTCCGCAACGCCGGGCAGACCTGCGTCTGCGCCAACCGCATTCTGGTTCAGCGGAACATCTATCCCCGCTTCACTGCACGCCTGCTGGAGGAGGTCGCCACTCTGAAGGTAGGGGATGGCTTTGCACCGGGCACTACGATCGGTCCCCTGATCAATGCCCGCGCAGTGGAAAAAGTGAATGGTCACATCGACGATGCGCTCAGCCAGGGCGCAACGCTGTTGACCGGGGGCATCAGTCAGGACCAGGGGACTTTCGTTCAGCCCACCGTGCTTGGTGAGGTTACGGTGAAGATGCGCATCGCCCGTGAAGAGACCTTTGGCCCTGTGGCACCCTTGTTCATCTTTGATGAGGAAGAGGAGGCGATTGCGATGGCGAATGACACCCCATACGGTCTGGCTGCCTATTTCTTTACCGAAAACATCCGGCGGGCATGGCGGGTCGCGGAATCGCTGGAGGCGGGCATGGTGGGCTTTAACACCGGCGCGGTCTCTCTGGAGGTGGCGCCCTTTGGTGGCGTGAAGCTCTCGGGTCTGGGGCGCGAAGGTTCCCGCTACGGAATAGAAGAATATCTGGAGCTGAAAACCTTTCATATTGGCAGTCTGTAATAAAAATAATAACGCGCCAGCCGATCAATCCGGCTGGCTTTTTTTTGCGGGTAAGAAAGCAGAAACGTCCCGGCGTCAAACAGTCTCTTTTAAAAATCTAAAAAATTTATCAGAGGTGTAAATCGGGTCAGTAAATCGCCGTGTGACGTGCGGCGAAATGAGCCCTCTTCGCCGGAATATCCGCGTTGGTGCAATTTTCATGCAGGCTGCACCCACAGGGTGCATAAATTTTGTGAAGTAAATCATCTGTTTAATGCTTCGGCAATTCCGCAAAAAATCGCGGGACAATACGGCAGAAAATTTTTTTGCGCAGTTTTAAACGCATTTTTATTTTTTGTCCGGCTGGCATACTTTCTGCATTAGTTAATTAACAGCGCAGAAATGGGTGGTCATAAAAAGTGATAATCCAGCCACTGATGGGTGTAACAAATAAGGAATGCTTCCATGTTAAGTTTCGACCCTGAAAAAGTTTCTCTTCCAGCCGGCCATTATATTGGCGGCCAGCACTGTCAGTGTCAGGGCGCCGCTTTCCAGGTAAAGCGGCCTTCTGATGGCCGCGTCTGTGCCACGCTGCAGGACGCCACGCCGCAGGATGTCGACCGCGCGGTGACCGTCGCCCATCAGGCGCTGAAAACCAGTGGCTGGTCCGGCTGCGCGCCCCGCGAGCGTGGACGGGTATTGCGGCGCTGGGCCGACCTGATTGAGCAGGATCCTCTGCTGGCCCGGCTGGAAGCCCTGGGTTCGACCCGGCCAATCAGCGACGTGGTGCTGCATGAAATTCCCTTTACTGCCGAAGCGATTCGCTTCTATGCCGAATGCGCCGACAAATACAGCGGTGACCTCTTTCCGACCCGTGACAGCAGCCTCGGCATGCTGATTGCCGAACCCTATGGCGTTATCGCCGCCATTACCCCGTGGAATTTTCCGCTGTCGATGGCGTCATGGAAATGCGGCCCGGCGCTGGCGGCGGGCAACGCGGTGGTGCTGAAACCCTCTGAGCTGACGCCGTTTTCAACCGTGCGCATGGCGGAGCTGGCGATTCAGGCGGGCTTACCGGCGGGGGTGCTGAATATTGTCCAGGGCAGCGGTGCCGTTACCGGCAGCGCGCTGGTCACTCATCCGCTGGTGCGCAAAGTCTCCTTTACCGGATCGACCCTGACCGGCGCGCGCATCATGAGCGATGCTGCGCAGCACGGCATGAAGCCGGTCACGCTGGAGCTGGGCGGTAAAAGTCCGCAGCTGGTATTTGATGATGCGGGCGACCCGGACATTCTGGCCCAGCGGATCCTGCGCGGCTTCACGGCCAACGGCGGCCAGGCTTGTGTGGCAGGCACCCGGCTTATCGTGCAGCGCAACATAGCGGAACCGCTGACAGAGCGGCTGATAGAGCTCTGTCAGGACGTCAGACCGGGCGTGACCTGGCAGGAGGAGAGTCGCTACGCGCCGTTAATCGACGAGCGTCAGGGCCTGAAGGTCAGCTCGGTAATCGAGGCGGCGAAAGCGCAGGGCGCTGAAGTGCTGGTGGGCGGAGAACGTTTCGCCGACACCGACGAAGGCTGGTTCTGGCAGCCCACTCTGCTGAGTCAGGTTACGCAGGACAATCCGGCGGTGCAGCAGGAGATTTTTGGCCCGGTGCTGACGGTGCAGACGTTTGATGAGGAGGAGCAGGGCCTGGCGATGGCGGCACATGACACCTATGGCCTCTGCGCCGGTGTCCACACTCTGAGCCTGCCGCGAGCGTTACGTGCCATGCGCGCCATCGAGGCGGGCACCGTCTGGATTAATCGCTATGGCCGTTCCGGCGACTTCATCATTCCGACCGGCGGCTTTCTCGGCTCGGGCATTGGTAAGGATCTGGGCCGTCAGGCGTTTCAGGCCTGCCAGCGGCAGAAGAGTGTACTCATCGATTTTTAAGCGCAACTGACAAGACGAGGGCGTTACATGGCACTGTTTAAACCGAAATTTATCACGTTCGACTGTTACGGCACGCTGATCCGCTTTGACATGGCGGGCGCAGCGCAGCGCCGCTTTAGCGACCACGTCGATCCGGACGACATGCACGCCTTTACCACCGATTTTTCCAGCTACCGTCTGGATGAGGTGCTGGGCGCATGGAAGCCGTATTACGACGTGGTCAGCAATGCGATTCAGCGTACCTGCAAAAAGTGGGGTGTCCGCTGGGACAAAGCAGACAGTGACTTTATCTACACCGACTGCGCCAGCTGGGGGCCGCATCCCGATGTGCCCGCCGGGCTGGCGAAAGTCGCCACAGAGTTTCCGCTGGTGCTGCTGACCAACTCGATGAAAGATCTTATCCCGCACCATATCCCTCGCCTGGGCGCTCCAATCCACATGACCATCACGGCGGAAGAGGCGGGTGCCTATAAACCGCAGATGAAGGGCTTTGAGTACATGCTCGACAGGCTCGGCTGCGGCCCGGAGGAGATCCTGCATGTTTCTTCCAGCTTCCGCTATGACCTGATGACCGCCCACGATCTCGGTATTAAAAACAAAGTCTGGGTCAATCGCGGTCATGAGCCGGCCAATCCTTACTACCAGTACACCGAAATCAACGATATCGGCGGCCTGCCCGGCGTAGTCGGACTCTGAGGAACTCCCTATGAAACTGGAATCGTTCTGGCAGGCCACCGCCCCGGCGTTTACCGGCGCCGCCCGCGAACCGCTGCCCGCTCAGGCGGACGTGGTTGTGATCGGTGGCGGTTTCACCGGTATCTCGGCCGCGCTCAGTCTGGCACGCAGCGGTATCCGCGTGGTGGTGCTGGAGAGTGGCGACGTAATGAGCCAGGCGTCGGCGCGCAACGGCGGCCACTGCAATACCGGGGTGGCCCACAATTTCGCTTCGCTGGTGGCGAGCCAGGGTCTGGAGCAGGCCAGCCGCTTCTACCGGGCATTTGACGATGCGGTGAGCTATGTCTGCCAGCTGATTCAGGAGGAGCAGATCGATTGTGACTTCCGGCTGTGCGGCAAGCTCAAACTGGCCAGCAAAGCGTCGCATATGGCCGGTCTGCGGGAAGCCTATGAACTGATGCGTCGCACTGTGGATCCGCAGATCGAACTGCTCGACAAAACGGCGGTGCGCGACGAGATCGCCAGCGACGATTTCCACGGCGGCCTGCTGCAGAAGCGGGGCGGCCAGATGCACATGGGGAAATTTGGCGTCGGCCTGGCGGAGGCGGCGGCCCGCAGCGGGGCGAAGATCTATCCGCACCACGCCGTGACGAAGCTGGAGCGCCTCAGAGGCTATCAGCATCGGATTCACACCGCGCAGGGCGCGATTCTGGCCGATAAAGTACTGATGGCGACGGGCTGCTCCAACGTCGGCCCGTTTCCCTGGTTTCAGCGCCGCATCGTGCCGGTCGGCAGCTTTATTGTGGTGACCGAAGCCCTCGATCCGGCGCTGCTGCGTCAGGTGCTGCCTCACGATCGGACCTACGTGACGTCGCTCAACATCGGCAACTATTTCCGCACCACCCGCGATCACCGGCTGGTTTTCGGCGGGCGGGCGCGGTTTGCGGTCAGCAATCCGACCTCCGATTCACGCAGCGGCGAGATCCTGCATCACGCCATGACGCAGATGCTGCCGCCGCTCCGCCAGGCACGGGTGGATTACTGCTGGGGCGGCATGGTCGATATGACCGCCGACCGTCTGCCCCATGCGGGTGAACAGGAGGGGCTCTTCTATTCACTGGGCTACAGCGGACACGGCACACAGATGTCGGTCTGGATGGGGCGCGTAATGGCCGATCTGCTGGCCGAAAAGCGCACCGAAAATCCCTGGCAGCGTGACGCATGGCCCGCGCTGCCCGGTTATCACGGCAAGCCATGGTTTTTACCGCTCGCAGGACTCTATTACAAAGCAAAGGATCGCCTTTCTTAACGTCCCGTCGGGTGCTGGTCGCCAGGTCATCAGCACCGCCAGACCCTGTTCCCGGTTCGCTTGACTATTGAGGGTAGAGAGATGAGTAAATTTGATAATAACGACGCTGATGCGGTAAATCCGGCACTGACGCGCATGATCACCGAGGGTTCCCTGTCCCGCCGCAGCCTGATGAAAATCCTCTCCGCCGGTGCGGTGATGAGCAGTGGCCTGGTCGGTTTTTCCGGGGCTGCACTGGCGGACGACAAGCCGGTCAGGGGCGGTAAACTGCGCGCGGCGATGTCGAATGCCTCCGCCACCGATACGCTCGATCCGGCCAAAAGCAATAACAGCGCCGACTATACCCGCCAGTTTATGTTCTACAGCGGCCTGACCGAGCTGGATAAAAACCTGACCGCGCAACCGGCGCTGGCGGAATCGCTGGAGTCCAGCGACGGCATCACCTGGCATATTAAGCTGCGTAAGGGAGTCACCTTCCATGATGGCAAACCGCTGACCGCCAGCGATGTCATCTTCTCGCTCAGCCGCCACAAAGATCCCGCCATCGCCTCTATCGCCTTTAAGCTGGCCGATCAGTTCAAAGCTTTCAGCGCCGTCAGCGACAGTGAGGTGCAGCTGGAGCTGAACAGCGCCAACTTCGATGTTCCTTATATGCTGGCGACCCCGCCGTTTTTAATCGTCAAAGAGGGCACGACCGATTTCAGTAAAGGCATCGGCACCGGGCCGTTTATCTGCAAAACCTTTATGCCGGGAACCCGCACCATCGGCACCCGGAACCCCAACTACTACAAGCCGGGACTGCCGCATCTGGATGAGGTGGAGCTGATTGGCGTCACCGACGGCGCGGCGCGCGTCAACGCCCTGATGTCGGGCGATCTGCAGATGGTCTCCACGCTTACCGCCGCCGACTGTAAACGTCTCAACGCCAGCGGTGAGTTTGGCGTACTGGAGAGTAAGTCAGGGATGTACACCAACCTGATTATCCGCACCGACATGAAGCCGGGTAACAACGAAGATTTCGTGCTGGCGATGAAATATCTGCAACCGCGTGAAATGCTGGTGAAAACGGTCCTGCAGGGCTACGGCGACGTCAGTAATGACACGCCGGTGCCACCGTGGCATCCACTCTATAACGCCGACCTCAAACCCCGTCCGCTGGATGTGGAAAAAGCGAAGTTTCATATCAAAAAAGCGGGCATGACCGGTTCCACGGTTGAGATCATTACTACGCCGAATATCGAAGGAGCGAACGAAGGCGGTCAGCTGATCCAGCAGATGGCGCGCGGGGCGGGGCTGAATGTCAAAGTGCGACGCGTGCCGTATGACGGTTACTGGTCTTCGCACTGGATGAAAGATCCGCTGGGATATGGCTCGATAAACCCGCGTCCCACGCTGGATATGCTCTTCTCGCAGTTTTATCTCTCAACCGCACCGAACAACGAATCGGGCTGGAAAAATCCCCGGTTCGATCAGCTGGTGGTCGCGGCGCGCGGCGAGCGCGATCAGGCCAGACGCAAGCAGATGTATGGCGACATGCAGACGCTAATTTATGACCACTGCGGCACCATCATCCCGACCTTTATCAGCTCGACTGATGGTTACAGCAAAAAGGTCAAAGGCGTCGAGCCCTGGCCGTCAGGCATGATGATGGGCTATCGCTTCCATGAATTTGCCTGGCTGTCCGCCTGATCTCCGCCTGCTCCATCAGGCTACCTATAGGGAGTTCGCCGATGAACCGATACATGCTGTTTCTGATTGCCCGGCGCACGGGTGCCGGCATCCTGACGTTGCTTATCGTCTCGGCGGTGGTGTTTTTCATCACCAGCCTGCTGCCCGGTGACGCGGCGCAGATGATCCTGGGCCAGAACGCCACGCCGGAAACGGTGGCGGCGTTACGGCAGCAACTGGGCCTCGACCAGCCTCTGTTGATGCGCTATCTCCACTGGCTGGCCGGGCTGGTGCAGGGTGATTTTGGCATCTCGTTTGCCAGTCATCTGCCGGTCTCGCAACTGGTGGCGCAGCGCATCCCCGCGACCTTTGAACTGGCGGCTATCACCACGCTGATCTGCGTGCCGCTGGCGCTGCTGATCGGCATCCTGGCTGCGATGAATCGTGGCTCCCGGCTCGATCGTGCGCTGGTCATTGCGACGATGGCAACGGTGGCGGTGCCTGAATTTCTGGTAGCGACCGTGGCGGTGCTGATCTTTGCCGTCCGGCTGCACTGGGTGTCAGCCATGTCATTCGGCAGCCCCGACAGCGACCTGCTGAGCTACCTCAAAGCGTACGCGCTGCCGGTGCTGACGCTCTGCTGCGTGCTGGTGGCGCAGATGGCCCGTATGACCCGCGCCGCCATTATCAATCAGCTCGACAGCCCCTACCTGGAGATGGCGCAGCTGAAGGGCGTGTCGCCGCTCAGGGCCGTTCTGCGTCACGCGCTGCCCAACGCGGTCGGGCCGATTGCCAATGCCATCTCGCTCAGCCTCTCCTATCTGTTTGGCGGCGTCATCATCATCGAAACCATCTTCAGCTATCCCGGTCTGGCCAGCCAGCTGGTCGATGCGGTCAGTAACCGCGATCTGCCCGTGGTGCAGCTCTGCGTCATGCTGTTTGCCGCCTGTTACCTGGTGCTGCTGCTGCTGGCCGATATTCTGACTATCGCCTTTAACCCGAAATGGAGAAGCGCATGAATACTCTCTTGTTGCCGTGGCGTTTCCTGCAGTCGCTCTCCTGGTCAGGACGGCTGGGGCTGCTGGTGTCGCTGTTCTGGCTGCTGATGGCGCTGTTCGGCACCGCCCTGGCGCCGCACAGCATTGACGATATCGGCGGCGGTCCGCTGATGGGAGGCCTGACCGCCGAGAACCTGCTGGGAACCGACTACCTGGGACGCGACATGCTGAGCCGCATTCTCTACGGTGCGAAGTTCTCTATCGGTCTGGCGCTGAGTGCCGCGCTGCTGGCCAGTCTGGTCGGCACGCTGCTGGCGCTGCTCGCCGCCGTAACCGGACGCTGGCTGGAAGAGCTGCTGGGCCGCATCAATGACGCGCTGCTGGTGCTGCCGGGCAAAGTGCTGTCGCTGATGATCGTGGCGGTGTTTGGCTCCTCGCTGCCGATGCTGGTCCTGACCGCCGTCTTTACCTACTGGCCGGGTGCCTTCCGCATCGCCTTTGCCATGGCCAGCTCGCTGCGCAGCATGGACTACGTGCGCGCCTCACGGCTGCGTGGTGAAAGCCGCTGGTATATCGCCATCCACGATATTCTGCCCAACATGGTGCACCCGATGCTGACTGACTTTGGCCTGCGCTTTGTCTACATCGTTCTGCTGCTGAGCGGCCTGAGTTTCCTCGGCCTGGGCGTGCAGCCGCCTTACGCCGACTGGGGCACGCTGGTACGTGAAAATATGCAGGGTCTGTTTGACGGCTCGCCTGCGGTGCTGATGCCTGCGCTGGCCATCGCCAGCCTGACTATCGGGGCCAACCTGTTTATCGACAGCCTGCAGGCGATGCGTCCGATGACCCTGGCGAAGGAGGGAGCATGAACGTGACACCACATACCGCAATGCCTGTCATTTCCGTCGACAAACTGCGCGTGACGGCGCAGACCGATCGCGGTGAAGAGATCGACCTGGTTTCTGACATTCACTTTACGGTGCAGAAAGGGGAGGTACTGGCACTGATTGGAGAATCCGGTTCGGGTAAAACCACTATCGCAATGGCGCTGATGGGCTATGCCCGCAGCGGCTGCCGCATAGCCGAAGGGCATGTGCACGTTGCGGGCACCGACGTTAACAGCCTCACACCGGGTCAGCTGCGCGCCTTTCGCGGCAACAAAGTCGCCTATATCGCGCAGAGTGCGGCGGCGTCGTTTAACCCGGGCATGAAAATAATGGATCAGGTGATCGAGCCGGTCGTCATTCATGGCACGCTGACCCGCAGGGAGGCAAAAGCCAGGGCGATCGGCCTGTTCCGTGAGCTGGCGCTGCCGGATCCGGAGACTATCGGCGATCGCTATCCGCATCAGGTCTCGGGCGGCCAGTTACAGCGTCTGATGACGGCGATGGCGCTGATCGGTGAACCGGACGTGGTGATCCTGGACGAACCGACCACCGCGCTGGATGTGACGACGCAGGTGGAGGTGCTGAAGGCGTTTCGCCGCGTGGTCCTGCAGCGTGGCGTCACTGCGATTTATGTCAGCCACGATCTGGCCGTGGTGGCGCAGATGGCTGACCGGATCCTGGTGCTGCTGCGGGGCAGAATGGCGGAGTATGGTTCGACCGCACACCTGATGGGCGCGCCGCAGGCGGACTACACCCGTCAGCTGATGGAGGCCGCACGGCAGAAAGAGCGGCCCAGCAACTGGTGCCCGGACTCGGCCGATATCCAGCCGTTGCTGGAAGTGCGCGACCTCAGTGCAGGATATGGCCCGCGAGGCAGCGACGGACAGCCAAAAATCCCTATTCTGGCGGGGATCAATCTTCAGCTGTGGAAAGGGCAGGCGATCGGCATTATTGGTGAGTCAGGCTCCGGCAAAACCACACTGGCCCACGCCATCTCCGGGCTGAATGCGCCGAGTCAGGGGCATATTCTTTTCAACGGCCACTACATCGCGGGCGATATGCAGAAACGCCCGGATAACGAGCTGCGGCGTATTCAGTATGTGTTTCAGATGGCAGACACGGCGCTGAACCCGGCCCACAGCGTGGAGCGGATCCTGTCGCGACCGCTGACGCTGTTTCACGGCCTGAGCGGGGCGGCCCGGCAGCAGCGGCTCTGGCAGTTGCTGGATCTGGTGCAGCTGCCGCGCAGCGTTCTGTGGCGGCGTCCCTGGGCGCTGTCGGGTGGGCAGAAGCAGCGTGTCAACCTGGCACGGGCGCTGGCGGCGGAGCCGGATCTGATCCTGTGCGACGAGGTTACCTCGGCGCTGGATACCGTGGTCGCCGCCGCGGTGCTCGACTTAATCAGCGAACTGCGCCGTGAGCTGGGGCTGGCCGTGATCTTCATCAGCCATGACATGCATGCGGTGCGCGCGGTGTGCGATGAGATTGTGGTCATGAAGAGTGGCCGCATCGTCACGCAGCTGGCGCGGCAGGACTACGATAAGCCAACCCGCGAACTCTATTTTGAGCGGCTGAAACGGGCAGTGCCGGAGCTGCGTCAGGGATGGCTGGACGAACACGAAGAGATTTTAAAAGCGGAGTAAGCGGCACGCTTTCAGCGAGGCTGAATGCGCCCACATTTACCCGTCTCTGCCGCCATTGCGGGCGGTGAGACGCATGGGTCAGTTGCAATGCGGCGATATTGCCGTGCAGCCGATCGGTTACTGACAACAGAGGTTCTCTTTTTATGCCTGCACCCCTTCGTTACGTACAGGATAGTGTCAATTTCCCCGATTCCGCCGATGTGGTGGTCATTGGTGCCGGTATCGCCGGGGCAGCGGCCACCTTTGAACTGGCGAAACAGGGCGTGAATGTCGTGCTCATCGAAAAAGGTCTGGTCGGAGCAGAGCAGTCGAGCCGCAACTGGGGCTGGTGTCGCCAGCAGAATCGCGATGAGCGTGAACTGCCGCTGATTATCTATGCGCTGCAGCGCTGGGGCGAGCTGAACGCGGAAACCGGGGAGGAGCTGGGATTCCGTCGCAGCGGGCTGGTCTACGCCACACAGGAGGAGTCAGAGATTGCGGCTTGGGATAAGTGGAACCAGATGGCCAAAGGCTACGGTATGCAGAGTTCCATCCTGACAGCGGAGCAGGCCAAAGCCATGACGCCCGGCAGCACCACGAACTGGCGGGGCGGCCTCTCCTCGCCCACCGACGGTCACGCTGAACCACGGCTGGCTGCGCCAGGGCTGGTGGCGGGCGCCCAGAAAAAAGGGGCGCTGCTGTTTCAGCAGTGCGCCGTTCGCGGACTGGATATCGCTGCCGGACGGGTCAGCGGCGTCTGGACCGAGCGCGGGCTGATCAAAACCAGCCGGGTGATCTGTGCGGCGGGTGCCTGGACCTCCATGTTCTGTCGTCGCCACGGCATCGATCTGCCGCTCGGCAACGTGATAGGTACGGCCTTCCGCACGCAGCCGATCGAACAGGCGATCGCCATGCCGCTCTATACGCCCGGCTTTGCCTGCCGGCCCCAGCTGGATGGCAGTTATACCGTGTCGGTCTCCGGCCGGGGACGGCTGGAGCCGGGGGCGCAGGGGCTGCGCTATGCGCGTCAGTTTTATCCGACCTTTAAAAGTCGCCGGAAAAACCTCACGCTGAACCTCGGCCTGTCGCCGTTTTTCAATGGCCCGGAAGCGATGGGACGCTGGGCTTTTGACCGCGAGTCGCCGTTTGAACGCATGCGAATTCTCGATCCGGCTGCCGATGCCGGGATTGTCGAAGAGGGGCTGGCGGCGATGCGACGGGAATATCCGGCGCTGGCCGGTCTCAGGCTGGCGCAGTCGTGGGGCGGCATGATTGACAGCACCCCGGATGCCATCCCGGTGATCTCGGCGGTGGCAAAAGTGCCGGGACTGATACTCTCGGCGGGCTACAGCGCCCACGGCTTCGGCATCGGACCGGGGGCCGGACGACTGGCCGCCGATCTGGCAACCGAAGCCACACCGGTCGTGGATCCGACACCTTACCGCTACAGCCGTCTGGTTGACGGCAGCGGACTTGATACGCCAGGCATGATGTAAGGAGAACGCGAATGAGCCTGACACTACGCGCAATGACACCTGATGATCTCGACGCCTGCTACCAGATGACGCAGGCGCTGAAATGGCCTCACCGCCGGGAAGACTGGCAGCTGGCGCTGCAACTGGGTGAGGGAACGGTGATTGAAGAGCAGGGCCGGATCATCGGCAGCGCGATACTCTGGCGCTGGGGCGAGCGCGCCGCCACGGTGGGGCTGGTGATTGTGGATAATCAGCAGCAGGGGCGCGGGCTGGGCAAACAGCTGATGCTGGCGCAACTGGAAAAAGTGCCCGACTGTCATGTCCGGCTGCACGCCACTGAAATGGGCAAGGGGTTGTATGAAAAGCTCGGTTTCGTCACCTGCGGCGAGATCCGTCAGCATCAGACCCGCGCCCTGACCACGCTTCCGGCGGTGGCGATCCCGGCGGGGCTGCAACTGCGTCCGGCGACCCTGGCCGATCACGCCACGCTGGTGAAGCTGGATCAGCAGGCAAGCGGCATGTCCCGTCCGGCACTCTATGAACATTTGCTGCGGGACTGCCAGACGGTGCTGCTGGAGGATGCGGCACAACAGATTCAGGGCTTCGCCAGCCTGCGCCGTTTCGGCCACGGCTGGGCAATTGGCCCGGTGATCGCGGCGGCGTTCCCGGTCGCGCAGGCGCTGGTCGCCACACTGATGCAGTCGCTTGAGGGGCAGTTTCTGCGCATCGACACCGATGCTCGCCTGCCGATGGCCAGCTGGCTTCATACCCTTGGGCTGGATCAGGTTGATGCCCCTGTCACGATGGTGCGCGGCACGCCCTGGACGCCGCAGGGTATGCAGGCATTCGGACTCATGACTCAGGCGATGGCCTGATGCACATCGTTTATAAATCCGAACCGGAACGTGGCCGCATCTGGCAACGCTGGCTGGCAGAACATGCGCCCGATATTCAGCTGCATATCTGGCCCGAAACCGGCGATCCGGCGCAGGTGGAGGCGCTGGTCGCCTGGCTGCCACCGGCTGACATTCCGGCACGCTTTCCCCGTCTGAAGCTGCTGTTTTCAGTGGGAGCCGGAGCCGATCAGTTTGACCTGCATGCGCTGCCGCCCGACCTGCCGGTGATCAGAATGGTTGAGCCGGGACTGACGCAGGGCATGGTCGAATATGTCACCTTCGCGGTGCTCGGCCTGCATCGCGACATGCCACGCTATTTCCATCAGCAACGTCAGCAGCAGTGGCTGGCTCACAGTGCCACACCCGCCGCGCAGCGTCGGGTGGGCGTGATGGGAATGGGGGAGCTGGGGCAGGCTGTGCTGGCGCAGCTGGTGGCGCTGGGCTTTGACTGTGCAGGCTGGAGCCGCACGCCGCGCCACTCTCCCGCTGTTCGCTGCTGGCACGGCGACGATCAGCTGGCGGCGTTTCTGGCGCACAGCGAGATTCTGGTCTGCCTGCTGCCTCTGACCGAAACCACGCGGGGTCTGCTCAACCGGACGCTGTTCAGTCAGTTGCCACCAGGTGCGGCGCTGGTGCAGGTCGGGCGAGGCCCGCAACTGGCAGAGGACGATCTGCTGCAGGCGCTGGCAGGCGGTCAGCTGCGCGCTGCCGTGATTGACGTGACCGATCCGGAGCCGTTACCGCCGGACCATCCTTTCTGGCACCATCCCGCGATCTGGCTGACACCGCACATCGCCAGCCAGACACAGAATGAGAGTGCTATTGCGGCCCTGCTGGAAAATCTGCGGCGTTATCAGCGAGGCGAGCCGCTGCACGGTGAAATCGACCGTTCGCGAGGATATTGAGATGGAACACTTAGTGGCCCTGCGCCGCGATTTACATGCCCACCCGGAGCTGGGTTTTCAGGAGCAGCGCACCAGCGACATCGTGGCCCGTTTTCTGCAGGAGCAGGGCATTGAAGTGCATCGCGGTATCGGTAAAACCGGTGTCGTCGGGATACTGAAAAAGGGCAGCAGTCCGCGCATAATCGGCCTGCGGGCGGACATGGATGCGCTGCCGATGCGGGATCAGAGCGGCACGGCCTGGCAGAGCGGAACCGAACAGGTGAGTCACGCCTGCGGCCATGACGGCCATACGGTGATGCTACTTGGCGCTGCCGAAACACTGGCGCGCGACGTCCATTTTGACGGCACGGTCTGCTTTATCTTTCAGCCTGCGGAAGAGGGGCTGGCGGGCGCCCGGGCGATGATTGATGACGGCCTGTTCAGCCGGTTTCCCTGCGATGCCGTCTACGCCATTCATAACTGGCCGGAGCTGCCGCTCGGCCAGGTGCAGACCCGGCCCGGTCCCATTATGGCGGCGGCCGATCGGTTCGATATCCGCGTGCTGGGCGGCGGCGGCCATGCCGCGCAGCCTCACCTGACGGGCGATACCCTGCTGGCGATCAGCGAGCTGGTAGTGCAGCTCAATACGCTGGTTCCGCGCGCGCTCGATCCGTGCGAAACGGCGCTGCTCACCGTGACCCGGATGCAGGGGGGCTTTTCGCACAACATGATCCCCTCAGAGGCGAGCATCACCGGCACGGTGCGCACCTTCAGCGCGGCCGCGCAGGATACGATCGAAGCCCGGATGCGTCAGATGGCAGAGCACATCACCGCTGCCCACGGCCTTCAGGCCGAGGTCAGTTACCTGCGCTACTACCCGGCAACGCTGAACAGCGCGGCGGAGGCGCAGTTCTGTCTGGAGGCCCTGACAGCCGCTGGCATCCGGGCGGATCTCGCGCCCCGGCCTGCGCTCACCTCCGAAGATTTTGCGTTTATGCTGCAGGCGCGCCCCGGTGCCTATCTGTGGCTGGGTTCGGCACCCAGTAAGCCGCTGCACCACGCCGCGTATGACTTCAATGATGCGCTGATTCCATATGGCGTTGACGTTTTTGTCACGCTGATCCGCCAGGCGCTGGCGGAGAAATTTCCCTGCTGAATGCTGCGGGATTTTGACAGGAAATGCCGCTGCATGGGGAATTACGGCAGCGTAATAAACCCGTGCATTGCGATACTTGAGCCAACCGAACGTTACGTGGATGAGGGTTTAGAATGCAGAATGTCATGGCAGAACAGCAAGCATACTCCGATAACAGCCTGTTACTGGATGCACGTGAGCAGAACGTCCCGCGCGGAGTTGTGACCGCCCATCCGCTGGTGATCGAACGCGCCAGAGGCAGTGAAGTGTGGGACGTAGAGGGCAACCGCTATCTCGACTTCGTCGGCGGCATCGGCGTGCTCAATGTCGGCCACAATCACCCGGCGGTGGTCAATGCGGTCACCCGTCAGCTGGGCCTGGTCTCTCACGCCTGTTTTCAGGTGGTGGCCTATCCGGGCTACATCGAGCTGGCGCAACGGCTGAACCGGCTGGTCGGCGGTGATGAGGCGTATAAAAGCGTCTTCTTTACCAGTGGCGCGGAAGCCGTAGAAAATGCGGTCAAGATTGCCCGCTCGCATACGCAGCGGCCTGGCATCATCGCATTTGATGGGGCGTTTCATGGCCGGACCCTGCTGGGCGTCACCCTGACCGGTATGTCCGCGCCTTACAAACAGAACTTTGGCCCGTTCCCCGGGGATATCTACCGGCTGCCTTTTCCGAATCCGCTGCACGGCATCACCGAAGCGGACTGCCTGAAGGCGCTGGATCAGCTCTTTGCCGTGCAGATCCTGCCGGAGCGGGTCGCGGCGATCATTATTGAGCCGGTGCAGGGCGACGGCGGATTCCTGCCTGCGGGTCCGGCCTTTATGCAGGCGCTGCGGCGGATCACCAGTCAGCACGGCATTCTGCTGATCTGCGATGAGGTGCAGTCCGGCTTCGGGCGCACCGGCACGATGTTCGCGTTCCAGCAGCTGGGCATAAAACCGGACCTGATCACCCTGGCAAAAAGTCTGGGCGGCGGCCTGCCGATTTCCGGTGTGGTCGGCCGGGCAGAAATCATGGATGCGCCGACGCCGGGCGGGCTGGGCGGCACCTACGGCGGTAATGCCCTGGGTTGTGCGGCGGCGCTGGCGGTACTGGATCTGTTTGAGCAGGAGAACCTGCTGCAGCGTTCCTGCCAGCTCGGTGAGCAGCTTAATGGACGACTGCGCCAGCTGGCAGAAAAATATGCCTGCATCGGTGACGTGCGCGGCGTGGGCTTTATGCAGGCGGTGGAGATTCTCGATTACGAAACCGGCCGTCCCGATGCGGCGCTGACCCAGAAGATCCTGGACAGTGCCTGCCAGGAAGGGCTGCTGCTGATTAAATGCGGTCTGCATCGCAACACCATTCGCTTCCTCGCGCCACTGGTCACCACCGACTCACAGCTGGAAGAGGCGCTGCATATTTTTGATATTGCACTGGCCCGCGCCACCGGCCGGTTGGGATAAAACCGTTCCTCATTGATTTTGTTAAAGTAAGTCGAAAATCTCCCGCTGGTATAACCACTGCGAAGTACTGGCGCATTAACTGTAAAGCGTGTTATATCTTCGGGAGGTTCTGCACATTTAACTAAGAGCCTATCCGGTCAGGCTATTTAAATTGTCAGTCTGCTTTGGGCAGTGCTCACCATCCCGACGGCTCTCTGTTCGTGCTGGTTGTTCCGCGCTGTCCCTCTCCGGACTGCCTGCCACCATGACGCCTGCCGGTACAGGCTCTGACAGTGAGGGGATGCTATGAACGGCTTAATGAAACTCGACCGCATTGACATCAATATTCTGGTGCAGCTTCAGAAAGATGGCCGTATCAGCAACGTAAACCTCGCCGATGCCGTAGGTCTCTCGCCCAGCCCCTGCCTGCAACGGGTCAAACGTCTGGAGCAGGCCGGATTTATCACCGGCTATGAAGCGCACATCAATCTTACCCGTATTACCGATTCGGTAACGGTTTTTACCGAAGTCACCCTGTCAGGCCATCGTCGCGAAGACTTTATGAAATTCGAAAGTGCGATGCGCGACGTGGATGAACTGATGGAGTGTCATCTCATCACCGGCGGCTACGACTACCTGCTGCGCTTTATTACCCGCAGTATTGAGCACTATCAGGAAGTTATTGAGAAGCTGCTTGATGCTCAGATCGGCATTGATAAATACTTCAGTTATATCGTGATTAAATCCCCGATTATGAAAAGCAGCGTGCCACTGCGATCGCTGATCGGCAAACATAACTCCGTCGAGTTCGGCGTATAAGGGGCGGCAGGCATTGCCCCTTTCTTGATGCACTCTGAAAGCGGGCCGTCACCCCGGTCCCGCGCCTCCCTTCCGGCCGTTTCGTCCTGCACGCTTTTCCCGCGCGAATCTGACGATCCTGCATCAGCATAAAATTTTTTTCCGCTGTTAATTTCAATGGCTTTACCGGGTTTTGTCGCCCGCTACAGCCTCAACCGTTGCATGAATCCTCTTACACTGATTTTCACAGAACAAGGAGTTGTCATGGACTCATTACAGATTGCTGACCAGCAGTGGCAGCGCGAGGCGTTCACCATCTCGACCTGCCGCCAGCGACTCGACCTGGCATGGATTCACCACCAGCTGGCGGAAAAATCGTACTGGGCCAAAGGCCAGCCGGAAGCGAAAACCCGCAGGGCGATAGCCGGGTCGCTGCCCTTTGGCCTCTATGACCAGACGTCACAGATTGGCTTTGCCCGGCTGATCACCGACTACACCCGCTTTGGCTGGCTGTGCGATGTGATAATTGACGAAAACTGGCGTGGTCACGGGCTGGGCAGCTGGCTGGCGACCTGCGTCCGTGAACATCCGGAGCTGCAAACGGTGCATCGCTGGATGCTCTCAACCCAGGATGCTCACCTGGTCTACCAGCGGCTCGGCTGGCGCGTGGTGCAGCACCCCGAAACGCTGATGGAGTTCCCCCCTTCCTGACACAGGAGTTAACCCGATATGCGATACCGCGTTGGCGTGGATATTGGTGGATCCTTTACCGATTTCGCCGTGCTTGATCAACAGACCCACCAGATCCACACCCTGAAAGTCCTGTCGCGACCGGATAAGCCCGGTAGCGAGATCGTGACCGGGCTGACGCAGTTTCAGCAGCAGCAGGGCATTGACCCTGCGGAGATTGGTTACTTTACCCACGGCACCACGGTCGGGATCAACGCGGTTATTCAGCGGCGCGGCGTGCGCCTGGCGCTGTTTACCACCGAAGGCTTCTGCGACGTGCTGGAGCTGGCCCGGCTGAAAATCCCCCATATTCATGACCTTTTCTCGCGGCGAGCGGCACCGCTGATCACCCGCGATCGGGTGTTTGCCATCCGCGAGCGCAGTGACGCGCACGGCAAGGTGCTGCAACCGGTGGATCGCCAGAGCGTGCTCAACGCTATCGACCAGGCACGCGCCGCAGGCTGCCAGGGCATTGTGGTCTCGCTGCTGCACAGCTATCGCAACCGGCACAACGAAGCGGCAGTGAAAGCGATTATCGATGAGGTGGCGCCTGAACTGCTCACCTCCTGCTCTGCGGACATCTGGCCGATTATCCGCGAATATGAACGCACCATTACCGCCACCATCAATGCCTACGTGCAGCCGATGGTGATCCACTACCTGACCTCTTTTGAACAGGCGCTGAAACGGCTGGGCGTCAGGCCGCCGCCGCGCATTACAAAATCCAATGGCGGCGTCATGGGCGTCGAACAGGCGAAGCGTGAATGCGTGCAGATGGTACTTTCCGGGACGGCGTCCGGGGTAATTGGTGCCAGCTATCTCGCCAGCGCCTGCGGTTTTGACAAAATCCTCAGCCTGGATATTGGCGGCACCAGCGCCGATGTGGCGGTGATTATCAATGGCAACGTGGCGCAGGGTAACGGTGAGATCATCGGCGACTTCCCGATATTTATTCCTTCGGTTGCCGTGACCTCGGTGGGTCAGGGCGGCGGCTCGCTGGCGTGGATCGACGGGCAGGGCGTCCTGCAGATGGGGCCAGACAGTGCAGGCTCGCTGCCCGGACCCGTCTGCTTCGGGCGCGGGGGAACGCAGCCCACGGCCACCGATGCCTTCGCTGCCTGCGGTCTGATGGGCCACGGTGCGCTGGGGTATGACGCGGTGACGGTCGATGTCGACGCGGCCTGTCGCGCCTGGCAACCCCTGGCTGAGGCGCTCGACATTTCGGTGCAGGAAACGGCAGAAACCGCCATCCAGCTGGCGATCTCCAGCATGTACAGCGACACCAGCGGCCTGCTGTCGCGCTTTGGCCTTGATCCGCGTGAATTCTGGTTCCTCGCCTTTGGCGGCGCGGGGCCGATGATGGGCTGTTTTCTGGCCCGCGAACTCAATATGAAAGGGGTGATTGTGCCGCCGACGCCGGGCGTCCTTTCCGCGCTGGGCGGTCTGGTGGCGGACATCCGTAACGACTTTATCCGCACGCTTTACGGCGATCTGACGCCCGCGCTGGCCGATACCCTGGCCAGTGAAGCTGCGGCACTGCAGCAGCGCGCCTGCCACTGGCTGGCAGAGGAGCACGGCAGCAGGATGCCCTATAGCCTGCAGTTCAGCGCCGATATGCGCTATCGCGGCCAGTCGTTTGAAATCGACGTGCCACTGGAGGCGGAGTGGCTGGCACAGGCGGATGTCACCGCGCTGCATGACGCCTTTGATCGTCAGCATCATCAGCTGTTTGGTCACTGCGACCCGCAGGCGCCCGTGCAGCTGATCACGCTGCGGCTGGTGATCGTCTCACCCACGCCAAAACCCGTGATAAGCCCGTTGCCCGTGGCTACAGACGCGGTGCCGGTGCTGAAGCAGACCCGGGCGTGGATAGACGGCGGCTGGCATCAGGTCGATCTGGTGCTGCGCGCGGCGCTGCGTGCGGGGCATGAACTCTGTGGCCCGGTCATTATCGCTCAGGACGACTGCACTACCTGTGTTCCGCCAGGGATGGGCGTCAGGGTCGATTCATTCGGTAACCTGCTGATTACGGCGAGCGAGGCATAACATGGCGATTGATGGTCGTAACTTACAAATTCTGGCGAACTACTGCGCCGCGGCGGCCGATGCGATGGCCTTTACCCTGATGCGGACCGCGCACTCCACCTTTGTAAAAGAGACGGAAGATTTCTCCTGCCAGATTGTCAGCCGAAGCGGGCTGGCTTTTGCCTCGCCGCGCAGCTTTGGCGCACCCTGGTACAGCGGCATCGACTACGCGCCGGTGCTGGCGCTGATTGAGGAGTATGCCGAGGGCGACATCTGTATCACCAACGATGCCTACGCCGGTAACGTGGCCACGCACTCGCCCGACATCCATATCTGGAAACCGGTTTTCCATCAGGGCGAGATTGTCTGCTTTGTTGTGGGTCACATCCATAACACCGACGTGGGCGGCGCGGTGCCGGCCTCTCTGTCGCGCTCGCTGACCGATATCGTGCAGGAGGGGATCCGCATCCCGCCGCTGAAGATCATGCGGCAGGGTCAGCTTAATGAAGAGGTTGCCAGTATTATGCGGCTCAACGTCCGGGTCCCAGAACAGAACTGGGGCGATTTCAAAGCGCAGCTGGCGTCGGTGAACGTAGGGGAGCGTAAGATCCATGACATCATTGCCCGCTTTGGCCTCGACGATTTTCTGCAGGGTATTGAGGGCATTCTCGATTACGCCGACGCGCAGGCGCGCGCCATCATCAGCACCATCCCCGATGGCGAATACTTTTATGCCGACTACGCCGATGAAGATGGTGAGGGCGGCTATCCCTGTCGCATCGCCGTTACGCTCCGGGTCTGTGGCGACCAGCTGGAGCTGGACTACACCGGCAGCGATCCGCAGCTGGCCTCGTCGCTGAACATGCCGACCGGCGGGCGGGAGCGGCACCCGCTGGCGCTGGTGGGCGTGACCTATGTGCTCTCAACCCTGGACCGCTCGCTGCTGCTCAACGCGGGCACGCTGCGGCCAACCCGGGCCATTCTGCCGCCCGGTACGGTAATGAACTGCGAGGCACCGGCGGCGGTCGGGATGCGATCGCTGACCTGCGCGCTGTCGCAGATTGCGACCCTTGGCGTCTTCTCGCTGGCGATGCCGGAACGCCTGCCGGCGAACTCGCCCGGCGGCAACTCCATTATGAATATCCGCACGCAGATCCATGACCGCAGCGTCGTCGCCTCGCTGGGGCCGGTAGGCGGCGGAGCGGGCGGTACGCCGCGTCATGACGGCCCCGATGGTTCCGGCGGGCTTTCCGCCTTCCTGAAAAACACCCCGATCGAGATTAACGAGGCGGAAGTGCCGGTTCGTTTTCATCGTTACGGGCTGGCGCAGGACAGTGCCGGAGCGGGCCAGTTCCGGGGCGGCTTAGCGACTGAAATGGCTTTTGAGATCTTCTCGCCTGATACCACCATTACGGCGCGCAACCGTAACCGATCGGTGTTTGCCTCGGCGGGCGTACTGGGCGGACGCAGCGGCGCGCTGTCCACCTTTTGCACCCGGCGCAACGGCGGGATCCTTCATCACGGCAACACGGATGTGATCCACTGCCAGCCGGGCGATGTGGTTGAGGTGCGCGGCCCCGGCGCGGGCGGATATGGCCTGCCGTCGCAGCGTGATGTGGAAGCCGTGATGCAGGACGTGCGCTGCGGCTATCTCAGTATCGCAGCGGCCAGAAGGGAGTATGGCGTGGTGGTGACAGATAACCGCGTAGATCATGACGCCACAGCGCGCCTGCGTGCCAGTATGCCGCAGCAGGCAACCCGCCATTTTGAGCATGGGGACGCCCGGCAGCGCTTTGAAGCACTCTGGACGCCAGCGCGTTATCAGTTGCTGACGGCTTTTCTGGCGAGCGTGCCGGTCAGCTGGCGTCACTTCCTGAAAACCCAGGTTTTCCGCAGGGTTGAGGAATCAGGCGAAACGGCGGAGATGGCGCAGATATTCAGTGATTTGCGTCAGAAGTACCCGGCTATCACGAACAATTAAAGGCAAAGGCTCATCGTCTACTACGCTTTAAGTCTGCATGGACTTCGAGGGGAAACGCGACGATGAGCATGAAAACCAGTGATTTTTTTGTCCAGCGCCTGAAAGAGTGGGGTGTGACACGCATCTACGGCTATCCGGGAGATGGCATCAACGGGGTGCTGGGCGCGATTCAGCGTGCGAATGCTAAAGGCGAAGGCATCGAATTTATTCAGGTGCGGCACGAAGAGATGGCCGCTTTTATGGCCGCCGGACATGCAAAGTTCACCGGCGAACTGGGGGTCTGTCTCTCTACCGGCGGACCGGGTGCCACCCATCTGCTGACCGGCCTTTACGACGCGAAAATGGACCATGCGGCGGTACTGGCGATTGCCGGTCAGGCGGAAGCGACCGCCCGCGGGGCCAGCTATCAGCAGGAGATGAATCTGGATCGCATCTTCTCCGACGTCGCTGACTTTGTTCAGGAAGCCTCGGCGACGAGCCAGGTGCGGCATCTGCTGGACCGGGGCGTGCGCATTGCCAAAGCGCAGAATGGCGTGGCGGTCATCATCATTCCCAAAGATATTCAGGATGAAGAGTGGCAGCCGCCTCAGCATCTGCACGGTTTCACCCATTCCGGCAGCGGTTATCAGCGTCCGAAAGTGATCCCCTATGAGAGGGATCTGCAACGCGCCGCCGACGTCCTCAACGCCGGTAAAAAAGTGGCGATTCTGATTGGTGCAGGCGCGCGCGGCGCGGCCGTTGAGGTGGTTCAGGCCGCCAATGTGCTGGGTGCCGGTGTGGCAAAAGCCCTGCTGGGCAAGGATGTGCTACCGGACGATGCACCCTTTGTCACCGGGTCGATAGGCCTGCTGGGCACCAGACCCTCCTCCGATTTGATGAAGAACTGCGATACGCTCCTGATGATCGGCAGCGGCTTCCCGTGGACAGAATTTCTGCCGGAAGAGGGCAAGGCGCGTGCGGTGCAGATCGACATCGATCCGGCCATGCTAGGCCTGCGCTATCCCAGCGAGGTCAATCTGCACGGCGATGCGGCGGAAACCCTGCGTGCACTGTTGCCGCTGCTGGAGCACAAGCAGGATCGCAGCTGGCAGGAAGAGATTGCCGTGCAGGTGCGTGACTGGTGGACCCTGATGGAGGAGCGCGCCCTGGCACCCGCGAATCCGGTTAACCCGCAGCGGGTAGTGTGGGAGATGTCCCCCCAGCTGCCCGATAACGCGATTGTGACCTCCGATTCCGGCTCCTGCGCTAACTGGTTTGCCCGCGATTACCGGGTTAAGCAGGGGCAGCGTGCTACGCTCTCCGGCGGTCTGGCCTGTATGGGCGCGGCGGTGCCCTACGCGATTGCGGCAAAATTTGCCCATCCGGAAAAACCGGTGGTGGCGCTGGTGGGTGATGGCGCCATGCAGATGAACAATATGGCCGAGCTGATCACCATTCAGAAATACTGGCAGCAGTGGGCCGATCCGCGCCTGATTGTCTGCGTGTTCAATAACCAGGATCTCAACCAGGTGACCTGGGAGCAGCGCGTGATGGAGGGCAACCCCCGTTTCGATGCCTCGCAGCAGTTGCCGGATGTGAAATATGCCGAATTTGCCCGCTCGCTGGGGCTGGTCGGGATTTATGTCGATAACCCGGACGAGCTGGCGGCGGCCTGGCAGCAGGCACTCAGCGCCGACCGGCCGGTTTTACTGGAGGTGAAAACCGATCCCGAAGTCGCCCCGTTGCCGCCGCACATTACCTTTAAACAGGCAAAAGCCTTTATGGCGTCGATGGTAAAGGGCGATCGCGGTGCGGCGCAGATCATCAGTGACACCGCCAGTCAGCTGTTTCATAAAAAGCAGCAGGGCTAAGTGAGGCCGTCGCGCTTCACTGACCTATACGCCCGGATGCTTTCGCGTCCGGGTTATCCGCCATTTCATCACACTCAACGGGAGTCTCTGTATGACTGCTCACTCTGCCCCTGTCTGGTTAATATCAGGCTGTTCGACCGGTTTTGGTCGTGAACTGGCCCGGCAGACGATTGCACGGGGTTTTAACGTCGTCGTCACGGCGCGTCATACCGACGCCATTACCGATCTGGTCGACGGACACGACAATGCGCTGGCGGTGGCTCTGGATGTCACACAGCAGGCGAGCATCGACCAGGCCGTAAAGGCGGCGCTGGACGCTTTCGGCACGATCGACGTGCTGGTGAATAACGCCGGTTATGGCTATCAGAGTTCGGTGGAAGAGGGCGTGGAGAGCGAAATCCGTGCGCAGTTCGATGCCAACGTATTCGGTCTGTTTGCCCTGACCCGCGCCGTGCTGCCGGTCATGAGAAAAGCGCGAAGCGGCCACGTCATCAACATCACTTCAGTCGCTGGCTTAATCGGCTTCGCCAGCTCCGGCTACTACTCTGCCAGCAAACATGCGGTGGAGGGCTGGTCCGATGCGCTGGCGCTGGAAGCGGGGCCGCTGGGCATTCACGTCACCTGCGTCGAGCCTGGCCCGTTCCGCACCGACTGGGCGGGACGTTCACTGCGTCAGACGCCGGGCACGCTGCCGGATTATGCAGAGACCGCAGCCGCACGGATGAAAGCGACCGCCGAAAGCAGCGGCACCCAGAAGGGCGATCCGGCGCGCGCCGCCAGGGCGATGATTGCTATCACGGAGAAGGATCGTCCGCCACGCCATCTGGTGATGGGTGCCTGGGGGCATGAAGCCGTCATCGGCAAGCTTAAAGAGAGGCTGGCGGAGGTCGAAGCCTGGAAAGAGACGTCGGTCGGAACTGATTTTCCTGATTAAGGCGAGTGCGGTGTGAGCGGCGGGACGCCGCGTGCGGATGAGCCTGAAGAGCGTGAAAACAGAGAAGGCCCTTAGCGGGCCTTGCAGAGTTAAGTGCGTGTTCCGGCTTCCTGCATTTCGCGCGCATTAAACTCTTTCAGTTTGCGGCGCAACAGGGCTGACGACGAGCGCTTTTTCGCCTGATCTAACTGAGCGTAAATCGCGGGCAGATCAGGTTGTGCCAGCCACGCCGCAATCAAGCGCGATCTGACCTTCCTGTACCGGGCATCCACTGATTCCAGAGGGGTAGTTTCGTGTTTTCCGTAAAACGACATAGCAAGCTCTCCCTGTAGTTACGACTTTATAAGCCCGGAAACAGTCCGGGATTAAAGGTTGCAGTGCTTTCTTCGGCAACCCTGTCCTGCGATTGTAGCGTAGTTCATTTTTTAACCCAAGTATCGCGTCATAGATCTCTTCCAGCGGCGTCGGACGATTGCGGTCAGCGATTTCGTCCGATGCAGCCTGAAAGACAAAACCACCGGTTGAGAAGCTTTCATGGTGGGCCATCAGCGCGGGTATCACGTTTTTTAAAACAACAGCGCTGCCCAGGCCTGCCAGCCTGATATGGCGGAAATCGCTCAGGCATTCCAGACCATCGAAAACGTCAAAACAGATCTCAGCCAGGCCATTAGCCGGGAAGGACATTCCCGGCGGCATCTGATAACCGATGCGGGCAAACGCCTCTTCATCAGCTAAATGACCCGCGATGACGGCATACGTTTCACTCGCGGCAACGAATACGTAGCTGTAATAGTCCTGACGACTGTAGATAAATCTTTTCCGCCTGATCGCATAATTTTCGAGATAGATATCTTCCTCAACGCGCACGTGTCATCCCTGCCGCCAGCCTGCGAATCCTCTTGCCGGAGTTTTCAGCCAGAGACCCGATTCGTCAAACAGCCCTATCAAAAATGGGGTTATCCCTTCCAGGCTGTCAGCCCTTGTTGCTGCTGACCGACAAGATTTTGTAAGCCAGCTCGCAACTCACGCCCCCTTATCGCGCAGCCCTGCGCCATCGTTGTGCTGAAAAAATAAACAGCTGCCCGCGCCTGACATCATAAGAATTCGATCTTGTATCCCAGGCCGTATTCCATCTGGCATCCCGCTTTCGGGAGGGGGATACGCCCGCTATCTGGCACGCTTCATGCACTCGCTGACAGGTACATTTCTGGCGAGGTAACCCATGTTTGACTCCTTATTAGACGACGATGCCACCACGATGGCCGCACGCATCCGCAGCGGGGAAGTCTCGGCCTGTGAGCTGACCGGGGCGGCGCTGGCGCGGATGGCGGAACGGGAACCGGCGATACGGGCGTTCTGTACGCCCACGCCCGACCTGGCGATGGCTCAGGCCCGCGCAGTCGATGCCCGCCGCGCGCGCGGGGAAACGCTGGGGGCGCTGGCAGGCGTTCCGCTGGCGGTAAAGGATCTGATCTGCACGGCGAAGGTCAGAACCACCTCCGGCTCGACGGCCTACCGCGATTTCGTGCCGGAAGATGACGACATTGCGGTGGAACGGCTGCTGGCCGCCGATGCGATCCTGCTGGGTAAAACCACCGCACCGGAATTTGGCTACAGCGGTGTCGGGCACAATCCGCTCTTCCCTTCGCCGCGAAATCCCTGGGATCTCACTATGACGCCCGGCGGCTCCAGTGCGGGATCGGGGGCTGCCGTGGCGGCGCGACTCTGCCCGATTGCGCTCGGCAGTGATGGCGGCGGCTCGGTTCGTATCCCGGCGGCGCACTGCGGCATTTTCGGCTTCAAAGCCTCAATGGGGCGGGTGCCGTTATGGCCCGGCTGTCGTGATGAACGCTATCCCGGTGTGTCGGGGTGGGAGTCGCTGGAGCATATCGGGCCGATGACGCGCAGCGTCCGCGATGCGGCCCTGATGCTCTCCCTGATGGCCGGGCCGGACATGCGCGATCGCCACTCTATTCCCTGCAGCGACGTGGACTGGCTGGGTGCGACACAGCATCTGCCAGGTAAGCTGCGCATCGCCTTCAGCGCGGATTTTGGCTATGTGGCCGTGGACCCGGCGGTGCGGGCGGTGGTCAGCACGGCGGTGCAGCGGTTTGCCGCTGAAATCGGTGCAGAGCTGGAGCTGGCCGATCCCGGCTTCAGCGATCCGGCCGCCGCCTTTGGCGCACTGGTGGCGATGGAGAGCGATCTGACGGGGATGCGCCAGATGATGGCGGAGCAGGGCAGCGCGATGTCGCCGCATCTGGTGGCGATGCTGCAGCGCGACTGGCGGGCGGAGGACTTTACTGATGCCATCGCCACCCGAAAAGCGGTCAGCAACAGCCTGTGGCGCTTTATGCAGCGCTTTGACCTGCTGATTACCCCGACGCTGGCGGTGCCGCCGTTTCCGCTGGGGATGCAGGGGCCGGAGATCATCGATGGCCGCATGGTCCGCAGCGATCACTGGCTCTCCTTCTGCTACCCGTTCAATTTTACCGGCCAGCCTGCCGCGTCACTGCCCGCCGGTTTCACCGCCAGCGGCCTGCCCGTCGGGCTGCAGATTGTCGGGCGTCATCTTGATGATGCCTTAGTGCTGGCTGCCAGTGCCGCTTTCGAGCGCATTCAGCCGTGGAATCACCTTCAACCCGGGATTGCCCAATGAAAACCTCATTTTCACCTGCGCTGGAGCAGGAGTTTGAACATCAGCCGGTGCCGCTGTCGCATCGTCACTCAACCCGTTCCGTCTCGGCGGTCTGGTTTGGCTTTCCGATGATCCTCACTAACGCGCTGTTTGGCGGCATCATCACCTGGCATCTGGGCTTCTGGCCCGCGCTGATCGCCATCCTGCTGGGCAATCTGGTGCTGTTTGCCTATGTCGGCGCGCTGAGCTGGTACGCCGGCAACAGCGGCATGAACTTCGCCTTGCAGGCCCGGCGCACCTTCGGCAGTAAAGGCTATATCCTCGTCTCCGGCTTTCTTTCAACGGTGGTGATCGGCTGGTATGCCTTCCAGACCGGGCTGACCGGCACCGTCATCAATCAGACCTTTGGCTGGAATGCGCTGGCGGTGACGGCATTTGCGATGATCCTCTATACCGGCATCACCTTTCTGGGTGTACGGGCGCTGTCGGTGCTCGGCATGATCGCGGCACCGCTGTTTGTGGTGCTGGGCGCGGTGGCGCTGTGGCTGATCAGCAAACAGCATGACTTCTCCGTCGTGACCCAGTGGAAGGGCAGCGCCAGCGCCGCCGGCGCCATGAGTATGGGCACCGCCGTCACTATGGTGGTGGCGGGTTTTGCCGACTCCGGCACCATGACCGCTGACTTTACCCGCTGGTCGAAGAGTGGTCACTCGGCCGTGATTGCCGCCTTCTCCGCCTTTCCTGTTGCCAACGTAATCTCCTACCTGTTCGGCGTCGTGATTGTCGCTGCGGGAGCCGCGGTCGATCCGCTGACCAACGGCGGCAATTTTCTGCCGATGCTGATGGGGCATGGCGCCTTCCTGTCGGTCGTGGCCTGTCTGTTTGTCTTTATTAATCTCGGCTCGGTCTGCACGCATTGCCTCTATAACGGCGCGGTGGGCTTCAGCCACCTGTTCAGCAGCAAAATGCGGCTCTGGACGCTGATCCTCGGAGCCATCGGCGGCGTGCTGGCGCTGGCGGGTGTCTGGTCCTATTTCCTGGAGTGGCTGAGCCTGCTGGGTATTGTGGTGCCGCCGTTTGGCGCGGTGATGATTGTGGATTTGATTTTTATGGCGCGCATCAGCGAGCAGCGTCCGGCGCAGCGTTTCCGGGGGGACGCCTTTGCGGCCTGGGCCATTGGCAGCCTCTGTGCGGTGATCGCCCATCTCGCCTTTCCACAGTTCGGTGAAGCGGTGATCGGTCTGGTCACCGCCGCAGTGAGCTACAGCCTGATCAGCAGAGTGCGCCTGCCGCGCCCCGTTATGGAGAAGAGCAATGTTTAGTGTTAATTCCACACCTTACAGCTGGCCGTTTGACGGCAGTTTCACCCCGGCCGATACGGCGCTGATTGTGATCGACATGCAGACCGACTTCTGCGGCGTGGGCGGCTACGTCGACAGCATGGGCTATGACGTCAGCCTGACCCGTGCGCCGATCGCCCCGCTGCAGCAGGTGCTGGCGGTGATGCGTGCCCGGCAGTTTCCGGTTATCCATACCCGCGAAGGGCACCGGCCCGATCTCAGCGATCTGCCCGCCAACAAACGCTGGCGTTCGCGTCGTATGAACGCCGGCATCGGGGATACCGGGCCCTGTGGCCGCATTCTGGTGCGTGGCGAACCGGGCTGGGAGATTATTCCCGAGCTGGCACCCTTACCGGATGAAGTGGTAATCGACAAACCGGGTAAAGGGTCGTTTTACGCCACCGATCTGGCGCTGATCCTCCGCAGCCAGGGCATCCGTAATCTGATCCTCACCGGGATCACGACCGACGTCTGTGTCCACACCACGCTGCGCGAGGCCAACGATCGCGGCTTTGAGTGTCTGGTACTTTCCGACTGCTGCGCGGCGACCGAGCGGCGGCATCATGAGGCGGCGCTGAGCATGATTCACATGCAGGGGGGGATTTTCGGTGCAGTTGCCTCCTCGGCTGCGCTGCTGGACAGCCTGGGAGCCGGGACGTAAAAAGCCAGCCTGAGCGCACAGCGGCGCTCAGGCTGCTTCTGGCGCTCACGCCTGTTGCGGGGAGGACTCAATCAGGGCCGCGAGCCGGTCGGCGGGCACGGCCTGGCTGAAGAGATAACCCTGCAACTGATTGCAGCCCGCATTCGCCAGCGCAGACATCTGCCCCGGCGTTTCAACGCCTTCTGCCGTGACCATCAGCCCCATGGCGTGCCCCAGTTTCACCACTGACTCCACAATCGCCACTGAATTTTCGGCCACGCCCAGCGACTGGGTAAAGGATCGATCGATTTTGATTTTATCGACCGGGAACGTGCTCAGATAGTTGAGGCTGGAGTAGCCGGTGCCGAAGTCATCCAGCGCAATCCGGAAGCCCGCGTCGCGCAGCGCCACAATAATCGCGCGCGCCTCGCGTTCATCTTCAATGAGCACCCCCTCGGTGATCTCCAGCTCCAGACGGGTCGGATCGCCGCCATGCTCGCTGACGATAGCCATCACCCGATCAACGAAGCCGGTCGCGCGGAACTGAACGGGTGAAACGTTGACTGCCACCAGCAGCGTGGGGAAACGCTGCTGCGTCGCGCAGGCTTCGGCCAGCACCCATTCGCCCAGCGGAATAATCAGGCCGGTCTCTTCGGCAATCGCGATAAACTCACCGGGTGCAATCGGGCCGCGGGTCGGATGATGCCAGCGCAGCAGCGCTTCGACGCCCACCATCTGCTGTCCGCTGATCTCCATCAGCGGCTGATACCACACCGCCAGCCCCTGATGCTGCTGCAGCGCGATCCGCAGGTCGGCGGCGATAGCCTGACGGGTGCGCACCGACTCATCCATCGCCCGTTCAAACTGACGGTATCTGCCCCGTCCGCCGCTTTTGGCCTCATAGAGCGCGATATCTGCCTTGCGCATCAGCTCCAGCCGATCGATGCCATCTTTGGGGGCCAGCGTTACGCCGATACTGGCCCCGCTCCAGATATCGCTGCCGAACAGCGTAAAAGGCCGGCCCAGTTCGTCGATGATGCGCTGCGCCAGACGCTGCACCTGACCGATGCTTTCCACCTCCGGCATCACCACGATAAACTCGTCGCCGCCCAGGCGGCCGACGGTATCGCTGGCGCGCACCAGACGGCTCAGACGCTGCGCCACCGCGATAATCAGCTCATCCCCGGCGTGATGGCCGTGGGTGTCATTAATGGTTTTAAAGCGGTCGAGGTCGATGAGCAGCAGCGCCACCCGCTGATCGTGACGTGTCGCCAGCGCCAGCGCCTGAGTCAGGCGATCCTCAATCAGCGCACGGTTGGGCAGCCCGGTGAGCACATCATGAAACGCCAGATGCTGCGCCTGGGCCTCCGACGCGCCGAGCCGGAGCATCGACTGGGAAAGGTTCACCGACGAGTGCCAGAGCCGCCGCACCATATAGAGGCAGAGCAGGGAGATCGCCAGCACCGCCAGTCCGGTAGAGGGGCCGATGGTCCGCAGCATGTCCGCGCCGGGCCGGGAGGGGATCCAGTTGAGATAGCCTACCGGATCGCCCGCCTGGGCAATCAGCAGATAGCGGGCGCTGGCCTCCGGCTGGGAGGTGCCATCGGAGAAGTGCAGCCCCTGCAGCTGATTGCGCTCCGCCAGGCTGGCCAGATAGCCATCATCGAGAAATTTCAGACTCACCAGCCGGAACCGTGGCTGGGTATCGCTATCCTGCTGGATCGCCCCCACGGCCAGCGCCGCCGCGCGCTGGCTTACGCGGGTATAATCGGCATCATCCTGGCGACCCGGATCGCTGACCAGCGGGTTCTGTAATACCTCACCAGTCAGCGGGTCGTTATCCGGGGCGGCGATCGGCTGGCCTTCACGCCAGACCCGGACAATCTGGTTTTGCGGGTCCAGCACCATGATCAGCTGATGGCCGAACATCTCATAGAGCCACTCGCCAATATTCTCATCCAGCCATTTGTCACTGTGACTTTCCGCCAGATGCTGCTGCAACGGTGCCCAGCGTGACAGGCTGTGCAACTGGCGCAGATGTTCACTCAGGCTCTGCGAAAAAGAGGCTTCGATCATCCGTTGCTGCTGATGCCGCGCTTCGCTGTTGGTCAGCGACGTGCCGGCAAACAGCGCAGCGCCCGCGCCGGTAAAGGTCAGCAGTAAGATCGCCACCAGCGGCACCAGCACCTCGCGCAGGAAACTGCGCCGGAAATCAGAGGAAAGTTTAAGTGTGCTAATCATACTGTTGTTCTTCTCGGCATCAGGGGAACTGCTTAAAAATTAGCAGATGCCAGCCGATCGTCCATGCCTTGCCCGGTTTAATCGGCGGCTGAATGACGTTTTCGCGCGTGGCGCACCGCGACGGTTGCGAACGATCAGGCGGGAAAATTGCGCCTTTCATCAGTGAATCTAATGAAGCGAGGCGGCCGGAAGGGTAAACAGCGTCTGTCCCGCGCGGGGTGAACGCGGGCTTTCCCGCATTCCCTGTGAACTTCGCGGCTATGGTTCATACTTGTCTGCGCTGATTGATTGACGAACGGATAACCGTGAACACAACGGTTACTGCATGTATCACTTGCCTGCCAGCCTGAGGCTGTCAGCTTACTGAAAGGGAAGATAATGTCTTTGTTATTCGGTGAGTTATCTGGTTTCCCCTCGTGGGTGCCTGTTGTATTACTCGTCTCGCTCTCGTTTATTCTGGGTTTTCTGGCCCGCCTGATCCTGCTCGGGTTTATCCGCTACTGGCAGATCCGCGACAGAAAACTGTTTAAATCCCTTGAGAAACACCTCAGGGGTTCCATGTTTTTCTTCATTCCGCTGCTGATGATCAATGTCGGTATCAACTACATTAACTTCCATCCTGATTCACTGGAGTTAATCACCAACATCATCAACGTCTTTATCATTATGTCCTTCTGCTCGGTCTTAATCCGGCTGACGAATGTGGCGCAGGATATGCTCTATATCCGCTATGACATCAACATCTCCAATAACCTGCGGGCGCGCAAAATCCGCACCCAGATTATCTATGTTAAAAAAGTGGTGATTGTCATCCTGGTGCTCTTCTGCGTTTCGCTGATCCTGCTGAGCTTTCCTGGCGTCCGCAAATTCGGCACCACCATCCTGGCCGGTGCCGGTGTGGCCGGGATTATTATCGGTTTCGCCCTGCAGAAGTCGCTGGTCAATCTGTTTGCCGGTATCCAGATCGCCTTTACCCAGCCGATTAAGATTGATGATGCGGTGGTGGTGGAGAAAGAGTGGGGCTGGATAGAAGAGATCAACCTGACCTATGTGGTGGTGCGTATCTGGGATCTGCGCCGTCTCGTGCTGCCGATCACCTATTTTACTGAAAACCCGTTCCAGAACTGGACGCGCAATAACGCCCAGATCTTAGGCTCGGTGTTTCTCTACGTTGATTACTCGATGCCGCTGGAGCCGCTGCGCCGGCATTTTGAAAAGGTGCTGAGCGAAACCCGCCTGTGGGATGGCGAAACCCAGGTTCTGCAGGTGACCGACACCACCGAGAAGACCATGACCATCAGGATGCTGATGACCGCACAGAACTCCCCGATCGCCTTCGACCTGCGCTGCTACGTCCGGGAAAAGATGATTGAGTTTATTCAGCAGAACTACCCGCAAAGCCTGCCGCTGGTCAGGGCGTCGCTGACGGATAGCGAAAGCGGGAAGGTGGTGCGCGAGAGCGCAGAGTAACGACGTTCAGAGAGCAGGGCGGCCGTCCGCAAAGGAAACCCGATCAGACGGGCGGCTGTCCGGCTTTTATCCTCTGCACATTCAGGCGATTTCTCCCGGAGAGCGAACGACGCGGATGCGCCGGATGGCTGCTGAACGCGGCGGCGTCACCCGTCAGGAAATAAGTCGCAGAAGCGCCTCTGTTTTATTCCCCTCTTTCAGGGCCGCACGGTGATGTCTGAAATCACGCAGGCGGATAAATCCTGCCTGCTGAACAGGTCGAGCCTATTCTGAGCATGGGTCGGCTTCTGGCTGTCAGAAATAATATCTGAGCAGACAACTTCCCGCCGGACTGACGCCTGACGATTAGCGTTTTCATAGACGGTTGCTGCACTTTTTCCAGCCAAAAATATTGTCATGGCAATGTCAGATGCTGATAGAAATGGTTTTCTGAAAAGCGGGGTAATTTATAAATAAATGATAAATAGCGTTTTTATTTAAATTTCGGGCTGGCCTGCGGCGTAAAGAGGCAGTCAGCAGGACATCACCAGAAACAGTTCATTACATTGTCAGGTTATGTAAAGGAGAAAAAATGTCCGAAAAAGAGACTTATTTAAACAGTTTTTTTGAAAATTAACGCTTGCTGCGCCTGTGACAGGCAGAAAGTTAATCCCGCCATATACTTTGAGCATATTCAGGCAATGAATATAAACGGGATTTTAACGCTAAATATTGCAGCACTGCGGACGTTTTCCGGCGTCTCAGTTCAGGAGAGAACAAAATGGATCAAACCGCGTTTATGATCGGATTTTCGATCATGGCTATTGCGTCACTGGTTATTTACGCCACAGGCGGAAAACAGTTTCCTGCCCGTCACCATACGCTGATGCACGCTTCCGTGCCCTTTATCGCCGCGACCGCCTATCTGGCAATGGCGATGGGATTCGGTAACCTTACGCTGGACAATGGCGTGACCCTCTACCTGGCACGCTATGTCGACTGGTCTGTCACCACACCGATCCTGCTGGCTGGCCTCGTTATGCTGGCCTTCCATGAGGAAGGCAAACCGGGCGAAATGGGGGGCTTTCTGACGGCCATCATCGTGCTGGATGTAATGATGATCATCACCGGTCTGGTCTCTTCGCTGGCTGAAAGCAGTGTTGCGAAGTGGGTCTGGTATCTCTGGTCCTGTGCCGCCTTCCTGGGCGTGGTTTACCTGCTCTGGGGGCCGCTGCGCACCATCGCCGCGACGCGGGGACGTGCCCTGGCAGCGGCTTACAACAAAGACGTGGCGCTGCTGACCATTGTCTGGTTCATCTATCCGATCGTTTTTCTGGTGGGTCCGGAAGGGCTCCGGATGATTACCGATCCGACCTCAGTCTGGGTGTTTTTAATTCTGGATGTCATCGCTAAGGTCTTCTACGCCTTCTACGCCGCCGGAAACCTGAAAAACGCGCTTTCGCAGAGCCGCTATGAGGGTGCTGCAAGCGCATGATCCGGCTAAAGCAGGGCGGATGGGCGGCGCTCTGGGGAGCAGCCTTTGTTGCCTCCCTGAGCCCCCTGTCGGTTCAGCTGGCCTTTGCGGTGATGGCGATTGGCTTCCTCGGGATGGCACACGGTGCCAGCGATCTTGAGGTGGTCAGACGCGAGCGTCGGCTGCCGTTTCTGCTCGCCTACGGGCTGGTTATCGTGCTCTGTCTGTTCTGGTGGCATGATGATTCAGCCCTGGCACTGCCCGGCTTTTTGCTGGCCTCCGCAATACATTTTGCCCTTGAGGATGCCCCGCGGGGGCATCTCATCGAACGCCTGGCGCGGGGGATCGGCATGATCGCGGCACCCGCCGCCCTGCATCTGAGCCAGTTCAGTACCATTCTGCAGCAGGCCGGGCTGACTTCAGCCATTCCGCGTTCTGTGGCAGCAGGCGTAGCGATAACGGGTGGGATATGTGCGGCGGGCCTGATCGTTACAGGCGTACGTCGTCACGACGGCTCACTGATTACCGGCATACTGGCGCTGGTGGTACTGCCGCCGTTTGTTGGTTTTTCGATGGGCTTTTTAATCCTGCATGCGCTGCCGCAAACCCGCTTACGGCGCGATCAGCTCGGGTGTGACAGCTACAACGGCTATCTGCACGCCACCTGGCCGGTACTGACGGCAGCCATTCTGCTGGCGGCGGGAACCGCAGTGATGCTTCATCCTGCCGACAGGGCGGGTATCCAGTCACTCTTTGCTGCGCTGGCGGCGCTGGCGATTCCCCATATGGTGATCACGCCCTGGTTTGAACGACGGCAGCCGGCATAACAACACCTTTCTCAGGCGTTCAGTGCTTACACCGACCGCAGAGCGGATGGCGTTAACTTAGCGAAAAGCCGGGATCAGCGTGCTGCGCCTTATGGACGAATTGCGCGATGTGCGATTCCAGTTGTGCAATATGGTCGTAGCTGATGCTTTTAAAGAAGTCGCTGTCACTACTCTGGCTGACCATCTGCCGGAAGCCGGACAGCCATCCGGCGCTGCTGTCTGTTGCATCCGTGAGGCTGAAGAGGGCATCGCGTTCTTTCTGCGTCTCATGCTCCCCACGGCTTAGCAGATCTAACTGCTGCTGAAACTGGTTTACGCCTGCGCTGTCGCCATACTGTCGGGCTATGTCCAGTGACTGCCGGGTAAGATCGTGCAGGAGCGTATCCTGCGTTTTTACCTTATCGGCGACAAATTTTGCCACTTCACGGAAGCTGTCGGCCTGTTTTTCCCCGGGGACAAAACGTTCAACCAGCTTATTCAGCATGCCTTTTGTGACGGCAAGATCCATAGAAAGCGTCGTGGAATTACCGGAACCGCTGTAGGATTGCAGCGCATCTGAAATCAGTCCGGACATATCAGTTGCAGAGAGCGTGGCGTCGGACTGCAGCGCGGAAAACCAGGTGTCGATCTCGTTGGTAATACCATGGGTGGCAGCACGGCTTTTATCCATTATCCCGTTACGAAGCTGAACCACCTCACTCAGATTTTTATCGCGGGCCGCCTGACTGAGCTGCGGCAGGGCGGAAGGGGCCGGGTCCATCAGTTTACTGACCTGTTCTTGTGTCAGCGTGATCGTTCTGGGCAGACTCTGCTGCTTGCTGAATACGTCTGCGCCGATCAGGCTGTTTTCAGATGCGCTAATCATTACTCTCTCCATGTTGTGTTAAAGACGCCTGCTTAGAATATCGGTCATCCGTTAACCAACTTTATATTTCCCGCCGGGCGGATTGCCGTTTTGTCACCGTGGTCAAAAAAGCGTGTGCGGCAAAAGGGCCGTGGCTGAAGCCCCGTCGTCTGCTTTAACTGTTTTTCCACGGCCGGTTCCGGGGTGTTCGCTGACGCATCCCGGTGCACACCTCTCCATCAGGTTCACCACTCCTTCACCGCGTCGTCACGGTAGTGTCATCTGATCCCCGCAAGCTACTCCCATCCCGCAGCGTCTTGTCACTGCGTTCCCACTCTGTAACCCGTGAGGATTTCATCGTGATGGAGTTATCCAGACATCCGACCACTGTCTATCAGGCCGTTGCCGCCCAGCTGGAGCAGGCGCTGAAAGAGCGTTATCGCTGCGGTGACTATCTGCCCTCCGAGCAACAGCTCGCCGATCACTATGCGGTGAACCGCCACACGCTGCGTCGGGCGGTGGATGAGCTGGTGCAGAAAGGCCTGCTCCAGCGCCGCCACGGCGTCGGCATCCTGGTGCTGATGCGGCCCTATGACTATCCGCTGCATGCCCAGGCGCGCTTCAGCCAGAACCTGCTGGAGCAGGGCAGCCACCCGACCAGTGAACGGCTGCTGGCGGTGCTGCGTCCGGCCAGCAACGACGTCGCCAGTGCGCTGGGCGTGAAAGAGGGCGACAACGTCATTCATCTGCGCACCCTGCGCCGCGCCAACGGCGTGCCGCTCTGCCTGATTAACCACTTCCTGGCCGATCTCAGCTGGTGGCCGCAGCTTCAGCACTTTAACAGCGGCTCGCTGCACGACTTTCTGGTGGAGCACACCGGCAAACAGCTGGTGCGCACTCAGACGCGCATCAGCACCCGCCGCGCGCAGGCCAAAGAGTGCCGTCAGCTCGATATCGCGCTGCATGCGCCGCTGCTCTGCGTGCGCACTCTGAACAAAACCTGCGATGGCGCGCTGGCGGAATACTCCGTCAGCCTGACGCGCGGTGACATGATCGAACTGACTCTGGAGCACTAATGGAACAGCAAACGGATCGCCAGCGCTGGCTGTCGGTACTGGCCCACAGCAACGCCGCCATGCTGGAAACCCACTGGCAGGCGCTGAATCTTCAGCCCGCATTCACCCTGGTCCGTCCGGCGGAGATCGGGCTGACGCGGCTTCAGGCGCGGATGGGCGCGACCGGCAACCGCTTTGTCATGGGCGATGCCACGGTGACGCGAGCGGTGGTGCAGCTGGAGGATGGCACCCTGGGTTACAGCTATCTGCTAGGGCGCGACAAAGCGCATGCCGAGCGCTGCGCCCTGCTGGATGCGCTGCTGCAGCAGCCGGAAACCCGGCCGTTGCTGGAAGAGAAGATTATTACCCTGCTGGCGGCGTGGCGTGAGGAGCAGCGTCAGCTGCGCGCCCGTGAAATCGCCAGCAGCAAAGTGGATTTCTTTACGCTGGTTCGCGGAGATAACTGATGACTTTACTGGCAAGTTTTAACCATCCGGTGGCGGATGCACAGCGCGCGTTTCGCCGCATTCTGAAAGCGATGAGCGAACCGGGCGTGATGGTCTCGCTGCCCCTGCAGCAGGGCTGGGGGGCACTGTCGCCTGCCGCCACGGCGCTGCTGCTGACGCTGGTCGATCAGGAGAGCCCGATCTGGCTGGATGCAAAAATCGACAGCGAGCAGCTGCGCAGCAACCTGCGTTTTCATACCGGCGCGCCGATCAGCAGCGGGCAGGATGCCCCGTTTGCCCTGAGCCATGCGGCGGCGCAGCCCGATCCGGCGCAGTTTGCGGCCGGTGACAATCTCTCACCGGAAAAAAGCACCACGCTGATTATCGAAGTGCCGTCGCTGAATGGCGGCTTAACGCTGCGCCTCTCCGGACCGGGCCTGCGGGAAACCCGCGCCATTGCGCCGCAGCTGCCGGAGAGCGTGCTGGAATACCTGCGTGCCCGGCCGCATCCGTTCCCGCAGGGCGTGGATCTGATCTTCACCTGTGGCGAAGCGATGATGGCCGTGCCGCGCACGACCGTTGTGGAGGTGTGCTGATGTATGTCGCGGTCAAAGGGGGCGAGAAAGCGATAGCCCATGCCCATCAGCTGCAGGCCGATCTGCGGCGGGGCGATCGGGCGGTGGCGGAACTCGGCTGCGACCAGGTGGCGCAGCAGCTTGGGCTGGCGGTCGATCGGGTGATGACCGAAGGCGGCATTTACGATCCGGAACTGGCGGCGCTGGCGATCAAGCAGGCCAGCGGCGATCTGGTTGAGGCGATCTTCCTGCTGCGCGCCTATCGCACCACGCTGCCCCGGCTGGCGGAAAGCACGCCGCTGGCGACCGGCGCGATGCGCATCGAACGCCGCATCTCCGCCGTCTATAAAGATTTGCCGGGCGGCCAGGTACTGGGGCCGACCTATGACTACAGCCACCGCCTGCTCGACTTTACGCTGCTGGCCAACGGTGAGACCCCGGCCGCACCGCGCGACGATAACCAGATGACCGGGGCGTGCCCGCACATGTTCAGCATGATGAGCAGTGAAGGGCTGGCCACCGAAGAGGTGGATGATGGCAGCGAGCCTGCCGATATCACCCGCGAGCCGCTGCATTATCCCACCTCGCGCGCCGCACGGCTGCAGCAGCTGGTGCGCGGCGACGAAGGCTTTCTGCTGGCGCTGGGTTACTCGACCCAGCGCGGGTATGGCCGCACCCACCCGTTTGCCGGTGAGATCCGCACCGGTTATGTCAGCGTCAGCCTCTGTCCCGAAGAGCTGGGCTTTGAGCTGGAGATTGGCGAACTGCTGCTGACGGAGTGTGAAATGGTCAACGGCGTGGCCCACAGCGAGGCGGCGGCACCGCACTTCACCCGCGGTTACGGCCTGGTCTTTGGCCGCGCCGAACGCAAGGCGATGGCGATGGCGCTGGTGGATCGGGCGCTGCAGAGCCGCGAACAGCAGGAGCGCATCACCAGCCCGGCGCAGGATGAGGAGTTTGTGCTGTCGCACGCCGACAACGTTGAAGCTGCGGGCTTTGTCTCACATCTCAAGCTGCCACACTACGTCGATTTCCAGGCCGAGCTGGCGTTGCTTAAGCAGCTGCAGCACGATTATCAGGAGCGCAACCATGGCTGAACTCACCGGCTATAACAACGGCTATCTCGACGAGCAGACCAAACGCACCCTCCGCCGCGCCATCCTGAAAGCGGTGGCGATCCCCGGCTATCAGGTGCCGTTCGCCGGACGCGAGATGCCGATGCCCTATGGCTGGGGCACCGGCGGTATCCAGATCACCGCCAGCGTGATTGGCGATCAGGATGTGCTCAAGGTGATCGATCAGGGCGCGGATGACACCACCAATGCGGTGTCGATCCGCCAGTTCTTTAAGCGGGTCAGCAATGCCGCCACCACCGAGCGCACCGCCGATGCGACCCTGATCCAGACCCGTCACCGCATCCCGGAAACGCCGCTGGAAGAGGACCAGATCCTGATCTTTCAGGTGCCGATCCCGGAGCCGCTGCGGTTTATCGAGCCGCGCGAAACCGAGACCCGCACCCTGCACGCCCTGGAGGAGTACGGCATCATGCAGGTGAAGCTCTACGAAGATATCGCCCGCTATGGCCATATCGCCACCACCTACGCCTATCCGGTCCGGGTCAACGATCGCTATGTGATGGACCCCTCGCCGATCCCCAAATTCGACAACCCGAAAATGCACATGATGCCCGCACTGCAGCTGTTTGGTGCCGGCCGCGAAAAACGCATCTACGCGTTGCCGCCTTACACCCGCGTGGAAAGTCTCGACTTCGAGGATCACCCCTTCACGGTTCAGCAGTGGGATGAACCCTGCGCGCTGTGCGGCTCGCGCCACAGCTATCTGGATGAGGTGGTGATGGATGACCAGGGCACGCGGATGTTTGTCTGCTCCGACACCGACTTTTGCCATCAGCAGCAGGAACAGCACCATGCACAGTGAACAGCCGCTGCTTGCGGTCAGCCAGCTCACCCATCTCTATGCGCCGGGCAAAGGGTTTGAGCAGGTCAGTTTCGATCTTTATCCCGGCGAAGTGCTGGGGATTGTCGGCGAGTCCGGCTCCGGTAAAACCACGCTGCTGCAGAGCCTGTCGGCGCGCCTGGCTCCCCAGCAGGGCACCATTCTCTATCGGGGAGGCGATCTCTGGCAGATGAGCGAGAGCGATCGCCGTCGCCTGCTGCGCACCGAGTGGGGGGTAGTGCATCAGCATCCGATGGCGGGGCTGCGTCCGCAGGTCAGCGCAGGGGGCAACATCGGCGAACGGCTGATGGCGACCGGGCAGCGCCACTATGGCGACATCCGCGCCGAGGCGAGCCGCTGGCTGCAGGCCGTGGAGATCGATGCCGGTCGCATCGACGATCTGCCCACCACCTTTTCCGGCGGCATGCAGCAGCGTCTGCAGATCGCCCGCAATCTGGTGACGCAGCCGCAGCTGATGTTTATGGATGAGCCAACGGGCGGGCTGGATGTCTCCGTGCAGGCGCGCCTGCTGGATCTGCTGCGCACGCTGGTGCGTGAGCTGAATCTGGCGGTGATCATCGTCACCCACGATCTCGGCGTGGCGCGACTGCTGGCGCATCGCCTGCTGGTGATGAAACAGGGGCGGGTGGTGGAGAGCGGTCTGACCGACCGCGTGCTGGACGATCCTCATCATCCCTACACTCAACTGCTGGTCTCTTCGGTGCTCAATTAAATGACGACGAATACTGCCCGCCTGCGGGTTGAAAATCTCTGCAAGACCTTTGTGCTGCATAACCAGAATGGCGCGGCGCTGC
This sequence comes from Pantoea graminicola, assembly GCF_048452665.1. Classification (NCBI taxonomy): domain Bacteria; kingdom Pseudomonadati; phylum Pseudomonadota; class Gammaproteobacteria; order Enterobacterales; family Erwiniaceae; genus Pantoea; species Pantoea graminicola. The sequence continues at coordinate 87,578 of NZ_JBLWSJ010000002.1, read as the reverse complement.
CGGTGCTGCATAACGCCAGCCTCACGGTGGGCGAGGGCGAATGCGTGGTGCTGCACGGTCACTCCGGCAGCGGCAAATCCACGCTGCTGCGGGCGCTGTATGGCAACTATCAGCCCGACAGCGGTCATATCCGGATCGCCCATCAGGGTGACTGGATCGACATGGCGCAGGCCCCGGCGCGCCAGATTATTGCGCTGCGGCGCGATACCCTGGGCTGGGTCAGCCAGTTTCTGCGGGTCATTCCGCGGGTGCCGACGCTGGAGATCGTGATGCAGCCGCTGCTGGAGCGTGGCGCTGAGCGCGCCTTCTGCGAGGCGCGGGCCGCTGAACTGCTGAGCCGCCTCAACGTTCCGCAGCGCCTCTGGTCGCTGGCGCCCTCCACCTTCTCCGGGGGCGAGCAGCAGCGGGTTAACATCGCCCGCGGTTTTATCGCCGACTATCCGGTGCTGCTGCTGGATGAGCCGACCGCCTCACTCGACAGTGTGAACAGCGCGGCGGTCGTCGAACTCATTGAACAGGCGCGCGCCCGGGGTGCCGCCATCGTCGGTATTTTTCACGATCGGGCGGTGCGTGAGCGGGTGGCTGACCGGCTGCACCTGATGCAGCCGATCGAAACAGGAGCGCAGGCATGATTATTAATAACGTCAGACTGGTGCTGGAAAATGAAGTGGTGAGCGGCTCGCTGGAATTCCGCGATGAGCGCATCAGCAGCTTCAGCGAAACCAGCAGCCAGCAGCCGGGTGCGCTGGATGGGGAAGGGGCCTGGCTGCTGCCGGGGCTGGTGGAGCTGCACACCGATAATCTCGACAAGTTTTTCACGCCGCGACCCAAAGTGGACTGGCCTGCGCATTCGGCGATGAGCAGTCACGATGCGCTGATGGTCTCCAGCGGCATCACCACCGTGCTGGACGCGATTGGCGTCGGCGATGTGCGCGACGGCGGACACCGGCTGGACAACCTCAGCAAAATGATCGACGCCATCCGCGACAGCAACCGCAAAGGGCTGAACCGGGCCGAGCATCTGCTGCATCTGCGCTGTGAGCTGCCGCATCCCACCACGGCGTCGCTGTTTGAGGCGCTGATGGGCACCCCGGAGCTGGCGCTGGTGTCGCTGATGGACCATTCGCCGGGCCAGCGGCAGTACGCCTCGCTGACCAAATATCGCGAATATTATCAGGGCAAATATCAGCTCAATGATGCGGAGATGGATCAGTTCGAACATGACCAGCTTACCCTGGCGGCGGCGTGGTCGCAGCCTAACCGTGAGACGATAGCCGGGCTCTGCCGGGAACATGGCGTCGCCATCGCCAGCCACGACGATGCTACCGCCGCGCACGTTGAGGAGTCGCACGCGGCGGGCAGCCGCATCGCCGAGTTCCCGACCACGCTGGAGGCGGCGCGCGCCTCGCGCTATCGCAACATGCAGGTGCTGATGGGCGCGCCCAACATCGTGCGGGGCGGCTCCCACTCCGGCAACGTCGCCGCCTGGGAGCTGGCCGCCAGCGGGCTGCTGAACATTCTCTCTTCCGACTACTACCCGGCCAGCCTGCTGGATGCCGCGTTCCGGCTGGCGCAGGATGCGCGCAACAGCCTGGGCATGGCGCAGGCGATCGCCCTGGTCACCTGCAATCCGGCGCGCGCGCTGGGGCTGTTCGATCGCGGGGTGATCGCCGAAGGCTGCCGCGCCGATCTGGTGCTGGCCCATACCGCCCACGGCTATCCGCATGTGCGGCACGTCTGGAGCAAAGGGCGGCAGGTGTACTGATGGCACGGCTCATCTGGCTGACCGGGCCCTCCGGCTCAGGCAAGGATAGCCTGCTGGATGCGCTGCGTGCGTCACCGCCGCCCCGGCTGCTAATCGCGCATCGCTACATCACCCGCGCCGCCGATGCGGGCGGTGAGAACCATGTGGCGCTGAGCGACGCGGAGTTTGCCCGCCGCGCCGCGCTGGGGCTGTTCGCGGTGAGCTGGCAGGCGCACGGCTTCTGCTATGGCATCGGCTGTGAGGCGGAGCAGTGGCTGGCGCGCGGACAGAGTGTGGTGGTGAACGGCTCCCGGCTGCATCTGGCGCAGGCGCAGGCCCGCTTCGGCGCGCAGCTGCTGCCGGTCTGTCTGCAGGTCTCGCCTGCGGTGCTGGCGGCGCGGCTCCGTCAGCGCGGACGGGAAGATGAGGCGGAGATTGCCCGGCGGCTGGCCCGCGCGGCGCAGCCGCAGCCCGACGGCTGTCTGATCCTGAACAATGATGGCGCCCTGGCGGAGACCGTCCGGCAGTTGCGCCAGCTTCTGGAGGCGCATCCATGACGCGGACGCAACCCGGCACCGGTTCCGGTGCGGATAACAACACATCGGCCTCTCTGAGACTCACGTTTCTGGGCACCGGCGGGGTGACGGCGGCACCGCTGCCGGGCTGCCGCTGCCGCGCCTGCCAGCGGGCCACACACGACCCCCGTCTTGCGCGGGCGCCCTGCAGCGCGCTGATTGAGTATGGCCGCGAACGGATCCTGCTGGATGCCGGGCTGCCGCTGCTGGCGTCCCGTTTCCCGCCCGGCACCCTGTCGCGCATTCTGCTGACGCACTACCACATGGATCATGTCCAGGGGCTGTTTGCGCTGCGCTGGGGGCAGGGCGACTCGATCCCGGTCTGGGGGCCGCCCGACCCGCGTGGCTGTGACGATCTCTACAAACACCCCGGCCTGCTCGATTTCCGGCCCGCCCTGACGCCGTTCGTGGCGCACGCCTTTGGCGAACTGCAGGTCACGCCGCTGCCGCTGCAGCACTCCCGGCTGACGCACGGCTATCTGCTGGCGTGGCATGACATCCGCATCGCCTGGCTGTGTGACACCTGCGGCCTGCCGCCCGACACCGCCGACTTCCTGCGCGGTCAGGCGCTGGACCAGCTGATGATTGACTGCAACGATCCGCCGCGCGCCGCGCCGCGAAACCACAATGATGTGACGCAGGCGCTGGCGATCGTGGCGCTGCTGCGACCGCGTCAGACCTGGCTGACGCACCTCAGTCATGAGATGGATAACTGGCTGGCAGAAAATGCGCTACCGGAGGGCGTGCAGCCTGCCCGTGATGGACAGACGCTGCGGTGCGATGCCGCGTGGCCTGTCACAGTTTGATCATCTGGCTGTCATCCCGCGTTCATCGCGCCACGCCTTAATAAGCCGCAGAACGTAATCAGCGATGACGGAGAACAGCATGGCACAGGCCCTCTTGAAAACGGTGGTCGATAACGATCTGCCGCCAGCCAGCCAACGCGGACAAAAAGTGTTGTCAGTGCAGAAACTGAGCAAAGCGTACGGCGACACGACGGTGCTGGATCAGGTCAGTTTCGACCTGCATGCCGGGGAGCTGGTAGGGGTCATCGGCCGTTCAGGGGCCGGTAAATCGACCCTGCTGCATATGCTCAACGGCACCATCGATGCCACGTCCGGCGCGATTATCAGCGCGCAGGGGGAGGCGGAGCGTAACGTGGTGACGCTCAACAGCCGCCAGATGCGCGAGTGGCGCAGTCAGTGCGGCATGATCTTTCAGGATTTCTGTCTGGTGCCGCGCCTCGACGTGCTGACCAACGTCCTGCTGGGACGGCTGAGCCAGACCGGCACGCTGAAATCCTTCTTTAAAATTTTCTCTGACCGCGACCGGGCGCACGCTATCGAACTGCTGCAGTGGATGAACATGCTGCCGCAGGCGCTGCAGCGCGCTGAGAACCTCTCCGGCGGGCAGATGCAGCGCGTGGCGATCTGCCGTGCGCTGATGCAGAACCCCAGGATCCTGCTGGCCGACGAGCCGGTGGCGTCGCTGGATCCGAAAAATACCAAACGCATCATGGATGTGCTGCGCCAGGTCAGCCAGCAGGGCATCAGCGTGATGGTTAACCTGCACTCCATCGAGCTGGTGAAAAGCTACTGTACCCGGGTGATTGGCATTCAGCGCGGCGTCGTGCTGTTTGATGATCATCCCTCCCGACTGACCGACAGCCTGCTGCAGCAGCTGTACGGTGATGAACTTAACCAAATCCATTAACGTCCACTGTAAGAGAACCACGTCGAATGAAACTGACTTTATTAGCACTCCTGACCTCCGTCATGGCATTGGGTGTCAGCGCAGCGGATGCGCCACAACAGCTTAACCTGGGCATTCTCGGCGGCCAGAACGCCACGCAGCAGATTGGCGACAATCAGTGTGTGAAGACCTTCTTTGATAAAGAGCTGGGTGTCGATACCCAGATGCGCAACGCCTCTGACTATTCGGGTGTGATTCAGGGCCTGCTGGGTGGCAAGATCGATATGGTGCTGAGCATGTCGCCCGCCTCGTTTGCGTCGGTCTACATTCAGAACCCGAAAGCGGTGGATGTGGTCGGCATTGTGGTTGATGACAAAGATCAGTCGCGCGGCTACCACTCGGTGGTGATCGTGAAGGCGGACAGCCCCTACAAAAAGATCGACGATCTCAAGGGCAAATCGTTTGGAATGGCCGATCCCGACTCGACCTCCGGCTTCCTGATGCCGAACCAGGCGTTTAAGAAGATGTTTGGCGGCTCGGTGGATGACAGATATAACAATACCTTCTCCAGCGTCACTTTCTCCGGCGGTCACGAGCAGGACATTCTGGGCGTGCTGAACAACCAGTTTGATGGCGCGGTCACCTGGACCTCGATGGTGGGTGACTACAACAGCGGCTACACCTCCGGCGCATTTGGCCGTCTGATCCGCATGGACCACCCGGATCTGATGAAGCAAATCCGCATTATCTGGCACTCTCCGCTGATCCCCAACGGTCCGGTGCTGGTCAGCAACAGGCTGCCCGCTGACTTCAAAGCGAAAGTGGTGTCGGCGATTAAAAAGCTGGATAAAGAGGATCACGCCTGCTTCGTGAAAGCGGTGGGCGGTCAGCAGCATATCGGTGAGGCGACGGTCGCCGACTATCAGAACATCATCGACATGAAGCGCGACCTGATGAAAGGCAGCCGCGGCTGAAACTGACTTATCTTTCCCGCGCAGGCGGGAAACGCGGGATGCGGCCGTCGGCTCGTTATCCCGCTGCTTTTGTGCCGGAGATCCCCCTTTGACTGAATTCGAACACTACTACCAGCGCATCCGCCGTCAGCAGAAACGTGACACGCTGATCTGGTCGCTGCTGCTGGTGGCACTCTATCTGGCGGCGGGCAGGGTCGCCGAGTTTAATCTGCTCACCGTCTGGCAGTCGCTGCCGCACTTCTTCGACTATCTGCATGAGATCCTGCCGGTGCTGCACCTGCCGCTGCTGTTTGCCGACGGTAAAACCGAAGGCTCGCTGGCGTACTGGGGCTATCGCTTGCCCATTCAGCTGCCGCTGATCTGGGAAACCCTGCAGCTGGCGCTGGCCTCGACGCTGGTGGCAGTGGGCGTGGCGGCGGTGCTGGCGTTCTTCGCCGCCGACAATACGCAGACGCCGATCAGCGTGCGGCTGGCGATTCGTGCGTTCGTCGCTTTTCTGCGCACCATGCCGGAGCTGGCGTGGGCGGTGATGTTTGTGATGGCGTTCGGCATCGGCGCCATTCCCGGCTTCCTGGCGCTGGCGCTGCACACGGTGGGCAGCCTGACCAAACTGTTTTATGAGGCGATCGAGTCGGCGTCCGATAAGCCGGTGCGCGGTCTGGCGGCCTGTGGGGCCAGCAAACTGCAGCGGATGCGCTTCGCCTTCTGGCCGCAGGTTAAGCCGGTTTTTCTCTCCTACAGCTTTATGCGACTGGAGATTAACTTCCGCTCCTCGACCATTCTCGGCCTGGTGGGCGCAGGTGGAATCGGTCAGGAGCTGATGACCAATATCAAACTGGATCGCTACGATCAGGTGAGCATCACGCTGCTGCTGATCCTGATTGACGTGTCGCTGCTGGATAGCGTATCCGGCCAGCTTCGTCGCCGTGTAACAGGAGATCGCGCATGATCAGCCACGTACCCGATATCGCGCAGATGAAGCAGCAGCATCGCGCACTCTTCGCCGCGCAGCCGCGCTACCTGCGTCGTCTGGCGCTGATTGCGCTGGCGGTGCTGCTCTACTACCTCTTTTTCTTCTCGGTGTTCGGGCTGGAGTGGTCGCGCCTGCTGGCGGGCTGCCAGCAGCTGGGGCGCTATTTTCTGCGGATGTTTGTCTGGCATGCGTTCGCCAGCTGGCCCTTTGGCTACTATCTGTCGCAGGTCGGCATCACCCTGGGGATCGTGTTTGCCGGTACGCTGACCGCCTCGCTGCTGGCCCTGCCACTGTCGTTTCTGGCGGCGCGTAACGTGATGCACGACCGCGCCGCTAAACCGCTGGCGTTCCTGATGCGGCGTCTGTTCGACGTGCTGCGCGGCATCGACATGGCGATCTGGGGGCTGATCTTCGTGCGGGCGGTCGGGATGGGGCCGCTGGCCGGGGTGCTGGCCATCATCCTGCAGGATGTCGGTCTGCTCGGTAAGCTGTACGCCGAGGGGCACGAAGCGGTGGAGCGTTCGCCGGGACGCGGGCTGAGTGCCGTCGGAGCCAGCAGCCTGCAGAAGCACCGCTTCGGTATCTTCACCCAGTCTTTCCCGCAGTTCCTGGCGCTGAGCCTTTACCAGATCGAGTCCAACACCCGCTCGGCGGCGGTGCTGGGTTTCGTCGGCGCGGGCGGGGTCGGTCTGGTCTATGCCGAGAACATGCGGTTGTGGAACTGGGACGTGGTGATGTTCCTGACGCTGATTCTGGTGGTGGTGGTGATGGTGATGGATGTGATCTCCAGCCGCCTGCGTAAACGCTACATCAGCGGGAAGCCGGTGCCGCTGTGGCAGCCTGCTGCGCGCGATTAAGCCGTTCGCTGCGCTGCCAGGCGCGCTGCAGCGCCTGCACCAGCTGGGCCTGCTGCCAGGGTTTTGCCAGCCGTTCACACAGCGGCAGCGTCACCGGCTGGTGGCGCAGATCCTGACCGCTGATGAGCAGTGTCGCCAGCTGCGGCCAGTTCTGCTGCGCCTGGCGGATCACCTCTGCGCCGTTGATCTCGCCGGGCAGCATCAGGTCGCTGATCAGCAGGTCAATATCGGGGGTCTGCCGCAACAGCGTCAGCGCCTCTTCGCCGTCGCCACACTCCAGCGTCAGATAACCCAGCTGATGGAGGTGCTCGCACAGGGTCTGGCGCACCGCCGGTTCATCATCCAGCACCAGCACCAGCCGGTTGCTGCCGGTCCCGGCGGGCGCAGGCGGGGGCGGGGCGACCGCCGGAGTCACGGCGGCGTCTGCTGCACGCGGCAACAGCAGTCTGACCGTGGTGCCCTGGCCCGGTGCGGTTTCCAGCTCGATCTGACCGCCCGACTGCCGCACAAAACCGTAGACCATCGACAGCCCCAGTCCGCTGCCGCTGCCGGTCGCTTTGGTGGTGAAAAAGGGCTCAAACACCTGTTCGCGCACGGCAGCAGACATGCCGCAGCCGTGGTCGATTACCTCGATTGTGACGCGGTCACGTTTTTCAGCCCCCTCCATCCGGCGCTGGTTCCAGATACGCAGCCGGATTTCACCGCTCTGCTGGTGCATCGCATCGCGTGCATTGACCACCAGATTCATCAGCGCATTCTCCAGCTGACCGGCATCGATCCAGGCGGGCCAGCCGGGACGCTGCGCATCGATAATCAGCTGCTGTCCGGGCAGCAATGAGTGCTGCAACAGCCCCTGCAGATTATCCACCAGCGTCACCACCGACACCGAACGGGGGAACAGGGCCTGCTTGCGCGAAAAGGCCAGCAGCCGCTGGGTCAGCTGGGCGGCGCGGTCGGCGGCCTGACGCGCCCGCTCAATGCGGCTGGCCAGCGGACCGGGCATCGGCTGGCCCTCGGTCAGCGCCAGGCTGCCGATGATCACCGCCAGCAGATTATTGAAATCGTGTGCCAGCCCGCCGGTCAGCTGCCCGACCGCCTTCATCTTCTGGCTGTGCTGCAGTGCCTCTTCCAGGGTTTTGCGTGAGGTGCGATCCAGCACGGTGTTGACCATGCCCCGGCGCGGGATCGGGCTGAAGCGCAGCTCCAGCGTGCGGCCATCGGCCAGCCGGATCTCCTGCGGTTCACCCGGATCGTGCAGATCCACCGCCAGCGGGGCCAGCAGCTGCTGATAGTGGACGCCGCGATGCAGCGCGCGTGGCGCAATGCCGAGCAGCTCCGCGTACTGAGCGTTCCACACCACCAGCTGACCGCCATTGTCGAACAGGGCGAAGCCGTCGCGCATCGCCAGAAACGTCGATTCCAGCTGGTTACTCTTCTCCTTCAGCAGCCGCGAGGTGTGCGCCAGCGAGGCGGTATTGCGCGCAAAGACGTTGAAGGCGCGCGCCAGCTCGCCCAGCTCATCGCGGCGTTGCACCCCCGGAACGCTGACGTTCTGCTCGCCCTGGGCCAGCCGCGTCATCGCACCGGCAATCGCCGTCAGACCTGAACCGAGGTTGCGGTAGATATAGATCCCGGCATAGCCGGTGATCGCCAGTGCCAGCAGCACAAACAGCGCGATAAAGCCGATGATTGAATCCAGCTCGCGATGGGTGGCCAGCGTCCGCGCCTCGCTCTGCAGCGCCACCTGCTGCACCGAGGCGCTGATATCCTCATTCAGCATCGCCACCAGTGCTTTAATCCGGTAGGTAGCGTAAGCGATCGCCAGGTCGCTCTGCTCCAGGGCTTCCGCCAGCGGCAGCAGACGCTGCTGCGTCTCCAGCAGTCGCCTGACTTTCTCGCCGGTAACGCCAGCCAGTGGCACGGCCCGCCACGCGGTCATCAGCTGCTGAAGCTGCTCAATGACCGCGATCGGCGAGGGCGTGCGGATCGCGATCGTAATCAGCCGTTCAGTCTGCTCGCGCAGCGCGGCATCCGGCAGGGTCCGCTGTTCCCGCTGCACCAGCAGGCCGATATGACTGAGCAGAATCTGTGCCTGCCAGAGATCGCTCAGCATCGTGTTGCGCTGCAGATGGCGCTGATGGCCGGTCAGCAGCAGGCGGTTAATGGTCTGTTCCAGCATCAGGCTGCGGGCGCGGATCCGGGCGAGGCGCTCGGGCTGACGGGCCGCCAGCGGCGCGCTGGCCAGCAGGCTCAGCGACTGCTGCAGCGCCCGCTGATTCTGCTGCAGCCGCTGCGATTCGCTCTGATACTCCAGCGCCCCGACCACCTGCGACAGCCGGACCGCCGCCGTCGCGACGTTGGCGGTGTCCCGCGCCAGCGCCAGGCTGCCGTTCATGTCTGCCAGCGTCTGTGCCTGCGCCTGCTCCTGAATCGCCCCGGCGTGGCGGAAGCCCACGATCGCCACCACGCTCACCATCAGCGTGACCAGCACTACCAGCAGATTAAACAGCAACAGGCGCCCACGCGCCCCGGCCTGCCACGGATAACTGTGCTGCATCCCACGACCTCTTTATCACTGCAACAGTGGGCCGAGTATAGGAGCGGTCAGGCCGCGCTTTATGACAAATATGAACGGCCGCTGACATTTTCCATTTATCTGGCGTTGCTTTACTGGCGGCTATTCACAGTCGGCAGGAGCGAGGCGATGACAGCCAGACCCATACTGGAAATGCGGGGTATTACCCGGCGCTTCGGCAGCTTTTATGCCCTGAAGGGCGTCGATCTCACCGTTTATCCTGGTGAGGTTCACGCGCTGATGGGGGAGAACGGCGCAGGAAAAAGCACGTTAATGAAGATTCTGGCCGGTGCCTATACCGCCAGCAGCGGGGAAATCCTTATTGAGGGCCGGCCTTACGCCCTGAAAGGGCCTAAAGAGGCGCTGGCCGCCGGGATCACCCTGATTTATCAGGAGATCAACCTGGCACCTAACCTGACGGTGGCGGAGAACATCTTTCTGGGCAGCGAAATCGCGCCGGGTGGGCTGGTCAGACGGCGGGCGATGGCGGAGGAGGCGCAGCGGGTCATCGACCGGCTCGGTGCGCAGTTCAGCGCCTGGGATCTCGTCAGCCGGTTGAGCATTGCCGAGCAGCAGCAGGTAGAGATCGCCCGCGCGCTGCAGCGCAACAGCCGCATTCTGGTGATGGATGAGCCGACCGCCGCGCTCTCCAACCGGGAAACCGAACAGCTCTTTGCGCTGATCAAACGGCTGCGCAGCGATGGTATGGCCATCATCTACATCAGCCACCGCATGGCGGAGGTGTATGAGCTGTCCGACCGCGTCAGCGTGCTGCGCGACGGGGAGTATGTCGGCAGCCTGACGCGGGAGCAGCTTAACGCCAGCGAACTGGTGCGGATGATGGTGGGACGGCCGCTCAGCGACCTGTTTAACAAAGACCGCACCATCGCTTTCGGTGATATCCGGCTGGCGGTCAATCATCTGACCGACGGCGGCAAAGTGCACCCCAGCAGTCTGGCGGTGCGGGCCGGGGAGATCGTGGCACTGGCCGGGCTGGTGGGCGCGGGCCGCAGCGAACTGGCGCAGCTGATCTTCGGGGTTCACAAGCCGAAGGAGGGTGAGATCTGGATCGACGGTGAGAAGGTCACCATCCAGTCGCCGCGTGACGCGATTGCACGCGGCATCGGCTTCCTCACCGAAAACCGCAAAGAGCAGGGGCTGTTTCTGGAGATGGCGGCGCAGGAGAACATCGTGATGGCGACGCTGGAGCGGGATGCCAGTTACGGGATGCTCAATCGCCGCAAAGGCCAGAGCATCGCCTCTGAGGCGATCGCCTCGCTCAATATTCGCGTGCCGCATGCGCAGGTCCGGGCGGGCGGCCTGTCAGGCGGCAATCAGCAGAAGTTGCTGATCTCACGCTGGGTAGCCATCGGGCCGCGCATTCTGATCCTGGATGAGCCGACCCGAGGCGTTGATGTCGGCGCCAAAAGCGAAATCTACCGGATGATGCAGCAGATGGCGCGGCAGGGCGTGGCAATTCTGATGATCTCCAGTGAGCTGCCGGAAGTGGTCGGGATGAGCGACCGCGTTTACGTGATGCATGAAGGCACCATCGTCGGTGAGCTGGAGGGCAGTCACATCAGTCAGGAAAATATTATGACGCTGGCAACCGGTGCGCACAGCGCGTCTGCCAGCGAAGTTTAAGGAGACCACGATGACTCAACTGGCCCGCACCAAAGCGCCAACGCTGAAACGAGCCCTGATGGGCGACCTGCTGCAAACGGTGGGGATCCTGCCGATTCTTATCCTGATTGTCGCGGTGTTTGGCTTTATCACCCCCAATTTCTTTACCGAAGCGAACCTGCTCAATATTACCCGCCAGGCCTCCATCAACATCGTGCTGGCGGCAGGCATGACCTTTGTGATCCTGACCGGCGGCATCGACCTGTCGGTGGGGTCGATGCTGGGGACGACGGCGGTGGTGGCGCTGGTGGCATCGCTCGACCCGATGCTTGCCTCCCTGACTATCCCGATGGCGCTGGGGGCGGGCCTGATCATGGGGCTGTTCAACGGCATCCTGGTCGCCTGGGCCGGCCTGCCGCCCTTTATTGTGACGCTCGGCACCTACACCGCGCTGCGCGGCGCCGCCTACCTGCTGGCGAACGGCACCACGGTGATCAACTCCGATATTAACTTCGAGTGGATCGGCAATGGCTATCTCGGCCCGGTGCCGTGGCTGATTGTGATCGCCTTTGCGGTCATCGCCATCTGCTGGTTTATCCTGCGCCGCACCACGCTGGGCGTCCATATCTACGCGGTAGGTGGCAATATCCAGGCTGCGCGGCTGACCGGCATCAAGGTGGGCGTCGTGCTGCTGTTTGTCTACGGCATGAGCGGTCTGCTGTCGGGGCTGGGGGGCTTAATGAGCGCCTCGCGGCTGTACAGTGCCAACGGGAACCTCGGCGTCGGTTATGAGCTCGATGCGATTGCGGCGGTGATCCTCGGCGGCACCAGTTTTGTCGGCGGGATCGGCACCATCACCGGCACGCTGATTGGCGCGCTGATTATCGCCACGCTGAACAACGGCATGACGCTGATGGGCGTCTCCTATTTCTGGCAGCTGGTGATCAAGGGGGCGGTGATCATCATTGCGGTGCTGATCGACAAATACCGTACCCGTCACCATGTGAGCTGAGATTTAACAGGGCGGACGCGTGAAGCCGTGTCAGCCCCGGTCCAAACGCCATTAAGTGGTTGGCACTCTGAAAACAGCAGGAGAAGGTCTATGCGTTTTAATCCGATTGTAACCGGGCTGCTGGCGGCAACGCTCTTCAGTTCCGGCCTGGCTCAGGCAAAAGAACTTAAATCTATCGGCGTCACGGTCGGCGATCTGGCTAACCCCTTCTTCGTGCAGATCACCAAAGGCGCGGAGATGAAGGCGCGTCAGCTGGCGGGCGATAAAGTGAATGTGACGCTGGTCTCCAGCGGCTACGACCTCGGCCAGCAGGTCGGCCAGATCGACAACTTCATTGCGGCGAAAGTGGACATGATTATCCTCAACGCTGCGGACTCCAAAGGGATCGCCCCGGCGGTGAAGCGGGCGCGTGACGCCGGGATCGTGGTAGTGGCCGTGGACGTGGCGGCCGATGGTGCCAATGCGACCATCACCTCCGACAACACCCAGGCGGGCGCGATGGCCTGTAAATATATCTCGGACCGCCTGAAGGCCAAAGGCAATGTGGTGATTATCAACGGGCCACCGGTCTCGGCGGTGCAGAACCGTGTGGAAGGGTGCATGAACGAGCTGAAAACCCATCCTGATATCAAGCTGCTCTCTTACAACCAGAACGCCAAAGGCAGTCGTGAAGGCGGCCTGGAGGTGATGACCGGGCTGCTCTCCGCCAATCCCAAAATCGATGCGGTGTTTGCGATCAACGACCCCACGGCTATCGGGGCTGATTTAGCAGCGAAACAGGCGCAGCGCAGCGAATTCTTTATCGTCGGCGTCGATGGTTCGCCGGACGGTGAAGAGGCGCTGAAGCGCAAAAACTCGCTGTTCGTGGCGACACCGGCACAGGATCCGCAGGTGATGGCGGCCAAAGCGGTGGAGATTGGCTATGACATCCTGCAGGGTAAACCGGCGCCGGATAAGCCGGTACTGATCCCCGTGAAGCTGATCGATCGCGATAACGTCGGCAGCTATCAGGGCTGGACGGTGAAATAAGGGACGGGGCGGCACCGCCGGGTGCCGCCCTCAGGAGGCAATCATGCAACGTTCAGCGGTCAATCACTACCTGCAACAGACCCGCGAGTTTTTCCGGCAGCAGGATGTCCATCTGCCGCCGTGGGCCGACTACGGATTGAGCCAGTGGCGCACCCGCGATCCTGATGTGATGCAGGAGATTCTGGCGCTGCGGCTGGGCTGGGATCTCACCAGCTTTGGCGCGGCAGATTTCCTGCAGACCGGGCTGACGCTGTTTACCCTGCGTAACGGCTCGCCGGGTGGACGACCCTGGCATAAACCCTACGCTGAGAAGATCATGCACGTCCGCGAAGGGCAGCTCACGCCGATGCACTATCATCCACGCAAGATGGAGGACATCATCAACCGCGGCGGCGGGAATCTGATCGTCGAACTGCATAACCGGGAAGGGGACAGACTGGCGGATTCACCGGTAGCGGTGTCGCTGGATGGCCAGCGCCAGACACACGCGGCCGGTTCACAGCTGCGGCTCTCGCCGGGTGAAAGTGTGACGCTGGAGGCGGGCGTCTGGCACAGTTTCTGGGGAGAGCGCGGCTACGGCGACGTGCTGGTGGGCGAGGTATCGATGCCCAACGACGACGAAAATGACAATGTCTTTCTGACGCCGCTGGCCCGTTTCAATCCGCTGGACGAAGATGAGGCACCACGCTGGCTGCTCTGTAACGACTATTCGCACGGTTTTTTCTGAGACAACATGCAAGGCCTGGGCGTGCGCAGTGCTGCGGCGCCAGTTTTACGCGCGGCTCACCGGCGGGAATCTGTGCCGTTCTGCCTGAACAGCCTGAGGCTGCGGGCAGGGGGCAGGCCGAACAGGCGGGTATATTCCCGGGTAAACTGCGTCAGGCTCTGATAGCCCACATCGGCTGCCACGGCGGCGACGTTTCCGGGATACCGCGCCAGTGTTTTTCGCGCCGCATAGAGCCTGAGCTGTTTCTGATACTGCAGGGGAGAAAGCCCGGTGCTGGCGCGAAAGCCGCGATGAAAAGCAGAGAGGCTCATGCCCGCGATCGCCGCCAGTTCTTCCATACAGCAGGCAGTGGCATAGTGCGTTCTCAGCCAGAGCAGCACCTTGCGAATGTTTGTGAAATGGCCGTTCACCGCCGCCGCCTCGCGCAGCAGTCCACCCTGCGGCCCCTGCAACAGCCGAAAGAGGATTTCGCGCTCCACCAGCGGGGCCATCACCCGCAGCTCATCCGGTTTTGCCAGCAGACGCACCATCCGCAGCCAGGCATCCGCCAGCGCATCCTCCACCTTATGGACGGCGATGCCGTGTGACGTCCCGGAAAAATCGGTCGCGGGAATCTGCTGAAGCAGATCGCGGATGGCCGCAAAATCGAGTGTCAGACGCACGGCCAGATAGTGTGACGCTTCGCTGGCATCGGTGATTTCACCCGTCGCGGGCAGATCGCACAACGCGGTAAAGCTCTCCGGCACAGTGACGAATTGACTGATTGCCCACCTAAAGCCTTTTCTCACCCTGGAGGATCAGGCTGACGAACGGCGGGTAGATTGCTTGTGGCAGGGCGATGGGCTGACTGACGCGATAGAGATCGACGCGCGGAATCGCGGTTGTCGTCAGGTCATCCGCCACACAGGTCAGTACCGCCTCTCTTAACGCTTCAAGCCCGGTCATCTCCGATCTCCCCGGCACGCGGTGCCAGAATGGGTGAAAAAGCAGGAACAGGCAAATTTTAGGCAGGATTGCAGCCGCCACGCAATCCGCTGAGGAGTACGCTGGCTTTCTGAATGTGTATGGCGGGGAGAAGAGATGAATATTAACGAATCCGTGATCGTGATTACCGGCGCTTCGTCGGGTATCGGGGAAGCCACCGCCCATGCGGCGTTACAGGCGGGTGCGCGGGTAATCCTGCTGGGGCGGCGTAAAACACGTCTGGATGCCCTGGCCGGAGCGTCTGCGCTGGCGCTCACCTGCGATGTGACCGATGCTGACCAGATTGATCATGCTGTCAGGGAGGGCGTGGCACGCTTTGGCCGGATCGATGTGCTGATCAACAATGCCGGGCAGGGGCTGTATGCAGCGGTTGAGGAGATTGATATCCCGCGGTTCAGGGCGCTACTCGACCTGAACCTGGTGGCCCCGCTGATGATGATGCAGGCCGTGATCCCCGTGATGCGACGTCAGGGCGCAGGCCACATTGTCAACATCAGTTCCGGGGCAACGCTGGCAACCTATCCGGGTTCGGCGGCCTACACCAGTTCCAAAGCGGGGCTGAACGAGCTCTCAGACGTGGCCAGGCTGGAGCTGGCTGACGCCGGGATTAGGGGGTCCACCCTCTATCCGTTTATGACTGACACGGAATTTTATCAGTCGGTATCCTCAGGGCAGGATGCGGCGATGGCGCAGGCGCAGCAGGGTGCAGGCTTTACGCATACTCCCGGCCGGGTCGAGGAAAAGATCCTGACAGTGATTGAAAGCGGGGAGGCTCATGCCGATCTGGTACCGCGCGCGTGGGGGGGAAACGCTTGAGGGATAGCCGCGGGCCGGCTGTGTTCAGGCCCGCGCTGATTCAGGCGATCTGGCTGGCGCGCGATGCGATCTCCGGCCTGACTACATCCGCCGAGAAGACATAGCCCAGCCCGCGGATGGTGCGGATCAGATCCGGCTGATGGGGGTTGGTTTCGATTTTCCGCCGCAGCCGCATGATCAGCACATCGATGGTGCGGTCAAACACATCAAGGCTCTCGCTATGGGTCAGCTCCAGCAGCTGATCGCGGGTCAGTACCTTGCGGGCGTGGCGAACCAGCGCCCGCAGCAGGCTGTACTCTCCCTGGGTCAGCGGCACCAGCTCGCGCTGCGGATTAAACAGCTGGCAGCGTCCATCGTCCAGTTGCCAGCCACCAAACCGCCAGCCCGTCTGGCCGGGATCGGCTAATGCCGTCCGCTCGCTGCGCCGCAGAGCCGCCCGGGCGCGCGCCACCACCACGCGGGGATTAAAGGGTTTCGCAATATAGTCATCTGCGCCCATCTCCAGGCCCACCACCATTTCTGCTTCCGATCCCATACCGGTAAGCATAATCACCAGCACCTCCGGCCGCTGCCGGTGCAGCTCCTGCAGTACCAGCAGCCCGTTGGTGTCGGGCAGCATCATGTCCAGCATCACCAGCGAGATTTCCGGGTGGTTGCTGAGCATCAACAGCGCCTCTCGTCCCTGATGACAGCGGTAAACTGTTAGCAGATGTTCACTTAACGCATCCTGCAGGACATCGCAGACGGCAGGATCATCATCCACCACCAAAATCGCTGGCTTCATGGCGCGGCCTCAATGTTGCGAAAGAGTTAATTCTGGAGTCTACACAGGCCAGAAAAGGTTGCTTAGCGAGCGTGCTGAAACGTGACCAGCTTCGCCTGTGAGAGTGCAGAAGCGTGCGCTGACGCAGAGTTTTTAGGGGTTGCGCATCCGTCGCAGGAAAACGATTGCGCAGGAACGGTGCATTGCACCATAATCGCGCCTCGTTTTGGCTCGGAATTGTCTCAGGCTTCTCCGGCCCTGCCAGGTAATCGATTGCGTCGTAAGATGGCATGGCAATTGCTTTTGGCAGTGGGTTAGTCACGGATGTCAGGCGAAATCGGTTTGTCAGTATGCAGCGGCCGCTCTCCCTTTCCCGGAAACAGAATAATCAGCATGCAACCCCCTTTGGCAAGAGAGACGGCTGTCTCCTGTATCGAGAGATGATGATGTTAGAAAAACTATTCAAACTCAAAGCGCATAACACCACGGTTCGTACCGAAATTATCGCCGGGTTCACGACCTTCCTGGCGATGGCTTATATTCTGTTTGTAAACCCGAGCATTCTGGGCGCGACCGGCATGGATAAGGGCGCGGTATTTGTCGCCACCTGCCTGGCCGCGGCGATTGGTTGTTTACTGATGGGCCTGATCGCCAACTACCCGATTGCGCTGGCGCCCGGCATGGGGCTGAACGCGTTCTTCACCTACACCGTGGTGCTGCATATGGGCTACACCTGGCAGGTTGCCCTGGGCGCCGTATTCCTCTCGGCAGTGATCTTCTTTGCGATGTCGCTGTTTAAAATCCGTGAGTGGATTATTACCAGTATTCCGCTGCCGTTGCGCGCCGGGATTGGTGCCGGTATCGGCCTGTTCCTGGCGATTATTGCGCTGGAAGGTGCGGGCATTGTCGTTGATAACCCGGCGACGCTGGTGGGCATTGGCGATCTGACCAAACCGGGGCCGCTGCTGGCGATGCTCGGCTTTATTGTCATCGTGGTGCTGGAAGCCCGTCGCGTAACGGGGGCGGTACTGATCGGTATTCTGCTGGTCACCTTTATTTCTATGGGCATCGGCCTGTCGCCGTTTGCCGGTGTCTTCTCTGCACCGCCGTCGATTGCGCCAACTTTTATGCAGCTTGATATCGCGGGTGCGTTTAACGTCGGTCTGGTCAGCGTGATTTTTGCTTTCCTGTTCGTGGATGTGTTTGATAATACCGGGACGCTGCTGGGCGTGACCAAACGCGCCGGACTGGCGGATGAGCAGGGTAACGTGCCGAAGATGGGCCGTGCGCTGATTGCTGACAGTGCGGCTGCGCTGTTTGGCTCACTGCTGGGTACCTCGACCACCACCAGTTATGTGGAATCGGCGGCGGGCGTGAGTGCAGGTGGCCGCACCGGCCTGACGGCGATCGTGGTCGCTGTACTGTTCCTGCTGGCGCTGTTTTTCTCGCCGCTGGCGTCAAGCGTACCGGTCTATGCCACCGCGCCTGCGCTGCTGTTTGTGGCGGTGCTGATGGCATCGGGCCTGGCCGAAATTGACTGGAAAGATATCACCACCGCCGCGCCGGTTACGGTGACGGCGCTGACCATGCCGCTGACCTATTCAATCGCAAACGGCATCGCGTTTGGTTTTATCACCTGGACGCTGGTGAAGCTGCTGAGCGGTCGTGCGAAAGAGGTGAATGCGGCGCTGGTGATCCTGTCGATTCTGTTTGTGATTAAGCTGGGATGGCTGAGTGCCTGAGTGATGCCTGGCGGCAGGGGAACATTACGCTGGGGCGCAGCGCAGGGGCTTCGTTTACATCGGGCTGGCGCCCGCCCCTTAACAATCCCGGCGTCCGGCTGCCACTGCGCCCCGCGAAGCGGGGTGCCCTCGTCACACCCTGCGGGCTGCGGACCGTCCGGACGCGCCGTGATAAATCCGGAAGAAGCGAAGGGAGCGCGAAGCGGCAGTGATGCAGGCCGGAGCCCGGGGTCAGGGGGCGCGGCGACTGGCGCCCCCTTACCGGTCGCCTGCTGAGGCGTTACTGAAACTGCTCAGGCGAACGAAACCTTCCTCATAGCCCGTTTGCGCAGCGAACAAACCCACTCTCTGTGCCTCAGGTCATCAGCACATGTCCTTTGTTCAGAAAAAAAGGGGGAATGTAGTTATCCCACCCCTCCTGCATACAATGCTGCTTTAATGCAGCGATGTTAGTCACACCTGTTTTGTCGTAACAGCGTATAAGCCGGTTGCGAAGGGCCGGAGCACTGATGCCCAGAATCTCCGGCATAAGGTTCTGCTTTACCCCACAAAACAGCAACAGAATCACTTCCCATTCTCTGTCGGTGAAGGTTTTCGCGGGCCGGGTAAAGACAAAGGGTTTTCTTCCGCGTGGTCTCAGAAACGTTGAAAAGTAAAGATTGGTGATCTCAAGGTAGGTGCAGATAATAGCGTCGCTTCCGTCACTCAACGTCCACGGGCGTTTCTCGACCATAAAGGTTTTCAGCCTGTTTTCTCTTCCATATTCGAAAGTTTTAAGAACAATGCTCATTTCTTTTGTTTTGAGGATCTTTTTATCGTCATGCAAAAAATGATGATAATAATCGCTGATATCTGGCGTCAGGTCGGTATCAAATGTTCCTGCTATTGTTCCTGACGGAATGTTGAAATAGCGGTGTGCAATGCTGTTCGCATAAACATAACGTGAGGCGCTATTTTTTATAGCCCAGCCAAAGCGTGAGTTATCAAAGTAATATTTAACAGGGTCCAGCTTTGAGAACATCTGTTCATCCTTTTATTATAATATGGCCTTTCTTCAGGAAAAACGGTGGAATATAGTGATCTAACTGATTATCACGACAATACCCAATCAGCGTGGCAAGCGAGTTCAGGTTAGTCTTTCTGTAACAACTTCTTAATCTGCCATTAATGGCGTCTGCTGAAACCCCCAGTATGCTGCTTATCTCTTTTATGCTCATACCACAGACCAGCAGATACACGACTTCCCACTCTTTTTCGGTGAAAATGGATGAGGGCGATTCAAAAGTCGCATGCTGAATGATTTTACCGTCGAGTAAGGCGCCTGGTGTGATAATCCTCACAGGCCTGACGCTGACCAGCGTACCTATGCAGTGCTGTGCGTCGTCGTAGAGTGGCTCCTGAACGCTGTATACAGGCTGCATGATCTTTTCTTTGCCCTGTATGTGAGTGGTAATGGCTCTGACTGCCAGACCCGTTTTTTCAATCTCTCTTTCCTGCTGGCTGAAAAGGTCAGCAAACTCTGCGACCGGCGCAGGAATATCCCTGATATGGCGACCTTCATAGTCAAATCGTGTTGAAAGCGTTTGCCAGCTCTTAAAGGTATTATTGACATAAATAAATCGGGACTGAGTATCTTTCACCCCCCAGCCAACAACAGGATCGCTTTCAAACA
Organism: Pantoea graminicola; assembly: GCF_048452665.1. Classification (NCBI taxonomy): domain Bacteria; kingdom Pseudomonadati; phylum Pseudomonadota; class Gammaproteobacteria; order Enterobacterales; family Erwiniaceae; genus Pantoea; species Pantoea graminicola. Next base: position 67,820 of record NZ_JBLWSJ010000002.1, on the reverse strand, counting down.
TTCTGATAAGCCTGGCAGGCAACATAGTTTCTTTCATAAACGTGTCCTTACATTTTTCGTTACTCTACATTAATTTGACCTTGCAACTTAATAATCCTACAGAGAAATAACGTATTATATCCATCACCGTACTTTAATCGTACCTTTTGGTATGCAGAGATGAGTATAAAATTAATATCACAAGCCAACGCTCAGGGAAAGTTTGTTGAATAATAAAAAAGAAGTATGCCCATTACCGAAAGGTTATGGGCTTTTTTTTAATAAACCCGGTAATGATGGTTTCTGATTACGATAAACGAGAGAGCATCATGGTTCACAGCGCATTCATCTGGCTACGGATTTGCGCTGCGCCTCTTTCGCATGTCGGTCGTGGATGCGTTTCAGCTCGCCCGGATAGGCGAACGCCTATCATAATTCCCGCCAGTCATACTTTCAGGTTTAATTTGGTGCTGGGTTGGAAGCCAGAGTCAGAGCCGCTGAGCGGATGCGGGCCAGGGATGTCGCGAAGCGGCAGGTTCGCGCCAGGGATGGCGGGTTCCGCCGGTCCGTGAGAAATCCGGAAAAGGCAGAGGGAGCGCGAAGCGGCGGTGATGCAGGCCGGAGCCGGGGTCAGGGGGACGCGGCGACCGGCGCCCCCTTGTCGGTCGCCTGCTGAAGCGGGCCCGAAACGGCCCCCTTCACCACGCGAACGAAACCCGCTTAACGCCCGTTCAGGCAACAACCCTGCACCGCCGCCAGACGAACCCTCGCCAGCAGCAAAATCTTACCGGAATGGCGGCTCGTTAAAGGTCCGCAACTTACGGGAATGCAGCTTATCGCCTTCAGCCCGCAGCAGCTCAACCGCATGGATACCAATCTGCAGATGCTCTGAAATCGCACCCTCATAGAAACGGTTTGCCTGACCTGGCAGCTTGATCTCACCGTGCAGCGGCTTATCGGAAACGCACAGTAGCGTGCCGTAAGGCACACGGAAGCGATAGCCCTGGGCGGCAATGGTGGCGCTCTCCATATCTACCGCGACCGCGCGGCTCAGGTTGAAGCGCAGCGCCGACGCCGAGTAGCGCAGCTCCCAGTTACGGTCATCCGTGGTCACTACAGTGCCGGTGCGCAGCCGCTGCTTCACCTCTTCGCCTGGCATGTTGCTCACCGCTTTGGTGGCGTCATAGAGCGCGCGCTGCACTTCGGCGATGCTTGGGACCGGAATATCCGGCGGCAGCACGCTATCCAGCACATGGTCGTCACGCAGATAGGCGTGGGCCAGTACATAATCACCAATCCGCTGGCTCTCGCGCAGGCCACCACAGTGACCAATCATCAGCCAGGCGTGCGGACGCATGACGGCAAGATGGTCGCAGATGGTTTTGGCATTCGACGGGCCGACGCCAATGTTAATCAGCGTGATACCGCGGCGATTCGGTGACGTCAGGTGCCAGGCGGGCATCTGATGCTTCTTCCACGCCAGATCCGAAAGCATCGACTCGCTGTCGGCAGTGTCGGCGGTCAGCACCACATCACCGGCACAGGCCAGGCTGTCGTACGGGGTATTGGGATCGCGTACCTGCTCAATCGCCCAGCGCACAAACTCATCGACATAACGGGTGTAGTTGGTGAACAGCACAAACGGCTGGAAGTGTTCTACGCTGGTGCCGGTGTAGTGACGCAGACGGGCCAGCGAGAAGTCGGTGCGCAGCGCGTCGAAGTGCGACAGCGGGAACTGGGCATCTGCGTGGAACAGGCCATCGGTCGTCTCATCGCCAATCTGTGACAGCTCGGTGGTCGGAAAATGGCGCGCAATACCGGCGCTCATGGTGCGATCCAGGGAGAGATCGGAACCGTCGATCACATAAGGATAGGGGATCTCCTGGCTGGATGGCACCACGGCAATCTCCAGCTGATACTCCTTCTCCAGCATCTGAAGCTGTTCCGCAATATAGTGACGCAGCAGTGCCGGACGGGTGATGGTGGTGCTGTAACTGCCGGTATGAGTAAAGCGTCCCCAGGCGCGCGTGCGGTTCTGCTGCGGCCCTTCGCCGTGCCAGGTGATGCGCAGCTCCGGATAAACAAAGAGCCCCTGCGCCCGCTTGTCGGCATCGGGCAGTGTGCCGTTTTCCGTAAAGGCTTTAATCGCCGCGCGCAGCGCCTCAACAGCCCCCTCGTACAGGCGTTCAAGTTCATCCAGCGCCTGCTGGCTGGTCAGGTTTTTCCGTTGTGTCGGCATGGTTTCTCCTTCCATTTTTTTCCGCGATTTGCCCCAAGCTTAGCGGGTTTGTTGCCGGGATTGGTGAAGAATATTGAGTTGCTTTAATTTTGTGCTGAAGCCGGGCGTTATCTGAGCAGCGCGACGCGACGGCAGAAAAGAGAACATAAAAAGTCGTTAAGGAAACCTTTAGGATCCAGGGAGGAAAATGCCCCCTGAAGCAGCAGCAGGACACTCAATACGCCGTAACATCAACGTCAGGTAACACAGCGTCACGGCAGGGAAATCGTCAGGCCGACTGAAGCTGGCAGCGCACTGCGACAGAATCTGCCGGTACGACCCTAAAAAGTTTGTAACTATGATTAATTTCCACCGGAAAGACTTTGCATATTTCTCTGACCCCTATCATCATAATATCTCGTCAGTCTCTTCTGATTTGGTAATCCTTTGCAAAATCCCGGCGTAGCAGTGATGCAGGCGATCAGACGCACGGCGTGGTATCCGAAACGCCGCTCTTATCGCACGCTCTACTGGCGTGAAATATCGCCACTGGCAGTGCCTATCTTTTTCGAGAACGCCTGTGTGTTGTTGATGGGTGTGCTGAGCACCTTCCTGGTCAGCTGGCTGGGTAAAGAGGCGATGGCGGGCGTGGGTCTGGCCGACAGCTTCAACATGGTGATTATCTCTTTCTTTGCCGCTATCGATCTGGGCACCACGGTCGTGGTGGCATTCAGCCTCGCCAAACGCAACGGTAAGCGGGCGCGGGCCGCCACGCGCCAGTCGCTGGCCATGATGACAATCTTCGCCTTTGTGCTGGTGATCGCTATTGAGTTCTGGGGCCATCTGATTGTTGATGCGATAGCGGGGGCCGCAGACCCGAAAGTGAAAGCCCTGGCGCTCAGCTACCTGCAGACCTCCGCCTGGAGCTATCCGGCGGCGGCCATTACCCTGATCGGCAGCGGGGCGCTGCGAGGCGCAGGAAACACCAAAATCCCGATGCTGATAAACGGCGGCATGAACATCCTTAATATCATCATCAGTAGCGTGCTGATCTACGGCTGCTTCTCATGGGACGGTTTAGGTTTTGTCGGGGCCGGACTCGGGCTGACCATCACCCGTTATATCGGGGCGATTGCGGTGATCTATGTGCTGATGATCGGCTTCAACGCCTCGCTGAAAATCACGCTGTCGAGCTACTTCCGGCGCTGGAACAGCAGCATCCTGATGGAAGTGCTGGGGATCGGCGTGCCTGCCAGTATCGAGTCCGTGCTGTTCAACGGCGGTAAACTGCTGACCCAGGTGTTTGTCGCGGGCATGGGCACCAGCGAGATTGCCGGTAACTTTATCGCTTTCTCGGTGGCGTCCCTGATTAACCTGCCGGGCAATGCGCTGGGGTCGGCGTCGACCATTATCACCGGCACCCGTCTGGGCAGGAATCAGGTGTTCCAGGCGGAGCGTCAGGTGCGGCATGTATTCTGGCTGGCAACGGCCTGTCTGAGTGCCATTGCGCTGTTGACGGTGCCGCTGGCAGGGCTGCTGGCGCGTTTCTACACCAGCGATCCGGAAGTGATTAATGTGACGAAGCATCTGCTCTGGCTGAATGCACTGTTTATGCCGCTGTGGGCCGCCTCCTGGGTGTTGCCCGCCGGGCTTAAAGGCGCCCGCGATGCGCGTTATACCATGTACGTGTCAATGTTCAGCATGTGGGGTGCGCGCGTGGTGGTCGGTTATCTGCTCGGCATCCAGTTCGGGATGGGCGTGACCGGCGTCTGGCTCGGGATGTTCCTGGACTGGACGGTGCGCGGGATTTTCTTCTGGTGGCGGCTCAACAGCGGTAAATGGCTTAACCGCTATCAGAAAATGATCGAGAAAACCGGTTAGCGCCTTTGCCTTCCTCCGGCGGCGGGGGAAGGCACTATCAGAAATCCCTGCGCCGTCACATCTCCAGACTTTCGCGCCTGATTTCAGACAGTTGCACAAAGCCACTCTCGCCTCACCGGGTTAGCGTAAACCCTGCTGCGCACTGGCGCAGATCAAACTTATCGAGGTGACCCTATGACCCGTCTTAAACCGGCGCTGGCCCTGTTGCCACTGCTCTGCAGCAGCCCACTGTGGGCGACAACCTTTGTTTATGTGTCGAACGCGGAATCCGGCACGGTATCCCGCTATCAGCTCAGTGAGAAAGATGGCGGCCTGACATGGCAGGGCGATACCCCCGCCGGGAAAAAGATTATGCCGCTGGTGGCCAGCCCGGATGGTGAACATCTCTATGGTGCGCTGCGCACGCCGCCCTATGCGATCGTCAGCTGGCGCGTGACCCGGCCACAGGGTGAGCTGCAGAAGCAGGCGGTGACGCCGGTGTCCGCCAGTTTTCCCTGGATCACCACCGACAGACAGGGTCGCTATCTGCTCGCCGCCTCGTATGACAGCGATATCGTCATCAGCTACCGGATTGATGATAAGGGTGTAGTGACAGCGCAGGTGACCAGTGAGGTGAAGACCGGGCCGCACGCCCACTCGGTTATCACCGACGTCAGCAATCAGTCGCTTTATGTGGGCAATCTGGGTGCGGATCGGGTGCTGCAGTACCGATTCAGCGCTGATGGGGTGATAACGCCGCTGGGAAGCGGTTTTGTCCAGGGTGAGAAGAACAGCGGTGCGCGGCATTCTGTGATCTCGCCGGATAACCGTTTCCTCTATAACCTCGCAGAGATGAGCGGCACCATCACCCAGTTCCGGCGTGCAGCGGATGGCTCCCTGACAGAACTGAAACGCTGGCCGAACGCGGTGGCAAAGCAATATAACCTGCAGCATGGGGTGCAGCGTCCGGCGGGCTACAGCGATCCGACGCCGCGCATCTGGGCGGCAGACATTAAAATCACGCCGGATGGGCAATTTATTTATGTGACCGAACGCACCTCCAGCACCGTCAGCGGCTACCAGGCAGATAAGCAGTCGGGTGAGTTAACGCTGATCGGCAGCTGGCCGGTCGAGAAACAGCCGCGCAGTATGGCGATTGATGCGCAGGGGAAATGGCTGATCGTCAGCGGAGAGAAAAGCGCCGTCATTGGCAGCTACGCCATCGATTCCGCCCGCGGCACGCTCACACGGGTCGCTGAAGCGCCGGCAGGGAAAGGCGCAAACTGGGTTACGCTGATCACGCAGTAGCCAGCCTGAAGCGGGCTTTCAGCCAGTCAGAACCCGCTTTGTCATTTCTGGCATAAGCAGCGCAGAAATTTTTGCTTCTGTTGGCGCGCGCAAGCGGGTTTACTCAGGGCATCAACTGATGCGGAGATCCTGAGATGAAACAGAAACTGAAAGCCTGGTTTGAGCTGCTGCTGAGTGGTTCTGCGGCAGAGGCAGCCGGACATGATATCAACGTTGAACTGCTGCTGCCGCTGGGCCAGCTTTATGGACTGGAATATTATCCGGCCGTGCATCGCTACCATGAAAAATAAGGGTGGCTTTGTTTTTTCCGGTTAAAGGCTCGCTATTCCGCGGGCCTTTTTCATTTGTGGGGAAAGGTGTAGTCCGGTGGGTTTTATGTGGATATCTTCACCGTTTTATTCGTCTAAGTCAGCCTTAAGCTATTGCGTCGAAGGAAAAACAGCCTTAAGTCAGATGTTCACATTTGCCACCGAATAGATTTTTCCTTTTAGTTATTAGTTCAGGTGCAGCCTCTTTTATGGCTTTTGTATCATTTTTTAATCGTTAAAGGTCTGACGTTAATGCTCTGCTCAGAAGTGTGAAATTTTTATCAGAAGCTGAGTGAATCATGGTGTGGGGGAATATTATTTATAAAAATAAAATACATTATTTTTCAGAGGGAAGTCAGTGACAGCTATTCCGGTTTTTCGACGTTGCATGATATGCAGTGGGTAGTTGTGTCGGTCCGAACCACACCAGGGTAAATTCTTCCTGTTTCCTTATTGACACACCCAACCCAAAAGATAAAAGCCCACTACTTTAGCCGCAGGCTTTTATCCCCCGGTTGCCTTACGCTTAGTGTGTTAACTGACTGACCAGCCCGGTTAAATCGGCTTTCTTGTCAATTACGCCTGCGGAAGAGGCTTTATCAACCAGCTGAGGCAGATATTTTACCAGCAGGTTCAGTGCGTCGCTGGTGTTAATGCCCATTCGTGCAGCGAGCTGTTCAATGGCCTCAGAGTTAATCATCTTCTGCACCAGATCGCTGCTCAGGGCAACGTTCTGCTGATCGCCGAGCCAGGAATTAACCACTTCGCTGTACTCGCCGTTCTGAAGATGACTGACGATCGTGTGCAATCCGCCTTGCTGCTCAACCCACTCCAGCACGCCTCTCACTTCCTGACTGGTCTGATTATTCAGTCCGCACATTGCCAGCACGGAATCCAGTAAACTCATTCTGCTATCCCCTGAAAATTAATCCGTTACGCCTGCTTGCATGCTCTGATTTTATGAATAACGAACAGCACAATAATGGCACCGACGGTGGCAATCGCGATGCTGAAAATATTAAAACCACTGACCTGGCCAAAGCCCAGCGCCGTACTGACCGCACCGCCAATCAGCGCGCCGATAATACCCAGAACAATGGTCATAAAAATACCCATGTTCTCTTTACCCGGCATGATGCATCTGGCGATGACACCGGCAAGCAGTCCGAATAAAACCCATGACAATATACCCATTCTCAACATCCCTCTTTTTATAAAATTAATTCGCGTTTAACAGTGGTTTAATCCACAAAATTAAAGCGGGTGTATCGTACGCCGCGAAGTAATTGTCTGGCAATCCTGTTTTTTTAATTAAAGTAAACGTTTCAGAAACGATAGGGGAGTAAATATGAGCATTCTGGATAATATTAAAAATATTGGCGGTGAGTTGTTAAATGCTGTTGATAAAAATGTTGAAGATAAACCCGCGACGGCAGCGGGCACGCGCAGCTATACCGTGAAGTCCGGTGATACGCTGAGCGCAATTGCTAAACAGTTTTACAATGATGGCGCACAATATATGAAAATCTTTGAGGCGAATAAGGGCATCCTCAGTAACCCGGATCATATTGCACCGGGTCAGGTGCTGACGATCCCTGAATAATATTGTCAGTCGACTAAGCCAGCCGGTCTGTTTTGACGGCTGGTTTTTAGCGGATCGCTTTGCCTGTAGCCCGGTGAAATAGGGAATTGCGGCTGTGCAGAAAATTAACGCCAGCGGCTTTTTCATTATCGGCAGGGGAAATGACAACAAGCGTGCGCAGGAGAAATCTGCGGCTTCCGAAAAGCAAAAAAGCAGATATCCGGAGATATCTGCTTTTTCTAATCTGGCTCCTCTGACTGGACTCGAACCAGTGACATACGGATTAACAGTCCGCCGTTCTACCGACTGAACTACAGAGGAATCGTTGGAACGAGGCGAATATTAACGACGTCGCCCGAAGGTGTCAACAGCAAAAAATACATTATCATTCAACTGGCTAGCTTTAAAGCAAAGCGATCACGATTTAAGCACTTTGGGCCGTCTCTGCGGTTATTCTGCTCAGAGGGTCCTGCTGATAAAAGTGCTGAAGATGCTGATACATGGACGGAAAGCGTTCAGCCAGCAGAACCGGGGCCGTAAAAAAGTATTCAGAGAGGACGGCGAAGCACTCCGCCGGATCGCTGGCGGCGTAGGGATCGAGAGTCGCTGCCTGTTCACCGACCAGTTCCACTTCCGTTTCAATCTCTGCCATCGCGGCACGCAGATCTTTTTCCCACTGCGCCACATCGCGCAGTGGCATCATTGGCACGCCGCTGGTGTAACCACTGCCGCGTGCATCCAGCTTGTGGGCCACTTCATGAATGACCAGATTGAAACCGGAGAGATCAAACGAATCCTGAATATCGAGCCAGTTGAGCACCACCGGCCCCTGCGTCCAGCTCTGTCCGGCATGAACGGCGGGTGAGCTGTGAACCAGCCCATCCTCATCCTGCCACTGATCCGCCACGCTGAACGGTTCAGGATAGATAAGTACGTCATGAAAACCGTCCAGCCACTCCAGGCCCAGTTCCAGCACCGGCAGGCAGAAGAGCAGGGCGATGCGCACGCTGCGCAGTTCATCCAGCTCAGCGCCTTCCATCACCACCAGCTTTTTCTGTTGCAGAAAGCGCGTCGCCAGCGCGACCAGCGTCTGCCGCTCGGCCTCACTGAGCGGGCTGAAGATCGGTTGCGCCAGTCCCTGCTGCCAGGGCAAGGCAACCAGCCTGTCGTTATGCGTTTTCCAGGGCCATTTAAACATCGTAACTCCTGCACAGAACCGGACTCTCTGGCTATCCTGACGCGCCAGACATAAAAATGCCAGCATCGAATGCTGGCATCAGATTCTGACTTCAGGGCTGAAGGCCTATTCAACCCGTTAGCGCGGCCGTTGTCTGTGATTTAACCCGCAAAGCGCGGTTCTGGCGGGTTATTTGCGTTCAACACGCTGAAATTCAATGACCCAGACCCAGGGGTTAACTTCCCAGCTGGTGGCACCGTACTGTTTTTGCCACGCTTTGCGGTACGCCTCTTTGGGCGACTCCGAATTGACGTTCATGGTGAAGAAATTATTGAGGAAGTGCGAATCGGTCTGTACGCCTTCCGCCATGATGTCATCTTCACTGATATCCTGAATTTTTTCCGCACGTACGCCCGTAATCTCCAGATTGATGCGGCTGGCCCAGCGCGGCATGTGGATGGCGGTCTGCCAGCCAAACTCTTCGGCTTCCGGCGTACTCATCGCATGCTGACCCAGTTCGTTGCTGTCTGCCCGGTACTGGCAAAATTCCGGCTGACGAAACGGCGTCGGGTCGCGGTCATATTCTGCCAGATCGTGCTCTGGCACCATGGGACCACGCCAGGTTTCACGCACCCAGAGAATGTCGCCGGGTTTGCCATACGGGCACTGGTAGCTGATGTCCGTCATCGACATCATCTTATAGCCATGAAGATGGTTCGCGCTCACATCGAAAGCGTGTACGCCTTCGTGATGATCCTGTCCCGGACCAAAAGCCTGCGTTTTCATAATGCGCCGGGTTTGTGTTTGCTGGCCAACCAACAGGGCACGAACACGCTGTTCGGAAAAAAGAATCGGCCGTTCTTTCATGGATTACCTCTTTTTATTAGTAGAACCCGGTTACTGCTGTAAACGTCCATTTGCTTCACATCTGAGAGTTATCATAAAGGCTTTAAATCATTCTGCTTAATAATTTGTCGCCTGACAGTCACTTTGAAAGTGCCACTTTGATAGTTGAAAACCAGCAAAATGCAAAAAGCGCACCAACGCTCTCTGTCCAGGCGGCAGAAAGCGATGAAGAGCACGGATACAGTACGTTATAACGGTAAAAATAGGAACCTTTTCAGCTTTTTTCCCCTGTCATCACACATAATTTTACAATCACCGATGATGAAAAAAAAAGTTTAAACGGACCCGATAAGGGTTCTCAGACAGAACAAAACATTACGCCTGTTAAACTAATTTTCTTAGCAGCAATTCACTGAGGAAAGACTGAAAACCGCCGAAATTGCGGTTATTGTGTAACAGAGATGCTATACAGATGATCCAGATCTCATTTTTCTGCCAGAAATCGCTGGCAGCGCCGCGCTTTTCGACCGCACTGTAAAAAAAGTGTCATTAGCCAGTCGCTATGATGGCTTGCCGTTCGCGCACTGATCACGACAGAGAAACCGCTGTCGATCACTACAGGGAGACAGACTATGTCACTTACACTCTGGCAGACTCGTTACGAAAGCTGGTTTCAGGCGAACTGGATCCACGATGATGGCGCACACGATATCGCCCATCTGCGGCGCGTATGGATGAGCGCACAGCGAATCATGACCGGCACACCGGCCGATCCGCTGGTGGTGCTTACTGCCTGTTATTTCCACGATGTGGTTAATCTGCCCAAGAATCACCCGGAGCGTCATCTCGCCTCAACGTATGCCGCAGCGGAAACCCAGCGCATTCTGCAGCAGGACTTTCCTGACTTCCCGGCTGAGCGCATTGAAGCCGTCATGCATGCCGTGAAAACGCACAGTTTCAGCGCCGGCATTCCGCCGCAGACGCTGGAGGCGAAAATTGTGCAGGATGCTGACCGGCTGGAGTCGCTGGGTGCGATCGGGCTGGCGCGGGTCTTTTATACCGCGGGTGCGCTTAACCGTCCGCTGTTCGACAGCCAGGATCCCCTGGGCAAAGACCGCGAGCTGAATGACGTCAAATGGACGCTGGATCACTTCCAGAAGAAACTGCTGCGCCTGCCGGAGACAATGCACACGGAAACGGGACGCATGCTGGCAGAACACAACGCAGATTTTCTGGTGCGGTACATGGCCAAGCTCTATGCCGAACTCCAGGGCAATCTGGTGGGAATCGATGAGGGTGTGCTGCGGGATTTCACCCCGCTGCGCACCGAATATTAAATTTTTATGACAGTATGTTAATCGAAACGGTCATCCGGTAGCGTGTAGCAATAACAAAAAGGAGTGGCGCAATGACCGAAACTGTTAATTTAACGATTAAAATTGACCCTGAACTGAAAGAAACGATCAAACAGCTGGCGCTGGAAAATCAGATTTCAATGAGCCAGGAGATTGTGCAGCGCTTACAGGCCAGCCTGGAAACGCATCCGCATCCGGCCATTGATAGTCAGGACATCACTGAAGAGTCAGCAGAGAAAGCAACGTCTGCTGATGAAAACGCTGATGGGCTGACCGCGACCGAGCTGAAGCAGATTCGCCTGCTGCTGAAGAAGCAGGGTAAGAAAAAGAAATAAAACAGAAACCCGTCGAAAGACGGGTTTTTTTCAGCGCGATTCAGCGCGATGACGAGGTCAGCTGGCGGATATACGGCAGCAGGAGCTGAGCCACCGCTGCGAACACCGGCACCACCACTGAATTACCAAACTGCTTATACGCCTGGGTGTCTGATACCGGAATACGGAAGGGCGCCTGGCCTGGCACATCAAACCCCATCAGGCGGGCGCACTCACGCGGCGAGAGACGACGCGGACGGCGGGCCATATTTTCCGCATTCTGAAACGCTGCTTCTCCCAGCGCATTGTCCCAGCCACGGTCGATCAGGATTTCTGAACCATCTTTGTAATAGCGCGCTGACAGCGTTCGCACGCAGCAGTCAGGATTTCGCGGGTCGTTCAGGCCAAAACCAAACCCGTTGCCTCTGGCTTTATGTTTCTTCGCGTACTCATAGAGGTAGCGCCACAACACCGGCGACAGGATATATTTGTCGTCCGGGGCGTGCTCCAGCAGGCTCTGCAGGGTCGGCACCTGCGCGGGATAGAAGCGGCGGATATCGCGCAGCGTAAAGTCCTGCTTTTTCAGATCGCGACGGATGCCCACCAGCACAATGCGTTCGCGATGCTGGGGCAGAAAGTGACGTGCATCGATCACTTTGGCGTCCGGGCTGACAGCACCGGCATCGGCGATGTCATAACCCAGTTCATCCAGCGTCTCCATGATAATCGCAAAGGTCCGGCCTTTATCGTGGCTTTTCAGGTTCTTCACGTTTTCCAGCACAAAGAACGGCGGCTTTTTGGCAGCCAGGATGCGGGCCACATCGAAAAATAGCGTGCCCTGAACCTGACACTCAAAGCCATGTGCGCGACCCATCGCATTCTTTTTGCTGACGCCTGCCAGTGAAAAGGGCTGGCAGGGAAAACCCGCCAGCAGCACCTGATGATCGGGGATGGCGGCATCAATTGCCCGATAGATCTCGTCATCACCGGTCAGCCCTTCCGGCTGGGTGACCTGACGGATATCGGTATTGAAGTGATGCTCCAGCGGATCGCTGTAGTGGTTCGCTTTATAGGTGCGCACCGCCTCTTTGTTCCATTCACTGGTGAATACGCACTTGCCGCCAATCGCCTCAAAGCCTTTGCGAATACCACCAATCCCGGCAAAGAGATCGATAAAACGGAATTCGGGATCGTCATAATGGGCGGGCCGCGACGGCAGCAGTGACTGCAGCAGCAGCAACTCTGCCTCACACAGCGGTGGCAGGGCGCTTTTACCCTGACGTACCCGGTTCAGCAGGGCTGGCGTCCAGCCGGTAAAGCCAGCCTGCTGCAGGCGGGCCGTGAGATCTCGCACCGAATAGATTTCCAGCACCTGCTGCACGAGTTCAGCGCTATCGGCAGAGGAAGGGGCGGCAGAGAGTGGTTCAGCGAGGAGGGCGGGATGCATGCATTTTTCCTTAACAGTAAGGCGCCTATGCTATCACTCCCGGCGCTGCAGGGAAATTCCGGGATGTGCCCTGCAGTGGCCCCCCGGAATCTTCTGCTTTTACGGCCCCGCATCCAGAGTCAACCGGCGGCGACTTTCGCTTTTCGCGGCGCAGGCTAAAGTTACATAACCAGCAAAAAAGGAGAGGTTATGGCTGATGTTCACTCCAGCGAAACACGCAGCAAGAATATGCGTGCGATTCGCGCTCAGGATACGGCCATTGAGCAGCGTATTGCGCTGCTGCTGAAAGACCGTGGCTTCAGCTACCGCGTGCAGGATAAAAATCTGCCGGGACGGCCCGACTTCGTTCTGACCGACCAGCAGGCAATTATTTTTGTGCATGGCTGCTTCTGGCATCGTCATCACTGCTATCTCTTTAAGCTGCCCGCAACGCGCACCGAGTTCTGGACCGGGAAAATTAACAGTAACGTTGAGCGCGATCGGCGTTACGTGCGCCAGTTGCGGGAGGCGGGCTGGAAGGTGCTGATCATCTGGGAGTGTGCGCTGCGGGGCAGACTGCGCCTGACGGATCAGGATCTGCTGGAGCGGCTGGAGGAGTGGCTGCTGGTGATGTCAGAGAGCGCCGAGATCGATCATCAGGGCATTCATCATTACCACGCAGATTGCTAATCCCGGACATAATTGGTTAGATCTGCGCTTTCTCCGTGGCCAGGAGGCCGAAATGAGCAGCATAAAACTGACGGTAAAACGCCTTTATCAGATCCGTGACGAGCGGATGGTCAACACCAAAGCGACCGCGCGGGTCTACAGCGGCGAGAGGCTGATTGCCACGGAGGCGATCACCGGCATGACCGAAAGTCCGGTCAGTAAATATCTGCATGCGGAAGGCACAGCAGGTGAGACGGTGCGGGTAGAGTGGGATTGTGAGGGCATCGCCGAGATGACCGTGACGGAAATTGAGCGCTGCCCATGTTGTCAACATAACGAACCAGACTAAGGATAAGATTTTGGCGGGAACCAGTTTACTCACTTTACTTGATGATATTGCAACACTTCTGGATGATATTTCCGTCATGGGCAAAGTGGCGGCGAAAAAAACGGCGGGGGTGCTGGGTGACGACCTGTCCCTGAATGCCCAGCAGGTCACGGGCGTCAAAGCCAATCGCGAGCTGCCGGTGGTCTGGGGTGTGGCCAAAGGATCGTTTCTTAACAAACTGATTCTGGTGCCGCTGGCGCTGATCATCTCCGCGTTTGCGCCCTGGCTGATCACGCCGCTGCTGATGATTGGTGGTGCCTATCTCTGCTACGAAGGCGTGGAAAAGGTGCTGCACAGCCTGCAGCACGACAGGCAGAGCAAATCACCGGAAGCGCGTCAGCAGCGACTGGATTCGCTGGCGAATCAGAACGCGGCAGAGTTTGAAAAGAAAAAAATCAAAGGTGCGGTGCGGACCGATTTTATTCTCTCTGCGGAGATCGTCGCCATCACCCTGGGGATCGTCTCAGAGTCCCCGCTGCTGAATCAGGTGATTATTCTGGCGGGCATCGCGATTCTGGTCACTATCGGCGTCTATGGCATCGTCGCGGCGATTGTGAAAATCGATGACCTGGGATTCTGGCTGCGTGAAAAATCGTCCCGCCTGGCACAGGGCATCGGCAGTGTGCTGCTGGCTGCCGCGCCCTGGCTGATGAAGATCCTCACGGTGGTCGGCACGATTGCGATGTTCCTGGTCGGCGGCGGCATTGTGGTGCACGGCATTGCGCCACTGCATCATCTGATTGAAGAGGTCAGCGGCGGCTTCAATGGCTGGATCGCGATGCTGCTCAGCAACGGTGCTAACCTGGTGCTCGGCTTTATCATTGGGTCGATCGTGCTGTTAGTGGTTAACCTTATTGCCAGAGTGCGCGGTAAATCGGTATAAAGCGCACTGTGATTTACGGTCAGGAGAATGACGATGAACGACGACATGTTTGAATTTGATATCGACGCACAACTGGAGCAGGCTGAAGCGAAAGCGGAGAAAAAAGCCAGCGAAGTGCCGGACGATCTCGGTGACGAAGCCGACTGCGAAGGGTGCAAGATCTGACGTCAGCGCCTTAACCTTTCCTCAAAGCGGGTAATATTTTTTATCTGCTTTGTTTATTTTCCGCATATCTCTCTGCTTAATTCTGAATTTGCCCTTTTTTTGCGTGCCTTAACAGGCAGGAACCCCGTTCGCCTGCTATAAAGGAAATCATCACCCCGGTTATTAACATTCGTAAAAGGAGCGCATCATGGTTTTTGCAATCAGTGAGGAAGTGCAACACAAGGAAGAGGGCCAGACAATGGTGGTGACCGGCTACGCCAGTGGCATGGTCGAGTGCCGCTGGTATGACGGCTACGCGGTGCGCAGTGAAGCTTTCCGCAGCGATGAGCTGTGTGCGACAGCACCGGCGCAGCAGCTGGCGGGCTCAGGCCTGCAGGTCTGACGACCAGGCAGGCCCGGTGAGCAAAACGCGGTGGCGGGCACACTCTGTGCCGCCCGCTCAGCTTCAGACGTTGCCGTCGTTATCCTCTTCAACGGCCTGGTAGATGCGTTGTAAGACGTCCGGGAACGCAGACTGCACCCGGCTCCAGCTCGGAATAAACGGTTTGTCGTTAGGCCGTTCGATAAAGGCCTGACCCGCTTCCAGGATCGACTGGGTGAACATCTCCACCGCCGCTTCCTCGACATGCTGATCAAACTTCAGGCCGTTCATCGCCGCCTCATGGTTATAGGTCTCCATCATATCCAGCGCATTACGGTAGTAGGTCGCCTTCAGCACCCGGAACGAGTCACTGGTCAGCGGCACACCCATCGTGGCGAGCTTACGCAGCAGCGACTGAACAATGTCACTGCTCATGCGTTTCAGGCCGCCGGTGCCATCATCTTCCGCCAGCGGCTGATGCTTGTGATCGTAGTTATCGGCAATCTCCACCTGACATGACTGGCGGGTAGTATAGTTACGGTAAATCTCCGACAGCACACCGATTTCCAGCCCCCAGTCTCCCGGAATTTTGATGCCGTTCAGCACATGCGTCCGCATGGCAAACTCGCCGGACAGGGGATAGCGGAAACTCGACAGATAATCCAGATACTCGGAATGACCGTAGACTTTCTGCAGCGAGCGCAGCAGCGGGCCGACCAGCAACCGTCCTACGCGGCCATTGAGCTTGCCGTCGGCCACGCGTGCGTAGAAGCCTTTGCAGAACTCATACTGAAAGGCCGGATTAGCCAGCGGGTAGAGCAGGCGGGCCAGCATTCCGCGCTCGTAGGTGACGATATCGCAGTCATGCAGGGCGACGCAGCTGGTGCGGTCGGATGCCAGCGTATAACCGGTGCAGAACCAGACGTTACGTCCCTTGCCGGGCTGGGTAGGGGATAAACCCTCCTTATCCAGCTCGGCATCAATAGCCTTCAGACGCGGGCCATCATTCCACAGAATGCGATGCCGCTGCGGCAGCCGGGAGAAAAATTCGCGCGCATAGAGAAACTGGTCGCGGTCAGCCCGATCCAGACCGATGACAATTTCGTCCAGATAGGGCACTTTCGCCAGCTCATCGACGATATTCGTCAGTGCCGGGCCTTCAAGTTCGGAAAACAGCGATGGCAGGATCAGCCCCATTTTGCGTTTGCGGGCAAAGCGTACCATCTCTTTTTCCAGCGACTCCACGCTGCGGTGGGTCAGATTGTGGAAATTGGTGATTACGCCATTCTGATAAAAGTCACTCATCGCATCATCCTTTTAATGCCCGCGGGCAGCTTATTGAGGTTGAGTCAAAAAATAGTCCAGCCCTTCACGCCAGCCCTCAGGGCCGTGATGCGCCGTGTGATAAACCTGCTGCTGATCGGTGCGGGTAAGGGTGACCGGTGTTTTACTGTAGCCCCGGATCACCACGGCGTAGTCCACCGCATCCAGCATCGGGGCATCGTTGGGCCCGTCGCCCAGACCGATGGTGACGCGCGACTCACCGGGTGAGTGATCCAGCAGCCAGCGCAGCGCCTGGCCCTTGCCGCAGCCCGCGGGCATCACATGCCAGAAACGGCCACCCTGAGTCAGGGCCAGGCCTTCAGCGCCCAGCGCCTCGCGAAACTGCGCCAGCGCCTCCTCACTGTCGCGCCAGACCACCACCTCGGAGGCGTCGCGCTGACGCGACAGCGCCGCATCTGCCTCGCTCAGGCCGGTCATCGAAGCCACGTCCGGGTCGGAGAAGTCATGAAAACCGGTGAAGCGCCAGGTGGCTTTCATGGCGGCCAGCCGTTCGCAGATCGCCTCATAGGTCTGCGTGTCATCCAGGCGAACCCGCTGCTGATCGTGCGTCTGTACCACGGCGCCGTTCTCCGCAATAAAGGGCGAGCCGCTGATACCCAGCCTTTTCTGCAGCGGAATAATCTCGGCGGCCGTTTTACTGGAACAGATCACCAGCGGCACGGCCTGCTGTTTCAGCGTGGCAAGCCATTCACTGGCCGCATCCCAGCGATAGGTGTGATGGTCGAGCAATGAACCATCCAGGTCGGTAACGATCATTAACGGCTGATGGAGAGTGGGCATTAACAGGCTCCTTTCATCACGTTCGCGGCTAAAGCAGCGATTTTTCAATATTATAGTTGAATCTGGCGCACACTTTTTTTAATGTGCCGTCTGCGATGAATCCAGGATTAATCTTAAAAATTCGTGCCGGAACAGGCGACGTGCGCGAAGTGCGCAGAGGCTAAGTGGCTGTCTGACGCGGTATTTTCGGTAACTTCAGAACTGAAATTTCCGGATAGGGTGCAGAAATGTGCATATCAGGTGCTTGTTTCGCCTGTGGGATAGCGTAATCTGCACAGGTGTTAAGAATTCCCTGGTGTAACGAATTGAATTTTTACCCGGCCATCCCGCCGGGTATTTTTTTGAAATCGATTTCAGCGATTCGCTTCACTGGCGCGGTAATCGCAGATATCGATTTCGAATGCCTCAGCCAGTTCGCTGTAAGAGTGGAAAATCCGGCCATCCGCTTCCAGCCGTGGCGCCTGCTCCTGCTCCTGCTCCTGCTCCATATAATCCCGCACCTCTCCCGATGTCCTGGCCTGAATCGCCGCCAGTAATCCCTCGATATCCACCTTCAGTTCGGACGGTTGCCCGTCGCTGTGCTGTTTTTCGTCTGTCATGTGCTGACCTCCGGATGCAAACAGAGTGATCAGTATAGAACGCGGTAGTAAAAGGGGAGTCCAGGCAGATCGCAGAAAAAAAGCCCGCGCTGCGCGGGCAAAATCCTTGTTACTAACAGGTTGGCTGCACCTCTGGGGGGGCAGCAGCAGGATGAGTGTAACGGCCCGGCACGTCAGAAGTCCGGCAGCGAACTGTCAGGAAAGCGAAAAGGTGTAACCTTACTCAGATTTACCTGACTTTTCGCCTGAAGAGAGCAGATTCAGCTATAGTTGAAGATAAAGCTGATTTATTTCAACACCTAAAGGAAGGGTTATGGACATCTTAAAAATTATTATCGCTATCCTGTTGCCACCGCTGGGCGTGTTTATGCAGGTCGGTTTTGGCGGCGCTTTCTGGCTGAATATTCTGCTGACTCTCTGTGGTTATATTCCTGGTATCGTTCATGCTGTCTGGGTGATTGCCCGTCGCTAACGCGCTGCATCGCCACGGTTCTTCGTTTAGACTGTATTCAGCTACTCATCAGGAGAACCGATAATGAAGGTCAATGACCGCGTCAGCGTCAAAACCGATGGCGGCCCGCGCCGCACCGGCACTATTCTGGCTATGGAGCCATTTAATGAGGGCACCATGTTTCTGGTCGCGCTCGAAGATTACCCGCTGGGAATCTGGTTCTTTAATGAGCTGCATCAGCCGGATGGGATTTTTGTTGAGCCTTACGAGGACGCCTGAACCTGACGTGACGTAAAAAAGCCGCCTTCCCGCAAAACGGGAAGGCGGCTTTTTGCTCTATGAGGCCGGGTGGCGACGGGCGTTACGCACTCATCCGGCCGGTTGTTCGGTTAGCAGTGGCCGCAGTGTCAGCCGCCTGACTCAGAAGGTTTCCCAGTTATCGTTACCGGCGGCCAGCGCCGGACGGGAGGCAATAGCAGGGCTCTTTAACGCTGCCGCCTCACGCGCAGGCGTCCGGGGGGCGGCGGGCGCGTCCTGCAGACGGAACGCTGCCACGGCCTGGGTCAGTTTGCCTGCCTGATCTTCCAGCGAGGCAGCTGCGGCGGTGGCTTCTTCCACCAGTGAGGCGTTCTGCTGGGTCACATTATCCATCTCGGTAACGGCCTGGCTGACCTGCTGAATCCCCCGGCTCTGCTCGTCCGACGCCGCCGCGATCTCCGACATAATATCGGTCACGCGACGCACCGCTTCGACAATTTCACCCATGGTGTTGCCGGCGGCACCAACCTGATGCGAGCCGTCATTAATCAGCGTGACCGACTCGGCGATCAGGGATTCAATCTCTTTAGCCGCCTGCGCACTGCGCTGTGCGAGATTCCGCACCTCACTGGCCACGACCGCGAAGCCACGACCCTGTTCACCGGCACGCGCGGCTTCAACCGCCGCATTCAGCGCCAGGATGTTGGTCTGGAAGGCGATACTGTTAATGACGTTGGTGATCTCGGCAATCTTCTTCGAACTGCCAGAAATATTGTTCATGGTTTTCACCACGCTGCCCACCAGTTCGCCCCCGCTGCGCGCTTTGCCGGAGGCATCGGCCGCGAGCTGACTGGCGTGGTGTGCATTCTCGGCGTTCTGTTTCACTGTCGCGGTCAGCTGCTCCATGCTGGCAGCGGTCTGCTCCAGCGCGGCGGCCTGCTGCTCGGTGCGTGACGAGAGGTCGGTGTTACCGGCAGAAATCTCACTGGAACCCTGATAGATCGCCACCGCACCTTCACGCACCGTTCCCACGGTGGTGACCAGCGCCTGCTGCATCAGCTGCAGGTTATAGATCAGCGTGCCGATCTCACTGCGGCCATGCGGCAGAGGCGGGGAGGTCAGGTCACCCTGAGCAATACGTTCGATACGCTGCACCGACAGGCGCAGCGGCGTGATGACTACGCGGCGCAGGAAGACAAAGGTCATCAGCACCAGCACCAGCGCGGCTGCAAAGGCCACCGCCATTGAGATAAAGCCGACGCGCGACTGATGGTCCGCCTGCGCATTGATCGCCATCGCCCGGTCAGTACGGATCTTAATCGCCTTCAGCAATACCGCGTTGTAGTCATCATCCAGCTTGCGGGTTACATCGGTTTCCTGAGCGATAATGCCCTCGAAGCTGCCCTCTTTACCGGCGTTGATCATCGGGATCAGGCCTTTGGTGATGTAATCGTTGAAGCGGGCCTTCAGGCTGCTATCGAGTTCCGTATCGGCGGGCGATTTTACCTCCCGCGCTTCATACACGGCGAAGCCCTCTTTGGCCTGCTGGATGCGTTTTTCGGCCGCTGCCACATTGGCACGAAACTCATCCATTTCCCCGATACGCGCGGCGGCACCGGCCTGGATAATAGTCAGGCGGGCGGTACGCAGATGGTTCGAACTGTTTGAAAGGCCCATGCGAACCTGAATCTCGTTGGTCGCATCATCAAGAGAGTGATTGCTTAAAATCAGGAAGTAACTGGCGACACCGATACAGAGTGCAAACAGCAGCAAAATGCCGCCGAAGATCAGGCTAAACAGCGGCACCAGACGGAGATTCTGCCAGAGGCCCGCGCTTTTCTGTCCATCATTATCTACTGCAGTGTTCATATCCATGCTCTCATGAGGCTGATTGTTATAAAACTTAACATCGGCAGCCGGAGCAGAAGACTTAACAGCCAGAGTGAGACGCAGATCGCAATTTCGTGCAATAAAAAACCGGCCATTGAGGCCGGTTTCTGTTTTGCGACGATCAGCGAATATTAACGTAAATACCCGAGGTCACATTATCCGTCAAACGAACAACATGATAAATAACCTGCTTATTATGGGTTTTGATTTTGCGTTTAATATTCCCTTTGTGCGACGAAACCGTCTTGGCCTTAATTTGCATCTTGTCTGAAATCTGGATGGTATCATGACCTGACATCCACATTTTCAGCATGTTTGATTCAGTCTGGCTCAGCGTCAGCGGATGTACATCCATGCCCGAAGAGATGCGCGCAGACTGGTTAAGCTTCTTCTGCAAATAGGTACTGAGTAAGGAATCAAGGGTCGAAGTCTTCATCGATTTTGACGTAATAATCAGGTTCTTACGAACGTAGAGATATTCCTCAAAATGGATATTGCTGATCGCCATGAATATAAAAAACAGTGTGTCAGGATGCTGTGTAATAATGCTGCGAATGCGTTCGCTGGAGTCAGACTCATGAATGAAGCAATCTTCATTAATAAAGACGACACCAGGATTTAATTGCTCACATTTTTGCTGTAGTTGTTCAATATCGGAGACAGACGAGATGTTCTTCTTCTTAACTCCTTTTAAAGACATGTAGTCTGTTAATCCCAGGCGTGTGTAGTTGCAGGAATCCATAATAATAGTTGGCATAATAGCGACCCTCACCAATTTGTTATCCGTTTAAATCAACGATGAATACGCGTTGCGGTACGAGAGAGATTTCTTAGGTACTTTTTTATTCTGCTCGTGCAGTTTGGCAACAGGCAACCGCCCGTAAAAGTCTTCATCCCTGACCCGTTCTGCAAAAATTTTGTGCTGCCCTGACGTCATACATTCTCCGGCCGTGGCGGGGAATGCCAGTGAAGTGCCGGAGGTTAAGTAAAACGCGTTCTTTTGAGAGCAAAATCACTATCCCTGAAAACACAGAGTTTTCTGATAGGATAATTCTCAAAAGCATTTGTTTTACGAAAGTGTGACGCCTCAGCGTGCGATGACAATGCCGGAAAAAACATTTTTTAACAAGAAAAATCACTTAAAGTTTTTTTTCTATCAAATTCATGGGTTTACCGGATTTGCCCGCCAATTCACAGTCTAAGTGCTTCCGTGAACCACCCAACTAAAATACGCGAAGCCCGGTTTAATAAGAATTATTTTCAGACTCTGCGCACATTTATCAGAATTTCCTTAGTTGCATTCTGAAAAACATGGTTCGGAAAATGCACGTATGGTTTTGCGATACTTAAGTTTCATAACGTAAAGATAGTTAGAAACTTAATGTTCAGGGACGGGATAGTTCTGTCAGGAACAGGGTGAGTAAATCAAAGACTTCCCCGAACAAATGCTCGCAGAACGGGGCGAGAAGGGGCATCAGCAGGCTGATGGTTAAAATTCCGACTGTTAAGGTAATCGGAAAGCCAATTGCGAAGATTGATAACTGTGGTGAAACACGGTTTAACAAACCTAGTACCAGATTTAGCATGAGTAACAAAACGATTAAGGGTAGCGCTAACATCATGCCATTAAGGAAAATTAATCCGCCCGATTTCACCAGCGCCATAAACGCATTGGCATTCAGCGGGTGTCCGCCAATCGGCAGCGTATGAAAACTGTCCGCCAGCAGCGAGATCAGCCATAAATGCCCGTTGAAGGTCAGGAACAGTAACATCGCCAGCATGTCGAGGAAACGGGCCAGTACCGGCATGTTAAGACGGCTGCCGGGATCGAAAAAGGTGGCGAAGGAGATGCCCATCTGCAGACCAATCACTTCACCGGCGCAGCGCACAGCCGCAAAGGCAAACTGCATGGTAAAGCCGAGCGCGATACCAATTAGCATCTGCTGAATAAGCAGCCAGAAACCCGCCGGAGAAAACAGGGTGACATTCACTGCAGGTAACAGCGGCATCAGCAGCCAGGTGATCATCACCGCCAGACCGATTTTGACACGCTTGCTGACAGATCGTTCACTGAGGATGGGTGCGGTGGCGAACAACGCCATGATGCGCACCAGCGGCCAGAAGAACTGGCTGACCCACTGAACCAGCTGACTGCTGTCGAGAGTAATCATCAGCCGATGATATAAGGCAGGTTAGTAAAGACGGTACGGATGTAGTCCAGCAGCAGATTCAGCATCCAGGGTCCGGCAATGATACCGGTGGTGGCGACCGCCAGGATCTTGGGAATAAAGGATAAGGTCTGTTCGTTGACCTGGGTCGCCGCCTGGATCAGGCTGATCAGCAGGCCGCTGACCAGCGCGGCCAGCAGCAGCGGGGCGGCCAGCATCAGGGCGACGCGCATCGCTTCCTGTCCCATTACCATTACTGATTCAGGTGTCATGTGTTGCTCCGGTAAAAAAGGGGGATCAGGAGTAGAAACTTTGCGCCAGTGAACCGACCAGCAGTTGCCAGCCATCGACCAGAACAAACAGCATCAGTTTAAACGGCAGCGATATGGTCGCGGGTGGAACCATCATCATCCCCAGCGCCATCAGCACGCTGGCTACCACCAGGTCAATGATCAGGAACGGAATAAAGACGGTAAAGCCAATCTGGAAAGCGGTCTTGAGTTCACTGGTCACATAGGCTGGCAGCAGAATGCGCATCGGCACGGCTTCCGGACCGGCAATCGGCGCGGTATTGGCCAGCCTGGCAAACAGGGCGAGATCCGCCTCGCGAGTCTGACGCAGCATAAAGTCACGCAGCGGCTGAGCACCTTTCTCAATCGCGACATCCATGCTGATCTTGTCCTGACTGAACGGCAGATAAGCATCCTGATAAATTTTGTCGAAGGTCGGCGCCATAATAAAGAAGGTCAGAAACAGCGACAGACCGAGCAGAACCTGGTTCGGCGGCGCCGAGGGGGTGCCCAGGGCGTTACGCAGTAAACCGAATACAATGATGATGCGGGTGAAGCTGGTCATCATCAGCAGCACCGCCGGGATAAAGGTCAGGGCGGTGATAAAGACCAGCGTCTGAACCGGCAGGGACCAGCTCTGACCGCCGCCAGGCAGCGAGTGACTCACCAGACCCGGCAACTGGGCATGGGCAGCCGGTGCCAGTAACAGCAGTGGCAATAAAGCAAGCAGTCGACGCATCATTGTGGTTTTCCGGGACGTTTAACCAGATTCTGTAATAACTGACGAAAATCCTGTGGCGCACGATTGTCCGGCGTCACGGAGACCGGCTGACCCGGTGGCAGCGTGTGCAGATGGGTAATCTGCTGCGCGGTGACGCCCAGCACCAGACGGGCATCGGCCGTATCAACAATCACGACGCGCTCACGCTGGCCAACGGAGACGCTGGCGGTGAGCTTCAGCTCCTGGCTACTGACTTTCTTCGGCGCGAAGCCGGCACGACGTGCCAGCCAGGCGCAGGCCAGAATCAACAGAATAATTACGGCTAAGACGCTGCTGACCTGCGCCAGCATAGAGCCGGTAGAGATCGCCTGCGCGTGCGGCGTCGCCGTCTGCAGCGTTTGATTCTGGCTGTTCATAGTCAGTGGCTCTTTAGCGACTCAGACGACGCATACGTTCAGACGGGGTGATGATGTCAGTGATGCGCACGCCATATTTGTCGTTCACGACCACCACTTCACCCTGCGCGATCAGGTAACCGTTGATCAGAATATCCAGCGGTTCACCCGCCAGGCCATCCAGTGACACTACGGAACCCTGCGTCAGACGCAGCAGCTCTTTGATCGTCATCTTGGTGCGGCCCAGTTCTACGGTGAGCTTCACCGGGATATCCATAATCAGGTCGATATCCTGCAGCGAGCCAGCGACGTTGCCGCTGTCGAATGATTTAAAGACGTCATCGGTCTGCGGCGCGCTGCTGCTGCTGCCGACCTGCTCATTCATCGCTTCAGCCCACAGATCGTCTGCAGAGATATCGTCAGACGGTTTATTACTGTCAGTCATGGGGCTGTTCCTCGTTCAGCGAATTCAAAATCGGGTTAATCAGGTGTTCAACACGGAGCGCGTACTGACCATTCATCGTGCCATACTGGCTGGTTAAGACCGGGACGCTATCCACATGCGCGATAATGCGTTCCGGCTTCTCAATCGGCAGCACATCGCCAGGTTTCAGCTGCAGGATCCGTGACAGACGCAGTGAGGTTTCGGCAAAGTGTGCAATCAGTTCCAGCTCAGAGTGCTGCACCTGTTTGACCAGGTTGTCACGCCAGTGGTTATCTTCCTGACGTGAGTTTTCGAGCGGTGGATTCACCAGCAGCTCGCGCAGCGGTTCAATCATTGAAAACGGGATGCAGATATTAAACTCACCTACCAGGTTACCGATCTCCACCTGGAACGGCGTGTTGACCACGATATCGTTCGGTGAGGTGGTAATGTTGGTGAACTTCACCTGCATTTCTGAACGTACATACTCGACGTCCAGAGGATAAATCGCTTTCCAGGCATCGCTGTAACCATCCAGCGCCAGCTTCAGCATGCGGCGGATGACGCGCTGCTCGGTATGGGTAAACTCACGGCCTTCGACTTTGGTCGGAAAGCGGCCGTCGCCACCAAACAGGTTATCGACGGCAATAAACACCAGGCTCGGTGAGAACACCACGAGTGCTGTGCCGCGCAGCGGTTTCAGGTGGATCAGGTTCAGGTTAGTCGGCACCGGCAGGTTGCGGGCAAACTCATGATACGGCTGAATCTTGATCGTCCCGACGCTGATATCCGGGCTGCGGCGCAGCAGGTTAAACAGCGCCATACGGAAACTACGGGCAAAACGCTCGTTAATAATCTCCAGCGCCTGCAGACGCTCGCGCACCACGCGACGCTGGGTATTCGGGTCGTAAGGACGAATGTCGCCTTCCGGCCCGCTTTGTTTCTTTTCTTCTTCCGCGCTGCCGCTGTCGCCGTTCAGAAGGGCGTCAATTTCAGCCTGGGAGAGAATACTATCGCCCATTGATTCACCTCAAAATGAAGGCAGTAAACAGCACATCGTTTACGACCTGCGGAGGTTGACCTTTTACCAGCGGTGGGGCTAGCGCCTGTTTGATTTGTTCAACAAGCACCTGTTTTCCCTGCTCGGTCGCCAGCGCCGCAGCACTCTGACGCGAGAGCAGCAGCAGCAGACGGCTGCGCACCTCAGGCAGATAATCATTCAGCCGACGACGGGTATCCTCATCGGCCAGACGCAGGGTAAAGCCTACGTAAAGCACGCGGTCAGGATCGTTGTCGGGATTGACCAGGTTAACCGTAAATGTATCAAGTGCAAAAAAGACCGGAGCGGGAGGCGGTTCAACTTTCGCCACCTCAGGCTTATCGCCCTCGTGTTTGTTCATCATTCGCCAGACTGCATAGCCTGCCACGCTGCAAGCGGCCAGCGTCACAATGAGCAACACCGGTATTAAGAGTTTACGTTTGCGGCCTTTTGCTTTTGCGTTTTCAGACATGGTTGCAGTTACTTCCTGTGAATTATGGGCAAGCCTCTCGGCTCACGGGACAGATTATCCCGCGTCTTAAGTCAAACCAATGGGAAGAAAAGACGCGGGTTTTACGCTTACCTTCAGCGTTTGTCGCTGTCAGGCAAAAGTGTCGACGGCGCTGTTGCCGCTGACGCGAGCCTGAAGGGCGGCGGGGACGGCAATCGGCGTGATGTCGGTGTCACTGTCCTGGGAGAGGGAGAAGCGGCCATGCTGTCCATCGCGAGGCGCCTCCTGCTGCTGGAAGCTCTGGCCCTGCGCGGAACTGTCACTGCTCACCTGACTCTCGCCCAGGTTAATACCGCTCTCTGCCAGTGCGCTGCGCAGCTGCGGTATCGCGGCTTCCAGCGCCGATCTGACATGGCTGTGGCTGGAAACCAGACTAATTTGTGCCTGGTCGTTATCCAGTTTCAGGCTAATCTGGATAGCGCCAAGATCTTCCGGGTGCAGACGCAATTCCGCATTCTGCTGACCGTTGCGGCTGAACATGACAATCTGCTGACTCAGCGCCTGCTGCCATTCGTCGCTGCCCAGCTGCGCATTCAGCATCGGCGTGGCTGGCGTGCTGCTGGTCGCAGAGGCGGTCACCGGGGCCGGCAGGCTGCTGGCGCTGCTCACCGGGGTCGCGGTGAGCGCGTTATCGCTGTTACTGGCTTTCACCGCCGCCTGGTCATCCTGCTTCACGAGCGTGTTCAGCGCCTGCTGGAAACTGGCATCGGGCGTCAGGCCAGTGCCGGTTGCGCTTTTCGCCGGGGCTGAACCCTGGCTGGCTGCGCTGCTGGCCGCAGAGGCATCCGCGGCGGCGCCTTTCGCGTCATGTTTCTCAGCTTTATCCGCTGGCGCAGTAGTCTGTGCACTGTTGAGCAGTTGCATCAGCGGGTTCTGTGCTTTGCGGTCGCCGCCAGCCTGAGCTATCAGCTCGCCGGCCTCAGCGCTGACCGGGGTCGGCGTTGCGGCAGCGGCGGTGGTCACGCCGGGTAACATGGCGAACAGCGCCTGCACATTCTGCAGCTCGCTGGCGCTCAGGGCGGCCACGTCCGGCTTGCCTTTATCATCGGCTGATTTTGGATCAGCTTTAATATTTTCCGGTTTAAACAGGCCACTCAGCGCAGCCGGATTTTCCAGTGCCGCCATCAGCGCATTCAGGGTAGGTTTGGCCCGCGCGTCATCGCCTTTTTCGGCTTTCATATCAGCCGATTGCAGCGTTTTTCCGGGCTGCTTAGCCAGCCCCAGAAGCTGGTTGCCCAGCGCGGTCAGAAAGTCCTGTGGCAGGGCATCATTGCCCGCTGTGGCATCAGCTGAAACTGATGGTTCAGCGTCAGTTTTCACCGCCGCTTTTGTGGCAATGTGTGGCAGCGTAATCATTCGCCTCTCCTCAATGCGGCCCGTTGGGCAAATTCGTCCATCCGTTTCTGATCGAGACGGTTTTCCTGTCGTGATGCGTTTTCTGCTGCCCGCGTAATCAGGGTCTGATAGGCATTCAGCCGCTGCTGCTTGTCGCGCCAGTTAATCAGCGCCTGTTCGAGCCGCTGATTCCAGTGATTGAGCTGGTTACGGTGCTGCTCGATCGCTTTTTCCAGCGTCTGAATAAACTGGTGATAGTTGGTCCAGCGGGTGCTGGCGATACCTGATGACATGTCATCGTTGAGTTTGTTGCGATATTCGTCCTGATAATCGAGCAGCATCGTCAGCTGCTCGTTGGCGGCATGCTGGCCGCGACGCATATCGCCTAAGTAGATGGCGGCGCGTTCGAGATCCTGCTCCGCTAAATCACGCAGCGTGTCGATGGCATTTGCAGTTTTCATTGCCGTTACCTCGCGTTAAAGGGTGTTACTGTCCAAACAGCGCATGCAGATGCAGGGTGGCGTCGTCGTAATCGCTGCGCTCAAAAATCCCCTGCTGCAGGAAGGCTTCCATCTGCGGATAGAGTTTGATGGCTTTATCGAGCATCGGGTCGCTCCCGGCGGCGTAGGCGCCGACGCTGACCAGATCCCGGTTACGCTGGAAGCTGGAGAGCAACTGCTTGAACTGGCGTACCTGCGCATAGTGGTTCTCATCGATCAGATGTGTCATCGCACGGCTGATCGAGGCTTCAATATCGATGGCCGGGTAGTGACCCGCTTCGCCCAGCCGGCGTGACAGCACGATGTGGCCGTCAAGGATGGCGCGCGCGGAGTCGGCGATCGGATCCTGCTGATCGTCGCCCTCGGTCAGAACGGTATAGAAGGCGGTAATCGAACCGCCGCCGTCGATGCCGTTACCGGCGCGTTCAACCAGCGCAGGCAGTTTGGCGAACACGGAAGGCGGATAGCCTTTGGTGGCGGGCGGCTCACCGATCGCCAGCGCAATCTCACGCTGCGCCATGGCGTAGCGGGTGAGGGAGTCCATAATCAGCAGGACGTGCTTGCCGCGATCGCGAAAATCTTCCGCAATGCGCGTGGCGTAGGCGGCACCCTGCATACGCAGCAGCGGGGAGACATCGGCCGGGGCGGCGATGACCACTGAACGGGCGCGGCCTTCGGCACCGAGAATATTCTCGATAAAATCTTTGACCTCGCGGCCACGTTCACCGATCAGGCCGACCACGATGACGTCCGCTTTGGTATAGCGCGCCATCATGCCCAGCAGCACGCTTTTACCCACGCCCGAACCGGCAAACAGGCCCATACGCTGGCCACGGCCAACCGTCAGCAGCGCGTTGATTGCCCGCACGCCGGTATCCAGTACGTCGGTAATCGGCGTACGCTGTAAGGGGTTAAAGGGCGGTGTGATCAGCGGCGCACGATAGCCTGTATCCGGCGACGGCAGACCATCCAGCGGACGGCCACTGCCGTCAAGAACGCGGCCCAGCAGTTCCGGCCCCAGCATCAGCTGCTTGCCTGCCTGCGGGTTATCGCCATTCTGACGGGCATAGACTCGCGCGCCAGGTAAAATGCCGTCCACCTCTTCCAGTGGCATCATCAGCAGTTTCTGGCCGTTAAATCCCACCACTTCGCTTTCGATTTCGCTGATGGCTTTGCCATCGTTGCGTTCAATGATGCAGGTTGCCCCCAGCGGTAACTGCAGGCCGGTCGCTTCCAGCACCAGACCGGTGGCGCGGGTCAGGCGACCATAACGGCGCACCGGTTGCACCTGGGCGATGCGTTTCTCAAAGGCGTCCAGCGATCCCAGCCAGCGGTTCAGACGGGTGGTCATTAAATTTCTCCTGGTGCCGCGAGACGGCAGAGTTCCTGCCAGCGCGTGGCGACGCTGGCATCCAGGTCACCATCTTCTGCGCTGAGTTTGCAGCCGCCGGGATGGAGGGTGCTGTCGGCGATCAGACGCCAGCCGTGCAGATCCAGCGTCGGGCCCAGGGTCTGCTCAATGCGCTGTAAGTCATCCGGATGAACACGCAGCTGCGGTTTGCCGCTGAACATCGGTTCCTGCTGCAGTAAGCCCTGAATCTGGCGCAGCAGGGCAGTGCCATCGACGGCGGTTGCCTGGCCGATAACGGAGCGTGCCGCTTCCAGAGCCAGCTGCATCAGACGCGCGGCGATCACGCTGTCCAGGGATTCCAGGGTGTTCTGGAACTCGGTAACCAGCTGCTGCATCCGCGCCTGAAGCGGCGCCTGCTGCTGCTGGGCATCCACCAGGCCCTGCTGAAAACCGGCGTCATAGCCCGCTTTCTGACCTTCGGTCATGCCCTGCTGATAGCCTTCGTTGTACCCCTGGCCCTGCGCCTCTTTCCGCATCTGCTGCTGCAGGCGTTCGAGCTGCAGTTGCTGCTCATCGACGCCATCATCCGATTCGGTAAATTCAGGCTCCGGCGCGGCTTCAGGCTCATCGAAACGGCCTAAATCCGTGGGCTGCCACAGCTGCCAGGGACGGGCAGAAAATGCATCAGACATACGTTTCCTCGCCACCACCAATTACCATCTCGCCCGATTCGGCCAGGCGGCGAACCACCAGCAGGATCGCTTTCTGTTCGTTTTCCACCGCAGACATACGCACCGGACCCCGGTTTGCCAGATCGTCGCGCAGAATATCGGCTGCACGGGCTGACATGTTTTTGAGGAACTTCTCGCGCAGTGGCTGTTCGGCACCTTTCAGCGCCACCAGCAGCTGCTCGGACTCCACTTCCTGCAACAGACGCTGGATGCTGCGGTCGTCCACTTCCACCAGGTTCTCGAACAGGAACATCTCGTCGATAATTTTCTGCGCCAGTTCGCCATCGAAGTCGCGTACCGCTTCGATAACCGCCTCTTCCTGCTGCGTTTTCATCAGGTTGATGATCTCGGCTGCGGTTCTCACGCCGCCCATCTTCGCGCGCTTGAGGTTGGTACCGTCCAGCAGCCCATTCAGCACTTCGGTCAGTTCGGCCAGCGCGGCTGGCTGCACACCACCGAAGGTGGCGATACGCAGCATCACGTCGTGACGCAGACGCTCGTCGAACAGCGCCACGATGTCGGCGGCCTGGGCACGTTTCAGGTGTACCAGAATGGTGGCGATGATCTGCGGATGCTCGTCGCGAATCAGGTCGGCAGCAGCCTGCGGCTCCATAAAGTTGAGTGTTTCCATGCCGCTGGTGGTGTCGCGCGTTTCGAGGATGTCCTCCAGCAGGCTGGAGGCGCGCTCTTCGCCCAGCGCCCGGGTCAGTACCGAACGCAGATATTCGTTGGAGTTCAGGCTCAGCGCCGCGAACTGCTCGGCATCCGCTTCGAACTCACGCAGGACCTCGGTCAGCTGTTTGTGCGACACCTGACGCATATTCGCCATCGCGCCGCTCAGGTGCTGCACCTCACGCTGGTTCAGGTGTTTGAAGACTTCCGCCGCGCGCTCTTCACCAATGGTCATCATCAGGATGGCGCTTTTTTCAGTTCCGGTCAGACTCATAGCTCTTTACTCATCCATTCACGAATGACCAGCGCTACCACACGCGGATCGT
Source organism: Pantoea graminicola (assembly GCF_048452665.1). Classification (NCBI taxonomy): domain Bacteria; kingdom Pseudomonadati; phylum Pseudomonadota; class Gammaproteobacteria; order Enterobacterales; family Erwiniaceae; genus Pantoea; species Pantoea graminicola. Next base: position 37,196 of record NZ_JBLWSJ010000002.1, on the reverse strand, counting down.
TTTCTGACATGTCGCGGATGCGTTGACTCATCACTTCTGCGCTCATGCGGTTGTTAGACTTACGTTCCTGCTCCAGCTCATCTTTGCTGAGCTGTACGCTAAAGGCTTCTTCTTCCGGCTTCTCGGCAGCGCGGGCGGCAATGGCTTCAGCAGCGGCTTTGTCTGCGGCCTGCTTGCGAACCAGATGCGGACGAACCAGTTTGCGATAGAGAATGAAGGCGACCAGGGCAACCAGCAGCCACTTACCGGCATCCATCAGCTGTTCAAAGAACGACTGCTGTTGCCAGAAGGGCAGGTCGACGCTCATCGGCTCAGTGGTGTTAAACTGCGAGTTCACCACGTTGACGCTGTCACCACGATTCTGAGAGTAACCCATCGCTTCACGGGTCAGATCTTCAATCTGTTTTAGCTGCTGCTCATTCAGCGCAATGGCTTTGCCTTTATCATCCGCACGGTAGTTCACGACGACCGCAACCGACAGACGCTGCACGTCGCCGACGTTCATTTTGGTGTGACGAATGGTGCGATCCAGTTCGTAGTTCACCGTGTCGTCACGACGTGAGTTCGTCGGCGTTGCGCTGGCGGCGGTGCTGGTGGTCTGCGTGGCGTTGTTAGCCGCATTGTTCTGACCGTTCGCGTTCTGACCATTGGCCGCATTGTTGTTCGGCGTCGTTACCGGCGCAGTGTTGGCTGGCGCAGGCTGATTGGAGAGCGCGCCCGGCACGCCGCCCGGATATGGGGAACCAGACTGGTCACTGGTGCTGGTCTGCCGCGAACGGATAGCGGTGTTCGACGGGTTAGCGTTAGGCTGATATTTCTCATCTGTCTGCTCGCTGGTGTCGAAGTTAATCTGTGCGGTGACCTGTGCATGAACGTTACCCTGACCGAGAATCGGATTCAGGATCGCTTCAATACGTTGCTGATAGCGCGCTTCAACTTCTGCGGCATATTTCAGCTGCGCATCATTGAGATCGCGACCGGCGGCATCGGAGCGGGTCAGCAGGCGACCGGCCTGATCGACGACGGTGACGTTGCCTGGCGGTAAACCTGCAACGCTGCTCGACACCATGTGTGCGATCGCCTGAATCTGGCCTTCATCCAGCGCACGGCCGGGCTGCAGGGTTAAGGTGACAGAGGCGGAGGGCGCTTTCTGCTCACGCACAAACAGGGTCGGTTTAGGCATCGCCAGATGGACGCGGGCGGTTTTGACCGGACCGAGTGATTCAATGGTGCGGGCCAGTTCGCCTTCCAGCGCACGCTGATAGTTCACCTGCTCGCTGAACTGACTGATGCCAAACTTCTCTTTATCCAGCAGCTCAAAGCCTACAGAGCCGCCTTTCGGCAGACCCTGCTGAGCCAGACGCAGACGCAGCTCATGCACATTCGCTTCCGGCACCATCAGCGCGCCGCCGTTTTCAGCGAAACGGTAGGGGATGTTCATCTGCGTCAGCTGAGTCACGATGGCGCCGCCATCCTCATCTGAGAGGTTGTTATAAAGAACGCTGTAGCTGGGCTGCTTTGCCCACAGCACCATCGCGATCACGATCGCTACCACTGCGGCAGCGGCAACGATTAAAGGGATACGCGGGTTTGCGCGCAGGCGAGCGAGCAGGTCACCGAAGCCTTTCTTATCTTGTTCTGTTGTGGCGGCTGTGCTCGCATTCATGACCGATTCCTGCCTGACGTAATTGACCGGGTAAGTTGAGATGGCAAAACAGACTCCCTGACCTGCGTAGATAAAATTTCCACTTCAATGCCAGGCATTATTAGGTGATAAGCAAAATTCGATGGCTGGATAAGGTAGGTTTTTTGCTGTCATTTAGCGGCTTTGTCTCATTGACAACGTGCTAACTTTTGAGCACAGAAAAAATAACTCCTCTTTAAAAGGTATCGTTTATGTCCATTCAGGCAATCGACGGCGTGCTGCAGCAGCTGCAGGCGACCTCACTGCAGGCCAGCAACCGCAGCAGTGAAGCCACCCATCAGATCGATTTCGGCGCCACCATGAAAGCGGCGCTGGATAAGATCAGTGAGACCCAGACCACCGCCCGCACTCAGGCGCAGGATTTTGAGATGGGGAAACCCGGCATTGCCCTGAATGATGTGATGGTCGATCTGCAGAAATCTTCAATCTCGATGCAGATGGGGATTCAGGTCAGGAATAAGCTGGTGTCAGCGTACAGCGAAATCATGAATATGCAGGTGTAGGTTGCCTGAGAGCTGAATAATCACACAGCGCCACGCCTTCCGCGTTCTGAAGCCGGAGCAGGCAGGTCCGCCAGTGATAAGGTGACTGCACCCGGCTATACTTCTGTTTACTTCAGCGCGTGGCAGACAAAAGGGTCCTCCGTCTGCCGCGCTTTTCCGCTTTTCTGTGAACAGCAGGACGCTCACCTATGTTTAAAACGCTCACCCTTATCGCCTGTTTAACCGCGCTCTCTTCTTCGGCCCTGGCCTCCACGCAGTGCGGACCATTCACCCTTAAACCGGACAGCAGCGGCTGGTTCTCCGTCAATGGGGAGCGCGCAAAGACGCAGAAGGTCACGTTTGCAAAACAGAAGGGCGATTACGATAACGCGACGATTAAGCTGCGGGTCAAAAACAGCCGGGCACCGGGGATGGTGGATATGGAGCAGACGACACGGGATGGCAAAGGGATGTTAAGAGCCGAAATCGTCCGCACCAGCCAGAGCCAGATCCGTATACGGGGCGCGTATGATTGCGAACAGGTGAAGTAAATCCGCTGAGGAGAACAACGGATCATCGCAGCCTGGAAACCGGGGGATGCCTCAGGTGAAAAGGGGAAAACGCCGACAGGCTTCGGCACCGCCTGAATCCTGCAATCCGCGCGCCCGTCGGGCGCGCCATTGGCCTTAGCTGGCTTTAAAGGGATCCTTCTTATCATCCTGGCTGTCGTCGTTTTTACGCGGCACTTCGCCATGATCTTTCGGCGCATCCGTCGCGGGATGATCGTCCTCTTCATACATATTTCCTGCGTGCGGGGCTGCTTCCGGCAGGCTCTTGCTGACATCACCTTCTTTATTACGTTCTTCGTTCGAATTGTGCTTAAACATGCGTCGCTCCTTTTTTCAGTCTCTTAAGTCTAGACCAGCCTGAGCGTCTTATCCGCGCTGAGTTGAGGATGACTTTCAGCAGCAGAGTCGCTGCGAGTGACGTATCCATTCCGGATTTTGTGCAATGGCCATTCAAAGCAAAAGCCAGACAGCGTCGTAAGCAGATTCAGGCTGGCGATCACTGTCAGGCAGTCCCATCTCGATAAATAAATTCGATTGAAATGATTAAATAAAAGCATATAGTGACCAGCGTTACCAGGAGGTGGATACAATGTTAAGAGACTATTTAAAAATTGAAGCTGACGATCAGCTGATTGAGCAACGCTCGCTGAGCCTGAAGAATCGGGGGCAGGAAGAGGTCACGGAATGGATTATCGTCAATGGTCAGGGGATGAAGACCGGTGGCGTGACCCTGTTTGATAAACTCAGTACCCGCCGCTCGTGGCCGGTCAGTTACCGTATCATGCAGACCGACCTGCAGGGTAACGTGGTGGTCGATCAGCTCACCGACGCCCTGTAACCCCGCAGGCTCCCGCCGGAACCTGGTCTGTGCCAGGTTTTATGCCTGGCGATAGCGGCGCAGTTCGACCAGCGTGCCGATCAGTTTCAGGCTGTCCCGGCTGGAATGCAGATCGGGAAAGTTAATGTTGACCGGGGCGAGTTCAAACTGCACGACACCATCCTGCGGGCCGCGCTGACGCCAGGTGCGCAGCAGGGGAGTCTGCTGCTGCAGGGCCAGCACGCAGTCGCCGGGCTGAGGTGACTGCGTGGGATCGATAATCACCACATCATTCTGCAGGATTGCGGGTGCCATCGCCTGCTCCTCCACACGCACACCAAAGCTCTGCTGCGCAAGCGCCATGTCGTTGTGCATCAGCCACTCACACTTCACAGCCTCCGCATCCGCCAGCCACTGCGTTAGGTTCCGCTGACTCACCAGCGGGATCTGGTGCAGGCCACCCCACGCGCTTTCGCTGAAAACAGGGCCATCCCCATCTATCAGAAACGAGGGCGCGCAGCCCAGCGCTTCGGCGAGCCGCAGCAGGTTCTCGCCGCGCGGCAGCGTCTCCTCTTTTTCCCATTGTGAAACAGCAACATGGGACACGTTTACCTGCTGAGCCAGCTGTTTCTGCGTTAACTGCAATGCCTTACGGCGGAGTCGGATGCGGTCACCCAGGGTTCTGTTTTTCATTGGCTTGACTTTTTGATGAAGTGTGGCTTAAGTATACTTAAGTTGGTAATTTAAGCAATCTTAAATTCCTGGCGGGGATCGTGTCTGATAAGCACGCAGTAAGTTCCAGAGACCTTACCGGATTAAGGGGTGTGGCATGGAAAGTAGTCTGATTACCAGTATGGGTGCGTTAGTTCTGGGTGGGGGGGCAGCAGCACTGTTCTGGAAACCGTTACTGGCAGGGATTGCCTCAATCGTGACCAGTAATCGTGCAGGCGGCGAAATTATTACCAGTTACAAAGAGCAGGTGGTGTTGCTGAAAGAGAGTAATCAACTGATGCGGGAGGAGAACGACGAGCTGCGTGAACGTCATGACAGGAATCTGCGGCGGATTGCGACACTCGAAACCGATCTTCGGTTAATCAAGAACGCGGTAGGGATATTACTGGCCATGACCGAAACCGATCACAACGACAAATTTCGTATCGAGATTGATCGGCTTATCTCAACTCTGGAGGATCGCAGTGATGACAACGATTAATGGTAGTCACTCTCCGATGTCATACCGGCGCAAAGTCATTCTGGGCTGTATTCTGCTGAGCTGCTCAATGATCTGCATCCTGATGACAATTATTTTTCTCTATGTCAGCAACACCGCAAATAAGCGGGTGGAGGAGATCCGGGCAGATTACCGGGTGATCGCCGCGCGACGGGATGACAGAGTCGATCTGCTGACGACGCAGGTGGCGGCGCTGCAGCATAAACTGGATGCCATTCCTGACCGCACCGCGGACAAGACGGTCATCAAAGTCAAAGAGGTGGTGGTGGATGGGGAACTGCCGCCGGTCAAAGCGAACGCAAAACCGTAACTTCCGATTATTCTTAGTGCGGCTTCGCTATTATCGACTACATTTAAATCTCACGGCGACATTTTATCTCTTAATGTGCGCTGGTTGATTGGCCGGTTGATGAACCGCTAAGCCTAATCACTTTGGATAACTGACCAGAAGGAAATTCAGCATGAGCGATTCAACTGAAACCAAGACCAAAACTGAATATCTGCGTGACGTGACCTCTCAGCTTAAAGAGATGCGCCACTACGCGCAGACCAACACCGAAACCCTTTCCAGCCATTGGTTAGCGTTTGATGCCGGTGAGTATAAAGACAAAACCAACGCCGACCGAATTGATGCGTTGCTGAATAAGCAGGGAAAACTGCTGGAAGATCTGGATGCCGCGATTCAGGACATCGAGATTGAAATCAATCACAGCGAGCAGGAGAATTAAGTTTTCTCCCGCTGACTGATGCGGTGGCCGTTAAGGGATTAATCGGCCACCAGCCACATTTCCGCTTCGTCGAACATCTCTTCAACAATCCGCGCAACCGTCGCTTTATCATTCTTACTTAAATCAGTATCAATCGCGTTACGCTCCATCGGCTTAACCCTGACTTCGAGATCAGGAAACACCCGATGCACCCGCTTTTCCAGCTCCTCACGAATCATCTCGCGGGCACCCGGCAAACCGGCAACGTTGCGCTTGTCATAAATCAGTTCAACAAACATGATGGCAATCCATTCTGAGTAAAATCGCTGACCTATGATACTGTAAATAAAAACAGTAGCAAGGCGGCGCAGCCGATTTCGGGCAAAATTTTCAGGGTAAACGGGGTGTCATCTTAAACTGGCAAAACAGGCACGCCTCACGACATAATGGCGGCTTACTTTTCAGGAGGTGCGCGATGCGACAACTGGTGATTGATATTCTGCTCAAGCTGGCAAAAATGGACGTCGATGCTAAGGAGCTGACTGCACAGCTGGAGGCTCAGTCCCTGCTGGTTGCCGCGCTGCTGGTGCAGGCCAAACAGGATAACTCCCTGACCATTACGGAAACGGTTCAGGATGCGATTATCACCGCCTCGCAGTCCTCCGCGGAATTTATGCAGTCCGACGTTGACCTGTTGCTGACCCACATCAATCGTCTGCTGGCCGTGGCCAGTTATGTGGAAGTGAAGGGCAGAATCGCGGAAGAGAGAGAGTAACAGCAGGTTCACGCGCGTCCTGCGTTACCACAGAGCGCCGCCGTTTCAGGGCCATTGAAAACCAGAGTTTACCTGCAAAATCCGTTCAGGGGGCCCGTCGCACCCGCATGATGGTCGTGGTGCAACGGCCCGAAAGCCATCACCTGGCTTTCCAGTACAGCGCCGATCAGAGTTCGTTTTTGATGCAGAACTCTTCCCAGCTCATCCCCAGCGATTCCGCGTGAGATTTGAGGTAGGTCTCGATCGCGTCCGCCGCCACCGCTTTATCCGGCTCGGCGAGCTGAATAGAGAAGATCATCCCATCCAGATTCTTCTGCCGTAAAAAAGCGGCATAGATGCGTTCTGCATGCCATGCGCGCAGCTCGCGCAGCGACAGATTGGCGGCACGGGCATCGCTCTCAGTTAACTCATCAAGCGCAGCCTGAAAGTCGGGATGCGCGGTGAAAAACATCTCGCGCGCCTGGGCATAGTAGGCTTCTGGCGTTTTCATACTCATATTCCTGAAAAAGTGTTGCAGCGCGCCAGTGTAGCGGGTTGTGTTTCGCTTGTCAGGTGCGACAGACCCGCATCAGGAACCTCTCACGGGGAGCATCAGCCAGCCGAAGAGGGCAGGCGGCAGGCGCTGCGGATGAAATACGGCTTTTATTGGTTCTTCGTCGCCTGCCAGACACCAGATACCTTGCGCAACGCGGGGGAAAAATTATAACGTAGCCGCCATTGACGCGATCTTAGGGATTAAACATGAAAAAGTGGATGCTGATTGCTGCGCTGGCACTGGGTGGCTGTGCGCAAATCAACGATTATGAAAGTGCGGTGCAGACGCCGGCGCCAGCGGAACTGCAGGGGAACTGGCAGACCGTCGGCCCGCAGAGCAGCCTCGTCAGCGATCAGGCTATCGGCAGTCTGCTGATTACTGCAGAGGGCACCACGCTGGATTGCCGTCAGTGGCAGCGGGTGATTGCGAAGCCGGGTAAACTGACCCGACTGAACGGGGACTATGTCAACATTACGCGTCAGATGCGGGTGATGCCGCTCAACGTAGATAATGGTGAGCTGAAATATGACGGACTGGCCCTGCGCAAAGTGGCGCGTCCGACCGTCGAGTGTCAGCAGGCGATGAAAGAAGTGGCTAAACAGCCCAAAGCGGCGGTGATCCAGAATATTGAGCCGCAGCTGCTGCGGACGGCGATCACCGAACACAACGCCGGTTAAATACTTTCCTGACATGCACCGCCCCGACGGACAGATGGCGTCCTTTACGCCTCTGCCCGCCGGGGCGGTGCTGTTTTTACGGCTTAGGTTATTCTGCTAACACCCAGACGCTGACGCTGCCTCCGTTGCAGGCAAAGACCGCAGTGCCGTGCTCGTCGGCGGTAATGGTCTCTTCCCGGTTACCCAGATGATCGCGCCAGACCTTGCCGGCAAAGCCTTCGCCCATTGGCACACTCTTCTCGCCCGCATCGCCGTTCGACATGATGACCACACAGCCCGGCTGTGTTTCGGTCCCGCTGCGGCTGAACGCCACGCAGTTCGGATGATCAAAATAGTCGGTCTGGACACCCCAGCCATACTGCTGACGGGCGCGGATTAACCCTTCCAGTTCCGGGATCACCGGCATTTCGATTTTGTGCTTCTCGCCGTCGCCGCCTTCATCTTCATAGGTCGCCCCGAACAGATCCGGATAGAAGATGGTCGGCACACCCTGTTCGCGCAGCAGAATCAGCGCATAAGCCAGCGGTTTAAACCAGGCTTCCACCGGCGCTTCCAGCGACTGCAGTGGCTGCGTATCGTGGTTGGCTACGATGGTCACCGCGTGCCACGGGTCGGCCACGACCAGGGAGTTTGCGAAGATCTGGCTCATGTCGTAGGCGCTGCCGGCCGTAGAGGCCTGATGGAAGTTCATGTGCAGGGGAGCATCAAACAGCATCGTTTTGCCCTCCACCTGATGCACATACTCCTGCAGTTTTTCAGTTTCAAACGACCAGTATTCCGCCACGATGAACATCGGCTCCCGGGCGGCTTCCTGGATATGGTCGATCCACTCTTTATAGAACCAGGCGGGAATATGTTTGACTGCATCCAGGCGGAAGCCGGTGCAGGGCACCTGTTCCATCACCCAGCGCGCCCAGTATTTCAGCTCTTCCCGGACCGCGTTATTCCGGAAATCGATATTGGCGCCCATCAGATAGTCGAAGTTGCCCAGCTCGTTATCGACCTGATCGTTCCAGCCTTCGGCGGTGTAGTCGTTGATGACTTTAAATACGCCGTTTTCGTCCGGATTTTCGATGTGGTCTACGCCGCTGAAGCATTTGTGATCCCAGACGAATTTCGAATATTTTCCTTCACGCGCCGGAAAGGTGAATTTGGTCCAGGCCTCACACTCCACGACTTCGTCATAGATTTCATCACGGTTGTCCGGATTGACGCGGTTGACGCTGATTGCCTCTTTCTCATCGGCACCCATTTTGTGGTTCAGCACGACATCGAGCAGCACTACAACGTTGTGGCTGCGCAGCGCCTCTGTTGCCGCCAGTAACTGCTGTTTATCACCATATTTGGTGGCAACGCCGCCTTTCTGATCAAATTCACCCAGGTCAAAGAGATCATAGGTGTCGTAACCGACAGAATAACCTCCTGAATCCCCTTTGTAGCTCGGAGGGAGCCACGCCATCGTAATGCCAATTTCACTGAGCCAGGCTGCACGTTCGGCGACTTCAGGCCACAGTTTGCTGCCATCCGGGTAATACCAATGGAAAAACTGTAATAACGTCGGGTTTTGCATTTACCACACTCCAGGGGATGATGAAAATTAAGTATGGAGTAAGCGGCAGAAAAGAGACGCCGCGCAGAAAAATAAATCTGGCGGCGTGAAAAGCAGGGGATCAGGAGAGGGTTTCGCGCGGCACCATAACGACGCCGCCCTGCTTGCCATAGGCGGAGAGTACCGATTTCTGGCGGCTGTTCTGGCTCACTAACGAGGCCAGCTCATCCATTCGCGCCTGCAGCAGGCGTTTGACTTCGCTTTCATTATCCAGAATACGACGCAGTACCGGGCGCAACTGCTCCTGCGTCTGCGAGGAGGGCGATACCGCCTCTGTCGAGTGCGCTAAATTCTGCACCGCGCTGACATATTCCGTCTCCCTGCTGATTAATTCATCCCATTCGCCCTGTACCGCATGATGCAGCATCCCCTGGCTGAGGTCGAGTAACTGTTGGTAAACGGCAATCAGATGCGGTGCAGTTGTCATTAAACGGCGTCCTGAATAGGGTTAGGTTGAACCACTTCTTTCCACGCGTCTGCGATGTTGCGGAGGAGGCCTTCGACCTCCTCAATCGCGGCAACATCATTGTGCAGGTTGGCCTCTAACAGGCGACGCGTCATGTAGTTGTAAAGATCCAGCAGGTTATCTGCCAGTTCATCACCACGGTTTTCAGCCAGACCCTCTTTCAGGCCCGCTTCGATAATATTGATGGCTTTGGAGATGGATTTGCCTTTGCCTTCAATATTGCCATCCTGCATAAACAGGCGTGCGCGGATTAATGCGCTCAGTGCGCCGTCGAACAGCATGACCACCAGCTGCTGCTGGCTGGCGCTCATGACGGCGCTTTCGACGCCAATTTTTGCATAGGCCTGGGTGCCTGTAGCGGTGTACATGGTCACTCCTATGATTTGTTAGAAGAATTTGAAGTATCGAACTGCTGCGTCAGATAGGTACTGGTCGAGTTGAGTTTACTGATTGCCATATCCAGCTGGGTAAACTGTGTTTTATAACGGGCGATATCCGCATCGATGCGATCATTGGTGGTGTTGTAGAGCGCCGTTAAGTTATTCAGGGTTTTACTGACACCATCGGTGGCAGACTGAACGATCCCTTTTGATGAGAGCCATTCGGTCAGTTTGGTGTCCATTTTTGCGGTGATGCCGGTTTTGCCGTCACCCACAATCATCTCTTTCACGCCCGCCGCATCTTTATCCAGGGCGACGCTGAGCTTGGTTGAATCCAGTTTCAGTGAGCCGGTCGTCGGATCGGTGGTCACGCCAATCTGGCCCAGTGATTTATAGGCAGAGGAGCTCTGCGCATTGGTCAGCAGGCTTTTCAGTTGGGTCTGAATGGTGCGGAGCGTGCTGTCACCGAGCAGCGCACCATTGCTGTTGTCCTGAGTACCCGTGTTGGTGTCGACCTTGGTGTACTTGGTCAGCGTATTAAACTGATCCAGCAGGGTGTTGTAGGCGTCGACCCAGGTGCTGATCGCGCTGGACGCTTTTGAGGTGTCTTTGGTGATCGTCAGTGTCTGATCGCCCACCGTCTGCGCAGTCAGGTTCAGCGTAATGCCTTCCAGCGCATCGCTGATCTGGTTGCTGCTGTTCTCGATGGCGATGTTATTCACGGTCAGTTTGGCGTTCTGCGCCGCGACGCTCTGCGTCATCGGATTGCTGCTGGCGCTGGCATCAAAGCCGACAATCCCCTGAAGGGTGCTGTCGCCAGTGACGGCAATGCTTGCTACTGCATTGTCGCTGCCGGTCTTGTTGGCACTCATGGAGAGACGGAAGCTGCCATCCGAGACCTTGATAATCGTGGCGGTCACGCCAGCGTTGGCACCATTGATCGCATCGCGCATGCCGGTCAGCGACGTCTGGTCGTTACTCAGCGTGACGCTTTTGCTGGTGCCATCTTTCAGGGTGATAGCGATGCTGCGGCTGCTCACAGAGCTGTCGCCCAGTGCAGCGGTGTTGCTGCTCTGTACTGCCGAGGTCAGCACCTGCGCCTGCGCCAGCTGCGTCACGTTAATCGAATATTTACCGGCTACGGTGCTGCCCGAGGTCGTGGCGCTGAACGCGCTTGAACTGCTGGTCGCGGTGGTGGCGGTAAACAGATCGGCACTGTTCAGCTTGCTGTTGGCGGTCTGAAAAGTGGTCAGCGCACTTTTCAGCGTGGAGTAAGCACTGAGCTTGGCGGTGTAAGCCGACTGCTGGGTTGAGATAGGTTTCAGCGCCGCTTTTTCCGCGGTCTGCAGATTATCAAGCATCGTACTGAGTGGCAGGCCGGAACCGACACCAAGGTTGCTAAAACTAGCCATGTTTATTCCTTTATAAGGTCGACAGGGAAATTGATACCGGGGTTATCGGCCTTGATTAAGGAAAGTTTAAAGCTATTTGCCTTAGGGTAATGGGATAAATAAGCGCTATAGAGAAGGGCAATTCAGCGGCTAGAAAATTAATGAATTAAGTCTAAAGAAGTCGGAACCGGTGGCGATAACTTACAACGTGACAGGCAGAAGCAGAAAAGTTCGCCTGGTACTAAAAAAATTCTAAAGGTTGTTTGACGGCAGACGATAACAACCTTGACGGCGCTGAAGCCGGCGGGTTGAAGCCCACACCTTAACCGAAAGACTTGATTAACAGGAAAATTTATCATGGCCCAAGTCATTAATACCAACAGCCTCTCGCTGATCACTCAGAATAACATCAACAAGAACCAGTCAGCTCTGTCTACCTCTATGGAGCGTCTGTCTTCTGGTTTACGTATCAACAGCGCAAAAGATGACGCTGCTGGTCAGGCGATTGCCAACCGTTTCCAGTCAAACATTAAAGGTCTGACTCAGGCTGCCCGTAACGCCAACGACGGTATCTCTGCAGCGCAGACCACTGAAGGCGCACTGTCAGAAATTAACAACAACTTACAGCGTGTTCGTGAGCTGACTGTGCAGGCTCAGAACGGTACAAACTCCGATTCTGACAAGTCTTCAATTCAGGACGAAATCAAATCACGTCTGAGCGAAATCGACCGCGTATCGGGTCAGACTCAGTTCAACGGCGTTAACGTGCTGGCTAAAGACGGCAAAATGAACATCCAGGTTGGCGCCAACGATGGTGAAACCATTACTATCGACCTGAAGAAAATTGACTCCAAGACCCTGGGTCTGGACAGCTTTAACGTCAACGGTCCTCAGGATAAAGCAGGAACCTTGGGCACTGTTGCAAACACCGATTTTACCTCTTACTACGGCTCAACGACCAAGGTAACCAAAGCTGCAGTTACTGAAACTGGCGGTGCTAACACTCTGTCAACCCGTCTGGGCTTGGCTGCTGGTGGCGCAACCGTTAAAGGTGATGAGGTCTATAAAGACGACAATGGCAATCTGTTTGCTAAAGTTTCAATTAAACCAACTGGCGCAGCTGAAGTTAACAACTTAAAAGCTAACGGTTTCGATAGCGCAGATGGGGTGTCCAAAGATTACTTCATCGCTCTGGATCCACAGTCTGCTGATACTAAGACTAATGCTGATACTGCAGCATTCAAGGTTGATACCGCGAATATTAGTCTGTCATCACTGACCACAGGTGCTTCTTCTGACCCACTGGCTAAACTGGACGAAGCGATTGCAAGTGTTGACAAATTCCGTTCTTCACTGGGTGCGATTCAGAACCGTCTGAACTCAGCCGTGACTAACCTGAGCAACACCACCACCAACCTGTCATCTGCACAGTCTCGTATTCAGGATGCTGACTACGCGACTGAAGTTTCAAACATGTCTAAAGCGCAGATCGTACAGCAGGCGGGTAACTCCGTGTTGGCGAAAGCTAACCAGGTTCCACAGCAGGTTCTGTCTCTGCTGCAGGGCTAATCGCCTTCAGTCTCAAAGCAAAACCCCGCTACGGCGGGGTTTTTTTATGCTTACGATTAGGCTGTTTTTACCCTGTTTCTCTGCCAATCAATCTCGTTTTGTTAATTTATCCTCATAGGCAGATTCTTTTAAGTGCTTTTATTGAGCAGGTAAATAATGAAAAATATTACTGTAGTGGAACCGCTGTTTGTCAGTACCTTCAAATGTATTGGTAGCGAATGCCGCGATCACTGCTGTAAGGGCTGGGATATCAATCTGGATAAGCCTGCGGTTAATCGCTATTTAAAATCCTCGATCATTGAAATAAAAAATCTGGCGACTGAGAACATTGAAGTTACCCGTAAAAGTTTTGCTAGCTGGGGAACCATGAAGCTTCAGCCTTCGGGGAACTGTGCGTTTATGGATGAGGATCGCCTGTGCAAAATTCACTCGCGTCTGGGTGCTAATGCTCTGAGTAACACTTGCTCTACTTATCCCAGGTCGTCCAGAATTTTCAAAACTGAACAGCAGCGAACTCTGTCTTTATCCTGTCCCGAAGCGACCCGGCAGCTCTTGTCTTCAGCAGATGCGATGCTTTTTCAGCAAACTGTTAAGATACAAGCTGAAGCGTGCAGTGCAAAGGATATTGATCAGCAAAAGAAATTGCTTAACCTTATGTGTCTCAATATAGTCAAATTGAGCGGTGAGAAGCTGGATGAAGCTATTTACGCCCTGGCCACTTTCATGTTGGCAGTCGAAAGAGTCAGCCAGGAAGATGACTGGCTGGTTCAGATGGAAAGCCATTTTTTTAACGTACTAAATAGTCTGGAGCATGGCGAGTTTCGGTTGCAGCTTGATCAGATCAAACCTGATCATAATCTGCAGTGGTCTTTATTATTGAGATTGCAGACCTGGTTCGGCGGAATGGCGGACAAACGTGCTTTTCCTACACTGAATCACTATCTGAATAAGCTCATTTATATTCAGGCAGAAGGTGCTAAAACAGATAATGTTAGTATGTCTATGATTCGATTGAATAGTGTCTGGCAAAATCAGGTCCTGCCCTGGCTAGCTGAAAGACCGTGGATAATGAATAATTATTTTCAGTATCGTATCTATGATGATTTTTACCCTGATACCGAAAGCCGTAGTCCGTTGATGAGTTTGTATCTTATGACTGCAGAATGGTTCCTGCTTAAATCTCTCATGGCCGCTAATGTCGACATGGTTGGTAAGATTGACGAAGAGGATATGATCAATATTATCTATAGTTATCATTCAAATACAAAACACACCGCTAATTCGGTTAAGGCATTCGAGTCAGAAATCAATAAAAGCAAAGTTAACGATGATCTTTCATTAATTTATTTGCTTAGATGATTCGAGTTAAATCAGCTCAGATAAATCAGCATTGACTGCATGTGTGCATGTTAATAGGGTGTGCTAAATAAACCGCCGTAGTGCTGACTTATTTTAAGTCAGCACTTGATACTATATTTAACCGACATCACTTTAACGCTCATCTTTCCTTTATTCTGACAATAAAGTCCGCAGTCTGCCCGTTTTCCAATTTCACTCCCTCCATCCCGTTACAGTTCCCCATCGGCCTGCCGATAACTCTTCACAGAACAACATCATTTTGATTTTAACTTTGTGGAGTGTCTATGCGCTTCAATTATGATCTGTTGCCGGGCGAGCGGCTGACCTTCGAGGAGATCGCCCGGCGCTATGCGCTGCAATACCCTGATGACAAAGAGCTGACGGCGCGCGCCTTATTGAGTCCCTCAACCGGCCTGCGCACCCTGAAAATTCGTGCGGTCTTCGCCCAGGAGGAGAGCAACAGCCCGCTGGAGGATCTGCTGTTTATCTCCAGTGACAACGAGCGTAAAAATTACCTGCGCCGCTTTGAGCACTACCTGAAACAGAATCTCTCGTTTCTCTATTTCCGTCGCAGCGAAAACGAGAGGCGCGACAACCTGTGGAAGGTGATGGGCAGCAGTCAGGTCTTTGCGATGATCGATCCGCAATCGGCCACGGCGCAGAACCTGCTCAGCAGCCGCGGTTATAAGCTGGTACTGATGCACCAGGACGACGATGAGGCGTACTGGCAGCTCTTTAATCCGCAGGCAAATCCCTGTTTTCCGCAGTCCCGACGCATTCAGTTCATTGTGGTGCTGAGTACCCCTCAGCTCAAAGTGCCTGCGGCGGTAATGCCGGGAACGGAGGTCGGGCGCCGGGTCAAAGCGCGGGTGCTGCAACGCGCCAGCCAGGCCGAATTCAGCGCTGGCGTCAAAGCGCGCTACGGGGCCTGCGTTATGACCGGCACCGAGCTGACTGAGCGACACAACTGGCCGTGGGTGGAAGCCTGCCACATCGATACGCGAGAGGGGGAGGATGGTCTGCTGGCCGACAACAGCATCGACAACGGCCTGTTTCTGCGCAGCGATTTGCAGCGACTGTTTATTAACCGATTGATTAGCATTGATGGTGAGTCGGGCGAGATTCATGTGCACCCTGGTGAGGAGGCGCGGCAGCATATTGCGCCCTGGTATCAGGAGCTGGATGGACGTGTCTGTAGCCTGTGGTCAGCCGTGCCGCCCGCCACGCGGCAACGGCTGCGCGCCCGTCGTTAATCCCGACTGATGAGTGCAGAGGGATCTGCGCTCTGATGCAACAAAAATGAAATAGCCTCGTTTTACCCCGCCTATTCATCCAATCGAAAACGCTACAGAATTGGATAATCATGCCGATAACTTCATTAACGCAGGGTAGTCAACGTGAACGATTTCTATACCGCCGAAGGCGTGATGGACAAACATTCGCTCTGGCAGCGCTACGTGCCGCTGGTGCGCCATGAAGCGTTGCGTTTGCAGGTTCGCCTGCCAGCCAGCGTGGAGCTTGACGACCTGCTGCAGGCCGGAGGGATAGGGTTGTTAAACGCTGTGGATCGCTACGATGCGCTACAGGGCACAGCCTTTACCACCTACGCCGTGCAGCGCATTCGTGGCGCAATGCTCGACGAGCTTCGCAGTCGGGACTGGGCTCCGCGCAGCGTTCGTCGTAACGC
The DNA here is from genome assembly GCF_048452665.1 of Pantoea graminicola. NCBI lineage: Bacteria > Pseudomonadati > Pseudomonadota > Gammaproteobacteria > Enterobacterales > Erwiniaceae > Pantoea > Pantoea graminicola. The sequence goes on along the minus strand of NZ_JBLWSJ010000002.1, from coordinate 21,237 downwards.
GCGTGAAGTGGCCGGAGCAATGCATAAAGTGGAGCAGGCGCTGGGGCGTTCTGCTTCCGAGCAGGAAGTGGCACAGCAGCTGAATGTCTCTATGGAGGAGTACCGGCAGATCCTGCTGGACACCAACAATAGTCAACTCTTCTCCTACGACGAGTATCGGGAAGAGCACGGCGACAGTGCGGAACTGGTGACGGAAGGCCATGAAGAGGCCAATCCGCTTCATCAGCTACTGGAAGGGAGTCTGCGTGAGCGCGTCATTGAAGCGATCGAAGCGTTACCCGATCGTGAAAAGATGGTGCTGACACTGTACTACCAGGAAGAACTGAACCTGAAAGAGATTGGCGCGGTGCTTGATGTGGGGGAATCCCGTGTCAGCCAGCTGCACAGTCAGGCGATTAAACGCCTGCGTGCCCGACTTACGGGAGCGCGCTAGCAGTATCAGTTCCTGGCGATTCAAATTATAAGAAACCGGGGACTCAGTAATGGGAGCCAAAACCAAGGCCAGACCGTTAAGTCGTTATCTTAAAGACTATAAACACAGCCAGAGCAATTGTTCACACTGTGGCAAGGTATTAGATCGAATGGCGCTCGTTTTTCGTGGCCAGATCATCAATAAAGAGGCCATCGCGCGAATGGACCAGATGATTGATGAGCAGCTGTGGCTGAAACTTCAGCCCGAGCTGACCGCGCTTTGTCGTTTTTGCAGTGATATTTTTTGCAATACGCATCCTAATTATTTCGACATTATGTCGTTTAAACAGTATCTGTTTGAGCAGACAGAGATGAGCCCCAGCACGATTCGCGAATATGTGGTGCGGCTGCGTCGGCTGGATGAGATGCTGAAAGCCAAAAATTTCCCGGCCGACAGGCTGCAGGGAAACAGCTGGCATCAGTGTCTGGAAAGCGATCTGCCCGATGCCGGTAATAACAATTACCGCATTGCGCTGCGCAAGTACGATCAATTCTTAGGCTGGCAGCAGGGTTAATCCTGTTCTGCACCGATTGCTCCCCCTTGTGCCTGTGGCACATTGCCCTGTTGCCCGCGCGCCGGGTAACGGGGAAGGGGGAGCACGGCGCCGCCTGCGGTTTTACTGCCCCCTGTTTTATCACGGCCTTTTCGTTACCGCCTCTGCTGACACCTGAATCAGGGTGATCCTTTCTTCATCTTCTGTAACACTGTAGAGATCATTCCCGTGCCCATACGGAGGCCGCTTTGTCTTTACACCTGTTACACCAGTTTCCCCGTCTTGAACTGCTGGGCGCACCGACGCCGCTGGAGCATCTGCCACGACTGTCCGATTACCTGGGACGCGATATTTTCATCAAGCGTGATGACTTTACCCCGGTGGCGATGGGCGGCAACAAGCTGCGTAAACTGGAGTTCCTGGCAGCGGACGCGCTGCGTGAGGGGGCCGATGTGCTGCTGACAGCGGGCGCAATTCAGTCCAATCATGTGCGTCAGACGGCCGCCGTCGCGGCCCGGCTGGGTCTGAAGTGCGTGGCGCTGCTGGAAAATCCGATCGGCACCGACGCTGAAAACTACCTCAGCAACGGCAACCGTCTGCTGCTCGATCTGATGGATGCTGAAGTGATCATGGTGGAGGCGCTGCATAATCCCGTGGAGCAGCTGGCTGAGGAAGCCACCCGGCTGGAGGCGCAGGGCTTCCGGCCTTACATCGTACCGGTTGGCGGCTCCAATGCGCTGGGTGCGCTGGGCTATGTGGAGTGCGCACAGGAAATTGCCCATCAGAGCGAAGGCGTGGTCGATTTCGCCGCCGTTGTTGTCGCCTCAGGTAGTGCCGGCACCCATGCCGGGCTGGCCGTTGGCCTGGAGCATCTGTTACCACAGAGCGAACTGGTCGGCGTGACTGTTTCCCGTCAGGTTGCGCAGCAACAGCCGCTGGTTGAGCGGTTGCGTGACGCCCTGGCTGAGAAGCTGGAAGTGCAGGCGACAGCGCCAGTCACCCTGTGGGATGACTATTTTGCGCCACGCTATGGTGAGCCGAATGAGGAAGACATGGCGGCGGTGAAGCTGCTGGCGCGACTGGAAGGGATCATGCTGGACCCGGTCTATACCGGCAAGGCGATGGCCGGATTGCTGGATGGCATCAGCCGGAATCGCTTCCGCCGTGAAGGTCCGCTGCTGTTTATTCATACGGGTGGTGCACCGGCGTTATTTGCTTATCATCCTTCGATCTGAGACAAGCCAACAAAACAGTTTATACTCCGTGCGTTATCATTCTGGACTGGCAGCGACTCGCGGTGCTGCCCTTATAAAAAAACACACACACAATACTGTCAATAATGGGGTGAATATGTCCTTTTCTCGTGCAGGTCGTCAGATGATGATGGGCGTCATGGCTGTGGCGCTGATTGCGGGCGTTAACGTTAAAACCTTTGCAGCAGAAAACCTGCTGAACAAAATCAAAGAGCGCGGCACGCTGCTGGTGGGTCTGGAAGGCACCTATCCGCCGTTCAGCTTCCAGGATGAAAAGGGCAAGCTGACCGGCTTTGAAGTGGAGTTTGCCGAGCAGCTGGCGCAGCATATGGGTGTTAAAGCGAGCCTGAAACCGACTAAATGGGATGGCATGCTGGCGTCACTCGACGCGAAGCGCATCGATGTGGTGATCAACCAGGTCACCATCTCCGATGAGCGTAAGAAGAAGTATGACTTCTCCACGCCTTATACCGTTTCCGGTATCCAGGCGCTGACCATGAAAGCCAATGCCAGCACCATTACTAAACCGGCCGACCTGGCGGGTAAAAAGGTGGGTGTGGGTCTGGGCACCAACTATGAGCAGTGGCTGCGTGAAAACGTGAATGGCGTGGACATCCGTACCTATGATGATGACCCGACCAAATATCAGGATCTGCGCTCTGGCCGTCTGAATGCGATTCTGGTTGACCGTCTGGCTGCGCTGGATCTGGTGAAGAAGACCGGCGATACCATGGCCGTTGCCGGTGACGCCTTCTCGCGTCAGGAGTCGGGCGTCGCCATGCGCAAGGGCAATGAAGACCTGCTGAAAGCGGTTGATCAGGCCATTGCGGATATGCAGAAAGATGGCTCGCTGAGCAAGCTGTCGCAGAAATGGTTTGGCGCGGACGTGACGAAATAATGCAGGAAAGCCTTCAACTGGTGCTGGATTCAGCACCTTTTTTATTCAAAGGCGCGCTCTTTACGCTACAGCTCAGCATCGGCGGCATGTTCTTCGGGCTGCTGCTGGGCTTTGTTCTGGCCCTGATGCGCCTGTCGCGCATCTGGCCGGTTCGCTGGCTGGCGCGTATCTATGTCTCGATCTTCCGTGGCACGCCGCTGATCGCCCAGCTCTTTATGATCTACTACGGTCTGCCGCAGTTTGGCATTGAGCTGGACCCGATCCCCTCTGCGATGATTGGCCTTTCCCTGAATACGGCCGCTTACGCGTCGGAGTCTCTGCGCGGCGCGATTTCCTCGATTGAGCGCGGGCAGTGGGAAGCGGCGGCCAGTATCGGGATGACGCGCTGGCAGACGCTACGCCGGGTTATTCTGCCGCAGGCCGCCCGCACCGCGCTGCCGCCGCTCGGCAACAGTTTTATCAGCCTGGTTAAGGATACCTCGCTGGCAGCCACCATTCAGGTGCCGGAACTGTTCCGTCAGGCGCAGCTGATCACCTCGCGCACGCTGGAAGTCTTTACCATGTATCTGGCGGCCTCACTGATCTACTGGGTGATGGCGACGGTATTATCTGCCCTGCAGAACCGGCTGGAGCAGCATGTTAATCGTCAGGATTCGGAGTCGAAATGAGCGCCATCGAAGTCAGAAAGCTGGTGAAATCTTTTAATGGCCAGAGGGTGCTGCACGACATCGACCTCGATGTGGCCGCGGGTGAAGTGGTGGCAATCATCGGCCCCAGCGGCTCAGGCAAGACGACGCTGCTGCGCAGTATCAATCTGCTGGAAGTGCCGGATAGCGGCACCATCCGGGTCGGCGATATCACCATCGATGCGGCGCTGGCCGAGAGTAAGCAGAAAGAGCAGGTGCGTCGTCTGCGTCAGCAGGTCGGGTTTGTCTTTCAGAACTTCAATCTGTTTCCGCACCGTTCGGTGATCGATAACATCATTGAAGGGCCGGTTATCGTTAAGGGCGAGCCGAAAGCGGAGGCGGCAGCTCGCGCCCGCACGCTGCTGGAAAAAGTCGGACTGCAGGGCAAAGAGGCGAGTTTTCCACGTCGCCTCTCGGGCGGGCAGCAGCAGCGTGTGGCGATTGCCCGGGCGCTGGCGATGCGACCGGAAGTCATCCTGTTTGACGAACCTACGTCGGCGCTGGATCCTGAGCTGGTGGGCGAGGTGCTCAGCACCATTCGCGCACTGGCTGAAGAGAAACGCACGATGGTCATCGTCACGCATGAAATGAGCTTCGCCCGCGACGTGGCCGACCGTGCCATCTTCATGGATCAGGGGCGGATTGTGGAGCAGGGCGATGCAAAGGCGTTGTTCAGCAATCCCCGCCAGCCACGTACCCGTCAGTTCCTCGACAAATTCCTGAATCAGTAATCACACTGCCTTCTCCGGAAGGCAGTTTTTATCTGCCCATCTGATTGCGCCTCCGCTCTGGTTATACCACTCTGATTTCTCCGCTATCATAATTATTTAATTGCCCGTTAAACCTTTTGACGCATCTGACAAAACTTTTCCTTTCATCAGAAATTAACTGGCTTCTGCAGTGACGCCTTTCTCTTAATTATATTCATCGCTTTATCAAATAATGATTATCCTTTGCTGCGGATCTGGCGGGGCTAATTCCCGTTATCCATTGCTATTCGTAAGTGTAAGGAAACGTTCTGCTGAGTAAATAACTGTGGCATCAGGGCCACTGCGCGGCTTTTAAGAGTTTCGCTACATTCATCAACTGTTCAAAGGCGAATAATTGCCGGATAACGATAAAGCAATAGTGATTTCCTCGCTTTGACTTTTCACTCTTCTGACCTACACAGCAGGAGTCATTGAATGAATCAGACCAAGTCAGACAAGATACTGTGGGTGGACACCCTCAAAGGCGCCTGCATCATGCTGGTAGTGCTTTATCACACGGTACTGCCCGGTTTCGAAGGCACACTGAAATATCTCTCTGCCGGCTGGATCCCTGCCGAAATATGGGTACAGTTTAATACGGTCCTGTCGCCATTACGGATGCCCGCCTTTTTCTTTGTGTCGGGATTACTGGCGACCAACGGTATTGTTAACCGTCCCTGGAAACAGGTCTTTACCAGTCGCATCACTAATCTCTTTTATCTCTATATTCTGTGGGGATTTATTCAATGGTGGTCAATCGTTGGTATCTCGACAGAAATAACCGGCCAGCGTATTTCGCAGAATCTTAATGCTGCCTATGCCGGTTCGCTGTGGGAATTTCTCCGGCTGACCTTTATGGCCATGAGTACCTCATGGTATCTGTATGGGCTCGGGATCTATTTCCTCTGTGCCAAAATTTTCCGTGAATATAAGCTGGCCCTGGTGGCGGTAGCGGTGCTGCTGAATTATCTGGCGGTGGAAAAAGTGATCCCTTACTGGGGACCCCAGAGTCTGGCGCAATATTTCCTCTTCTTCCTGCTAGGTGCGTTCTGGAGCCAGGCCATGCTGCGCCTGAGTGAATGGCACCGGGAGAATCTGGTGCCCTGGGCGGTGCTGGCGGCGGTGGCCGGTATTCATGTGATATTCGGTCTGGATAAGAGTCTGTTCCTCTGCGTGCTGGCAGTGCTGTTCAGTATCGCCGCCTGCCGCTGGCTGAATCAGCACTTCAGTATGCGTTATCTCAACTGGGTAGGGCGCAATACGCTACAGATTTACGTCCTGCATCGTATTTTTATCGAGTTCTTTGGTATGACCGCGATTCAGTTTGCGCAGCGGCATCATCTGTTTGAGCAGGCGTGGTTTTCATGGCTCTGGACCTGTTTTTATCCGGTGGCCATCGTGGGACTCTGTTCACTCAGTTCGGTAGCGATCTGGTCCCTGACCAATCGCGGTGTCGGTCAGTCGCTGTTTGTCTTCCCGACGCTGCTGAAAAGGACGCCTGGCGGCGTGAGCCGGGGATAGCAGGGGATTGTGGTAACAGGCTGGCGCTGAGCGGGTTTCGGATGACAGCAGATTTACCCTGAGCGGGTTTGGGATGGCAGCAGATGTACCCTGAGCGGGTTTCGCCCGCCAGGCGAGCTTTCAGGTTGCCCGTGCGGGCGGACGCGTCAGGGGGTGGACGCCCGCCCCTTAACAATCCCGGCGTCCGGCTGCCTTCGCGCCCCGCTTCGCGGGGTGCCCTCGTCACGCCCTGCGGCCGACCGACCGTCCGGACGCGCCATCCCTGGCGCGAACCGTCCTTTCGCCGACGTCCTGTCGGCTCATCCCGGCCTCCGGTTGTTCCTCGGCGCTGCGGACGCCTCTCCCAATCCCCGCCTGTAAGTTCATAGTGTTTTTGACGTGCAGCGTTGTCTGACAGAGTTGTAGCCAGCTACGCTATCGGCAACGCCAGCAAAAGCACTGAATATGATGATGGGCACATGCAGGAATAGTGCGTTCCCCTGATTGAGTCAGAACCAAAGTCACCGCAAGGCAGAAGACTTACCGCGATGAAAGACCGAAAGTCAGAAGAAGAAATAACAGCGGGGGAGGGAGGCCGTCAGAACCGCTGAGCGGATGAGGGATTTCAGGACGAGCGACAGGGATGTCGCGAAGAGGCGGGTTCGCGCCAGGGATGGCGCGTCCCGCCGGTCCGTGAGAAATCCGGAAGAAGCGAAGGGACCGCGAAGCGGCGGTGATGCAGGCCGGAGCCCGGGGTCAAGGGGGCGCGGCGACTGGCGCCCCCTTGTCGGTCGCCTGCTGAAGCGGGCCTGAAACTGCCCAATCCACCAGGCGAACGAAACCCGCACCATACCCCGTTCAGGATACCCCGTTCAGGCAGCAACCCTGCACCGCCCCGCAGGCGAACAAAAATTCCCGTTCGCCCACCGCCCCTTTATTTCCCCATTACCCGATAGTCATCAGACTGGCATTGCCGCCTGCCGCAGCGGTATTCACACTCAGCGAACGTTCAATCAGCAGACGCTCCAGCAGCAGATTCGTCTCGCCACGGGCGAAGCCCTGCACCGACACAATCGCGCCGTCACGCGCCGCGATCTGTTCACACAGGGCGCGCAACTGATCGGCATCGCCGTGATAAATCACCGCATCAAACTCTGCCGCTAACGGATCGCGCGCCAGTTTAATACGGGCCTTAACCGCATCCGGCAGCGAGGTCAGTAAGGCGCGATGCAGCTCATCATCCTGCCACAGGGCTTTACTGCCGACGCTGGTGACCGCAGCCAGCTGGATCAGCGCATCCTGCTCGTTGTCCGCCAGGCAGAGTACCCGATCGCGAGGCAACAGCGAGAAGGTGTTACGTTCGCCGGTCGGGCCAGGCAGCAGCCGGACGACGCCCGCCTGGGCCAGTTCGCCGTAGTGCTGGCACAGCTCAGCCAGGGCGGGCTTCTCTTTCGCCCAGAGGCTCAACGCCTGATGCGGAGCCAGCAGAGACTGGCGCAGCGTACTGTCTGCCGGACGCTCCGCATCCTGACGATCAAAGGTCAGACGCAGTGCGCTATCCGGGCGATGAGCCAGCAGTCGATAGAGGTAGAGCGGACCACCGGCCTTCGGACCGGTGCCAGACAGACCTTCGCCGCCAAACGGCTGCACGCCGACCACCGCGCCTACCATGTTACGGTTAACGTAAAGGTTACCGACCCGGGCATTTGCCGTGACCTGGGCGATGGTCTCATCGATACGGGTGTGGACACCCAGCGTCAGACCGTAGCCAGAGGCGTTAATCTGATCGATCACCTGAGGCAGCGCGGTGCGGCTGAAGCGCACGACGTGCAGCACCGGACCAAAGATCTCTTTGTCCAGATCGCTGACCTGATTCAGTTCAATCAGGGTGGGTTTCACAAAGGTGCCGCTGTTCCACTCTTTACTGTCCTGCGGGTTATCCTGCACCGCCTGATAAACGGTAAAGCCTTTATTGCGCATCGCCTGAATATGGCGGTCGATATTGGCTTTCGCTTCGGCATCAATGACCGGGCCGATGTCGGTTGAGAAACGCTCCGGATTGCCCATGCGGCACTCTGCCATCGCACCACGCAGCATCTTCAGCGTATGGTCAGCCACATCTTCCTGAATACAGAGCAGACGCAGCGCCGAGCAGCGCTGTCCGGCACTGTCGAAGGCCGATGCGACGATATCGACTACCACCTGCTCGGTAAGTGCGGAAGAGTCAACGATCATGGCATTCATGCCGCCGGTTTCTGCAATCAGCGGCGTCGGGCGACCCTGTGGATCAAGACGACCGGCCAGGTTGCGCTGCAGCAGCGTCGCGACTGCCGTCGAGCCGGTAAACATAACGCCGCGTACCCGATCGTCGCCGGTCAGCTGCGCGCCCACGGTTTCACCCTGACCCGGCAGCAGCTGCAGAACGCCAGCGGGTACACCCGCATCCAGCAGGATCTGAACCGCCTGCGCCGCAATCAGCGGCGTCTGCTCGGCCGGTTTTGCCAGCACGCTGTTGCCCGCAGCCAGTGCAGCAGCAATCTGACCGGTGAAGATCGCCAGCGGGAAGTTCCAGGGGCTGATACAGACCACCGGACCCAGCGGACGGTGCGTCTCGTTGTCGAAATCGTCACGTACCATCCCGGCGTAGTAATAGAGGAAATCTACCGCTTCACGCACTTCGGCGATGGCGTTGTTGTAGGTCTTGCCCGCTTCACGCACCAGGATGCCGATCAGCTGCTGCATCTGGCCTTCCATGATCTGTGCAGCACGTTCCAGAATGGCCGCACGCTCCTGCGGCGGTGTGGCGAACCAGATCGGCCCGCTGTTCACAGCAGCATCCAGCGCCAGGGAGACTTCCTGCTCCGTCGCTTCACGTACCTGACCAACCCGATCGTTCGGCGCAGCCGGGTTCAGAACGTCACGCAATTCACCGGCACCGGCTTCCCCCTCGATCATCGGTTCAGCCAGGCAGGGCTGTGCGGCGCTGCTCAGCAGGGCGCTGGAGAGGGAGGCAAGACGATGCTCGTTAGCCATATCCAGTCCCGCTGAGTTCACGCGGTTTTCACCGTAGAGTTCGCGCGGCAGCGGGATCTTCGGATGCGGCAGGCCAATGGTGCCTTCGCTGACGCCCAGCTTTTCAACGGCGCTGACCGGATCGGCCACCAGCTCATCGATTGGCAGAGAAGTATCGGCGATGCGGTTAACAAAGGAGGTGTTCGCGCCATTCTCCAGCAGGCGGCGAACCAGATAGGCCAGCAGGGTTTCATGGGTACCGACCGGCGCGTAAATGCGGCAGGGACGGTTCAGTTTGCCGTCCGCCACTTTGCCGACGACCTGCTCGTAAAGCGGTTCGCCCATTCCGTGCAGACACTGGAACTCATACTGACCCGGATAGTAGTTATTGCCCGCCAACTGATAAATTGCCGCCAGAGTGTGGGCGTTGTGCGTGGCAAACTGTGGATAGATCAGGCTCGGTACAGAGAGCAGCTTACGGGCGCAGGCCAGGTAAGAGATGTCGGTATAGACCTTGCGGGTGTAAACCGGATAACCCTCCAGTCCTTCCATCTGCGCGCGCTTAATTTCGCTGTCCCAGTAGGCCCCTTTCACCAGACGAATCATCAGGCGACGACGGCTGCGCTGCGCCAGATCGATCAGTTCATCAATCACAAACGGGCAGCGTTTCATGTAGGCCTGAATGACGAAGCCGATACCGTTCCAGCCTTCCAGCTCCGGTTCGAAACAGAGCTTCTCCAGCAGATCCAGTGACAGCTCCAGACGGTCGGCCTCTTCGGCATCGATGTTGATGCCGATATCATAGGAGCGGGCCAGCAGCGTCAGCGATTTCAGAATCGGGTAGAGCTCCTCCATGACGCGCTCATACTGCGCACGGCTGTAGCGGGGGTGCAGGGCGGAGAGCTTGATGGAGATGCCGGGGCCTTCATAGATGCCGCGGCCATTTGAGGCTTTGCCAATCGCATGGATCGCCTGCTGATAAGAGAGCAGGTAGGCTTTGGCATCACCAGCCGTCAGCGCCGCTTCACCCAGCATGTCATAGGAGTAGCGGAACCCTTTCTCTTCCAGCTTGCGGGCGTTCGCCAGGGCTTCCGCAATCGTTTCGCCGGTGACGAACTGCTCACCCATCAGACGCATCGCCATATCCACGCCTTTGCGGATCAGCGGCTCGCCCCCTTTACCGATAATGCGGTTCAGCGAGCTGGAGAGGTTTGACTCGTTGTGAGTCGAAACCAGACGACCGGTAAACAGCAGGCCCCAGGTGGCTGCGTTGACAAACAGAGAGGGGCTGCGTCCCAGATGCGACTGCCAGTTGCCGTTGCTGATCTTGTCACGGATCAGCGCATCGCGCGTTGGCTTGTCAGGAATACGCAGCAGCGCCTCGGCCAGGCACATCAGCGCCACGCCTTCATGAGAGGAGAGAGAGAACTCCTGCAGCAGGCTCTGCACCATACCGGCGCGTCCGGTTGCACCTTTCTGGTGCCGCAGCTTGTCGGCGAGCTGGTAAGCCAGCTGGTGAGTTTTCTCTGCCAGCGCCGCCGGTAAACGGGCCTGCTCCAGCAGCATCGGCACCGCATCGGTCTCCGGGCGACGCCACGCGGCAGTCACGGCAGAGCGGGTCACGGACTGAGGTAAAATCTGCTCTGCGAAGTCGAGGAACGGCTGGTGCATCTCCTCGGGCTGGATGTCGTCAGCCTCAGTGGCCGCCTGAGCAGAAAGGGGGATCTCTGGCAGACTGTCGCCGGTTTCCAGTTGGCCCAGATAGGTAAAGATCGCCTGTTTAATCAGCCAGTGTGGCGTGCGATCAATACGCTGCGCAGCCAGTTTGATGCGCTCACGCGTTGCGTCATCCAGTTTTACACCCATGGTGGTTGTACCCATGACTCCAGAGCTCCTTAATAGTGGTTCGATACGGCGTTGGCTGCACTATCACTTAAGTTGCAACTTTGTGCAACCGTGTTAAATGTGAGCCAGTTAACACCCTTTTAACGTGGTCAAATGTTAAATCCGACAATGCGGCATGAATCTTGCTGCAAGATCCTCGCCAAGTTTGCAGGCCCGTTAAAAAGCGGGTTCTCGGCAGGTAAAACCCGGGTGCAACCAGATAACTGTGAGCGAGTGCAACCTCTGAGCACGTTTTAACATCTGGTTAGTGAAATCACTGTAACGCCTGTGTTAAATCCATTGTGCGCGCTCCGGCTTTCCGGCAGGATACCGCGCCGCTGGGAAATGAGTGACCCCTGACACAGAAAATCGGCCCGCGCTGCCCCGTTCCGGCAGACGGGCGGCTGGCGATTTCTCTGGGATATCAAATAATAAGTGGAGAGACAGATGAGTGTAAGTACACCAATGCTGGTGACCTTTGTAGTTTACATACTTGGGATGGTGTTAATTGGTTTTGCTGCCTACCGCTCAACCAAAAACTTCGACGATTACATCCTGGGTGGCCGCAGTCTGGGTAGCGTGGTCACGGCACTCTCTGCCGGTGCATCCGATATGAGCGGCTGGCTGCTGATGGGATTGCCTGGTGCCATCTTCATCTCCGGTATCTCAGAAAGCTGGATTGCAATTGGTCTGACGATCGGGGCCTGGCTTAACTGGAAAATTGTTGCGGGTCGTCTGCGGGTGCAGACCGAACATCACAACAACGCGCTGACCCTGCCGGACTTCTTTACCAGCCGCTTTGAGGATCACAGTAAAATTCTGCGGGTCATCTCTGCCATCGTCATTCTGGTGTTTTTCACTATCTACTGTGCCTCGGGCGTGGTCGCTGGTGCGCGTCTGTTTGAGAGCACCTTCGGCATGAGTTATGAGACCGCCCTGTGGGCTGGTGCCGCTGCAACCATTCTCTATACGCTGATTGGCGGTTTCCTGGCGGTGAGCTGGACCGACACCGTGCAGGCCAGCCTGATGATTTTTGCGCTGATCCTGACGCCGGTCTTTGTGATCATCGCGGTCGGCGGCTGGTCAGATTCGATGGCGGTCATTCAGGCGAAGAGCCTGGAAAACCTCGACATGCTGAAGGGCCTGAACTTCGTGGCGGTCATCTCGCTGCTGGGCTGGGGCCTGGGCTACTTTGGTCAGCCGCATATTCTGGCGCGCTTCATGGCGGCCGATTCGCATCGCTCTATCCGCACGGCGCGTCGCATCGGTATGGCGTGGATGGTGCTCTGCCTGGCCGGTGCCGTGGCGGTGGGCTTCTTTGGTATCGCCTACTTCCAGAATAACCCGGCGCTGGCGGCGGGCGTGAACGCCAACGCCGAGCGGGTCTTTATCGAGCTGGCGCGTATCCTCTTCAACCCGTGGATTGCCGGCATTCTGCTCTCCGCGATTCTGGCGGCCGTGATGTCCACCCTGAGCTGTCAGCTGCTGGTCTGCTCCAGTGCGCTGACTGAAGATCTCTACAAAGGCTTCCTGCGTAAGAAGGCGAGTCAGAAAGAGCTGGTGTGGGTAGGGCGTCTGATGGTGCTGCTGGTGGCGCTGATTGCGATTGCACTCGCCTCCAACCCGGAAAACCGGGTCCTGGGCCTGGTAAGCTACGCCTGGGCAGGTTTTGGTGCCGCCTTCGGTCCGGTTGTCCTGTTTGGTGTCTGCTGGAAACGCATGAACCGCAACGGCGCGCTGGCGGGGATGATTGTCGGTGCCCTGACCGTACTGGTGTGGAAACAGTATGGCTGGCTGGGACTGTATGAAATCATTCCGGGCTTCATTTTCGCCAGCATCGCGATTGTTCTTTTCAGCCTGATGGGCCGTGAACCTTCAGCGGCTGCGCAGCAGCGCTTTGCTGCAGCGGAAGCGGAGTATCAGGCGAAATAAGCCAGGCTACAGACGATCAGGCCCGCCCCGCAAAGGGCGGGCCTTTTTATTGCAAAGATAAATCACCCAAAGATGAAATTATCTCCGCCGGTAACTTGTTTTTTTTGCAGCGATAATGATAATCGGTATCGTTTACACTTTACCTGATTTTACTGTTGATTGACGCTGCTTAACATTCAAGAGGTTGGCAATGTTCGTTCCCTTTCTCATCATGCTGCGTGAAGGCATCGAAGCCGCGCTGATTGTCAGCCTCATCGCCAGCTACCTCAAACGCACCCAGCGTACCCAATGGTTTCCGGCCATGTGGGCTGGCGTATTTATCGCCGCCGCGCTCTGCCTGGGCCTGGGGCTGTTCATCAATGCCACCACGGGCGAATTTCCGCAAAAAGAGCAGGAGCTGTTTGAAGGCATCGTGGCGCTGATTGCGGTGGTGATCCTGACCTCTATGGTTTTCTGGATGCGCAGGGTGGCGCGCAACATCCGCGTGGAGCTGGAGCAGGCAGTCGATCAGGCACTGCAGCGTTCAGGTCGTGGCGGGATGGCGCTGGTGCTGATGGTGTTTCTGGCCGTGGCGCGTGAAGGGCTGGAGTCGGTGTTCTTCCTGCTGGCCGCCTTTACCCAGGACGTGGGCTATGCGCCGCCGATGGGGGCCGTGCTCGGGCTGGCGACGGCGGTGGTGCTGGGCATGCTGCTCTACTGGGGCGGGATTCGCCTGAACATGGCGCATTTCTTCCGCTGGACCAGCGTTTTCATCCTGTTTGTGGCGGCGGGCCTGGCGGCGGGGGCGATTCGCGCCTTCCACGAGGCCGGGTTGTGGAACCACTTTCAGGAGGTGGCCTTTGATCTCAGCAATACCTTATCTACCCATTCGCTGTTTGGCACCCTGCTGGAAGGGGTACTGGGGTATCAGGAGGCACCCAGCGTCAGTGAAGTGACCCTCTACGTCGTCTACCTGATTCCGGCGCTGATTCTGTTTTTCATGCCTGCGCGACCTGCTGCGTCGGCCACTGTGTAATGCACCATTTAACGGGCGCACCTTGTGCCCGCAACGTGATAGGGAAAGAGAGATGACAATGCGTTTCCGCCGCAAGGCACTGCTACTTCCTCTGCTGGCGATCTCCGCTTCGGCGGCCGCGGCGGTTCCTCAGGTCACCGTAAGCGTCAACGACAGGCAGTGTGAGCCGATGCGCCTGACGGTCAAGGCTGGTAAAACCCAGTTCCTGATTAAGAACAACAGCCAGAAGGCGCTGGAGTGGGAGATCCTGAAAGGGGTACTGGTGGTTGAAGAGCGTGAAAACATCGCGCCGGGCTTCAGTCAGAAGCTGACCGCCACGCTGGAGCCGGGCGAATATGAGATGACATGCGGCCTGCTGAGCAACCCCAAAGGTAAGCTAATCGTCGAAGCGGGCGAGGGTGCGGCCAAAGGCGCCACCTCGGCGCGTATGCAGCTTGAAGGGCCGATCACCGCCTATAAAGCTTACGTTACCGGGCAGGTCAGCCAGCTGGTGAGCAGCACGCAGGCCTTTACGGATGCGGTGAAAGCGGGTGACACAGAAAAAGCCAGAGCCCTGTTTGCGCCGACCCGCCAGTACTATGAGCGTATTGAGCCAATTGCTGAACTCTTCTCTGACCTCGACGGCAGCATTGATGCCCGCGAGGATGATTATGAGAAGAAAGCCGCCGATCCCAAATTCACCGGTTTCCACCGTCTGGAGAAGGCCCTCTTCGGGGATAACAGCACCCAGGGCATGGCAGACTATGCGGACCAGCTTAATAAAGATGTCAAAGATCTGCAGGTGCGCATCAGCGAACTCGCCTTTCCGCCAGCCAAAGTGGTCGGCGGTGCAGCGGGCCTGATCGAAGAGGTGGCCTCCAGCAAAATTTCCGGTGAGGAAGATCGTTACAGCCGCACCGACCTGTGGGACTTCCAGGCCAACATCGACGGCGCGCAGAAAATTGTTGAGCTGCTGCGTCCGCTGATCGGTAAAGAGAACCCGGCGTTGCTGGCGAAAGTGGATGCTAACTTTAAGAAAGTGGATGCGATACTGAGCAAGTACCGCACGGCTAGCGGCTTCGAATCTTACGAGAAACTGACCAGCGCCGACCGTAATGCGCTGAAAGGGCCGATCACCGCGCTGGCGGAAGATCTTTCATTACTTCGTGGCACTCTGGGTCTGGATTAATCATGAGTCGTAAGGAAGATGACGCGCAGCCTGCGCGTCGTCGTTTATTAAAAGGGCTGGGGCTGCTGGGCGGCGCAGCGGCCCTGGGCGGTGGCTGTCCGTTCCACGCCGCCCGCGCTGATAATTTTTCACCGGGCACCGTCACACCGCAGGCACGGCAGCAGAGTCAGCCGTTTTACGGTCAGCATCAGGCGGGCATCACGACGCCGCAGCAGGCCTCAATGATGCTGGTGGCGTTTGACCTGCTCAGCAGCGATAAGGCGGAGCTGGTGCGTCTGTTTCGTCTGCTGACCCAGCGCATCGCCTTTCTGACCCACGGCGGACCGGCACCGGTGGTGAAAAATCCGCAGCTGCCGCCGATGGATTCCGGCATTCTGGGGCCGACGATCGCGCCGGATAACCTGACGATAACCGTTTCTGTGGGTCACTCCCTGTTTGACGAACGTTTCGGGCTGGCCCCGCACAAGCCGGCAAAGCTGCAGCCGATGACGCGCTTTCCTAACGATTCGCTTGATGCCAGCCAGTGTCATGGCGACCTGCTATTGCAGATCTGCGCCAACACCCAGGATACGGTGATCCATGCTCTGCGTGACATCATCAAACACACGCCTGACCTGCTCGGCGTACGCTGGCGGCGCG
The DNA here is from genome assembly GCF_048452665.1 of Pantoea graminicola. Lineage (NCBI taxonomy): Bacteria > Pseudomonadati > Pseudomonadota > Gammaproteobacteria > Enterobacterales > Erwiniaceae > Pantoea > Pantoea graminicola. The sequence continues at coordinate 5,536 of NZ_JBLWSJ010000002.1, read as the reverse complement.
AAGGTTTTATCTCTGAACATGCCGCGCGCAGTCAGGGGCAGGAGACGCCGATCAACCTGCTGGGTTTCAAAGATGGCACGGCCAACCCCGATACCCGCGATCCGGCGCTGATGAATCAGCTGCTCTGGGTAACGGCCGATCAGCAGGAGCCCGCCTGGGCGCGCAACGGCAGCTATCAGGCTGTGCGATTAATCCGCTTCCATGTGGAAATGTGGGACCGCACCCCGCTGGGTGAGCAGCAGACTATCTTTGGCCGGGAGAAGCTGAGCGGCGCACCGCTGGGAATGCAGCATGAACATGACGTGCCGGATTACGCCCGAGACCCGGACGGCGAGGTGATCGCGCTGGATGCCCACATCCGTCTCGCCAATCCCCGAACGCCGGAGACAGCCAGCAGTCTGATGCTGCGCCGTGGCTACAGTTACTCGGCAGGGATCTCCGCCGCCGGACAACTGGATATGGGCCTGCTGTTTGTCTGCTATCAGCACGATCTGGAGCGCGGCTTTCTCACGGTTCAGCAGCGTCTGAATGGTGAGGCGCTGGAAGAATATATCCGGCCTTTTGGCGGCGGTTATTTTTTTGCGCTGCCCGGCGTCCCCGACGCGAGCCATTATTTAGGGCAGTCGCTGCTGGAATCCTGATTAAAATATCATCACAATGGGCGTGCCGTTGACCGGCCGCCCGTCATCACCGTTTTATGCGCGTGACGCGGTGAGTTTTTACTGAGATTACGCAGATTGTCAGCCACCCCGAAATAACCCAAGACATTGTAATTCTTCAGTTTTACATTTTATCGAAAAAGAAATGTTTACCTGCGATTAGCAATTCCTTTGCCAGCAGATAAAATTAGAGTTGCAAAGGCCCAACAAAATGGTGCACTTTATTAAACAGGCGTAATCGGATGTGTTGCTGTATCACACTGGAGTTCGCGCATGGGTCGATTCTTTTCTGGAAAGTTACTGCCGTTAAATAAATTGCGCCTGAACGCGAGGGCAATTCTGCCTCGTCATCTCTCCCTTTCTTCAACCCTTTCTTTTGTTCTGCAACCTGTATTATCCGGTGTTCAGCAACGTCTGTGCGCGGCTGCATACCCATTATCCTGTCCTGTCATGGCTCTGAAGGAAGCCAACTGAAACCTCTAAAGCGTTCACGTAATCGCAACGGGCTACGCGCCTGACGCGGGAAATGAAACCAACTGAAAGGTGCCACTATGGGAAGACAGAAAGCAGTGATCAAAGCACGTCGTGAAGCAAGAAGAGTGCTTCGCAGTGACTCGCGGAGTCACCGTCAGCGTGAAGAAGAGTCGGTCACTTCGCTGGTGCATATGAGTGGACTGGACGCAATCGGCATGGCGCGCGACACGCGTGACCGCTTACCGATTGAGGCCCGTAATGAAGCTCAGGCGCACTATCTTAACGCCATAGAAACCAAGCAGCTGATCTTCGCAACCGGTGAAGCCGGATGCGGTAAAACCTGGATAAGCGCCGCGAAAGCGGCTGAGGCCCTGATTCATAAGGATATCGACAGGATTATTGTTACGCGCCCGGTACTTCAGGCAGATGAGGATTTGGGATTCCTGCCCGGTGATATTTCTGAGAAATTCGCCCCTTATTTCCGTCCGGTCTATGACATTCTGGTTAAACGTCTTGGCGCATCATTTATGCAATATTGTCTGCGTCCGGAAATCGCCAAGGTCGAGATTGCGCCCTTCGCCTATATGCGAGGACGTACTTTTGAAAATGCCGTGGTGATTCTGGATGAGGCGCAGAACGTCACCGCCGCGCAGATGAAAATGTTCCTGACCCGACTGGGCGAAAACGTCACGGTCATCGTTAACGGCGATATTACCCAGTGCGACTTGCCCGCTGGGGTGCCTTCTGGTCTCGCGGACGCGCTGGCGCGTTTTGAAGAGGACGAGATGGTTGGCATTGTCCGCTTCGGCAAAGAGGATTGTGTGCGGTCTGCGCTGTGTCAGCGCACCCTGCACGCGTATAGCTAGCGTTTGATTGAGTAAGAAGTGTAGCGCCCAAACCCGGCTCCGGCCGGGTTTTCTTTTTTAATCGCAGTAAGTTTTCACGGTCAGAAGCGTCAGGCTGAACGCCGTCAGCGTCAATGAAAAGCGTTCTTTTCGCCGGACAGTTTCCGGTTTTTACGTGGCCCCTCCAGCCGGGCGTGATGATTTCAGTCCGCCGCTGAAACCGCCTTTAACCCCTTTCTCCCGGATAGCTCAGCGATATTCGTCTCTCACGGCGTTGCTGCTGACGCAGGGAGAGCCGCGTTAACGCGCACAGATCGATCCGATCACAGATCTGCGCTTTACCTGCCATGAAATAGGTGAAGTGACTCCCACATTCTTATGAAACCGGTTGCATGGCTGCTGTTACGGGGTACGGTGAAACCGGTTGCATGGTCATTGTTCCGGATAGCTACAGAGGCAGTCTCGCCTTTTGTGAGACGCAATTACTGAATGAAGAAGGAAAAACTGCATGGCTGTTATCAGGGATTACAACAGGTTAGCCAGTGACATCCTCCGGGAAGTGGGTGGGGAGAAGAATATCGTCAGTTTCAGTCGCTGTGCCACCCGCCTGAGGCTGGTGCTGAATGAAACCCCGACGGAAGCGAAGCAGAAGGTACAGAGTCTGCCGGGCGTGATTGCGGTGGTGGAGAGCGGTGGGCAGTTTCAGGTGGTTATCGGCACACATGTCGCCGATCTCTTTAATGCGATGTCGGGCCTGGTGAAAGAGAGTGGCCCCGCTGACAGCCAGCCGACGAAAATGCGCAGGCTGGATGCAGTGATCGCCACTATGTCGGCAGTCTTCGCTCCTATCGTTTATATCCTGGCGGCGGCAGGGATCCTGCAGGGGCTGCTGATTGTTGTCACGCTGATTGATGCTGATGTCAAAACGACGGGCACCTTCGCTGTGCTCAACTTTATGTCCTGGACCCCGTTCGCTTTTCTGCCGGTCTTTATCGGCATGACGGCAGCCCGGCATTTCAAATGTAATCCCTTTATTGCCGTACTCTGCTGTTGTGCCTTGATCAGTCCGGACTGGGCGACCCTGGCCGGACGGATCGCCGGCGGGGAGAGTATCCGTTTCCTCTTCTTTCCACTCTCCGAAACGGTCTACACCTCGTCGGTTTTACCGCCGCTGTTTCTGGTCTGGGCGCTCTCCCTGCTTGAACGCCGTGTGGAGAAGTGGATACCAGAGGTGGTCAGCCCGCTCTTTACGCCTCTGATCTGTTTTGTGGTTATCGTACCGCTGACGCTGATTGTGATCGGTCCGATTACCACCTGGGCCGCAATGGGTGTCGCGGGTGGTTACAACGCCCTGTTCCAGGCGGCTCCGCCAGTGGCGGCGGCGGTGATTGGTGGGGTGTGGCAGATTATCGTTATTTTTGGGGTTCACTGGGGCATTACGCCCGTCATCATGGCGAACTTCGACACGCAGGGGTATGACTCTTTTCAGGCTTACCAGACGATTGCGGTTATCGGTCAGATGGCCGCCGTATTTGGCGTGTTCCTGAAAACCCGCAACACGCAGTTAAAAGCTACCTCCCTGTCTGCCGGTATTACCGCTGTTTTCGGTATCACCGAACCGGCCATTTATGGCGTGACGCTGCGGTTTAAAAAACCCTTTATTTGTGGCTGCATCGGTGGAGCGATCGGGGCGGTGGTTGCCAGCCTGTTCGGCAGCCTCTACTACGCCTATGCAGCATTGCCGGGCCTGTTTACGCTGGTTAATGCCATCAGCCCTGCGGCACCCATGTCGTTTATGGGTGAGCTGGCAGGTGCCGGGACCACGATTGTACTGACGATTCTGATGGTGCAGTTTGTAGGTTTTGACGATCCCGTCAATGAGAACGCGATCCCGTCACCAGAGGTCAGAACCCGGACCGCCCCGGACGCCGCATTATCCGGCGGCATGGACATCCTCAGCCCGTTAAAAGGCAACGTTGTTGCGCTGGAGAGCGTGGCGGATGAAACCTTTGCCAGGAAATTCCTGGGCGACGGACTCGCGATTAAGCCTGACGAGGGGAAGGTGGTGGCGCCGTGCAAAGCGACGGTCGCAACACTGCTTCCTTCGCATCATGCCATTGGCTTAGTCTGCGAAAATGGTGCGGAGTTACTGATCCATGTTGGCTTAAATACCGTTGAGCTGCAGGGCGAACATTTTCATCCGTTAGTGAAAGAGGGCGACGTGGTCAGCGCGGGAACGCCACTGCTTGAGTTTGATCAAGCCAGTATCGAACGCCAAGGTTATGACCTGACGACGCCGGTTCTGGTCGTGAACAGCGAGGCATTCACGTTGACGAAGTACCCGTCTCAGGGGGCTGTCAGCACTGGTGTGCCTCTGATGTCGCTGGCATAAACGTCTACACGCCAGGGCGGGATGCGCAGGCTTCAACGGCTGCGCGTCTCCTGGCGCTCTATTCACTGGTTCAGACGGGCCTGATGTGACTCATCCATTGATTGAGGTGTTGAATGGTAACCATACTGGATGTCGCCAGACTGGCCGGCGTGTCCAAAGCGACCGTTTCACGCGCACTGAGCGGCAAAGTCTTTGTGCGGGAAGAGGTGAAAGCCAGAATTTTGCAGGCGGTGGCGGAGACCGGCTATCGGCCCAATCGACTGGCGCGTAATCTGTCCAATAATGCCACCCATTCGATCGGGCTGGTCATTACCAACGCGCTCTACAACGGCCCGTTCTTTTCGGGGATGGTTTATCAGGCGGCCACCCTCAGCGAAAAACACAACCGCCAGCTGGTGCTTGCGGACGGGAAACACAGTGCGCAGGATGAGCGTGGGGCGATTGGATTACTCCTTGAACTGCGCTGCGAAGCCATCATGATCTATCCCAAATATCTGTCGGTCAGCGAACTGGATGAGATTATTGATGAGAACCAGACGCCGATAGTGGTAATCAACCGCGAACTCACCCGAAACCGCAATCGCTGCGTGTTTACTGATCACCGGCGGAGCAGTGAAGAGATGATGGCGCATTTACTGGCGCTGGGACATACCCGGATCGCCTTTGTCACGGGAAGCCCTGGCTCACCGACCGGCGAGCAGCGTTTAGCGGGCTACCGTCATGCGCTGCAGAAGGCGGGCATCAGTCTGGATCCGCAACTGGTGGTGCAGGGTGCCTGGAGTACCGGGAGCGGTTACGCGGCCGGGTGTGAGCTGCTGGGGCGGAACGTGGCGTTTACCTGTGTGCTGGCCGCCAATGACGATATGGCGATTGGTCTGGCAAAAGCCTTTCAGGAGGCGGGTAAAAGCGTGCCGGAAGCGATCTCGCTTGCTGGTTTCGATGATGCGGTGATAGGAAAGTACTACACGCCCTCCTTAACGACCATTCATGTTCCAGTAGATGAGATGATCCGTGACGCGATGGAAATTATTTTGCGGCCTGAAGAGAGCATCCTGTTTTCGCATCAGGGGACGCTGGTAAGCCGGGATTCGGTGGCCCGCTGCGCGGAAGCCCCTTAAGCAGACAGACTTCTCATCTCCTCTCGCGGTGCAATATGCAAAAAAAAA